>UQIG01000008.1 GCA_900541135.1 uncultured Collinsella sp.
AAGGCTATTCGTCGGCAGCGTCAGATGTGTATAAGAGACAGAAGTCGGACACCACGACCACGGTAACCACCAACAAGACGAACACCAAGGGCGGCCTGCCCACCACCGGCGATCGTTTTGATGGCCGCGCGGTGGCTGCATTCGCCATCGCTGGCGTTGCCGTCATCTCCGCGGGCGGTTACTTCCTCTACCGTCGCAATAAGGAGTAACGTCTTAGCTGAGCGGGCAAGGCAGCAATGGCAGCTTCGCCCGCTCAGCCCGCCTTTTTGACCGGCGGGAAACACCACTGAAATCTTTTTAAAAAAAGATTTCCCAGCACACACTTCACTGTGCTATAGTGCAGCGCAACAGCAATTAGGCGCGACCGCGCCACGGCATCACGAAAGGAGCCACCAACATGAAGAACACGATGAAGTCTCTCAACAACTGGTGGTGGCGTGATGCGAATACGATCGGTCGACAGTGAGTCCCTCACGCCTGTTTTTGCGCTCTAGGTGATTGGAAGGCCTCCGGTTTCGACCGGGGGCCTTTTTCTATCTCGAGCCCGATCGCATTCGCATCACGCGCCTCCGCTTTTCTCTTGCACCCCCATTCCGAAAGGATTTTCACCATGTCTCAGAACGCCACCGCCACCCAGCCCCGCACCGTCCAGGCCGCTGACCGCGGCAAACTCGATGTCCGCGCCCTCGTCCTGCTCGCCATCCTGCTCGCTGCCGGCTTCATCCTCAACTTCACCGTCGGTAAGGCCATCTCAGGCATCTCGGGCGGCATGATCAGCCCCGAGTTCATCATCTCGGCCTTCTGCCTCACCATCCTGGTGGTACGCCCCAACATTGGCCAGGCGCTCGTCATTGGCCTTATCTCAGCCGCCGTGATCCAGATCACCACCACCTCGCCGTTCATCGATTTTGCCGCCGAGGGCATCGCCGCCATGCTTATGGCCGGCATCGTCAACGCCGCCGGCAAGGACGGTCAGGTCAAGCCCGCCATCGCCATTGTCGCAACCTTCCTGACCACCTTTGTCTCCGGCGCCATCTTCATGGTCATCAAGATGGCCATGCTCGGCGTGGTCGGCGAGCTCGCCGCCGCTATGTTGCCCGTCGTCGCCATGACCGCCGTCTTTAACGCCATTCTGGTCGGCGCCCTCTACCTGCCCATCCAGAAGGCCCTGGAGCTCAACTAACCCACTCGGCTTTACGAGCCACCCCATCTTGGCGTTCATTCGTCGCTCGCGTACCCAAGTACGCTTCGCTCCTCTTTCTCGCGCCAACCTGGGGCCCCTCGTAAAGCCGTCTCCGTGCTTCACCACCAAAGACTGTCCCAAACAACTAGCTCTTGGGGACGTTCTTAAACGACTAGTCATTAAAGAACGTCCCCAATGACTATGAAAGGTATCCATGGAAACGATCATCAACGTCGACGATGTCTCGTTCTCCTATGGCACGCAGACCGAACAGGCGCTCAGCCACATCTCGCTCGGCGTGAACAAGGGAGATTTCATCGGCATCATCGGGCCCTCGGGCGCCGGCAAGTCCACGCTTGCCGCCTGCCTGTCGGGTGCTGTGCCCCACCACTACACCGGCACGTTCTTCGGGTCCGTCATGGTTGACGGCCACGACACCTGCGAAGCCTCGCTCACCGACGTGTCGCAAATCGTCGGCAGCGTGCTGCAGGACATCGACACGCAGATGGTCGCCTCGGTCGTCGAGGACGAGATGCTCTTTGGCCTCGAGAACTTTGGCGTTCCCCACGACCAGATCGAGCAGCGCGTGAGCGAAACGCTCGAGACCGTCGGCATCAGCGACCTGCGCGACCGCGAGATCGCCACACTCTCGGGCGGACAGAAGCAGAAGGTGGCCATCGCCGCCATCCTCGCCATGCGTCCGCGCGTCTTGGTTCTCGACGAGCCCACCGCGGCACTCGACCCCGCCAGCTCCACGTTGGTCTTCGAGACGCTGCGTGAGGCAAACCGCGCACTTGGAATCACCATCGTCGTCGTTGAGCAAAAGGTCGCCCTGCTCTCGGAGTACTGCAACCGCGTGCTCGTGCTCAACCATGGCGAAATCGCACTGCAGGGCGAGCCACACGAGGTCTTCGCGCATACCGATGAACTTCGTACCATTGGCGTCGACTGTCCCCGCGTCACGCGCATCTTCAATAGCCTCGAGGCCGATGGTCTGGCAAGCGGTACCCCTTGCCTGGATGTCGATGAGGCCGAGTGCCTGATTTCGGGCATCGTCGACCCCGCACACGCGGCCATCGAAGCCCAGGCGCCCGCCGGTTCCCCGCATGCACCGTCGTTGCGTCCTCATGCCAAGGACGCCGAACCCGTACTCACCTTCGACCATGTTGAGTTTGCCTATCCCAATGGCGGCGCCGCCGTACACGACCTTAGCCTGACGCTCTATCCTGGCGAGCTCGTGGGCATCGTCGGCCAAAACGGCGCCGGCAAGACCACGCTCACCAAACTGCTCACAGGCTTGCTTAAGCCCGCCTCGGGCAGCGTGCGCGTCACGGGCCTAGACACTGCCGCGGTCCCCACGAGCCGTATCGCCCGCGAGGTCGCGACCCTCTTCCAAAACCCCGACCGCCAGATCTGCAAGGACACCGTGCTCGACGAGGTCGCCTTTGGCTTGGAACTGGGCGGCATGGACCGCGCCGAGGCGCTGCGTCGCGCCCAGCTCGTCATCGACCGCTTTGGTCTGCCCGCCGACGAGGCACCGTTCTCGCTTTCGCGCGGCCAGCGACAAATGGTGGCGCTTGCCTCCGTCGTAGTGGTTGAGCCCAAGATCGTCGTGCTCGACGAGCCCACGAGCGGCCTTGATTACCGCGAGTGCATGACCGTCATGGAAACGGTGCGCACCATGGCCGAGCGTGGTTGCGCCGTTATCATGGTCTGCCACGATATGGAAGTCGTCTCGGATTTTGTCGAGCGCATTGTGGTAATGGCCGACGGTCGCATCCTCGACCGCGGCCGCACGCACGAGCTGTTCTCGAACATCGATCTCATGCGGCGTGCCTACGTTGAGCCGCCCCAGGTTATTGAACTCTCGCGCCGTCTGGCATCTTCCGTCTCGCCCGCTTTTGCGCAGGTGAGCGAGGTCACCGATGTCGTTCGAATTACCAAGGAGATGGTCCACCGTGGTTAACGTCATCGACTACATGCCGGGCGATACGCTGCTGCATCGCCCGAATCCCGTCGTCAAACTGGGCCTCGCCGCCGCCATCATCGTCGGCATCTTCTTGTCCGACACCTACGTGGCGCTGCTGGGCTTTTTGGCACTCACCCTTGCGCTGGGCGCCTATGCCGGCGTCGTCGACCGTCTGTTCTCGCTGCTCAAGTTGCTGATTCCGCTTGCGCTTATCATGCTGGTGCTCCAGCTGGCCTTTATGCGCGATGGCAACGTGGTGTGGAGTTTTATCACCGACACGGGCCTCGTCACAGGGTCGAAGGCCTGCCTGCGCCTGCTGGGTGTGGCGTTACCACTCATCCTCATGCTCATGGTGACCAAGCTCAACGACCTTGCCAACGCCTGCGTCGAGGTGCTGCACGTGCCGTATCGCTATGCCTTCACCTTTACCACGGCGCTGCGCTTTGTGCCGGTGTTTGGTCAGGAGATGAACGCCATCATGGAGGCGCAGACCGCACGCGGCGTCGAGTACGACACCAAGAACCCCATCAAGAAGCTTAAGCTCATGCTGCCGCTGTGTGTGCCACTGCTCATCTCGAGCGTGGGCAAGACCGATGCCACAGCCTTGGCGGCAGAACAGCGCGGCTTCTATCTGCGTACGCGCGCCAGCTCGTACAAGCGCTACCCCATCAAGGGCCTGGACATCGCCGTGCTCATCGTCAGCATCGCCCTCATCGCCATCGGCTTCCTGTTCTAGTTCACCACCGACAGCAACCGCCCAACGCAAAAGGCCTCGGCTCGCACCAAACGAGCCGAGGCCTTTACTGTTTCACCAGATAAAACCTACCAAAATTAACCTGTCCCTTTTTGGCGGGTCGGAAGCTAGAGGCGGTAGGGGGCGCCGCTGCGGATGATGGATTCGCGCACCAGGACATCCATGGCGTCGAGGGTGATCTCGGGCATCTCTCGGTACTTTTGCAGCACCGAGAGCTCGGTGCAGGCCAGAATGACGCGGTCGCAGCCGCTACGGGCGAACTCCCACATCACGCGGTCGAACTTATCCATATCGGGCTCACGCCCGGCCTTCACATCATCGTAGATAAGCGACATCACATCGTTCTGACGTTTCTCGCTGGGATAGACAACCTCAACACCCGCAGCCTTACATTCGCGGCCGTAGACGCCCGCGCCCACGGTGCCATCGGTTCCCATAATGCCAATCTTATGCACCGGCTCGGCCGGCATACTCAGGTTGGGATCGAACTCGCACTCCCCCATCACCGCACCGGCCAGAGCATAGCGCACCGACTCACGCGGCATGTGGATAATCGGCACCTTCGTAAACGACTGGATCTGGTCGTAGAAGTAGTGCGACGTGTTGCAGGGAATGGCAATGTGCGCACAGCTCAGCGACTCGAGTGCCTGGGCACACTCTTTCATGGTCGCCAGCAGCTTGGCATGCTCGCCGGTCTTAATGGCCAACGTGCGGTCGGGCATGGTCGACTTGGAGAGCACCACCATGTCGATATGTTCCTGATCGCAGGCAGCAGCCGTATGACGCACCACCTGGTCGTAGTAATACGACGTGGCCTCGGCGCCCATGCCGCCGATAACTCCCAGCTTTTCCATCGCCGCCTCCTTGGTGACGCTTGCGCAATTGCGCGTATCATACCCGCGCCCGCCCGATGCAAACCGGGCGGGCGCCGCGCTCATCTACTTGTAATACGTCTTGAACAGCTTAAAGTGGCGCAGCTTGGTGTGCCACATGCGCAGCCAGCGGTTAAAGACAAAGTCGCCCTTCATAAACGAAGGGTCGGCGCCCTTGCCTTCCTTGTCCAGGCGATGCACCTTAGCACGCAGCTCGGGATCCTTGACGTACTTGTCGACGACGCCCAAGGGGACGACCATCCACAGCGCCTCGTCCTGCGCCGTCACAAACTCCGGCTCAAACGGGCGGTTGAACACATACTCGTCCACCACATACTTGGCAACGTTAAAGCCGCTGTTGGTGACGTAGTAGTTGCTGCGACCCTGGCGCGTGTTGAAATCGAAGAACTTAAACGAGCCGTCGCGCTCGTCGTACTTAACGTCAAAGTTGGAATAGCCCACAAAGTGAAGGTCCTCGAGCAGCTTGCGCACGCCGCCCATGAGCTCGTCGTTGGGCTCGGTAATGATACAGGCATGATTGCCGACGCCGTGGGGCTGATGCTCCTCGAGCAGCACATGGCCCAGGCACATCATGCGCACCTTGCCGTTGCGGTCGGAATAACTGGTGAGCACGCGCATGTACTCGTCGTTGCCGGGCACGCGGTCCTGTAAGATCAGATCGTCGGTGTAGCCGCTGGCATACGAATCGCGAATGACCTGTTCCAGCTCGGCGCGGTCGGCAATCTCATAGGCCTTCTTCTGGCCCTCGAACTCATGTTGCCACCACATGATGCCATCAGAAGGCTTCAGAATCATCGGGTAGGGAAAATCGATCTGGTCGAGCACTTCGGCAGGTGCCTCGCCTTGGGCGTTCAGCATCGCCATGGTGAAGGTAAAGGTATGCGGATAAGGCACGCCATGCTTCTCGCACAGCTCGTAGAAGATCTCCTTCTTCTGGCACTGCTCGAGCATGCTGTAGGGCGCGTAGGGAGCGACGATGTTATCCGCCAGCTCATGAGCATCCTTGGCTTGAGCCACGAGAGCGACATAGTTGTCGCCACAGCCCACAAGGACAATCGTCTTGTCGGCATGCGCTTGGGCAATGCCGTTGACGGTTTTGAGCATCACGGGCATGGTGTCGATATCCACGTTGGGCGTGTAGTCGATAATCTGGCTGCGGTACGCGGGGCCCGTCTGATACTTGCCAAAGACCAGACTCTTGACCTGGTACTCCTCGTAGAAGGCGCGCGCCACCGAATAGGCGTTGATGTCGCCACCGAGCAGCACGGGAATGAACTCGCGCTCTGTAAATTGCAATGCCATGGAAACTTCCTATCATGAACTGCCCACACAACGGGCGGTCTTTGCGCAACTGATTTATTCTAGCGTGCCAAGCCGCCGGCACCCAAAGCTCCACCGTATCTATGGCAATCGACGTAATCGTCCAGCACGAAGACGGCGCCCACCGTTGTATGACAATGGGCAATGAACCTACCGTTGTTGTAGGATTCAGCGTATTGACATCTTCGAGCGAAAGGCGCACACGTGCCCCAAGACCATCCGACCGATAATCCCATCCTCAATGCCGCGAGGCGCGAGCTGGCGGAACGTGCGAAAGCGACCGCTCCCCTGTGCACGGCAAACGACGCCTACAACGGACCCGCCCGCATCGTCTCGATCAACACGTCGGCACATAAGGGTACGCGCAAGTCGCCCGTCGCCGATGGACGCGACACCGTCATAGAGCAATTTGGCCTCGCCTCCGACGCACACGCCGGGCATTGGCACCGTCAGGTTTCCTTTTTGGCCGCAGAGTCCATCCAGACGGCGCAGGCACGCGGGCTCGACGTACACGAGGGTGACTTTGGAGAGAACTTCACAACCCGGGGCATCAACCTGCTCTCGCTCCCCTTGGGCACGCAGCTCAAGCTAGGCAGCGAGGTGCTCGTCGAAATCAGCCAAATCGGCAAAGTCTGCCACACCCGTTGCGCCATCTACTATCTCGCTGGCGACTGCATCTTTCCCCACGAGGGCGTTTTTGGCGTGGTACTAAAGGGCGGAGAGGTCTACGCCGGCGACGATATCCAGGTAATCAAACTCGGCGACGGCACCTGTTCGTTCACCCCCGCCGAGGCCATCGAAGAGATTGAGCAGGCTCGCCAGAAGGGCACGCTGTAGTTATAAAACCCCACGTTGAGATGGCTTTTACAGCCCAAAACTCCTCTCAAACAGGGCTCTGTAACGTTAAAGTTGAACTCTATGGTTTCTCAACAATTCATCATAACTGCAGGTCAAAGCCAAAGCCTCAAGTTCAACTTGACCCTTTGGGACCTTTAAGGTTCAAGTTGAGGTCGAAAGCGGTAGTAGAATACCGATCGAACCATAACCTACGATTGATTGCAGAGGGACTGGATGCAGCATTCGAATCATCGCACCGCAGCGCTCATTGCGTCGAAGCCGGCTCGTATCATCACGAGCGCCGCGCTCGCCGTTGCGCTGACGGCCACGCCGATGCTCTCCCCCGTTGCGGCGTATGCCGCCTCGCAGGCAACGCAGGACCAGCTTTCCGCAGCCCAGCAGAAGATCGAAGCCGCCACGAGCGCCTACAACGACGCCCGCACCAAACTCGATGATCTGCAAAAGCAGATTGACTCCAATGAGGCAAGCATCGAGGAAATCGAGGCCAAGCTTCCCGAGCAGCAGGCCAAGGCAAGCTCCGCCATGCGCGATCTGTACAAGTATCAGAAGGGCACCAATCCCATCGTGAGCTTCCTGGTCAACGCGCAGAGCCTGGGTGAGTTCATCACGACCTGCAAATACACCAACCAGATCACGAGCTCGAGCGTCGACGAGATCGAAGAGCTCAATAACATGCAAACCGAACTCGAGCAGAACAAAGCCGAGCTCCAGCACGCCAAGTCTCAGCTTGAGGCAGAGCAGAAAAACGCCGAGGATGCGCTGGCGCAGGCCCAGCAGCTCCGCAGCGAGGCGCAGGCAAAAGCCGAGCAGGAAAATGCCGCCGAGCTTGCCAAGCTTGAGGCCGATAAGGCCGCTGCCGCCGAGAAGCTCTCGGGCGAGGGCGTAAGCGGCAGCAATTCCAGCAGCCAGGCCACCAACACCAACACCACCATCGACACCACGGTGAACAACGCCAATACCGGTAGCTCCGATTACGATTCGTTCATTAATGAGTGGACAGGCCGTATCGACAATTATCTCGCCGGCTCCCCCATGGCAGGCCAGGGCTATAACTTTGCCGTCGCCGCTTGGAATACCGGTGTCGACCCCCGTTGGTCCCCCGCCATCGCCTGCATCGAGAGCACCAAGGGTGCTTATTGCGCCAATTCTTACAACGCCTGGGGCTGGAGTGCACGTGGCGGCGGTTGGCGCAGCTTTGGCAGCTGGAGCGAGGGCATCTCCGCTCACGTTGCCTATCTGGGCGCCAACTACGGCTCCACCCTTACCCCGGCAGCGGCCAAAAAGTACTGCCCGCCCACGTGGCAGGACTGGTACAACAAAGTCGCCGCTCAGATGAACCGCATCTAAGTGCAACTGCAAAGGGCCCCAATGGGGCCCTTTTCTTTTAGGTAGCGGAGGAATCGACGACGCCAGTCGCATTGGCAACCGCGACTATGACGATCATGCACAGGAGCAGCACGCCCAATGCCTTGAGCCAGAGTTTCGCGAGTTTCTTGCCGCGATAGCTGTCGAGCAGCGCGAATCGCCGACGAAGACGGCGCTTATCGAGCAGCGCAAAATGCATAAGCACCATAAGGCCATCGACAAAGAAAAAATACTCGATTATGAGAAGCCACGTCGGGTAGCTTTGGTTTGCTCCGGTGGGATGAAAGACGGCAAAGTGACTTCCGGCAAAGAACACAAGCAGCGAGAAGCAGACGAGCGTATTCCAAATGCGCCCCAGAGACTCCGGAACGCGAGAGAGCAGACCGCATGCAGCGGAGGCGGCAGGCCTAGGAAGCCCTGCGGGGTTCTGGAGCCCTTGGGGCGTCAACGCCGTCTCCGAGGCCGGAGTACGGACAGGCGCAGGCGCAGGAGGCCGCACGGGACGACTTAGATCGTATGCCGCGCGCGTCGCCCGTCCCAACGCTTCCGCACTCGAAAAACGTTTGGCCGGGTCGAGCGCCATCGACATGCAGACGGCATCGGTAAGTGGAGTGGGAATGCCGCGCGCCTCGCATTGCTCGCGCATGTCGAGCCCTGGTTTAGGGTCGACTCCCGTCAAGCAGAAGAACAACAGGGCACCAAGCGCGTAGACGTCGCTGCGCACACTCGTCTGCCCAAACCCATACTGCTCGGGCGGCGCATAGGGTCGTGTCCCAAACTTGACGGTGTCGGCATCGGCGCCATCGCGCCATACGCGCGCGATCCCCAAGTCGATAATCACCAGCGATGAAAACGTCAGGCCGTCATCAGGCATATAGTTGGCACCCGTCACGATGATATTCGACGGCTTGAGGTCGCGATGGATCTCCGGCGCCGACGTCTCCCCCGCCATTGCAAAACCGGCGTGGAGCTCGCCCACGGCATCGCATAGGGCAGGATACAATTCACGCGCATAATCGGGGGTGGCTCCCAGACGGTCCACCAGCGCCCCGAGCGTCTCCCCTTCGATGTATTCCATAACCACGTTGAGCTCGTCGCCCACACGACGACAATCGACGATTCTGGGCAGGTGCTCAAAACGCCTGCCTGCCCGCTGAGCGGCAAACAGGCGCTCGTATGCCCCGCCGATTTGAGCCGAAGCATCGATGCGTTTACGGACAAAGGGGCCGAGCGAGCCGCCGCCGGTTCCTTCAAAGTACACGAACTCGGTTGTTTCAACGAACGAGCGCTTAAGTACACGCTCCACGCGATAGCTGTCGTCGCGATCGAGCGACGCCAGGTGCTCGGCAAGCGCTGCGGTCAGCTCGTCATCGGAATATGTTGGGGTCTGAGTATCCATAGGCTCCATCATAGCGCAGGGCGCAGACACCTCATGGCATCCGCGCCCCGTTCGCTTGCATCGTTGTTCGGCAGCTCCGCCAGCTCAGATATCAGCCGCTAACTCACCGTCTCCTCGCCAAAGCGATACAGCTCCTCGTTGACCTTTTGGAGGCTGCACCCGCGATCGATGCAAAAGATGATAATCGCATCGCGGCGGTCCTTGCAGTTAAGGACGCTTACCCCGGCAGCCGTCAGCGCACGGTTGGTCTCTTTGAGCGTCAGCGCCATCGCAAAGGCAATCTGCAGCACCTTATTGCGACTCGGATGACGCGCACCGGTAAAGATCTGATAGCCAAAGGTCTCATTGAGATCGGCCATACGAACCACGCGCGAGCGCTCCAAGCCCTTTTCCTGCAGCAGCTGCTTCAGGTAGTCCGAAAGCGACGGGGCGGCAAAGTCGTGCTCCCTGATATAGCCATCGATGTTCGGCGCATCGAGAAGCTCATTGAGCAACTCCTCGGTCAGCTTTTTATCGGGCATACGGCTTCACCTCCCCCAGTGCATGCAACATGCTAGAAACCACTTACGTCCGAACGCTCCCAGCTAGCAACCTGGTCGGGAGACACTGTACCCAGCGCCTCGAACTTCCAGGAGCCGCCCGCCTTCAGATGATTGGTGTTTGCAAGAGCCGTTCCAACCTGGTTGCCATCGGCATCATACAGAACATACTCAATCTGAATGTAGCTCTTTTCCTTGTCCGTGTTATTGGTCAGCGTGCCCGTGATCTTATAGGCAAACTGATTGGAGGTGTCTTCAGCCTCATCAGCAATGGCATACGGTTCTTGCGGTTCTTTTTGCTCCTCAGCCTGCTGTGTCGTCTCGGCAGGTTTTGCCGAATCGCTCGCAGACGAATCGGTTGAATTGCCACCCATAGAGCCCACGGCACCGACGATAACCAGCACCACGATGACGCCTAGGACAATCTTGCCGATCGGCTTCTTTCCCTCTTTTGCCATTATTCATCCTTCCTACGATCCGGCTACCGCGCCGGCTTACAGCACATCGTAGAAAGGATTGAACTTGAATTCATTAGCTGAGAGCTAAGGCTGCAGTAAACGGCCAATGCAGTTATCCAAACGTTGAGCAAACGCACTTTGCGCAACCGTCTGCTGGCAGCGCATCAACCCACCGTGACGGATTCCCCGGTAAAGGCACTGATCATCAACAGGACAAAGAACACCAGGTAGCTGACACTCAGCAAGTACGCAATAATCAGGAAGACGACCCAGCCGACATTGGTTTTACCGTCGGCACGGCGTTGCTCGCGATTACGGCAAAGCCAAATCGTCACGCCAATGGCCACAATCAGCAACACGAGTGCCGCTGCTGCCAACCCGGCAAGCGCAAACATCACGCCAATGCTCACAGCGATGACCGGAAGCAGCAGCAAACCGCACCCGCATCCACCCGGACTATATACGGCTGATTGCCGACGTCGCCTCATCGTCACTCCAAGCCAAGCAATCGTTTGTAGACATCGAGACCTTTGAGTAGGACTTCCTCGTCAAAGAGCATGGTATCGGTATGCAGAGCGCTCGTGGCATAGGCGGGACAGCCATCCGAATCGCTCGGGTTTTCTTGTCCCTCTGGCACGCCCGTGCCCAGCAGGAAGAACACGCCCGGCAGATGGCGCTGATAGAAGGCGAAGTCCTCGGCAATCAGCAAAGGCTCATCTACGAGTTGTAGTTCGGGCAAAGCCGGTGCAATGCGAGTGAACAACTCGGGGTCGTTGTCAACCGGCGGATAGCCCTCGGCAAAGTCGAAATCGTACGTGCAGCCCGTTGCAGCGCATGCCTCATCAAGCACGCGGCGCACGCCCTCACGCGCACGGTCGAACATGTCGTCTGTAAACACACGCAGACTGCCGGCAACATGGGCCTCCCCCGCCACCGTGTTGCAGACGGTACCGGCCTGCAGCAGACCAAACTTGCCGATACAGGGCTCGTCGATGCCCAGCTCGTCCATCAGCTCGCGCTCGGCAACCAAAAACTTCGCTGCCGCCAACGCGGCATCGTGCGACTCCTCAACCGGCACACCATAAGTCTTAGCGATATGGATGCTCGTCCCGTGAATATGAATGTGTGTCTCACTCGAACGCGCCAGCAACGGACCGGAGCAGCTCGCCAACGTGTCGGCGGGCAGATCGGGCCACACGTGGAAGCCGAAGATGCGATCCACCCCGTAGCGCTCGAACACGCCGCTCTCGCACACCGTCTTGGCACCACCAGTCGTCTCCTCGGCCGGCTGAAACACAAAGAGCACATTGCGCTTAATGGCGCCCGGCTGCTCGCGAATCGTACGGTCGACATACGTCGCGGCGGCAAGTGCCATGGCCATGTGTCCGTCATGTCCGCAAGCGTGCATCTTGCCGGGATGGGTCGAGGTAAAGGCCGCTCCCGTCGCCTCCGCGATGGGCAGCGCATCCATATCGGCGCGAATCGCCGTGGCATGCGCGGCATCAACGCCGGCGTCGAAGAAAGCACAGACGCAGCTGGGGCACGGATGGGTCACTTCGCAGGTGAGCGGTGCCAGCACGCCCTCGATATAGGCAATGGTTTGCGGAAGATCGAAATCGAGCTCCGGAATGCGATGGAGATCGCGACGATAGCGACGGAGTTCTTGGAGCTCGGTCATAGAGATTCCTTTCGTGGAGCGCATCAGTTGCCATCCATGGTGACGCAGGATTGTTGTGTGCATGTTTCTAGCAAAACGCTGCATTTTTTAAACGTTATATACGAATACTCTTGTTTGGTAAAGTGCAACGTGGTAGGGTCGTTACCACTTGATAGAGGCGCGGGCACGAAGAGCCGCGGGCGAGTCGGCAGGCTTTGACCCCGCGGGGAGGCGAAACCCGCCGAACTGGGTTTTTCGGGCACGAACAACCTGGTGGGCCTGCGGGAAACACCCGCAGGACTGTCTGCAGCAATGCGGGAGCGCTATCCGGACATGGGGTCCACGCTATGCGGATTCGATGCGCCGATGGCGCCGTCTGGATAGCGAGGTTTACGGGACATGGCATTGACCCCCAACGAAGCATATGCGGCCAAACAGCCGTTTGTGGACAAGGAAACGCTCGAGCATATCGTCGAGCAGTTCCCCACGCCGTTTCACCTATACGACGAGGCGGGCATCCGCCGCAACATGCAAGAGGTGCGCGACGCCTTTGCGTGGAACCCGGGCTTTAAGGAATACTATGCCGTCAAGGCCAACCCTAACCCGGCACTCATCTCCATCCTCAACGAATACGGCTGCGGCTGCGATTGCTCGAGCTATACCGAGCTCATGATCGCCCGCTCACTGGGTATCACCGGCCACGACATCATGTTCTCGTCCAACGACACGCCGGCTGCCGACTTTGAGCTCGCCAACAAGCTGGGTGCCATCGTCAACTTTGACGACATCAGCCACATCGAGTTCTTTGAGCGTGTTGCGGGGCCCATCCCCAAGACGGTCAGCTGCCGCTTTAATCCAGGCGGTCTGTTCCAGCTCTCCAACGGCATCATGGACAACCCGGGCGACTCCAAATATGGCATGACCACCGAGCAGCTCTTTGAGGCCTTCCGCATGCTCAAGGCCAAGGGCGCCGAGAATTTTGGCATCCATGCCTTCCTTGCCAGTAACACCGTCACTAACGACTACTATCCCAAGCTCGCACGCATCCTCTTTAAACTTGCCGTGCGCCTGGAGCGCGAGACCGGCGCACATGTCGCCTTTATCAATCTGTCCGGCGGCGTCGGTATCCCCTATCTGCCCGAGCAGCAGGCCAACGATATTCACGCCATCGGCGAGGGAGTGCACGCGGCATACGACGAGATTCTGGTTCCCGCTGGCATGGGCGATGTGGCGATCTGCACCGAGATGGGCCGCTTTATGATGGGTCCCTATGGGTGCCTGGTCACCAAGGCCATCCACGAGAAGCAGATCTACAAGGACTATATCGGCGTGGACGCCAGTGCCGTCGACCTCATTCGTCCCGCTATGTATGGTGCCTACCACCACATTACGGTAATGGGTCAGCCGGGTGGCCCTAACAAGACCGCAACACCGGTCACGAACACGTATGACATCACGGGCAACTTGTGCGAGAACAACGATAAGTTTGCCATCGACCGCGAGCTGCCGCAGATCGACATGGGTGATGTACTCGTAATCCACGATACCGGCGCGCATGGCTACTCCATGGGCTACAACTACAACGGCCGTCTGCGCTCCGCCGAGGTATTGCTGCACCCCGACGGCTCAGCAGATCTCATTCGTCGCGCCGAGCGCCCGGACGATTACTTTGCCACGCTCGACGTGTTGCCGTGCGGCCGTGAGCTGTTGGCCAAATCGCGTGCTGAAAGCGCCCGCCGTCGCGCCCAGGACGAGCGCCTAGCAGTCGCAGCTCAATGGAACAAACGCATCCAGATCGCGGAGGCGAAGGAGAAGAACATGGACATCCGCAATCTCGAGGGCTCAATCGTCGCCCTGGTTACGCCGTTTAAAAAGGACGGCAGCGTCGACTTTGACGCGCTCGAGCGCCTTATCGATTTCCACCTGCAAAACGGCACCGACGCCATCCTCACCCTGGGCACTACCGGCGAGAGCGCCACGATGACCGATGACGAGGACAACTCCGTCGTCGCCGCCGTGGTCAAGCAGGTTGCAGGACGCGTCCCCGTCATTGCAGGCTCGGGCTCTAACTCCACGCAGACCATGCTCACCAAGTCGCTCACCTACCAAGGCCTGGGCGCCGACGGTCTGCTACTCATTACCCCCTACTATAACAAGTCTAACGAAGAGGGTATCTACCAGCACTTTAAGACCGTAGCGGATGCCGTGGACATCCCCTGCATCCTGTACAACATCCCCGGCCGATGCGGCTGCGGCATCAGCGAGCGCAACGTAGAGCGCCTGGCCGCGCACCCCAACATCATGGGTATCAAGGAAGCCTCGGGCAACGTCGCCTACGCGGCCAAGATCGCCCACCTGCTGTCCGACGACTTCCGCATGTACTCGGGCGAGGATGCGCTCACCGTGCCGCTCATGAGCCTGGGCGCCTCGGGCACCATCAGCGTGTGGGCCGACGTTCAGCCGCAGCTCGTGCACGATATGTGCCGCGCCTATCTGGACGGCGACGTGGAGCGCGCCCGCGATATCCAGATTGCCGGTCAGCCGCTCATCAATGCCCTCTTTAGCGAGGTCAACCCCATCCCCGTCAAGGAAGCGCTTGCTCAGATGGGTATGATCGAGGCAAACTACCGCATGCCTCTATGCCCCATGGCAGACGACACGCGCGCTGCACTTACCGATGCTCTGAAGGGAGCTGGTCTGCTTGATTAAGACTGTCATTATGGGAACGGGCCGCATGGGCTCGCTCATCCGCACCACCGCCGAAAGCATTGTCGATGCCGCCGGGCAGCCCGTTTTTGATATCGTGGCCCAGATTGGCTTCGATTTGAGCGAGCTCGAGAACGCACCGGCTGCCGATGTGATTATCGACTTCTCGAACGCCGCGACCTTCGACGCTGTCGTCGCCTATGTCGAGCGCACGGGCGCGGCGTTGGTCTCAGGCACCACAGGCTACACCCCCGAGCAGATGGACCGCCTGCGTGAGCTGGGCCAGAACACCCGCGTTATGCACTCGGGCAATTACTCCATCGGTATCGCAGCCCTGCGCCATCTGGTAGCGCAGGCTACACGCGAGCTGCCCGGCTTTGACTGCGAAATCGTCGAGACGCACCATAACCAAAAGGTCGATGCCCCCAGCGGCACAGCCAAGTTGCTGCTCGATGCCGTCGTCGAAGCCGAGCCCGAGGCAGGCTACCGCCCCGTCTATGGCCGCGAGGGCATGTGCGGAGCGCGCGACCCCAAGGAGATCGGCATGCACTCGCTGCGCGGTGGCACTGTCGCCGGCGTGCACGAAGTGAGTTTCTTTGGCCAGGACGAGGAAGTCACGCTCACGCATCGCGCCACGAGCCGTCAGATCTTCGTCAACGGCGCCCTGGCAGCCGCGCAGAAGCTCGTCACCCGTGAGCACGGCTTCTATACGTTTGATCAGGTCATGTTTGCCTAACCAGGTATCAACCGAATCCACCCA
This sequence comes from uncultured Collinsella sp., assembly GCA_900541135.1. Classification (GTDB taxonomy): domain Bacteria; phylum Actinomycetota; class Coriobacteriia; order Coriobacteriales; family Coriobacteriaceae; genus Collinsella. The sequence continues at coordinate 15,862 of UQIG01000008.1, forward strand.
AAGGAGAGATAGCAAATGAGCAGCGCAGCCGAGATGGATGCACAGGAGATTATCAATTACATCGCCACCGCGCCTAAAAAGACGCCTGTCAAGCTGTATGTGCGCGAGAAACCCGGCATGAAGGTTGCCTGGGGTGACGCACATGTCTACGGCGGCCGTCGCGGCAAGACCGTCTTTGGCGACTGGGACGAGCTCAAAGCCATCCTTGATGCCAATGCCGATTCCATCGATTACTACGACGTTGAAAACGATTGCCGCAACTCCGCCGTGCCCATGCTCGACCTTAAGGGCATCAACGCCCGCATCGAGCCGGGCGCGATCATCCGCGACCGCGTCGAGATTGGCGACCGTGCCGTCATCATGATGGGCGCCATCATCAACATCGGCTCCGTTATCGGCGAGGGTTCCATGATCGATATGGGCGCCGTGCTGGGGGGTCGCGCCACCGTGGGCAAGAACTGCCACATCGGCGCCGGCACCGTACTGGCAGGCGTCGTTGAGCCCGCGAGCGCCACGCCCGTCATCATCGAGGATGATGTCATGATTGGCGCCAACGCCGTGGTCCTGGAGGGCGTGCACGTGGGCAAGGGCGCTGTCGTTGCCGCCGGCGCCGTGTGCGTCGAGGACGTCCCCGCCGGTGCCGTCGTGGCCGGTGTCCCCGCCCGCGTTATCAAGATGCGCGACGAGAAGACCGACAGCAAGACCGGCCTGGAAGAGGGCCTGCGTCAGCTTTAATAGTTACGGCGTTTTACCAAACGCCGTAACGACTCGACGCTGCAAACGCCCCTAAGCGGCAATCTGACGTTCAATCCTCGGTCGCGTACCGAAGTACGCTTCCCTCCTCTTTCACGTCACCTTGCTCGCCTAGGGGCATTTTCGCTGACGTATGCTCAACCTCCGACGCAATGTCAGCAACCAAGCCGAAAACAAAAAAGGCCGAAGCACCATCGGGGCTTCGGCCTTCATCATCTCAGGGTTCCGTCGTATTCAACCATGGCGGGTCGCTTTGACAGGCGCCCTGCTGCCGTCTTATAGACCTCGGAACGGTCGCGCCGCCCTATTGCCACGATCTCGGCAATCTCAACCGTTCCGTCCTCCCGGATTCGAAAAACCATTCGGAGTCCTGCATTCCGCCATTTGATCTTTTTGCAGCCGGCAAGCTCACCGTGAAGCGGCGTTCCAATTTCATCAGCGCGCGTCTTTAATTTCGCGACTGCAATACGGACGAGTCTTCGCTGAGATCCATCTAATTTTTGATATTCCTTCTCGACGTCTCGATTCAAAAAGCCGACGACAAAATGCCCACTCATTCGAAAAGATCCTCATTGGGGATCGCGTCCGGATCCATCGATTCAAACTCCGCGAGCTCCTCGGTAGTTAGGGCGTCCTCAAACGGAACAAATTCATGCGGACCATGCTTGACTCGATCCGCAGCGATGCGATTTATCTCAAGTTCGTGCAGATACTGCAGCGCACCGTACATTTCCTCATAGGCGGCATAGTCGATAATCACGGTATCGATATCGTTATGATCGGCAATGAACTGTGGTGCGCGTTTTGCGCGTTTACGAATGGCAGATAAAGACTTGCTTGCTTCGGTAGCCGAAACAACCTGGTCTTTTGTAAACACCGGTTTTTCCAGAACAAGTGGGGACATTTTGACCTCCAAAAAATAATCTGGATTATATTTCAAAGTATACTTCAAAATATAATCCAGACTTTTATTCGAAAGAAAAAAGCCCTATCGATTCTCGATGCTGCCGATATTCTTGAGCTCGATGGAGATGAGGCCGTTGGGCTCGTTGACAAACTCGATGTACTCGGAGTTCGAACCCATCTCGGCCGGGAAGCTGATCTCGATACCCGTGTCGGTACGGATCTTGTGATTACGCACGGCCGCGCGCTCAACTTGCTTGCGCTCCACGGGAACGCGCTCGGGAACTTTCTCCTCGGTCAGTGCCGCGCGCACGCTCTCCTTGATGACCGGCTCGTCCTCGAAGACCTCATCGACGATATCCCAAGGCGGCAGCTCCTCGTCATCTTCAACCTTCTCGGCCACAGCGGCCTTAACCTTGGCGAGCGCCACGGCCGTGTTGGCGCCGTGCTCCTCGGCGACTTCCTCGACCACACGCGTCACGGTATCGATGACTTCCTTGCCCGACACGCCCGTGTCGCACTGCAGCAGGCCATCGGGGATCAGCATACGGTCCTCACCGGCAATCTTGCGTTTCTTGTCCACATAGCCAATCTCCATGGTGCTCGCGCGCACGATGGCATAGCTCGGCACCTTCTGCGAGGGATTTGGCAAAATGGCGTAATGGCGCGCGATGTCGTTGCGCACCTCCCCCTCCTCGCGGCCCACTTCGTGCATAAAAGCCTGTTTAGAGCCCAGCAGCATCACGGCAAACCAGCGGGCATCCTCATCGTCGTCAAAATCGGCCACGAGCACGTCGGTGGACTCGGCTTTCTCGGCTTTGGTGAGCTCGGAGGAGATAAACTCCGCAATCTGCTGCGACAGGTCCACAAACTCGCGCTCGCCAAAGAAATAGCCCTTGAGCTCGCCGCCAAACGCAGAGTTCTCGGCAAACGTGGCGCGTTTATTGTCGGCCGAGGTTCGTGCGCGGCGCAGATGCGTGGTTACGAAATTGCGCACGGTACGGCTCTCGATATCCAACTCGCGCTGGCTCATGACGTTGACGGCAGAGTCAAAGTCCAGGATATGCAGAATCGCGTGATTGATTTTCATATACGGCATTCCGTTCTAGATCGAATTGAGCACGAACCAGTATAGCGGTCGATCCCGCCCCAGGCGCATCGAAGATTGGTGCAAACAAACCTGTCCCCAATGCATAAAAAGGCGCCCGGGTCACATGGACCCGGGCGCCTTCATTGTAGCCTGTTGCTTAAACGAGCCGAATTTAGCAGGAGAAATCGACGCTGTCGATGATGTCCTTGAGGGCCTTAGCGGAGGCGGTGAGCTCATGCTGCTCGTCATCGTTCAGCGGCACGGGGACGCGGCAGACGACGCCGTCGCGGCCAACGACCGTCGGCATGGAGATGGCCAGATCGGACAGGCCGTACTCACCCACCATAAGCGAAGAAACGGGCAGAACGGTCTGCTCATCGCGCATAACGGCGGTGCAGATGCGCTTGACGGCCATGGCGACACCATAGTAGGTGGCGTGCTTCTTCTCGATGATGGTGTAGGCGGAGTTCTTGACGTCCTCGGCGATGCGCTTCTCGGCAGCCTCATGCTCCAAGTGGCCGTGAAGCTCACAGAAGGTGTTCAGCGGAACGCCGGCAACCTGAGCGCTGGACCAAGCGACAAACTCGGAGTCGCCGTGCTCGCCCATGACATAGGCCTGGACATCGCGCGGGTCAACCTCGACGTGGGCACCAAGCATCTGCTGCAGGCGGCCGGTGTCGAGCACGGTGCCGGAGCCGATGACATGGCCCTCGGGCAGGCCAGACATCTTGATGGCAGCATAGGTCAGAACATCAACCGGGTTGGAGACGATTAGCAGAATGCCGTCGAAGCCGGACTTCTTAATCTCGGGAATAATGGACTTGAAGATGCTGACGTTCTTGTTGACCAGGTCCAGGCGGGTCTCACCGGGCTTCTGGGCAGCGCCAGCAGTGACGACGATCATGGCGGCGTCGGCGACATCGGAATAATCGCCGGCGTAGATCTTCATCGGCTCGGCAAACGTCATGCCGTGCGCGATATCCAGGGCCTCACCCTCGGCGCGGTTCTTGTCCACGTCGATGAGGACCATCTCGGAGAACAGACCGCTCTGCATCAGCGCGAACGCCGAAGACGAACCGACGAAACCGCAGCCGACAATAGCGACCTTCTTCTCGTTAACCATTAGAAACTCCCATCTCACTCCACAAACAAGCCGCCCGGGAACGACCCGAGCGGCTTGTCGTAATCCCAATACATCCAATCGGGACTTTGATTATGCTCCTATTCGCAGCCAAAAATCGACCGTTTACCGAAATTGTTTGCAGAATTCGTAAAATAACTGCACGAAATCGGTTTCGATATATTGACGAGCCAAAATAGCTTTCTAATACAGGCCCGCCTCGCGAATGGCCTCGACAGCCAAAGCGATCTGGTCGGGCGGCAAGACCAGCGCCATGCGCACGTGCCCCTCGCCCGAAGGACCAAAGCTCGCGCCCGGCGTCACCACAACGCCGGCCTTCTCCATAAGCTCCTCGCAAAACGCCATGGAATCGGTGCGGCCACCGGGAAGCTTGGCCCACACAAACATAGAGCCATGCGCGTTGGGGCGCTCCCAGCCCAAGCCCTCAAGACCGTCGCACAGGGCATCGCGGCGCTCCTGGTACTTCAGACGCTGCGCCTCGACCTCATCGCGCGGACCGTTCAGGCAGGCGATGGCGGCCTTCTGGATCGGGAAGAACATGCCAAAGTCGATCTGGCCGCGCAGCTTGGCAAAGGCCGAGACCACATCCTCGCGACCGACCAAAAAGCCGATGCGGGCACCGGTGACGTTAAACGACTTGGAGAGCGAGAAGAACTCCACGCCCACCTCAAGCGCACCGGGATACTGCAAGAAGCTGCCGCCCGGCTCGCCGTCGAACACGATGTCGGAGTATGCGTTGTCATGGACGATGAGCAGGTCGTGCTCGCGGGCGAAAGCAATGATCTCCTCGTAGACCTCGGGCGTGCCCACCGAGCCCACCGGGTTGGCGGGCAGCGACACGATCATATACTTGGCACGATCGGCCACCTCGGGATCGATACCCGCCACATAGGGCAGGTAATTATGCTCGGCAACCAGCGGATAGTATTCGAGCTTGGCATCGGCGATCTTGGCACCCGCCTCAAAGACCGGGTAGCACGGATCGGGAACCAAAATAGTGTCGCCCGGATCGAGCAGGGCCAGGCCCAAATGGCCCACGCCCTCCTGCGTGCCGTTGCACGACTGCACCATGGACGGCGTAATGCCCGAAACGCCAAAGCGACGCTCATAGTAATCGCACACGGCCTGCTTGAGTTCGGGCAGGTCACGCAGGGCATACTTCCACATCTCGGGATCCTGGGCGGCTTGTGTGAGCGCATCGACCACGTGGCCGTACGGCTTAAAGTCGGGCGTGCCCACGCTCATGTTGTAAATGGTCTTGCCCTGAGCCTTCAGCGCGAGAAGCTTGTTGTTGAGCGAGGCGAAAACCTCCGCGCCAAAGCGATCGAGACGCTGCGATGCCTGCATGGTGCCACCTTTCGATATAAAAAACGCGGCGCTCCGACAAGAGCGCCGCGCGATACGGGCCATCAGATTGCAAAAGTGTAACGCTTGCAACCCCCGTATTGGTTCAATTTAGCCAACCTTAGTCAATTGCATTGAGCGCGTCGATCTGTGCGAGCCACAGACGTGAGCTGGCGTCACTCGGCATACGCCAATCGCCACGCGGGCTGAGCGTCACCGAGCCCACCTTGGGGCCATCGGGCAGGCAGCTGCGCTTAAACTGCTGGGCAAAGAAGCGACGATAGAACGTACGCAACCACGTGTGGACGATCTTGGCGTCGTAGACGCCCTCGAAGCTCTTGAGCGCCATGCGGTAGATCTTGCCCGGCTCAAAACCAAAACGCAGCAGGTAGTAGAGGAAGTAGTCGTGCAGCTCGTACGGGCCCACCAAATCCTCAGTCTTCTGCGCAATCTCGCCGTCGCCCGTGGGCGGCAGAAGCTCGGGAGATACCGGCGTATCGAGGATATCGAGCAAGACCTCGGCAATACGCCCGCCAAAGACATCGGCCGCATAGCGCACCAGATGGCGCACAAGCGTCTTGGGCACGCTCGCGTTGACGGCGTACATGCTCATGTGGTCGCCGTTATAGGTAGCCCAGCCGAGCGCCAGCTCCGACAGATCGCCCGTACCGATGACAAAACCGCCAGCCTGGTTGGCCAAATCCATCAGAATCTGCGTGCGCTCGCGGGCCTGGCTGTTCTCGTAGGTCACGTCCTGAACTGCCGGGTCGTGCTCAATGTCCTTGAAGTGCTGCTCCACAGCCGCGTGGATCGAAACCTCGCGGAAGCTCACACCCAGGTCGCGAGCGAGCGACTCGGCATTGGACTTGGTGCGATGCGTCGTGCCAAAACCTGGCATGGAGACCGCCGTGATACCCGTGCGCGGCAGCCCCAGCGCATCGAAGGCACGCACGGTCACAAGCAGTGCCAGCGTGGAGTCCAAGCCACCCGAAAGGCCGATAACCGCAGCCTTGGTACCTGTGTGGGCAAGGCGGGTCTTGAGGCCAGCAGTCTGCAGATTGAGAATAGTCTCGCAGCGCTCGGCCAGATCACCGTGGTCGGCCGGCACAAAGGGCGCACGAGGGAAAACGCGGTCGATATCGCAGGCATCGCGCAGGACAGGCTCTTTGGCCGACACGCCCTCAAACGAAAACTCAACGGTCGTGGCCCCCGGCGCATCGTCCGTGCGCGCCCACGTCGTCGAGCGACGGCGCTCGGCAACCAGGCGGTCAAGGTCAACGTCGGCGACGGCCATATCGCAAGTGAGGAGCTTCGTCGCGGCGAGCTTGGAGCCGTTTTCGTAGACGAGGTTCTCGCCCGCAAAGACCATGTCGGTCGTGGACTCGCCCTCACTCGCGTCCGCATAGGCATAGGCGCAGTACAGGCGCGCGCTTTGGTTAGAGATAAGGCTGCGGCGGTAATCTGCCTTACCAATAATCTCGTCCGAGGCCGACGGGTTGAGAATCACCGTCGCACCGGCAAGCGCCATCTCGGTCGAGGGCGGCGCAGGTACCCACAGGTCCTCACAGACCTCGACGCCCAGCACCAGGTCCTCAGCACCCTCATCACAGCAGCGGTAGACAAGCCCCGAACCCAGCGGAACCGGACCCTGACCGGCAAACTCGACCCACACAGGATCTGCGGGCGCCGGAGCAAACCAGCGGCGCTCGTAGAACTCGCCATAGTTGGGCAGATACTTCTTGGCCGTAAGGCCCAAAAGCTCGCCCGCGCAGCACACGGCGGCGCAGTTGTTGATGTTTTCTGCCACCGCAACGGGCAAGCCAACGGTAAAGACAATCGGCAGCTCACGAGTCTCATCGAGGATATGCACCAGAGCAGCCTCGCAGGCATGCAGCAGCGTGCGGTTATGGAACAGATCGGCCGCGGTATAGCCGCACAAGTTGAGCTCGGGCAGCACCAGAGCACGGACGCCGCGCTCGACAGCCGCGCGAACAGCCGCTAACGCAACCTCGGCATTGCCCTCGACATCGGCCACGCGAATCTGCGGCGACGCCGCCGCCACACGCAAAAAGCCATCGTTCTTATTAGCCGAAACGCAGCATTGCCTTGTTGATCTGGACACTGGAGGCCCCTTCTACCCTGAGATTCAGTCTAACGGACGTTCACATATCTCTAACTAGCCAAAGCAACCTCCCAGTTTACTGAGAGGCCAACCTGTGCTAAGAGCATGTAGTTCAAAAATATCTTTAATTAAAAAAGGAGAAATCGATAATCGACTTCTCCTTTAAGCGAGGCGAGTAAATTCTGAAACTAATGGCAGAATTTATCCATGTAGTCCTCAAAGTCGAACACTTCTACCACGACGCCCTCTTCCTGAAACTCTTTCAGCTGCTCCAAGAGATCTTTGTTAATAACGTCCATGCAGAAACCTCCTCTATCTAATCAATTGTAGTATATCTGCTTTCATGCAATTATCAACCAACTTGTTTAATTGCTCCTCGCTTGCCGATAGTCCCTCTTTTTTCAAAATGTCGCGCACCTCGTTCTTAGTAATCGGCTTTTCAAACAACGAAAGCAAAGCGAACGAAAAATCATTAACCGCACACATTCTATGGGTGGCACAACTCAGCAGTACTCTTAACCCCTCTTTTGAGCGTCCGACTTCTTTCACAAACGAACTTTTAACCAATTGAAAACCATTATCGTGCATTACATAATCGGCATCGATATTTGTATTCAGCAATCCATAATGCAACAGTTCTTCTATCGCCCTTGTCAGCTCGAGATCGCCCTGATCAAGGATAAGAGAAATGCTACAATCGGCCTCCAATAAACGGGCCAACTTAAGGTATACCAACTGGGAAACAGCATAGACATGATGGTATTCAGAATTATAGAAGTAGGCAAATGGCTCAACGAGCACGACAGAGGTCTTGGAATCCAGCCAGATTCGATCAGCTGGATTTAGACTAGTCAGCCGTCGCTTTACTTTGGTCAAATGTCCCTTATACCTGACAGCGTGAATAGAATCTAGGATCCAGGTCACCTCTGAAATATGAAGCCGCTGGGGCAAGTCAATTGTGTCGCTACCGTTTATGACTTCTTGCATATAAAAATCAATATGATGCTCATCAGATAAGGATTTTGCTTCATTTAAAGTTAAACCAGTGCCTGAAACATAATCCACTTCGAGGCGCAAATCCTCATATTGGGACTTCGGCATTACAGAGACACCATACTTATCGGGATGATTCCAAACATCCGACCCCATAACGAGACCAAAATTCGTAAATCCTCTCGTGGAATATGGAACACCACATACCTGTTTTGAATAATTCAAAACATTCTCTGTATAAGCTAAGGTGTTCAGAGCCTCTTCTTTAGTTTCGGTCGGAAAGCCAATCATAAAGAATAGATGAACAGGAATACCCGCATTGAGACAATCATGGATATTGCGATCAATCCAATCAACTCTCGTGTTCTTCTTCATTAGATCAAGAACTCTTTGGTTGTATGACTCGAGGCCAAACTGAATCTGCCTACATCCACTTTGGTATATCTTGTTGAAAACGTCTGTACTTAGGGTTGGAGAGAACCTCGTTTCTCCATGCCAGAAAAACGTTTTTCCCGATGCGTTTATTTCATCCGCGAGTTGCTCCATTCTTTTGCCTTCGAATGTTTCATCCACAAAAGAGAAAACTCTCGTGCCGTATTTTTCATTTAACCGACACATTATTTCAAATACTCTCGATATAGGCATCTTTCGGTAACAACCACCGGTAGCACCGGGAATGGTGCAGAAGGCGCAATGATTAAAACACTGCCTAGAGGAATAAACCGGCAATATTAACTCAGGCATGAAGTATTTAGAAAGGGCGAAGCCATCGAAATCGGGAACTGTATCGTTGATAAATGTTTGCTCAATCCGATGGTTTTTATATATCTTTCCACCTTTAGCATGGCAAAGGTTTGGAACACAGTCGAGATTGTCATCACCAGAGTCAAGAGCCTCAAGAAGACGTGCAAGCGGCTCTTCGCCGTCATACATCATTATCGAATCAATGTATTCAAAAAAGGGATGCCATTCTTTCATGCAGTCATCTGCTAAACGAGTAATGTAATTGCCGCCCAATGAGACGTGTTTAACAGATGGACATTCTTCTTTAATCAGTTTCGCTAACGTAACTGCAGAAATCAATTGGAAACAGCCGCTCACCGAAATCCCAATAAACTCGATTTTTTCCCTCTGAATACGCTTAAGAAAGGCAATTTCATAGAAGGAAATAAACGGATTATGCAAGGTATCCGCAAGCGATTTCATTATTTCTGGTGTCGAATAATAATCATAGGGCAGATCTATGGAGTTGAACGTGTATTTAACTCCATATGAGACGTGATTTATGATATAGAGTGCATTTCTAAAAATGTTTTCAGCATATTGTCTTTCTTTTAGATTAAAGTATCTCTTCGATCTGAAAATATCTTTTGCCTCGTCAACATTAAGTGCTGACTTTGTATCAACTCGATTGTTAATTGAACATTCGAACTAAACGAATCCTTTGATTCCCGATACCTTTTACAGCACTCTTCGACATGTCTATAAGATAGGAGGTCATCGTAAAATTCCACGTTTAAGTCAACGATGTCAACTTTATATTGTTCAACCTCTTGAAGATATGACTTCAAAACAGGCAAGGCAAGATACGGCCCCACTGGACTCCATCCTGGGGGAAATACTAAAAGCGTTTTAGGCATATCAACGTCACATCTTTCGCAAATAATTCAATTGAAACACAACTACCATCATAATTGAAAATACACCAAGTCCTGTAACGAGAATTGAGAACATCGCGATGCTCGTGAACAGCGAAACAAGGAGTGTTGAAATAACAACAGCAACCGATTGCAAAGACTCCCTAATTGAAAACAGGCTTATCGATTCAGATTCGTCTCTCGCCAAATCCTGCAGCGATGTTATGAGAAGCACATCTTGAATGGCGTTTCCGGCACCGACGATAAAAAGGAAAATAAATGATATCCCAGACGCATAGCGATAGCCAAACGCCAGATACGCACCGAGCGCAAGATACGTCACAAAACAATATGATTTAACGCAATCGGAACCACTAATTAAACGACCATATATTGTATTTCCGAACAACAGTCCGATTGTAAGACTACTCTGAAGGAATCCGTATTGTATCGATGACGAGTCAAATTGCAATTGCGCAATAGCTGGCAAAAGAGAATTCAGAGAGCCGAATGCCACACCACTAGAAATATCGATTAATAGGAAACCAATTGCCAAGTGCTTCGCGCTAAGATCACTAAATGCAGTCCTGTTTTTTTCATTTTTGCTTATCCCCTCTTTATCATTAACCTCGATAACCGACGGAACATCTCGCAGCAACCAGAACGACGCGGCAAAAGAAAGCGCGTCTAATGCAAGAACAGCCTCCGCCCCAAATTGAGCGACAACAAAACCGCCGGCAACTGGCCCCAGAACCATCATCAAATTCTGCAGAAACCCAAACGAATTATTAATTACGTCGCGATTGATACTATTCGTATTGGCTCTTAACAACGAGTAAAAGCAGGGCATTTCAACCGTTCGGCAAAGCGATACCGCGCACGTAATAGCAAACATACTCCATTTACTATCAACAAAAATATAGCAAACGAATAATCCCGCGCGAATTAAGTCTGCCAATCTCATGGCCTGCAGTGTCCCGATACCCATCTTCTGAGGCAGCTGCGCGAGCGCAACTGAAAACAGAGAGGGGGCAAATCTGCAGCAGACCATCAAAGCAGTTGCAGAAACATCGTGAGTTACCTCGTAAATCAGCATTGGCAAAGCAATATTCGCACACCAATTGCCTATTTCGCTTATCCCTCTAGCAATATATAGGACCCGAACCGGACGGCTAGCTCTCAATACCGTGAACATCACGATTAACCTCGTATTTCAGGCCTCGCTCATCCCTTAATAGGAATCCATAATCAACCAAGTACCGCCTCAACACGGCATAATCAGGATAGAGCTGTGACAGCACACGATTAACCTGAAGCTCCGTATAACTTGTATTTAATTCAAAGAAAGAGACGGCCCATAGCAGCATGATTCTTTTATAGCTTTCCTTTTTTGGAATTGAAACCAGCTCGCCATTCTTGAGAAATCGTTTTTTAAAGTCTATTAGCTCATCCATTCACATCCTCCATTTCATACGCATCTAATACTAAAAATGCATACGCTTTAGGTCATCGCATTCGGCTTCTATATTCGAACTAAACTCGAACTAATCTAAATGATTTGCTCAAACACTCTTCGAAAGCTCGTTTTTCACTCTGAGTAAAACGCCCTTCCCAGTCAGTCCACGAACAGGAAGGCAACTCACAGCGAGCGGAGTCGAAGCCCTCTGCCGTCGGTCGTTCAAAATGCACGACAACCTTTTCGATATCCCCATCTGCAATCAGGTCAGAATGAACGACCTCGGTACCGTCTTCGAATGTCATATACGGGTACATCACGTAAACCACCTCGCAATCGTAAATCCAGTTTAGCATCAAGCTATTGCACCAAAGACAGCAAGCCCCCTTGATGAGTTGATGGTATCTGTTAAATGTCACGTACGATTCACATCTGGTGGGTACCCTGATGGCTACACGAAACGAAGCAGATTTACACCGGGAGGACCCCGTATGACAACCAAGTACACCGACGCGCCGCGCACGCGCGTCATGACGCCAGCATCGCTCAACAACGGCGTTCACGAAAACCATTCCATCGGCCAGACCATGGCCATCGCGCCCAAAAAGGGCCTGTTTGACGACATTTCCATTCCCCAGATCATCGCCGGCGCCGCAGCCGCCGCTACGAGCGTCGCGCTTGCCTCCAAGATCGGTATCGCCGGATCGGTGATCGGCGCCGCCGTGAGCTCGGTCATCACCGTTGTGTCCTCGCAGGTCTACCGCCACTTTATCTCTGCCAGCGCCGAAGCCCTCAAGGGCACGCACGCCGACGTCGACTACCCCGCCGGCGCCTACGAGCCCGTTGAGTTTAATGCCGAGGAGCACCTGGGCGGCGCCGCGACTACGCAGGAGATGCGCCAGATTGCGGGGCGCGCGACCACGGCGCGCGTTGCCCCCAACAGTTTGCGCGCCAAGGCGGCGGCAGAGCGCAGCCAGACGCAAAAGAAGGTCATCATCTTCTCGATCGCCATCGCCATCGTCGCGGTCATCGCCTGCGCCGGCGCCATCCTTATCACCACCGCCGGTGAGGGTCTGGGCGAGCGCCCCGAGCCGATTCTGTCGTCGCGCACGACCGAGCACGACGCGGATAGCTCACGCCAATCGCAAAGCCAACAGGACAGCTCGCAGGGCACCTCCGCATCCACCGACTCGTCCTCGAACACCCCCGATCAGTCGCAGGGTGCCGATTCCTCTGTGAACAACAGCGGTACGCAATCCGGCACAACCGACTCAAGCCAAACGACTGACGGCTCTCAACCGAGCACGGGCGACCAGACGAGCGGCAATACATCGGGCACGGGATCTACCGACAACGGCAACACCGACAGCTCGAATAGCTCGAGCGGAACCGCGTCCGGCACGGCATCTGACAGCTCGAGCCAAGGCACGGCATCGGGCAACTAAGCACGTTTGCCTCTCATAGATAATCGACCTATATAACGGGCGCGAACCGGCAACGGTCGCGCCCGTTTGCCTTGGGCGCCGAGGTGGCACGCCCCGTGCGATGGTAAGATGCTTTGGTGTGTAAAGAGGAGATTTGCCATGAGCAAGACAATAGTTAGGCCCACGCTTTCGCTGGGCAACCACATCTATCTGTATCGCCTGCTGCGCGATGCAATCGGATGCGGCAAGCAAACGTTTATGACGCAGGTCGAGGAGGCACTCGCCGCTGGTGACATGGCCGCTTATGACCTGGGCTTCGAGTCCACGCGCGAGCTGCTCGAGGAGCTCGACGACTGCATTAAGCTGACCGTCTTTAAGGGCGGTCGCCTGTATGCCACGGTCATCGCCAACGAGGCCTGGGATGCCGCCCTTGCCAAGGGCGAGGACAAGCCCAAGGCTGCCAAGGGTGCCAAGCAGTCCTACAAAAAGAAAAAACGCGGCGAGAAGGACCTCAAGGCCGTGCGTCCCAAGCACGTTAAGCGCTCCGAGCCCGAGCCCGTGGCCGAAGTCGCTCCGGAGCCCGAGCCCGAGGCAGAGATCGAAGTCGCTATTGAGGTAACGGCAGAAGCCGAAACCGAAATCACCGCCACGACCGATCCCGAAGTCATATCCGAGCAGGAAGCCACTGCGGAGCTCAACGAAGCTCCCAAGTCGACAACCGAAGAAGCCGCTGACCAGCCCGAAACGCCTGCATTCCAAAACAGCGATGTCTTTGGCGACGAGGCCGAGGACGATCAGCCCGACGATCAAGACGCTATCGAGTCGACGCCGGAGCCCGAGACGCCGAAGCCCGCCATCTCGCTCACGGTCGTCTATGACCCCGAAAACGCAAACGCCGGCATCACCACCATGGCGTCCACGCCCATCGAGGCAAAGTCGAGCGTCGAGAACGAGAACGCGGCGCAGGTTGAGGTTGAAACTGCAGCAGCAGACGCGCCCGCCATCGTGAAGCCCGCAGATTCCACGACCAGGCCGGAAGCGACGCCGGAGCCCGCACCCGTCATCGAGTCCGTGTCCGCCGCTGCTTGCGACCAAATTCCCGCACCGGCACCGGCTTCGGCACCCGCAGCGGCCCCAGCCCCCGCACCTGCAGCGCCCGCCATCCCCGAGGACTTCCCCATCGATTTCGCAACCGAGGTCTTCTGTCCCGGCCCGCTTCTGCACCAGCTGTCGACCTATCTCCCCTACGGCGCCGACACACTCGGCATCGTCGGCGAGTACTACTGGATCGCCCGCGAGCGCGGTACCATCGAGGCCGCGCGAAACCGCGCAAGCTTCCCCCTGCGCTACACGCAGGCCGGCGAGCGCCACGAAGCCACCGTTCGCATCCGCCGCAACACCACCGGCAGTCTCGGAGCCGCCTGGACCATCGATAAAGTCGATCCTTCTACCAAGTAACAGAAGGGGACGATAACCCTCAAGGTTATCGTCCCCTTCTCATTAGGTCACCTGAGCTCGACTAATCACGCGTCAGCTTGCGGTGAATACGATGCGGCTGGGCTGCGTCCTCGCCCAGACGCTCGATGCGGTTGGCCTGATAGGCCTCGAAGTTGCCCTCGAACCAATACCAGTTGCCCGGATTCTCGTCGGTGCCCTCCCACGCCAGAATGTGCGTGGCGACGCGGTCCAAGAACATACGGTCGTGGCTAATGGCCACCGAGCAGCCCGGGAACTCGAGCAGCGCCGCCTCGAGCGAGGACAGCGTCTCGACGTCGAGGTCGTTCGTGGGCTCATCGAGGAGCAGCAGGTTGCCGCCCTGTTTGAGCGTGAGCGCCAGGTTCAGACGATTGCGCTCGCCACCGGAGAGTACGCCAGCGCGCTTCTGCTGGTCCTGGCCCTTAAAGCCAAAGCTCGCCACATAAGCGCGGCTCGGAACCTCGGTCTCGCCGACCATCATGTGGTCCAGGCCATCCGAGACGACCTCCCACAGGTTCTTATCGGGGTCGATGCCAGAACGGTTCTGGTCGACATAGGAGATCTTGACGGTCTCGCCCACCTCGAGCTCGCCCGAAGTCAGCGGTTCCAGACCCACGATGGTCTTGAAGAGTGTGGTCTTACCGACACCATTGGGGCCGATGACGCCCACAATGCCGTTGCGCGGCAGGGTGAACGAAAGGTCATCGATGAGCACGCGACCGTCGAACTCCTTGTGCAGGTGATGGGCCTCGAGCACCTTGTTGCCCAGACGCGGGCCGACAGGGATGCGAATGTCAGTCCAGTCGAGCTTCTGGCTGGCGCGCGCCTCAGCCTCCATCTCCTCGTAGCGGGCCAGACGGGCCTTGTTCTTGGCCTGACGGGCCTTGGGCGAGCTGCGCACCCACTCGAGCTCGGCCTCCATGCGCTTGGCGAGCTTGGCGTCGCGGTTGCCCTGTGCCTCGATACGGGCAGCCTTGGTCTCCAGATACGTGGAGTAGTTGCCCTTGTAGGGATAAAGGTGGCCGCGGTCGACCTCGCAGATCCACTCGGCAACGTTGTCCAGGAAGTAGCGATCGTGTGTGACGGCAAGCACCGCGCCCTGGTAGTTGTGCAGGAAGTGCTCGAGCCACAGGATCGACTCGGCGTCCAGATGGTTCGTGGGCTCGTCGAGCAGCAGCAGGTCGGGAGCCTCGAGCAGCAGCTTGCACAGGGCCACACGGCGGCGCTCGCCGCCGGAAAGCACGTTGACCGGCATGTCGGAATCGGGCAGCTGCAGGGCGTCCATGGCCTGACCGAGCTTGGAATCGATATCCCAGCCGTCGGCGGCGTCGATCTCGTCCTGGAGCTTTCCCATCTCGGCCATGAGGGCATCCATGTCGCAGTCCGGGTCGCACATCTCCTCGCCGATCTTATTGAAGCGATCGACCTTGGCGATCATATCGCCAAACGCCATGCGCACGTTCTCGATGACGGTCTTGTCGTCGTCGAGCGGCGGCTCCTGCTGCAGGATGCCCACGGTGTAGCCGGGGGTGAGCCTGGCATCGCCGTTGGAGACCTCCTCGATGCCGGCCATGATCTTGAGCAGGGTCGACTTGCCCATACCGTTGGGGCCCACGACGCCGATCATGGCACCGGGGTAGAAGCTCAGTGTCACGTCGTCAAGGATCACCTTGTCGCCATGGGCCTTGCGAGCCTGATACATCTGGTAGATAAACTCCGCCATTGTCCTATTTTACCTTTCTGACCTGCCGTTTTCCTATTCTTGTTTCGCTTTAGTGGAAACGAAATGAGGAAATCAGCTCTGAAACTTAACGAAAAGGGGCATGGTTGCCCACACCCCCTAATACTACCTGGGAAAAGTCCCCCAGAACACACTATGAACTGCGTACGCTAGTTTTCCGCAACCTTAGCGAGCGGCTCGCTGCGATTTGCGCCACAGCAGATACGAGTAGACGTAGACGGCTCCGACCGAACCAAACGCCAGAACCGCAATCACCGCGACGACGACTTCACTCGAAAGCACGCTGCCTGCCACGCCCATCACAATCAGGCCAATACCCAGCACCATAAAGCAGGCGCCGCCAAAACGCTGCGTACGGCGCCAGTTCTCGGGATCGGCAAGTGCCCAAGGTGTCTTGATACCGAGCGTATAGTTCTGCTTCACACGCGGCAAGTAGTTGCCTACGCCGATGAACAGCAAACCGACAACACCGGAAATCAGCACGTTGACCGAACCGACCGCCGGCACCACGCCCCAGGCCGTAAGCTCTCCCAGCCAGCTTATGGCGCACATGAACAAGGTGAAGGCGATTACGAAGCCCTGGTAGAACTTGCCCGAGGTTCGATATGCCTCACCTTTGGGGTCGATGCGCGGCACCACGCAGAACATTGCGAGAAGCGCCAGAGGCAGCACGCCGAGCGCGGAGGCCATCCAGCTAGGACCCCAACCGTCGACGGCGCCGTTCGCGCCCCAGTGCGTGGGAATCTGCGCAGGCAAGCTCGGCATCACCATGAGGTGCGCTACGACATTGGCGACGCACAGAGCGACCAGCGCGATCCACACGCGCGACGATACCCCCGTGGGGTGAATGCCTTTGTTTTCGTTATTCATCCTTATCACCTTCAGTGTTTGTAAAGCCCATAAACCAGCCAATTAAATCCTGCATGACGGTGGTGTTTAAGCTGTATACGATGTTTTGGCCATGGCGCTCGTCGGTCACCAACCCGGCGTTTTTGAGCGTCGCCAAGTGATGGCTCAGCGACGGCTTACTGATATCGAAATGCTCGGCAAGCTCCCCCGCCGTGCAATTGCCCTCGCGCAGCAACTCCAAAATGCGCCGTCGCGTTGGATCGGCAAGCGCCTTAAAACCCTCTCCCGGCATAAGACCTCCTCTCATCATCTCTCATGACGTGCACACTATACTCGATATTTAGATGTTTGTCTAATTATCTAATCTCAATGCTTCAAACCACATCAAAGTAAGCGCCGTCGCAACCTATGGGCGATTACCTATAATGGCAATAGCTAAAACACGATTCGCTTCCCCATCGGAGGATGTCTATGACCGAAACCGCTGCCGCTCTCGTCGAGACACGCGACACCAAGCTCGAGATCATTATGGGCCGCGAGGCACTCGATAAGCTCGCCGATGCTACGGTGCTAGTGCTCGGCTGCGGAGGTGTGGGGTCCAATTGCTGCGAGGCGCTCGCCCGCGGCGGCATTGGTCATTTCGTCATTCTGGACAAGGACATCGTCGCGCCCAGCAATATCAATCGCCAGGCTATCGCCTTTCACAGCACCATCGGCAAGCGCAAGGTCGATGTTATGGAAGCCATGATCCACGACATCAATCCCGCCGCCACCGTTATCAAACGCACCGAATACCTGCTGAGCGACAACATCGACGAGTTCTTCGCGAGCGTTTTGGAGCAGACGGACGGCAAGCTCGACTACGTCGTCGACGCCATCGACACCATCTCGGCCAAGCTCACCATTGCCAAATATGCTCAGGACCACGACATTCGTTTGGTTAGCTCCATGGGCGGGGCCAACAAGCTCCATCCCGAGTGCCTCCGCTTTGCCGACATTTTCGATACGGTACGTGACCCCATGAGCCGCATCATGCGCAAAGAAAGTAAGAAGCGCGGAATCGAGAGCCTACACGTACTGTTCAGCTGCGAGGAATCGGTTAAGACACAGCCCCGCGACCCTTCCAACATCCACGAGCGTACTGAGCTCGGAACCGCCAGCTTTATGCCGCCCATCATGGGCCAGATGATCGCCGGCGAGGTTATCCGCCAGATCAGTGGCCGCGGCACCGAGCGCGTGCGCGCCGATGGCCAGCGTCTAGACTAGCGGAGCGCGCCGAGATGGAGCCCCGGTTATTTGATGCACACTGCCATCTTGATTTGATGGCTCACCCGGACGCCGTTGCCGATGAGGCGACGGCACTGGGCTTGGGCCTATTTGATTGCGGCGTCGATCCACGTGACTTTTCGGCCGCAAACGAGCGCGCCCATCGCCAACCAGGCATCATCGCCGGCATTGGGCTTCACCCCTGGTGGCTCGCCGACGGCCGCTGCGGTCCCGCCGAAGTCAACCTGCTTTGCGAGCTTGCTGCCCAAAAGCGCTATATCGGCGAGGTGGGACTCGACTTTTCCGCGCGCTTTGCTGGAAGTAAGCCGCTACAAATACAGGCACTTGACCGGCTCTGTGATGCGCTCGTGCAGCATCCTCTTACCGGGCGCGTGATATCAATTCACGCCGTTCGTTCGGCAGGAGCCGTACTGGACGTCCTCGAATCACATGGACTACTCATCCCAAACTCCGACTCCCCCGCTATCATCTTCCACTGGTTTAGCGGCACTTCGGACGAACTCGCCCGCGCGCGTGATGCGGGCTGTATTTTTTCCGTCAACGAACGCATGCTTGCGTCTAAACGTGGTCGCGAATATGCCCGGCAGATTCCACTCGACCGTTTACTGCTCGAAACCGATGCGCCGGCCGAGCCAAACACAGAAACAAGCGCGCAGTCGCTCGTCAGATCGCTCACAAGAGCCTCAGAACGCATCGCCTCGCTCAAAAACTGCGACGCAAAGCACATTGAGACGGCAGTTTTAGCAAATGCGCGCTCTGTTTTAAGCCTTCGCTAACCCCTGATGAGCAAAAAATGCCAAATATGAGTACTGCTACCGGAATGGATACATTACTTTTAACTTCCCAGCCGCCAGAATAATCCTCGATTGTCCGCTAATTAAAGCTTTTACAGTCATTAATCCTGCGTTTTCGCAAATCTTAAACCCCTCCAAACGCTCAAAATCACGTCTGGAGGGGTTTATTTTGCTGCGACTAAATTAGTCACAGTACTCATATTTGGCATTTTTTGCACACCAAGTCTCGGGGAGGCGCCTGCACCTCCCCGAGACCGCTCGGCTATTCGACGATTGGTGCTCCGTGGCCCCAAGATCCTTCCATGCCGCACACGGTCGAGGCAAACCCGGCAGCAAAGTCGAGCGCGCGCTCGATGGCCTCGGCGCCATCTTCGCCACGCTTGGCGGAATCGAGATAGCACATCAAAAACGAGGTGAGGAACGAGTCGCCCGCCCCCATGGTGTCCTTCATGTCCGTTACCGGTTTAGCCAGCTGGCGGTAATAGCGCTCGCCGTCGTAAGCAATGCAGCCCTCGGCGCCCGCCGTAGCCGACACAAAACGCGGACCCAGGCCCTTCACCCATGCCAGACGTTCGCGAATCTCGTCCTCACTCGCGGCATCCGCCGCACTAAAGAAAGCGAAATCGACGTAGGGCGCAATCTGCTCGTAGTACTCGTCGGTGGAGTCGTCCGAAAAGTCAAAAGAGACCGTGACGCCCGCAGCCTTCAGCTTGGGCAGCTCGCGCTCGGTAAAGCAATAGTTGCCCGAA
The DNA here is from genome assembly GCA_900541135.1 of uncultured Collinsella sp. Classification (GTDB taxonomy): domain Bacteria; phylum Actinomycetota; class Coriobacteriia; order Coriobacteriales; family Coriobacteriaceae; genus Collinsella. The sequence goes on from UQIG01000008.1 coordinate 35,621, forward strand.
TGAACCACATCGAACTGCTTCATGTACGAAAGGTCAAAGCGATCGAGGACATAGCGCGCATCGCCACGGATACCGCCCTCGTTGGAGCCGAGGAAGACACGGTCACCGTCAACGACGGTCACGCGAGCCGCTCCGTTCTCGCCAATCATCTGCTCGCACTTGTCAAGCTCGATACCTTCATCCTCGAGACTTGCAATGACATGCTCGGCAGCGGCGTCATTACCAAAAATGCCCATGTATGCAGAGCGTGCGGCACCGCATTTCTTGGCATAAACGGCGAAGTTCACCGCATTGCCGCCGGGATACATGGTGTGGATATGCTCGTAGCGATCGACGACGTTGTCGCCAAATCCGAGCGCGTTAACGTTAAATGCCATGGCCTTTGTCCCTTCTAGTACTCGACAACACCCATATAGCGACGGAAATCGGGATCGTGATCAAACACCTTGCCGCGTGCAGCACGCAGCTCGCAGTTCATGGCGTAGAACAGCACCGGGTCCAGATAGGCACGGACGCTCGCCGGCACGGCTTCCATACCGTACTCCTTGGCATCGAGCACCATCAGCGTATCGGTATGCGTCTTAAGGAACGCCAGGGCGCGCTCGTCCATGGCACGGCACTCGCTGGAGCCCATCTGCAGGAAGTAAAAAACGCCATCCTGAGTAGCCTCGAAGGGGCCATGGAAGTACTCGGCAGAGTGGATGTAGCTGCAGTGCTGCCACTGCATCTCCATAAGAGAGCAGATAGCGAAACCGTAGGTCTGGCTAAAGTTGGGACCGCTGCCCAGAATGTAGAAGAACTCGTGCTCCTGGCAAAGCTTGGCAAAACGATCGCCCAGCTCGGCATTTACCTTCTCGCGTGCCGGGGGAAGAATCTTATCCATCTCGGCGATACCGGCATACATATCGGCAAGATCGGCGTAGCCCTCCTGCTGATCGAGCAGCTCGGCCGCAAGCGACAGCGAAATGCCAGCGGGGACCTCGGCCTGCGGCACGCCCTCGCCCCACGGGTAGACCCACGTGGTCCACTTGCCGGAGTCAATCTTGGATCCAGCGTTGTCGGTCTGGGCGATCACCGTAGCGCCGGCAGCAAGGGCAATCTCGCAGCCCTCGACGACCTCGGGGGTGTTGCCGCTGTGGCTACAAGCGATGACCAGGGACTTCTCGCCCAGACGACGCGGACGCATGATATCGAACTCGCGAGCCGTATAGATATACGAAGTGAAGGTGGTTGCCTCGCGCTGCAGAAGCTCATGAGCCGGGATCAAATCGATCATGGAGCCACCGCAAGCAATCCAGTAGACGCTGTCGAACTTGCCCTTCTCGGCAATTGCCTCTTTGATCAGATCGTGTGCGTTCATATCCAGTTCCTTTCTTGTTTGGCCGCAATCAATGACGTTGGTTGCGTGGCCGATAGTTGTTTTAGTCAATCAGATATTTCTCGAATGCGGCCATGTTCTTGGCATCTGCCGCCGCCGGGTCATCGTAGTAACGACCGTCCGTGATCTCCTGGCCCAGCATGCCGTCGAAACCATGGGCGTTGAGTGTGGCAACGAAGGCGTCCATATCGTGCTTGCCATCGCCCCACACCAGATGGCCATACGGGTCACCGTCGATAAAGTGCATCTCGTGAATTGCCCCATCACCGAAGGCGGCAAACCAGTCCTCGAGCGTCTCGCCTGCAACGCCCATCGCGGTTGTATCAACCATGGGCTGTAAGTACGGGCTCGCGACCTCGTCAATCATGCGCTTCGCATCGGAAACCGTCGTCACAAGGTTGCTCTCCTCGGGACGCAGGCTTTCCATCGTAAGCACCAGACCGTGCTCGCCGGCATACTCCGCCAGAATGGACAAGTGCTCGCGGCTGCGCTTCCAGGCTTCCTCGCGGTCCTCGTCCCAGTCGCCCCAGCCCGAGTTGATGGACATACGGTCGCACCCAAGCACCTCGGCAAGCTCAATGCCGTGTTTAAAGTACGCCAGGCTGCGCTGTTCATGCAGCGGCTTGCGTGCGCAGTACTGCCAAGGATAGACAACATTCTCGGGGCACAGAGTACGATACCTAAGCCCACGGTCTGCAGCCTTTTTCGCCAGGACCTCAGCCTCAAAGTAGCCCGTATGGTCGAGCGTCACATGCGGCTCTGCACACCACAGCTCAATGGACTCAAAGCCCAAGCGCTGCTGCACATCAAGGAAGTAATCGAGCGACCACATGATGTAGTGGATATTCATGCCCGCAATCTGCTCGCGGCGCAGCGTCGGTTTGGATTCAGACATCTTATGCCTCCTTATTTCGATCGAACACGATTTGTCCGTCCGACATCGTCATATCAACCGCAAGATCGCGTGCGTCGCGATAATCGAGGTCGAACACATCCCGATCGAGCACGCAGATATCGGCAAGCTTGCCAACCTCAAGCGTACCCAGCTCGTCTTCGCGCATCAGATCGTACGCGCCCCCGGCAGTCCAAGCGCGCAAGAGCTCGACAAGCGTCAGCGTGTTGACCTCATTCACGGGCAGTCCGTCGGCGAAAAATCCGCCGCACGCGCTGTAGATTGACTCGCCCAGGCTCGGAATCAGCAGCGGCAAATCCGTGCCACAGCACACCGTGCATCCGGAATCTTCCATGCCGCGGCGATTCCAGCTGTGCAAAAGTCGTGTCTCGCCAATTTGTCGACGCATCATCGACAGGCAATCCTCGCGCCGGTCCAGTGTCAGAATCTGCGGGTAGACCTCGCAAATTCCACCTAACTTGCCAAACTCGACGAGATCGGTCGGGTCAGAGTTCTCGAGATCGGTAATCGCATGGCGGCGAAGCATCCGTCCATGCTCGTCTCGAGGCAGCGAGGCATAGAGCGCCACGGTGCGACGAACGGCGCCATCGCCCTGGCAATGCAAGGAATATCGGAAGCCGTCAGCATCAATTGCACGCAGCTCGCTCTCAATCAGATCCCACTCTGGTTCCTCGACGACCGTCTTGCCGGCAGCGCCCGCATCGGCCGAGTCCTCATAGGGGTCAATCATCTCGGCAAGCCCCGCCCATACGCCGCGATCGGTCATACGGTTGAAGCCAGAAAAACGAACGAACGGTCCCCGGAAGCGTTCTCGTGCCTCGCGGGCATATGCCAGATTTGCACCGGCACCCACCGGCTGCGACATCATAGAGACGCGAACCGTCAGCTCACCAGATTCCTCACGGCGAGCCATTTCGTCGGCAAAGCCGTAGTAGTCATCAAACGCCATTTCCTTGATGGCGGTAACGCCGCGCTCGTTAAGCATGCTCATGTAGTCCGAATACCCTGCACGCACCTCGGGCAGCGCGAGGAAATCGCTCATTATGCGCCAGATCTTCTCGGCATAGCACGCCTGGGGTGTGAAGCCGTATCGCGCACTGGCGGCAGCATTGAGAACACAGGTATCCGCGCCCGGTGTAAAGCAGACGACGGGGATATCGCCAAAACACTCGTCAAACACAGCTGCTGTATTTGCGTTCTCGGCATCCGATGCCAACGTTTCGGGTAGGTTGTGGCCAAAAGCCGCCGCGCAATCCGGACGATCTTCTTTCCATGCACGCAAGAGCGACACGGCCTCTTTGGCATCAGCGATGCCGGACAGATCAGGCCCCAACGTCCGCAGCGCCCAGCCTGTATAGAAGGTATGCACATCGATCAGGCCAGGCATGACGGTGCGGTCGCCCAGGTCAACTGCCTCGTCCGCCTGGGTCAAATACGAAGCTAGCTCACACTTGGTGCCAACAGCCTCAATTCGATTGCCACGGACCGCTACGAAACCTTCAAACGGCAGGTCCCCCGTACCGGTAAAGACGCTCTTAGACGTCAGGACCGTCAAACGATCAGACATCACAACCACCTACGCCGGAAGCATGCCGGAAATGGCAGTAATGACCAAGCCAAACACGACCATGAAGATGAAGAACTTCCAAATGGTCTTCCACCATTGGCCAAACGAAATCTTAGCCACGGCAAGGCCGGCGACCGTCATACCCGCCACGGGGCTGATGGTGTTGATGGTCTGGTTGGCAAACTGGAGCGCGGTGACGGCCGCCTCGGGATTGAGGCCCATGAGCTCGGTCAGGGGGCCCATAACGGGCATGGTGAGCGCCGCCAGGCCAGAACTCGAGGGAACCAGCAAAGAGAGCAGGCCAAGGACGACATACATAAACGTGGTGTAGACGGCGGCGGGTGCACCGGCGAGCGCGGTAGCGAGCGCCTGGAGGATGGTGTCGATGATCATGCCGCCCTCGGCGATGACCAGAATACCGCGAGCGATACCGATAACGACGGCAGCGTACGCAAAGTCGGCGAGACCCTTAACGAACTCCTCTGCGATCGTCTGCTGGTCAAGGCCGCCCAGGATACCGGCAAGCAAGCCCATGCCAAGGAACACGGCGGAAATCTGATTCATGTACCAGCCCTGGGTAACAAGACCCCAGACGATAATGCCCATACCGCAAGCAAAATCGATAAGCACAAGCTTCTGACGGATAGTGAACTCTTCCTCGATGGAGGCATCGGTCACGGAAAACTCAATACGCTTGAGCTTATCGTCCTCGTACACAATGGACGACTCGGGGTTTTTCTTGACGCGCATGGCGTATCGCATGGCCCATGCGATACCGACGGCAGTGAAGATGACCCAAGAAACGGCGCGCAGCCACAGTTGCGGATTACCCTCGATGCCAATGATGCCTTGGGCGATCAAAACATTAAACGGGTCGATGGTCGAAGCACAATATCCCAGGTTAGGACCAAGGAAGCAGATGATAAATGCCGTCATCGAGTCATAACCGATACCCATCATGATGGGAATGAAGATGGCATAGAACGGCAGGGCTTCCTCAGACATACCAAACGTAGTGCCGCAAATGGACAGCAATGTCATCGTGATGGGAATGATGAGGATGTCCTTGTTCTTGAGCTTTTTAATCACACGGCTCATGCCGGCATTCAAAGCGTTGGTCTTGGTGATGATCGCGAACGATCCGCCAATCAATAAGACGAACGCAACGACGTCGGCAGCCTCTTGGATACCCTTGGTGGGCGCTTGCAGAACCGCGAAGATATCCTGGCCCAGATTGATGGTCTCGCCGGTCTCGGAATCGGTGTAGTTCTTATCGACCTGTTCATAGGTTCCAGCAACGGCGACTTCACGCTCGCCCGCCGCTGTCGAAATCGTCTTGCGCTGATACTGACCAGAGGGAACAATCCAAGTCAGGACCGCAAAGACAACGATCAGCAAGAACATGATCGTATAGACATGCGGTAATTTGAACTTAAAACGTCTGTTTGTCTTCTTCGCCTTCGTATCTGACATAGATACCTCCAAAGAACTCGAGACTGCATCGCATCTCGCTTCAACGTTTGCACAATGCAAACGTTCTATGACGTCCCATAGATTACCAGCAGCTTTTCCCTTCATCAAGATAATTTCAAACTGATTGCCGCAACGCGGTTGAACGGTCGCGTTTGCGCCGTGAACGGTATGGAAACGCCCGGTGAGATGATCCACCGGGCGTTTCCATTCGCAATGTCCTAGATGTCAAAAACGTAGCGAGACCCAACGATCCGCTGACGACCGATGATAAACGGCCGCCGCTGCTCATCGAAAAAGAAGGCTTCCATATAAAACAAGGGTTCGCCAACGGGAACTGCCAACAGTCGAGCGACCTCGGGCGACGCGCACGCGATCTCGAGCGTGCACGGGTCGGTAAACGCGGGCGTGCGGCCCGTCCGGTTGCGCACGAACTCAAAAATGGATTGGTTAGATAGAGGTGCCGTTGATAGATAAGCGTTGTCCTCGTAAACGTATATGTTGTTCTCGAGCATGACGGGGACTCCATCGGCAGTACGCACACGCTCAACGCAAATCAAATCAGTTCCAACGGGAACACCAAAGAACTGCGCTTCGGTGGAATCCGCCGGCAGTATCTTCCTCGAAATGACGCACGCCCCCGGCTCCATTCCGTTAACGCGGCATGCGTCCGAAAAACTCTGGACGTCATCCTTCTGGCGAATCTTACGCTTAAGCTTGGGAGCATTGACGAACGTGCCTTTCCCCTGTCGCTTCGTTAGATAGCCCTGCTGGACGAGCTCCTCAATAGCGCGTCGCACGGTAACGCGGCCAACTTTATAGCTCTCAGCCAATTCGAATTCGTTGGGTATCCGCGCCCCTGCCTTGTAGGCGCCGGAGTTGATTTCGTTTTTAATGATATCAATAACCTGTTGGTACAGCGGTATCGCTGCTTTACCGTCAGTTAGCCCTTCAGTCGGTGGCATATACCCTCTCCCAGCACAATTAAGTCTAAAGCGGGCTCAAGGGCATTCAACAAGCCCTTAAGCCCGCATTAGCATAAAGTATGCTTGCTGCCGCACCAAAATGTCGGCTATTTACTCATCAGACCCGAAAAACGCGCAACTACCGCGCTCCTAAGAAAGCGTGAGCAGCTCCGGCAGCTGGTCGATAATCTTGTCCGCGGCATCCTGGCTAAAGCCAAAGCGCTCCTCGCGCTTGGCAATGACTGTCAGGCCGGCTCGCTTGCCGGCAGTGATGCCAGGCACCGAATCCTCAACGCAGCAGCAGCGATTCGCGGGCAGCCCCAGCAGGTCCAGCGCATGCAGGTAGATGTCGGGCTCGGGCTTGCTCTCCTTAAACTGCTCGCCGCTCACCACATACTCAAAGGCATCCGACAGCCCGCATGCGTTGAGCACTTCCTCGATGCTATCCATGGGAGACGAGCTGGCAAGCGCCACGCGAACGCCGCGGCGCGGCAGCTCTCGAATCGTATCCACGGCGCCTGGGTTAATCAAAGCCTGATAGTCGCGCGGACGCTTATGCGCCCATTCGTCCCAACGGGCCAACGCTTCCTCGCCAGTAAAATGCCCCTTACCGGCGCGCTCAAACCAATCGACCAGCATATGCAGGAAGAACTGGTGCGAAGTACCGACCTGCCCGTTCAACTCCTCTTGAGTCAGATTAAGCCCAAGTTCCTTGGCAAACGCGGCAGTCTCGCCCAGGTAGTAATACTCGGTATCGACAATGACGCCGTCCATGTCAAAGATAACGGCGTCGAACGGAAATGCGGACACGGCACCCTCCCTAACAAAAGGACGCCCGCGAGTAGGCGCCCGAACCATGCATTAATCGGCGATTCTAACCCAGTAGCTTATCCAGCGCCACCGCAATACCATCTTCGTTGTTATTGGCGGTCACCATCTGGGCCACGGCCTTAACCTCATCGATGGCGTTTCCCATGGCAACACCGGTGCCGGCCCACTCAATCATAGACTTGTCGTTCTGGCCGTCGCCAAACGATACGACCTCGCTGGCATCGATGCCGAGCTTGGGCAGGGCACCCTCGAGCGCGCGGGCCTTGTCGATACCGCGCGCCGTGTACTCAAAGTACCAGTCGGCCGTAAACATGCCCGAAAGCGTCTGGGTAAAGGGCGCATACATCTCCTCGTAATGCGCCTGCAGGTAGGCCGGGTCGCCCGCCGTCAGCAGCTTGTCCACGGGATAAGCATCAGCGACCTCATGCAAGCTCTCGACCTCGCGGATCTTAAGGTCGCACGCATCGCGCTCGTATTTGACGATGTTTTTCTGCGAGCCATCCGGCAGCGTAATCATGCAGCGGTACGAATCTTCGACATGCAGATCGCGACCGAGCGAAATCATAGGGATCACGTCAAAATTACGCAGGTGATCAATCAGACGGTGCAGTTCGTCAGCTGGCATGGCCTGGTCAAAAAGGACCTCATCGGTCTGAGCGTCGACCACATGCGCGCCATTGAAAGCGACTAGCAGACCGTCATGGTTTTGGAGGTCGAGCTCCTGTGCCAGAGCATGTAGCCCCCATGCGGGACGGCCCGAAGCCAAGATGAGCTTAATGCCCGATTCCTGCGCCGCGAGCAGCTTCTCGCGCGTACGCGGGCTGATCACCTTCTGATCGTTGGTAAGCGTACCGTCGATATCCATTGCGATGGCTTTAATTGCCATATGTGCCTCCTTGCATCGTTTTTATCGCGCACTATCTTATCCGAGCCGGGGCACGTTCGCACAGCGCGCGTATGACGGTTGCAAAACCACCCCATTTGAAACAAAGGCAAAAAAGTACTTGCAAAGACGCGTTCCGACATATAAGTTGATAAAAGACCGCCGTTGCGGTTTTAAGTAGATCGAGCATATGAAGTTTGAGTTTTAGCGTGTAAGAAAAGGAAGATCGGCAAAGTACAACCCCAAACGCAATGACAACTTAATGAGGTAACTGCCACATGTGAGGCACCCAGGGCATTGCTGTCTCGATTTTGAGCACGATGCCTTCCGCCTTGCATGGGCCGTTCCATCCCACCCCTGCAGCAACTGCCTCACGGGCTCATTGAAAACCGCATAGCACCCCAACGTCAGCACATCACCCACGGCAAGCACATCACTCACGACAACCAACACATCAACAAACAGCACGAACATCAACCGATTGGAGAAGCTATGACAAACCACCGCGCTGAAGACGGCGATAAGAAAAGCATTCTGGATGCCCGAATTGAGCGAGCATATGCAAACGAATATGACGCCGCCTTTGCCGCCGCGACCATCAAGAACTACGCGTCGCTACCGCTCGCGACGATCTTGGCCGACCACCCTCAACTGCTGAAGCGCTGCACAAAGATCATGGGCGACCCCGACATTCGCAAGCTGACAGACCCCTATGCCCCAAAACGCGACAACGATTCGTGCGTTCTTACCGTAGGCTGCCTAGCCCATATGCTTACGGCGCTCGACACGAAACTCAAGCTCGAATGGGAACCCGACGAGCGTCATGAACTCGAAAGCAAGCGGAACACTCTGCGCACCGCACTGTTCCTTCCGTTGGACGGCCTCAAGCGCTGCAACGTCGAGCTCAATACACAGGCGCGGCAAAAGCCCGGGACCACGGGGCAGAAAACTCCAAGACCCCATGCGGCCATCGTCGACCGCAACCGATATAACCGCATGACCGCGCACTTTTCCGCCGAGGGAGCAGCCATAAGGACGCTGATCGACCTGCTGTGCCTCCTGAGCATCAACGAGCTATTTGAGGGCTATCTCGCCCTTGTTCCCGCGACGGCACCCAAGTCGGTAGCAAAGATCATCGAGACCTGCAGACGCCAGTTTGAGCGCCATCGCAATGGCAGCGAGATGAACGCCAGCATCGCGCAGTACTACGCGGCTCATTACAAAAATGACGGATGTGCCCCTGTCGAGCATCAGCTGCGGCTCGCCTACACCACGCCCGCCGCAACGCTCCATCGCTTCGGAGCCCTTGGCGCTTGCGAGCCGCACGAACAGGCAGTCTGCCCCACAACCGAGCTCGATCTCAGGCTCGGACGAACCCTGTAGCCCGCCAGCCCCTCCGCGGGCAACAATCCTATTCCACAACACAACCAACAGAAAGGAGTCCTCATGGACACCAATCATTCCCCCATCATCAGCCCCCTCACCATGCGTGAATCCGCCCGAGGTATCACGCTCACCAGCATTTACGATGAGATGCTCGCCCGTCGCGAGCTCTCCGTCATGGGAAACATCGAAACCCCGATGGCCCACGACCTATGCCAGCAGATCCGCCTGCTCGATGCCACCGACCCCAGCCGCCCCATCACCATATTTGTCGCCAGCGCCGGCGGAAGCGTGCGATCGGGTCTTGCGATCTATGACGCCATGCGCCTCGCATCGTGCCCCATCCGCACCGTCTGCCTGGAATTCGCCGCGTCCATGGGTGCCGTGATCTTTATGGGCGGCGACGATCGCCGTATGGCGCCCCATGCAGAGCTCATGATTCACGACCCGCTGATCCCCCAGGGGGCAGGCGGCTCGGCACTTGCGCTACAGGAAACCAGCCGGCGTCTCATGCAGACCCGCAAGACCCTCACGCAAATCCTCTCGGACCGCAGCGGCCTCACGCCCAAGCGCATCCAGTCCCTCACTGCAAAAGACACCTACCTTTCGGCCGAGCGCGCCGTCGAGCTCGGCTTTGCCCACGAAATCCTCTCGACCACCAAGGAGGTCGCCCATGTCTAACCTCGCCAGCCGCCTCGCCGCATCTGAGTCCGCATCGTCCACCATCCTCGCCAAGGATCGAACGCTTTCCTGCGACACCCGCCAAACGGGACTCAACAACAACGCACTTGTGATCGGCCCCTCGGGAGCCGGCAAGACCCGAAACGTCCTCAAGCCCAACCTGCTGCAAATGAACGCAAGCTACATCGTGCTCGACACCAAAGGCACGCTCTGTCGCGAAGTGGGACCCGTGCTGGCAGCCCACGGCTACCGCGTGCAATGTCTCAACTTCGCCGACCTCAACACCGTCCCGGCCCTTGCGCCCGGCATCGAGCGCTGCGGCTACAACCCCCTGAGGCACATTCGCCGCAAGGCGGACGGCAGGCCCAACCAGCAGGACATCCTCTCGGTGGCAAAGGCCATCTGCCCCATCGAGGACAACAACCAGCCTTTTTGGGATCATGCGGCGGCAAACCTGCTGTCGTGTCTTATCGCCTACGTCACCGAACAGCTACCCGCCGACGAGCAGACGATCAGCTCGGTCATCAAGCTGATCGAGCACCTGCAGGACGGTGCCACGGGTCGATTGTTTGGCGACCTGATCACGATCGACCCCCAAAGCTATGCCCTCTCGCTATGGCGGCGCTACGCCATTACGCAAAATGCCGAGCGCATGCACGCGAGCATCGTCGGCATCCTTGCCGAAAAGGTCATGTGTCTGGGATTCGACGGTGCGGCACAGCTCTATCGTGAGTGTCATCAGGTGGACTTCGCTTCCATGGGACACACCCCCTGCGCCCTGTTTGTAACCGTGAGCGATATTGACCGCAATCTCGATCCGCTGACCGGCCTCTTTATTTCGCAGGCGTTTATGGGCCTCATTCGTGAGGCCGATAGGCAGCCCGACGGCAGCCTGCCCGTGCCCGTGCGCTTTATGCTCGATGACTTCGCAAATCTGCAGATCCCCCAGATCGACAACGTGCTCTCGATTATCCGAAGTCGCAACATCTGGGCAACGCTGCTGCTGCAGTCGACCAACCAGCTCGATGCGCTCTATGGCGAGGCACGCGCACGCTCCGTCATGGGCAACTGCGACACACATCTGGTGCTGGCGTTCCAGGATCCCGAGAGTGCCCGGGTGTTTTCCGACCGCGCCGACGCGCTGCCCAGCACGCTCATGGCGACGCCGATCGATCGCTCGTGGCTCTTTGTGCGCGGTCGCACTCCCGAACAGGTCGAGCGCTTTAGGCTCGAAGACCATCCGCTCTACGGGGAGCTGCCCGAGGCGCAGCGAGACCATGCGGAGGCCGAGATCTAGGCGCAGGGTTCTCGCGGCGCGCGGCGCCCCAGCGATGTTCCACAAAGGCCGTGCGCCCCGGGACTACGGCAAAGCAAAGGGGCCCGCATCCGATAGGATACGGGCCCCTGACTATAAGGCGCGATGCGTTAACAGCAGCGACTACTTGCGATGCGCGCGATAGAACTCGATGAGCGCCTGGGTCGAAGCGTCCTGCTCGGCCTTGGCGGCGTCATCGTGGAAGGCCGGGGTAATCTGCTTGGCAAGCTGCTTGCCCAGCTCGACGCCCCACTGGTCGTAGGAGTCGATGCCCCAGACCGTGCCCTCGACAAACGTGATGTGCTCGTACAGGGCGATGAGCTCGCCGAGTGCGAACGGGGTCAGCGTGTCGCCGAAGATCGAGGTCGTCGGGCGATTGCCCTCAAAGCAACGGGCCGGGACGATCTGCTCGGGCGTGCCCTCGGCACGAACCTCATCGGCCGTCTTACCAAAGGCGAGCGCCTTGGTCTGGGCCAGGAAGTTGCCCAGGAACAGCTCGTGGACATCCTGGCCGCTGTCGGTCGCAGGGTTGGCGGTATTGGCGAAGGCGATGAAGTCGGCCGGAACCACCACAGTGCCCTGGTGCAGCAGCTGATAGAAGGCATGCTGGCCGTTGGTGCCGGGCTCGCCCCAGAAGATCTCACCGGTGTCGGAGGTCACGGCGCTGCCGTCCCAGCGGACATGCTTGCCGTTGGACTCCATGGTGAGCTGCTGCAGGTAGGCCGGGAAGCGGTGCAGGTACTGGCAGTACGGCAGCACGGCGTGGCTCTTGGAACCGAAGAAGTTGACGTACCAGACATTGAGCAGGCCCATCAGCGCGACGGCGTTGTTCTCGAGCGGGGTGTTGCAGAAGTACTCGTCGATGGCGTGGAAGCCCTCGAGGAACTGCTGGAAGCGCTCGGGGCCGAGCACGACGATCAGCGACAGGCCCACGGCGGAGTCAACGGAATAGCGGCCACCGACCCAGTTCCAGAAACCGAAGGCGTTGGCGGGGTCGATACCGAAGGCCTCGACCTTCTCGAGTGCGGTGGAGACGGCGACGAAGTGCTTTGCCACGGCCTCGGCGTTCTGCTCATCGGAGCCGTCGATGGCGCCCTGAGCCTTGAGCCGCTCGAGCATCCAGGTCTTGACCTCGCGAGCGTTGGTGAGGGTCTCGAGCGTGGTGAAGGTCTTGGAGACGATGATCACGAGAGTAGTCTCGGGATCCAGGCCCTTGAGCTTCTCGGCCTGGTCGTTGGGGTCGATGTTGGAGATGTAGCGGCAGTCGATACCGGCGTCGGCATAGGGACGCAGAGCCTCGTAGGCCATGACCGGGCCCAGGTCGGAGCCGCCGATGCCGATGGACACCAGATGCTCGATCTTCTTGCCGGTAACGCCCTTCCACTCACCGGAGCGCACGCGCTCGGCGAAGGCATACATGCGGTCGAGGACCTCGTGCACGTCGGCGACGACGTCCTGGCCGTCGACGATGAGCTGGCCCTTCTCGCTTGCCGGGCGGCGCAGCGCGGTGTGCAGGACAGCGCGGTCCTCGGTAGTGTTGATGTGCTCGCCAGAGAACATGGCGTCGCGGCGCTCCTCGAGCTTCACCTCGCGGGCAAGATCGCACAGCAGCTTGACGGTCTCATCGGTCACCAGGTTCTTCGACAGATCGAAGTGCAGGTCACCGGCGTCAAAGCTCAGCTTGTTCACGCGCTCGGCATCGGCGGCGAACCAGGCCTTGAGGTCGATACCCTCGGCCTCGAGCTTCTCCTGATGGGCCTCGAGTGCCTTCCAAGCGGCAGTCGACGTAGCATCGATAGGTGCGGCAACAGTTGCCATAGAGTCCTCCTCAGCATACGGGCGCACGCCTCCATGCGCCCGGACATTCAGATGCCACTATTCTAGCGCAGGTCAAGACTACAATCAGCGAGCGTTGCCAATCGGCCCCCCAAACGGCAACCGATTAAAAAGGGACAGGCTTATTTTGGCAGGTCAAACGCTTTACCAACCAAAAATAACCCGTCCTTTTATGGCAAATATTAGGCCGCGGCGCAGATGCTACCGAGCAACTCACGCAGAGGAGACCCGATGCCCTCCAGCAGTTCGGGCGCGATAATGGCAAAAACGGGAACCTCACCGGTGCCCACGACAGCAGGCGCCTTGCCCTCCGAGAGAATGCATCCATAAGGGACAAAACCGTCTTCGCCGGCATCGAGCGCCGCCATGCGACGCGCGAGCTCGCGCGCAAAGCCAGCAGTATCGGCATCGCCAATCGCCAGGACAAAGTCCACGCCTTCGTCGGTCGCCAGGGCCACGGCTTCGTCGATCAGTTCGTCTCCCCCGTCGCCCCCAACCGAGCCGCAGCGGAAAAGTACGCGCTCGAGCAGAGCTCGATCAACCGAGCCGAGTGCCGCCGAGACAAGCTCATCACGCGTATGCTTGTCACCGCCCAGCACGACCAGCGCCTTAGTGCCGCCGTAGTGAGCGACCAATCGTCCACACCAGCGAGCCACGTCCCCATCCGCAACAAGGCGTGTCGGCATACCAAACCCATAATTGACCATCGTTTCCACAACCCTTCCGTGCATGTAGGTGGCACCAATCGCTAGGCTCATGCTACGAAGCGAGGTTTTCCGAGCTGTTTCACACTCTTTAGGGCTGCGTTAAATACCCGATGCAACCGCACGACCATACCTACCAAAACAAACCAGTCCCTTTTTGACAGGTTTTGACGATGTCCGGACGAGCGGGTATTATCGAACAGATATTCGATAAGAACATGTGTTTGATGGGAGGACGCGTGGGGCACGAGCGTCACACCTATATCTGCATCGACCTCAAGACGTTTTACGCTAGCGTCGAGTGCGTCGACCGCGGACTCAACCCGCTCACCACCAACCTGGTCGTTGCCGACGAATCGCGCGGGCGCACGACCATCTGCCTCGCCATCACACAGGCCATGAAGGACTTAGGGATTCACAATCGCTGCCGTCTGTTTGAGATTCCCGACGGCATCGACTACATCAAAGCCGTACCGCGCATGCAGCACTACATGGAAGTGTCGGCGAAAATCTACGGTATCTATCTGGAATACGTCAGCCCCCAGGACGTGCACGTCTACTCCATCGATGAGTGCTTTATCGACGTGACGCCCTATCTGGACCTCTATCACACAGATGCGGAAGGGCTCGCCTGCACGCTGCGCGACGAGGTCTTGGCGCGCACCGGCATCACGGCGACGGTCGGCATCGGCCCCAACCTATTCCAGGCCAAGGTGGCGCTCGACGTCACCGCCAAGCACGTACCCAGCCGCATCGGCATACTCGACGACGAGACCTTTCGCAAAGAGATCTGGCCCCATCGTCCCATCACCGATATCTGGGGCATCGGCCCCGGCGTGGCAGCACGACTCGAAAAGTATGGCGTCTACGACCTGATGGGTGTCGCCGCACTCGACGAGAACCTGCTCTACGACGAGTTCGGCGTCAATGCCGAATATCTCATCGACCACGCCTTTGGGCGCGAACCGACAACCATCGCCGATATCCAAGCCTATCGCCCGCAAGCAACTTCGACCACCACAGGACAGGTGCTCTCGAAGGGCTATACCTACGAGCAGGCCTACACCGTCTTGCGCGAGATGGTCGACAACGCCGTGTTGGACTTGGTCGATAAGCACGTAGTCTGCGACAGCATCTCGCTCTTTGTGGGCTACGCGAGCGAGCGCGCTGACATACGCCGCCTCGACGCCAGCGGTACAGCGCAATATGTGGACGGATGCGGCCACCTGCGCTCGAGCACATCAAGTATCGAACCCACCGCAACCGCCGGCCCCGAGCTCGCGCCCCGTGCTCCCAAGCCCGTCCAGCGCGATGACGAACGGCGCCACCAGGTGCGCGAAGCGCAGGCAATCGATGGTATCTTTGTGGGAGAGCATGGCAGCAAACCGCGTGGTGGCTATGCCGCACTCTTTGCGCACTCCAACGCCTCGCGAAAGCTGCCCGAGCGTACCAATTCGTTCAAGAAGATCATGGGCTATTTCGATGAGCTCTGGGCGCAGACTGTCGATCCCAAACGACCGGTCAAGCGCATCAACCTGGGCTTTAGCAATCTTGTGCCCGAGGAATTTGCCACCATCGATCTGTTCAGCGATATCGAGGCCGATGAGCGCGAGCGCGACCTGGCGCGCGCCGTCCTGGCCGTGAAAGGCAAGTACGGCAAGAACGCGCTCGTCAAGGGATTAAGCTTTACCGCCGGCGCCACCGCGCGCGAACGCAACGACCAAGTTGGAGGACACCGTGCCTAAACCCAAACAACAGCCCGTGCGCCCGCCGACCGCCTTCGAGCGCCTGGCGGACCCCGAGGGCAGACGCCGCGCCGCCGACCCCAGCCTCACAGCCAACGGTGCCGTGCGCGCCAACCGCGCCGCACAGTTTATGCCCTTTGCCGCCCTCACGGGATACTACGAACTCGTGCGCAAGCAGGAAATCACCGTCGAGCCAAAACGTGAGCTCACGGAAGAAAAAGCCCTCGTGCTTTCTAAAAAGCTCGAGGGTCTCAAACGTGGCGACCTGGTCCGCGTCACCTATTACGATACGTACGGCTATCGCTCCCGCACCGGCATCCTTGACGAAGTACTCCCTGCCTTCAGGCTCCTCAAGCTCCGAGACATCGCCATCGACTTCGACGACATCCAAGACATCGAACTGCGCGGACGAGCCTAGCCAAGGAAGCGCATCCAGAGCGACGCTTACAGCGTCATGACGTAGTAGCCCGCGTCTTTCACGGCCGTCTCGAGGACACCGCGATCAACCGGCTGCTTAGAGCGCACGCGTGCCGTGTGGTCCGCATACGTCACCGTTGCCCACACGCCATCCAGTGCATTGAGGGCATTGGCTACGTTCTGAGCGCAGCCGTCACAGCTCATGCCGCCGATGAGTAGCTCATCGCTATAGGGGTAGTGCGATGCATCGGTATCCACCACAACAACCTTTTTGGCTTTCTTGCCGCTCGCGCCATCGCTGCAGCAACTCTTCCCGTGTGTCGAAGCGGCAATGCGACGCAGTCCAAAAAACATGCCGACGGCAATGACGGCCAGCACGATGAGATTCGCAGGGTTGAGCAAGTCACTCATGCGTTCCCCTTTCAAGTAGCCCTATCTAGATACCCCCATGGGGTGTCCCCATCTTAACCCAAAATCATGTCCGTTCGGTCAATTAGTTTCCCTATTCAAACTTTTTTGTTGACCATGGCTTACTTTCGTGTATAAGTTTTCCTAGGCTAACAGTTTAGATCCGTAAGGAGCGCCGTGACCCGAACCATAGACATTCCAACGTTTCAGGCAGCGATCGTGCGCAACTGCTCTCCCACGCTCGCGGGCATCAAGCCGGCATCGCTCTTTACCTATCCAGGCACCTACGCCCACGGGGACGGCTCGACCGCAACCGAAACCATCGCAGAACGCCGAGCACGCCTGCTCAACGTTATCGCCCAGTGCAATCGCGAGCTTGACCCGTTCGGTATCCACCTGAGTGTTTTGGTCTGGCGGCCCTGCGGAGCGCTCATGTATATGTACCGAGCCAAAAGCCTCACCACCTATTTCGCAGACCCTCGCGCCCAAACGGCGCTCGCCTCGGAAGGCTACGACACGAGAGACCTTTCGACATGCCTTGTGCATTTGGCATCACGCATCACGCGCGCGAGCAATAACGTCGCGGAATGCGCCTGTAGCCAGACTCGATGCGCACTACCCCAGCAAACTAGCTGCAGCAACGACTGCACCTGCGAGTTTCCGCACGAAATAGGCTACTTCCTTGGATACCCCTACGACGACGTACACGAGTTTATCGTCCAGCGCGGCGAGAACTACAAGGTCTTTGGGGCCTGGAAGGTCTACGAAAATGTCGAGCAGGCGCTTGCGACGTTTGATGCCTACCGTGCCTGCACCCAATACCTCACCCTTGTCTATCAGCAGGGCTGCAGCCTGGCGCAACTTGCCCAGGCAACCCGATAGAACGTACAAGCTGCGGCCAGCGCCGCACGACCGAAAGGACAAAACATGAGCAAGATCACCGTCGTCTATTGGAGCGGCACGGGCAATACCGAGGCCATGGCAAACTTTGTCGCCGAAGGCGCCACGTCCGCGGGCGCCGAGGCCGAAGTCATCCCCTGCGCCGACTTCTCTGCCGACAAGGCCGCCGACTATGATGCCTTCGCCTTCGGCTGCCCCGCCATGGGCTCCGAGGAGCTTGAATACGATGAGTTCCAGCCGATGTGGAACGAGGTCAAGGAGACTCTCGGCGACAAGAAGGTCGTCCTCTTTGGCTCTTATTCGTGGGCCGAGGGCGAATGGATGGACAACTGGAAGGCGGACGCCGACGAGGCGGGTGTTAACGTCGTCGATTCCGTCATCTGCTACGACGCCCCCGACGATGAGGGCGAGGCGGCCTGCCGCGCCCTTGGAGCCGAGCTCGCCTAGCGGCAATGAGCTCCGCCCGTAACGCGCTCTGCACCAAAACACATTCGCGTCCCAACAAAAACGGGAGCCGGATCACATCCGGCTCCCGTTTTCTGCTATGTCAGTCATATAAAGCGGCTACGAGATATTGCCCAAGAACGCCTTGGTGCGCTCGCTCTTGGGGTGGTCGAAGACCTCGCTCGGCGTACCCTCTTCCACAATGACGCCGCCGTCCATAAAGACGACGCGGTCGGCGACATCGCGGGCAAAGCCCATCTCGTGCGTCACGACGATCATGGTCATACCGTCGTGCGCCAGGTCGCGCATGACGCCCAGGACGTCGCGCACGAGCTCAGGGTCGAGCGCCGAGGTGGCCTCGTCAAAGAGCATGACGTGCGGGTTCATCGACAGGGCGCGGGCGATGGCAACGCGCTGCTGCTGGCCGCCCGAGAGCTGGCTCGGCATAAAGTCGATACGCTCGGCAAGACCGACCTTGGTCAGCTCCTCGACGGCAATCTTCTCGGCCTCTTCCTTGCTGCGCTTGAGCACCTTCTGCTGCGCGAGCATGACGTTCTTTTTGACTGAGAGGTGCGGGAACAAATTGAACTGCTGGAACACCATACCCAGATGCGTGCGCACCTTGTTAAGGTCGACGCCCTTGGCGCACACGTCCACACCCTCGACGATAATCGAGCCGCTCGTGGGATGCTCCAGACGATTGATGCAGCGAAGCATCGTCGACTTGCCCGAGCCCGAGGGGCCCAAGACCACAACGACCTCACCCTTGTGCACATCCAGATCGATATCGCGCAGGACCACGTTGTCGCCAAAGGCCTTCTGGAGGTTCTTGATGCTGACGACGACCTCGTTCGAGTTATTGGTTTCGCTCATGATAGGACCTCCTTACAGACCGGCGATGTGATCGGCAGGCGTCGCGACAACCTGTCCGGCGCTCTTGGCGGGACGCTTCTTCTTGGTCTCGGCCGTGCCCAAAAGCCTCGCCTCAAGACCGCTCACCAAGCGAGCGAGCGGCAGGGTGATGACCAGATAGAACAGGGCGGCAACCACGTACGGTGTAATGGAGCCCGTCGTGGCCACGATGGTACGGGCGTTCATGACGATCTCGACCACGCCCACGGCCGCAAGCAGCGACGTATCCTTGTAAAGCAAGATAAACTCGCTGGTCAGCGTAGGCAAAACATTGCGGAACGTCTGCGGAATCATAACGTAGAGCAGCGTCTGGAAGGCATTCATGCCCAGAGAGCGAGCAGCCTCGTTTTGGCCCTTGGGAATCGATTGAATACCGGCACGGAAGATCTCACACAGATAGGCAGACGAATTCATGGCCATGACGATGACGCCGAGCACGTAGTCATCAACCTTGACGCCGGCCAACGGCAGACCGAAGAACGCGATATAAATCTGCAGGAACGCCGGCGTACCGCGAATGATATTCACGTAGATACCGGCAAGGCAGCGCAGGATGCGCGACTTGGAAATGCGCATGAGCGATAGGGCGAAACCGAAGGGAATTGCCAGCGGAAACGCCACAAGCACGATCGAGAGCGACATGAGGAAGCCCTTGAAGACGATCGGCAGACTCTGGACCAAAATGACCGGGTTCAAGAACAGGCGCAGGAACATATTGGAGTTCCAGGCCTCGACCCACGGCTGCTCCTTAAGATCGGCCAGGAAGTTATCGAAGGCCGTCACGCCCTTGATCTCCACCGACGGAATCTTGGAGATCTTCTTGGTCGAGCCATCGGCCAAAGTGTAGGTGCCGCTAAAGGCCTCATCGCCGCCCTCGACGGGGAAGGTCACGCCGTAAACCTCGACACGGAAAAAGCCGCCGGCAGGCGCCGTCTCGCCAAAGTCAATCTTGAGCGTCTGGCCATCAGCCTTGCACGTGGGTTTCATGGGCGTACGATCCATGAGGTCCTCGCCCGAGAGCATCGTCAATCGCGTGTCATCGGTACCAAACGTCGTGCCGTCGACAAACGTCAAAGAAAGACCGCTCAGCTCCTCATCGGCATCGGCCTGGACCTCCCAGGTAATGCGCGTCTCGGTACCGCCGACCACAGCGCTGCCCGAACCGGTGTTGGGTCGGGCGGTAATCTTTGCGGTCTCAAGCGCCTGAGCGGTCGTGGGCGCATATGCCCCCACACACACCAGCGCGAGCGCCACGGCCATGACGCAGACTAGCTTTTGGAGCAAGGCGGGCAGTGGAAAACGCTGCTCCACGGCCCCTTTGTTCAGTCGAGACAAGGTGGCTCCTATCGTAGAAGTTGCCGGCAAAACGAGACGGAAATGCTCTCCGTCAAGAGAAGCGCAAAGGCCCTCTCCGCCAAAGCGGAAAGGGCCCGCGAGCAATCAAGTAGCTATTTTACTTGATGTTGTACTTAGCCATGAGGGCGTCAACGGTACCGTCGTCGGTCAGGTCCTTGATGGCCTGGTTGATGTCGTCCTTGAGCTTGGTGTTGCCCTGGTTGATGGCGATGGCGTACTCCTCGCCGGTGCTGATCTGCTTGATGGTCTGGCAGGTGTTGAACTGCTCGGCGGTCAGCTGGCTGGCAACGGAGCGGTTGGTGACTACGGCGTCGCCCTTATCGGACTGCAGGGCGCTGAAGCACTCGGTGGCGTCCTTGTAGGGGACAATCTTGGCCTTGGGGAAGTTCTCCTGGGCAAAGGACTCGGCGGTCGAGCCAGACTGGACGATGATGGTAGCGTCGGCGTTGTTGAGCTTCTCGCTGTAGTTGTCGGCCGTGATGTCGGTGTTATCGACCTTGGTCACGATAGCCTGATCGTCCATGTAGTAGGAATCGGAGAAAGTAACTTCCTTCTCACGCTCGGGCGTGTCGGTGATAGCCGCGATGGAGACGTCATACTTGGCGCCCGAAGCGACGCCCGGAACCAGCGTGTCGAAGTCATTGTTGACATACTCGACATCCAGGCCCAGCTTGTCGCCGATAGCCTTGATGAGTTCAAGGTCAAAGCCCTGATAATCGCCGTTGTCATCCTTGTACTCAAACGGAGCGTACTCGGCAGAGGTGCCGACGGTCAGCGTACCGTCCTTGACGAGCGCGTACTCCTTGGAGCCGTCGACCTTCTCGACCTTAGCGTCGTCAGAGCTGCTGGAACCGGCATTAGAACCAGAGGTGGCGTTGGACGAGCCGCAGCCCGTCAGAGCGAGGGCGAGCGCCATAGCACCCGTGGCGGCAAATGCGCCAAGCTTCTTCAGCTTCATAATCAGTCTCCTTCCAATGACCCCACGTGATTCAGAGGTCTGCAAAAACTGAGGGTTATTATGCACCCGCTTGGAAGAATCTGCAATTAGAAAACTGATTGAAACAAACCCATAACGTGAATGGAGCGTTCCACTTTATGGCAGCCATTACTGCTGCAATGACCTTAACAGTTTGATTTCAGCCGCATAACCTGCAAGTTCGTTCGGTGTCTCCAAAATGAATGGCAATGCGCGCAAGCGGCCATTCGATACAATATTCTGCATAACCTGCATACCGCCACCAAATTCCTCGCTGCCAAGGTATCCCTTGCCGATGCACTCGTGACGATCTTTATGGGCGCCGCAGGGATTCTTGGAGTCATTGATGTGCACGGCGCGCAGGCGCTCGATACCCACCACACAATCGAACTCGTCAAGCACACCGTCAAGATCGCGGACGATGTCATAGCCGGCGTCATTCACATGGCAGGTATCTAGGCAAACGCCCAACTTGGCCGATAGCTCGGGGCGCTTGTCGGCAACGCCCTCGATGATAAGCGCCAGCTCCTCAAAGCTGCGGCCCACCTCGGTGCCCTTGCCTGCCATGGTCTCGAGCAATACCGTCGTCTGCTGTCCCTCAAACATCACCTGGCACAGCGTGTCGACAATCATCTGAATGCCGGCGTCTGCCCCCTGTCCCACATGCGCACCGGGGTGAAAATTGTAGTAGTTGCCGGGCAGTGCTTCCAGACGCTGCAAATCTTCCGCCATAGCCTCCAAGGCAAACTCTCGCGCCCGCTCCTTAGCGGAGCAGGGGTTATAGGTATACGGGGCATGCGCCACCAGCGGTCCAAAGTCGTTTTGCTCCATAAGCTCGCGCAGAGCCGCCACGTCATCCATGTCAAGATCTTTTGCCTTGCCACCGCGCGGGTTGCGCGTAAAGAACGCAAAGGTATTGGCACCAATGGACAGTGCCGTCTCCCCCATTGCCCGATAGCCCTTCGTCGTCGAAAGATGGCACCCGATCGTCAGCATCTCCAACTCCCCCTCATCAGTTGCGGTGAAATACGGTCTATTGGTGCCCTATTTTGGCGCAAACAGACTGTATTCCACCGCAAGTTATAAAAGGGGCATCAGAGATGTGGGCCGCCAGGCACCACGGGCGCCGGCGTCATGATCCCCTACGCGTCAGCGCCAAGTCCTAGAGGGCTAGACGGATTGCATCGATGATGTGCGCGCAGCGCTGCGTGGCGGCAAGGGGCATGACGGGACTCTCGAGTTTCCCCGCCTGAATGAGCTGCGTCGCATGCTGGATTTCGCCGTAGAAATCATCGATCTCAAACGGGGCATTTATTTCTAGCGTTCGACCGTCGGAATACTTCACATGAGCGCGCTCGGGGCGATGGAGACGCTCGATTTCCAACGAGCCCCGCTCACAGGCAATCGTTAAGCGGCTTTCATATGTTGCTTTGCCGTCGCACGCCATATGAATGGGTATACCGCCGACGCTCATATGGATCTCGTCGGCCCAATCGACGCGGCCGCCCGATACGTCACGCCAGCGAACTTCACGGGACGAAACCTCGCACGCGCCCGCGAGCAAATCCTCAAACCAACCAACCGCATAGCAGCCCATGTCATATAGACAGCCGCCCTGCAACGGATCAAGCAGATAGCCCGAAGGAGACTCGCCGTAATCGAGCTTTTGTACGCTTTCAATCGAAACAATACGGCCAAGCTCACCCGACGCAAGCAAGTCTTTCACGCGAGCGTGCATCGGGCAAAACCGATTCTTCATCGCCTCCATAAACAGCACGCCGCGCTCGCGAGAGGTGGAGGCAATCGAGAGAGCCTCTTCCTCACTCAAAACGGCCGGCTTTTCGCACAGCACGGCCTTTCCGGCGCGCAGCGCGCGACAGGCCCAACGCGTATGCATGCCATGCGGAAGAGCCAAGTAGATTGCGTCGACATCGGGGTCGGCAATCAGCGCATCATAAGCCACATCGCCGCTATCGTCAGCCGTGGCATAACTGTGCGCGGCATCAATCGAAAACGCCCTGCAAAACTCCTCAACATGCGAAGGAGTGCGGCCGGCAGCAGCCACAAGCCGTGCCCCGTCCACCTCCTTGAGCGACGATGCAAATCGATGCGAAATGTGTCCAGCGCCCAAAACGCCCCAACAAACCTCACGCAAATCATCACATGAATCCCGATGACCCACGACAGCCCCCTTCAGTTGCGGTGAAATAGTTCCTGTTTGGCCCCTATTCTGCCGCAAACAGGAACTATTCCACCGCAAGTTATAAAAGGGTCATGAGGAGCGTGTTTTGCCGAAGACTTTAAGCATGGCCGTTACGGGGCCCGGCTGGAAGCGCCGGCGCACGTCATCGAGACGCTCGGGGATATCGATATGCTGCGGGCAGTGGCGCGCGCATTTGCCGCACTTGACGCAATTGCTCGCCAGCTTGGCCTCGCTTGTGCGCACCGCACTCGCCGTAAAGTATTGCGACAGCCCCGTAAACCAGCTGTGCGCATAGCTCGCGTTGTAGGCGGCAAAGCAGCCGGGAATGTTGATACCCTTGGGACATGGCATGCAGTAGCCGCATCCCGTGCAGGGCACGCGATTCGATTTTTCAAACTCATCCAGCACGTGCGCGATCGTGTCGAGCTGGTTGGCGGTCATCGAATTCGGCAACGCGAGGTCTGCCAGTGACGAATTCTCGTCCACCTGCGCGGTATCGGTCATACCAGAAAGCAACATGGTCACCTGGGGATGATTCCACACCCACGAAAGACCCCAGGCGGCAGGAGTGCGCAAATGCGGGTCACGGGCACTATCGAGCACAGCGCGGGCCCGTGGCGGCAGCTTGCCCGCTAAACGCCCGCCCAGCAGCGGCTCCATCACAAACACCGCGAGGCCTCGCTCGGCGGCGGCCATGAGCCCCGCTGTTCCCGCCTGATATCGCTCTCCAGCGTAATTGTACTGGATCTGGCAAAAGTCCCACTCATATGCATCGAGCATCGTCAGGAAGTCCGCTGCGCTGCCGTGGTACGAAAAACCAATCTGGCGAATACGCCCCGCCGCCTTTTGACGCGCGATCCAGTCCTCGATGCCCAACGCCACCACACGTTCCCACTGGGCGGGCGAGGTAATGTTGTGCATGAGGTAATAGTCGATATGGTCGGTCTGCAGGCGGCGCAGCTGCTCGTCGAAAAACCGATCGAAATCCTCCGCGCATTTGCACGAAGCATGCGGCAGCTTGGTTGCGAGCAAAACCTGGTCGCGCAAGCCCAGGCGTTCAAGCGAAGCGCCCACGCAAGCCTCGTTGCCGGGATAGAGATAGGCCGTGTCCAGATAATTAATCCCCTGCTCCACCGCACGGGAGATGATGGCATCGGCCGTCTTCGCATCGGGGTGTCCCGGCGCACCGGGAAACCTCATGCAGCCCAGACCCAGAGCGGATATTCGGTTACCACTTTTGGGGTCAACACGGTATTGCACGGCCCCTCCCTTCGCCATCAGCGCCCCGGCAAGGCGAAACACAATGGTCACGCAGCCGAAACATCGTGGAATCGCAATCGAGAACGTATCGTAACGCAGCAGAAATCGAGCCGTCACGGCACCGCTTTAACATCAGCAAAAAGCCCGATGAAAGGAGTCGCCCATGCCCACGCGCATGTCTTTGCGGTCTGCCCTGTGGCATAAGCGCACAGCGCAATAGTTTCTTTTTTATAACAGCCGCCCCGCGCACCCACCAATCACCCTGGCAGCATACAATCCATCAGGCGCCCCTTACGCGGGCGCCTTTTACATGGGGAGATGATTCACATGCAGATCAACAAGGTCGCCTTTATCGGCAAGGGCGGCGTCGGCCTGCTCTACGGCAGCATGATCGCCCGGGCGCTCGGCAACGACGCCGTCGAATACGTCATGGATGATGCCCGTTTTGAGCGTCATGCGAACGACGCGCTCACCGTCAACGGCAAGCCCTGCGATCTCACGTCCGTCCGTGCCAGCGAGGCGACGCCCGCCGATCTGGTCATCCTGACAGTCAAGACCACCGGTCTCGACCAAGCACTCAAGACTATGGAGCGCGTCGTGGGACCCAACACGCTCATCGCCTCGCTGTGCAACGGCATTACGAGCGAGCAAAAGATTGCCGAACGCTTTGGCTGGGAGCATACCGTTCTTGGTATCTGCCAGGGCATGGACGCCGTGTTTCTCAACGGCGCGCTCACCTTTACCAATGCGGGCGAAATCCGCTTTGGCGCGGCGGCCGGCACGAACCCCGCAACCATCACCGCGATCGACGAGCTCTATACGCGCTGCGGCATCGCCCATACCGTCGAGGACGACATCGCCCACCGCATGTGGGCCAAACTCATGCTCAACGACGGCATCAACCAGACCTGCATGGCCTACGGCGGGACCTACGGAAGCGCCACGGAGCCGGGCTCCGAGCAGCGTCACTGCTTTGTTTCCGCCATGCGCGAAACGCTTGCGGTCGCCAACGCCGAGGGCGTTGAACTGACCGAGGCAGACCTGACGCAAATGGTGCACCTCATCGAGGGAATCGACCCCGCCGGTATGCCCTCGATGGCTCAAGACCGCATCGCAAGGCGCAAAACCGAGGTTGATGAGTTCGCGGGCACCATCTGCCGCCTCGCAACCAAACACGATATCCAGGCACCGCAAAACGAGTGGCTCTATCGGCGCATCCGCGATATCGAGAAAAGCTGGTAGCGCCGACGCGCCGCATTCAACAGCCTTAACAGCAAAACCGCCGCAAGGGAACCTTTCCCCTGCGGTGGCCTTCATCTTCGTCTATGGCCGGCGGCCGATCTCACAACAGTTAGCGTTGCGACCCCGGCACCTCGTCCTCATCGTCGCGGCAAAGAACCACGCCTGCGCTTCCCAGCAGCGTGGCCGCGATCAGCGCGCCGACCACGATAGGAGCAGCCCCGCATGTCCCCTGCATGCCCGCGACGAGCGCGGCCGTGGGACCAAGGCAGCCAAGCATCAACGCGACGGCGGCAACGGCAATATCTCGAGCATTCACAAGACCACTTCCTCCAAGAGAAAGACCTTATTTCTCAAGAACCAGTGTGCCCCGCATCCATACGCCCAGCGTACCGCCACGGTAAGGGCTCTGTTAACTCAAACGCATACATAGAACGGACGTCCTTACGTTGCCCTAAAGCTCGGTAAAGACGCCCGTCCGCCAAATATCCGTGATGCAGAAAAATTACCAACCGGTGTAGTAATCGGTGGTTCCGGCAGCGCAGCCGGAGTCATAGACCTTGCAATCACCCTTGGAGCCCGTAAAGGTCGAGCCCTGGGCCATATCGCCCGCGGCAACAACGTAATAGCCGTCGGAATCGCGCCAGAAGCCCTCAGAATCCTGAGTCCATTCGCCCGTGCGATAGTGATAAAGCACATTGCTGCTGTAATAGGTCTCGCGGCGACCGTTGTAGTTATTGACACCCGCAGAGCGCGTCAGGCCCGATCCGTTCGCGTAGGACGCGGCAGACGCGTAGGACGGAGTGTAACCGGCGTTGTAGTACGAAGCCTGAGCGGCCTCGGCAGCCTCCGCCTCGGCGGCAGCAACCTCGAGCGCTTCGCGCTTGGCATCCTCAAGCGCAGTGCGCAGCTCATCGAGCTCGGTCGACTTGGCGTCGACCTCCCCCATCGTCAACAGGCTGCCCGCGCCGTCGATACAACCCTGCAGCACAGCGCGCTCGTCATCCGTGGCATAGTCACCGTACATGTTCATGATAATCTGAGCACGCATCTCCAGAGAATCGCGCTTGGCCTCCATCGAGGCGTTCCACTCCTGCATGGAACCATAACCATCGCCGCGATAGTCAACGGGCTGTACCAGCGTCGTCTCGGACGGCGTAGATCCAACCGTATCGGACAATGTTGCGGCGTGGGCATCAGTTGCACCGGCGCCCGCCAAAAGTGCCACGGTCAGAGCGGCGGAAAGGGCGGCGGCTTTCGGTTTTCGTGAATCGATCCTCATGTAGCTGGAAACCTCCGTAGTGCGTTTTTGCTGCGTTTGAGCTGCGTGTGATTCGATCGCGCTGCATAGTACCCCGAGCAAATCGCGACCTGCGGTTTTACTCAAAAGGCGCACGTCAATTGCGTAAAACTCACATCCTCTCAACAGGAGTTTTCCACAACTCGAATGCATAAAGCGTGTCAAAAACCCTGTTTTTGCACCCGCTCTATGCAAAAAAGGCGCCTGTGCAACCACTGTTCGCACAGGCGCCTTGAGCAGGCATTTTATGCAGTTATACCTATCGAGTCGCAAGGGGTCCTTGCACAAGTCGCCTTACTCGTCCAGCGCGGCGAAGGCCTGCTTCAGATCCCAAATGATATCCTCGGCGTTCTCGGTACCGATGGAAAGACGGATCGTGGAGGGCGTGATGTTCTGCTCGGCGAGCTCCTCGGCAGAGAGCTGGGAGTGCGTGGTGGTAGCCGGGTGCACGACGAGCGACTTGACGTCGGCCACGTTGGCGAGCAGCGAGAAGACCTGCAGATGATCGATGAACTTCCAAGCTGCCTCCTGACCACCCTTAATCTCAAAGGTAAAGATCGAGGCACCGCCGTTGGGGAAGTACTTCTGATAGAGCTCGTGATCGGGGTGCTCAGACAGGCTCGGGTGGTTCACCTTGGCGACATGGCAATCACCAGCCAGGAACTCAACGACCTTCTTGGTGTTCTCGACATGACGGTCAACGCGCAGCGACAGAGTCTCGGTGCCCTGGAGCAGGATCCAAGCGTTGAACGGGCTGATGCAGGCGCCCTCGTCACGCAGCAGGATGGCGCGGACATAGGTTGCGAAGGCGGCGGGACCGGCAGCCTCGGCAAACGAGACGCCATGGTAGGAGGGGTTGGGCTCGGCGATCTGCGCATACTTGCCGCTCGCCTTCCAATCGAAGTTACCGCCGTCGACGATCACACCGCCCAGCGAGGTGCCGTGGCCGCCGATGAACTTGGTTGCGGAGTGGACGACGATGTTGGCACCATGCTCCAGCGGACGGAACAGATACGGGGTGCCGAAGGTGTTGTCGACGACAACCGGCAGACCGTGCTTCTTGGCGATCTCGGAGATGGCGTCGATATTGGGGATGTCAGAATTGGGGTTGCCGAGCGTCTCGAGGTAGATGACCGTGGTGTTGTCCTTGATGGCGCCCTCGACCTCGTCCAGGTTGTGGGCATCGACGAAGGTGGTCTCGACGCCAAACTGGGAGAGCGTGTGCTCCAGCAGGTTGTAGGAACCGCCGTAGATGGTCTTCTGAGCCACCACGTGGTCACCGGCCTGGGCAAGAGCCTGCAGGGTATAGGTGATGGCAGCAGCACCGGAGGCAACGGCAAGACCTGCCACACCACCCTCGAGTGCGGCGATACGGTCCTCGAAGACGCCCTGGGTGGAGTTGGTCAGACGGCCGTAGATGTTACCGGCGTCGGCAAGACCAAAGCGGTCGGCGGCGTGCTGGGAGTTGCGGAACACATAGCTCGTGGTCTGGTAGATAGGCACGGCGCGGGAGTCGGATGCGGGATCGGCGCTCTCCTGGCCAACGTGAAGCTGCAGGGTATCGAAACCAAAGGTGTGCTCGGGGTTGTTGATGAACTGGCTCATGATGATCTCCTTGATCGAACAAAAGTAAATTAATTAGAGAGAAGTAAGTCGCTGTCTCCTGATCACGCCGACGGGCGCAAACAGGAGCCCGGCATTCGTCTTGGTAAGCAATTCATATGCGGGCCTCCTTTCGCATCCCGGTTCCGTGGTCGGTTTAATTACCTACCGCCTTTGTGTGTTTTGAATAGTACGAGCATTGTTTCGCTCGGTCAATCACTTAAAAGCGCTAACCTGTTATCGGTTTTATAGATAACGCTCGAAAGGACGGCGCCGATGACCCTCCAGCAGCTTCGTTTCCTGATCGCCGTGGCAGAGTCCGGCTCAATCAATGCCGCAGCTCAACGCCTCTATACCGCTCAGTCCAACATCTCAAACGCCGTCAAAAGCCTGGAACAGGAGCTCCACCTGGAGATCTTTACGCGCTCCAGCCGCGGCGTCACGCTCACCAACGACGGCACCGAGCTTTTGGGCTATGCGCGCCAGGTCGTAGAGCAGGCCGACATGCTCGAGGCGCGCTACGAGGACGGCGGCACCCCGCAAGCCCGCCTCGCCATTTCCGCCCAGCACTACGCCTTTTCGGTCGAGGCCTTTGTCAACGTGGTCGAGCGCTGCCGCGACAGCAAGTTCGAGTTCATCATGCGCGAGACCACCACATCGCAGATCATCGATGACGTCCGCGCATTTCGCAGCGATATCGGCATTCTGTATCTGGATGACTTTAACGCCCGCGTTCTGCAGAGGGCCTTCGCCGATGCCCGCGCAAGCTTCCATCCCCTCTTCGACGCGACGGTCCACGTCTTCGTTAGCGAGCGCCACCCGCTCGCACGCCGCCCTCAGCTGTCCCTTGCCGACCTTACACCCTATACGCGCTACAGCTTTGAGCAAGGCACCTCGAACTCCTTCTATTACGCCGAGGAACCTTTTAGCTATATCCCTTGCGACCGCAACATACGAATCTCGGACCGCGGAACACTTACTAACTTACTTATCACGTCGAACGGTTACACCCTGTCGACCGGTGTCCTCTCCAATGAAATGCAATGGGGTATGGCATCGATCCCGTTAGCAGACGCCCCAACGATGCACGTAGGCTATATCATGCACGACGAGCGCAAGCCCTCTCCCCTCTTGCAGCAATACCTCGACGAGCTCAACCGCATCATCCATGCCAACTAACTGTCGGAAGACGGGGTAGAAATCGTAGATTGCTAGCCCCCGGCGGGCATGGCGCTACAATGGTCACCCACACGAAACGTACCCAACGAAAGGAAGCCCGTGAAGGTCATCATCTATACCGACGGCTCGGCCCGATCAAATCCGGGACGCGGCGGCTACGGCGCCGTACTCAAATACACCAACCCCGCCGGCAAGACCTTCACCTCCGAGCTTTCACGCGGCTACGCCAAGACCACCAACAACCGCATGGAGCTCATGGCGGTCATCGTGGCGCTCGAGGCGCTCAACCGCCCCTGCGAGGTCGAGGTCCATTCCGATTCGCAGTACGTCGTCAACGCTTTCAATAAACACTGGATCGACGGCTGGAAAAAGCGCGGGTGGAAAACTGCCAACAAGCAGCCCGTTAAGAACCGTGACCTGTGGGAGCGCCTGCTTGCCGCAAGGAGCAAGCATAAGGTGGAGTTCATCTGGGTTAAGGGCCACGCCGGCCACGAGCTCAACGAGCGCTGCGATGAGCTCGCCACCACGGCGGCCGACGGCAGTAACCTCGATATCGACACCGGCTTTAACGAGAGCGACCTGTAACGGCGTTTTCGCACGCTTTTGTGTCCTCCCGCGCTACACTCGTCCTGTAGGCCAAACAACGCAAGGGGGACACATGCTGCGTATCGCAACCATCGGCACGTCCATGATCACCGACGACTTTATTCAGGTCGTCAATGCCAACGACCAGGCCGTATTCGTAGGCACGCTTTCACGCGACGCCAATCGCGGTACCGCCTTTACCGCCGAGCGCGGTGGCGAGCGAAACTTTACGTCACTCGATGAGCTTGCGGCAGCCGCCGACGTCGACGCCGTCTATATCGGCAGCCCTAATGCACTTCACTACGAGCAGGCCCTTGCCTGCATCGCCGGTGGCAAGCATGTCATCGTCGAGAAGCCCTTCTGCGCCACCGAAGCGCAGGCGCTGGAAGTCTTCCGCGCTGCCGAGGCAGCAGGTGTTGTGGCCCTCGAGGCCATGCGTCCCCTCCACGATCCCGCCTTCCACGCCATCGAGGATGCCCTGGGCGAGATCGCCCCCATCCGCCGCGCCTCATTGCGCTTTGGCAAATATTCCTCGCGCTACAACGAGATTCTCGCGGGACGCGCCACCAATATCTTCGACTGCAATATGGCATCGGGTTCCCTCATGGACATTGGCGTCTACACCGTCGAGCCCATGGTCGAGATTTTCGGCATGCCCTCCGGCCTTACGAGCATGACTACTCTGCTCGACCCTACCACGCGACAGCTCACGCACGGCCCCATCGACGGCTGCGGTTCCATCCTCGCCAGCTACGGCGGTGGCCGCATCTCCGTCGAGCTCGCGCACTCCAAAATTACGAATGACCTGCTGCCCTCGCAGATAGAAGGCGAGCGTGGCACTATCCAGATCGACCATCTGTCCACGCCCCGCAACGTCCGCATCGACTATCGCGGCGACGTCGTACGCGGCTCGGCGACCGAGGCACCGCGCGAACAGGGCGAGAACGGCCGCGTGCTCGACCTGCCCAAATCGAGCAACACTATGGAATACGAACTCACAGACTTTATCACCGCCATCTGCGGCATCGATAACGTTAAGGAAGAGATTTGGGAGACCCCGGCGGGACGCCACGAGCTTGGCCACTACCGCGATGTCACGCTCGTCTCGCTGCGCATCATGGATGCCGTGCGCCAGCAGGCCGGCATTATCTTCCCGGCCGACGCAGGCAAGCAGGCATAGCGATGGGTCTCTTCGATACGTTCTTCTCCAGCGTCGCCGGCGGCAGTCGAGAACCTCAAAAACCATCAAACGTCGAGCTCGAGCTGCGCCGCAGGCTTACCGTGCTCGCAAGCGACGAGGCCACTCAAGACACTCCCCTGCGCTATTTCCTGCACTGGACGGGGCAAGTCCAAGGCGTTGGTTTTCGCTTTACCAACACCAACCTCGCGCAGGCACGCGCACTCACCGGCTGGGTGCGTAACATGGAAGACGGCTCAGTCGAGATGGAGATACAGGGAGCTCCGGCAAACATCCTATCTCATCTCGAGGCGCTTCATGCCTCCTACGAGCGCATGGGAACGCGTTTTCGCCTCGTAGACGCCCAGGCCCGAGCCCCACTTGCCAATGAAGACGGTTTCACACCTCGTTATTAGTATTGTGTGCTAAATACGGTATCATTTACCTACGACCGTTGATAGAAAAGAGGCGAGGCGTATGGCGGTGCAAAGAAGGAATACCAGGCAGCGAAAGCTGGTTCTTGACGCCGTGCGCCAAAGCTATAACCATCCCACCGCCGACGAAATCTACAACGTCGTGCGCGCGCAGGATGACAAAATCAGCCGCGGTACGGTCTACCGCAACCTCAATCTCTTGGCCGACGCCGGCGAGATTCTCTCCATCAAGACGCCGGGCGGAAGTCGCTTCGATCGCACCATCGAGCCGCACGCACATATCATCTGCACCTCGTGCAGCCGCGTCATCGACGTACCGCTCCCCTTCGATGCCCAGCTCGACGCCAAGGCGTCCGAGCAAATCGGCTGGCACGTCACGTCGCACTACACCATCTTCGAGGGTCTCTGCCCCGACTGTAGGTAGATGTTTGGAACATGCCTTAAAATCCACCTTTCCGCACTTTGCAGCAAAAAGTAGATTTCTAGACATGTCCCAAATGTCTACTCAGCAAGTAGACGACGCAGCTCTTCTTCGACCGTGCGCACGTAGCGGACGCGGTCGTTAATGCCACGCATAGAGGGGTTGCAGTTCTCCATCAGATAGGGATGGCCCACGACGTTGAGCATGTCGCGATCGTTTTCGTTATCGCCAAACGCCATCATCTCATCGGGCGAAATACCCAGGGCACGACCGTAATCGGCAAGCGCGGAGCCCTTGCCCGAACCGAAACCGATAAAGTCCGTCCATTCGGTTCCCGACGTCATCACGTCAACACGGTCGCTAAAGAGGCGCTCGAAATACTCCAGGGCCGCCGGCTGATCCACCTCGGGCGTCTGGAAGGCAATCTTAATGACGTCCTCGTCGATGTCCTCGGGGCGGTCGACCACCGCCACATCGCAGTGGACCTCATAGCGCAAATGATCGACGAATGCATCGTTGCCGCTCATGGTGTAGAGGTGTCCCTCACATGAAAGGGTCACGTCGGCATGGGGATACGCAACCACGGCATTCGCGATATCCATAGCAAGGCTACGCTCCATGGAACGCTTGACAACGGCACGCCCCTCGCTCATCACCAGGGCTCCGTTTTCGCATACATAGGCGAGCTCATCGGCCACCGGGGCAAACAGGTAGCGCAAGCTCGCATATTGACGGCCGCTCGCCGGCATAAACACGATACCGCGACGATGCAGCTCATCGATGAGCTCAAAGGCCTCGGAACGCGGCTCGCGCTCCCCCGGATGCAGCAACGTGCCGTCCAAATCGCATGCAATCAGCTTGATTCCTTCAAGACCCATATGCTTTCCCCCACAGCATCTCATCAACAGAAAGACGGACTTTGAATAGTTGTCTCTCAAA
This sequence comes from uncultured Collinsella sp., assembly GCA_900541135.1. Taxonomy (GTDB): domain Bacteria; phylum Actinomycetota; class Coriobacteriia; order Coriobacteriales; family Coriobacteriaceae; genus Collinsella. Next base: position 69,044 of record UQIG01000008.1, read on the forward strand.
GTCCGTCTTACTTATACGCACGTTAACCGCGCGCCTTCTTTACGATCGTAAAGTCTGGAGCAATACTCACAACGGCATCCGCCGCACTCGACGCAAAGCGCCGGTCCGAATCGAGTTCACGGGTAACCGTCGAGAGCCGAACGCCCTCGACGCCCCGGAGCATGCGGCCCAAAACAGGTTGCACCGGCGTATACATGCGCACGGTATGCTCGTCCGAATCGCCTCGAAAAAGCGGCGCATGCATATTGCCGATCTCCCAGCACGCATGCGCGAGCGCAATCGGGTCCATGCGGTCAACTTCGACCAAATATACCTCGGCGCTGCGCAGGCGCACGACAACCGCCACGGGCACCACGCCCGAACGGTCGACGGCGAGCACGTCGCCGTCGACAAAACGACTGCCGTCGGCAGTATCCAGCCGAACATCGACCGTGCGCCCCAGCTCCGTCACGCCCACAAACGCGTATACATCAGCCTGGTCCCAATCGAGCAGTAGCTCATCGACCTCAAAGACACTGCCCAGCTCCCGGCGAAGCAAAAGCTCATAGGACGGGTCGTTGAGATTTCCGAGGCACGCTGTCGAAACCAGATTCGCAGGCATAGCCTAGTCCTCGACCTCGACGAGCTCGATATCAAAGTTGAGGTCCTTGCCGGCAAGCTCGTGGTTGGCATCGAGCGTCACGGCTTCGGGCGTCACGTCAATGACGACGGCAGGGACGGGCATGCCGCTCGGCGTGGACAGGAAGAGCTTCATGCCCTTCTCGATCTGCTCGATGTTGGGAACCTGCTCGGCCGGGAAGGTCAGAACCATCTCGGGATTGTGCTCGCCGTAGGCATCGGCAGCAGGAATGTGCACGGTCTTCTTCTCGCCCACCTGCATATCGACAACAGCGGCGTCGAAGCCCTTGATCATCTGACCGGCGCCGCAGGTGAACTCCAGCGGCTCGCCGCGATCGTAGGAGCTATCGAACTGCGTGCCGTCGTCGAGCGTGCCGCGATAATGGGTCTTGACCTTCTTGCCCTGGTTGGACATGGTAACCTCCGTGATAAGGGCGGCACACAACGCGGGCCGCCGTGAACATATGGCGCTAACTATACCCTAGTCATACAATTCAATGACAGTTTGCAAAGAAACGCTGCAACCGGAGGAACCATGGCATATCCCGTATTTGACCTACACTGCGACACCGCCGACCGCATCGGCTGGGCCACGCTCGATCTCGACCTGCGCTTTACCGCCGGCACCGACGGTTATTTCCCCGGCGACGAAACGCATCCGCAAGATTTCGACCTCATCGAGGGTAACGCCTGTGCCATCTCGCTCGCAAAGATCGGCAACACGCCGTGGGCACAGTGCTTCGCCACGTTTGTCCCCGACGAGATTCCCACCGCCCACGCCGCGCGCTTCCAGGCGCAGATCATGGCGCATATGAGCGGCCAGGCAATGCTCAACCACGACCGTATGGTCAACGTGCGCAGCGCCGCAGACATTCGCCCCGCGCTCAAGGACGGCAAGGTCGCCTGCATCCACACCATCGAAAACGCCACGTTCTTTGCCGAGGACCCCGCGCTGATCGAAGTGCTCAAGAGCTTGGGCGTGCTTATGTCGTCACTCAGCTGGAATGCGCAGGGGCCGCTCGCGAGCGGCCACGACACCCACGCCGGCCTCACCGGCGCCGGCATCGAGGCACTTACGCAGATGGAGCACGCCGGCATGGTACTCGACGTCTCCCACCTCAACGATGAGTGCTTTGACGAGGTTGTCGCCCACGCCACACGTCCCTTCGTCGCCAGCCACTCCAACTCCCGTGCGGTTTGCGGCGTCAAACGCAACCTTACCGACGACCAGTTCCGCACCATTCGCGACATGGGCGGTATCGTCGGCCTCAACTACTGCAGCGAGTTCCTTTCCAACGACGCAACCGACAAGACCGCCGCAGACGTCACCTTCGACCAGCTAGCGGCACATATCGAGCACTGGCTCGACCTGGGCGGTGAGGACGTCATCGCGCTCGGCGGCGACTGGGACGGTGCCACGGTGCCCGCCTTCCTCTCCGATGCCAGCAAGATGCCCGAGTTCCAGAACATGCTCTCCAAGCACTTTGGCAAGACCGTGATGCAGAAGCTCTGCAGCGACAACGCGCTTGCCTTCTTTGAGCGTTATTAATTTCACATCCCTTAAGCGGGCCGGCATGCCGAACGGTCGACATGCCGGCCCGTCCCCAATCTGAAGGACCACTTTTGACGCAGCAATTTACGCTTTTCCTACCCCAACCGGATGGGACTCCCATCCCCGTCGTCGTTACCAAAAAGCGCGTCAAAAACTTCAACCTGCGCGTCACATCGAGCGGTGAGGTCCACGCCAGCGCACCGCTCGGCGCCAGCCGCGAGCGTATCGAAGCGTTTGTGAAGCGCAACAGCGCCTGGATAATCAGCCGGCTTGCCCAGCGCGAGCAACGTCAGGCGACGGCGCGAGAGCCGCTCAGCCCCTCGTCCATCATTGCACTTTGGGGCAAGCCCATCACGGTACAAGATACGCTCGATCACAACTTTAAGTCACCCGCACCGCGGCCCAAACAAGCCACGTTCGCAAGCTTTATGGGTACCGACGAGCCAGACGAACGTCCGCAGGCCAAGTGGAACGCGCCCCTCGACGGCTTAACGCCCAGTGAGATCCAAGCCCATATTGACCAGCTCTATACGTCCGAAGTCACATCGGCGCTGCGGGATATGGTACACGCATACGAAATCGCAATGGGTGTCGCCGTTTCCCGCGTTTCCGTGCGCAGCATGAAAACGCGCTGGGGATCATGCACGCCCAAAACCGGCGCCATTCGCATCGCACGAGAACTTGCCGCCTACCCCGTCGAGTGCCTTGACATGGTTGTCGCCCACGAGCTCGTCCACTTGCTCGAGCCAAGCCACAATCAGCGGTTTCACGCCCTGCTCGACACGTACTGCCCCAACAATAGAGCACTGTCCCAGCGGCTCAAGCAGCCACCCATAGAGACATATTAGAACCGGTTAGCGCACGCGCTCGATCTCGACACCGCAGCTTGCCAGGGGAAGACCGACGGGCGCCCAAGGCTTATCGAGCTTAACGCGCACGCCAAGCAGCAAGGGGTAACGACGCAGCAGCATCTGGGCCACACCCTCAGCTGCAGCCTCGATGAGCTTAAACGTATGCTCGCGCAGATAGCCATCGACATCGTGGCACACCGAGCCATAGTCAATCGAGGCGTCCAGGTTATCGTGCTCCCCCGCTGCACGCAGGTCGGCATAGAGTACCAAGGACACGATGAACTTCTGGCCCAGCGCGTTCTCTTCGGGATACACGCCATGGTTAGCAAAAACCTCAAGACCTTCAACGGTGATGCGGTCGGCATGGCGAAGGTCGTCATAGCTCACGTGGGGCACCGCCGTTGCGGTGGATATTTCGCCCCTTCCACGGCGGGCGAGCTCGGCGCCTTCAGTCTTGGTTGCATTCTCGGGCAGTTTCTTGTTGCTCATCGCGATCGTCTCCTTCGTTTAGAACCCCGACCGCGCAAACTAACTACACGCGAATCGACAGGTTCTTTTTATCATCGCTCCAGTTGCAAGCATTGCGCGCGGGGCATGCAAAGCAGGCGCGCGACGCTTTGTCGGCTGCATAGAGCAGACGCTCAAGCGGTTGGCTGTTCACACGCAGCTTTCGATGGCCCAGAATGGCCGTCTTAATGGCTGCGGCATCGGCCGGCTCAAACGCCACGTCATCGGGCATGCCGCCGAGAATCGCATCAGCGACGCGTTCGCTTGCAACATCATGGGATATACCCGATTCATACTGTTCATCTTTGCCGATATCGTGAAGAAGTGCCGTGGCGTAGATGACCTCGCGGTCAAATTCGAGCTGCTCCTCGAGATTCTTGATCCACATAATGCGAGAGACATCGAGCAGATGGTCAATACCGTGGCGGCAGAAGATGCGCCCCGATTCCAACTGCGCAATGTTGCCCAGATGCCGCCGGAACAGCCCGTTGGCACAAATGTAATCAATGCGAGGCATGGCACCAAAGGGGGCCAAGCCCGAAGCCATAAAGCCGCGACGCGACGTCCCCTCATCGGTCTTCGATGCAAAGTCGTTGACGACTCTCATAGTTAGCGTCCCAGCATCCTAAAGAAACGCTCCTCGAGCGCGGGATCGGTCTCAAAGACGCCGCGGCGAGCGAGCGTCACGGTCTTGGTGCCAGGCTTTTGCACGCCGCGCATGGTCATACACATATGCTCGGCTTCCATGAGCACAATCGCTCCCTGGGGAGCGAGATAATCCATGAGAGCGTCGGCAACCTGCGCACACAGCTGCTCCTGCAGCTGTAGACGGCGGGCATAAACCTCAACCGTGCGGGCGAGCTTGGAAAGCCCTGCGACACGGCCGTTGGGGATATAGCCAATGGCAGCCTTGCCGTAAAACGGCAGCAGATGATGCTCGCACAGCGAGTAAAACGTGATGTCGCGCTCGATAACCAAATCGTCCGAAGCGACGGCAAAGGTTTTGGACAGGTGCTCCTCGGCACTCTGGTCCATACCACCGGCGATCTCACCATACATACGGGCAACGCGCGCCGGGGTCTCCAGCAGGCCCTCACGAGTTGGGTCCTCGCCTATGCCCTCAAGCAACAGCTTAATGGCGGCCTCGACTTTTTCCTGATCGACCATCTGGGCCTCACTTTTCCGATTTTGCGTTCGCGCTATGGTACCACGCCCTTTGGCATCGGCCACAAGCTACATAGTATGGGTCGAATAGACTGGATCGTCCCGCCAAAGCTCCACAGCGTCGCAAAGCGCAACGCCCTCGCGCACAGCACGGGCGCGCGTGGCGTTCATATCAATCACGCGCTGATTGCTCGAGCCCCTAAAGCGCAACGAGATATCGTACAAATCCTGAACGAACGGGCCGTCCACCAACATGTCGAGGCAGGCAAGGATACGGTCCGTCACCTCGGTATGGTGACGACCGCCCGGCATAAGCTCCTCGAGCACGTCGCCGGTAAAGCACCAAATGGTCTTGCCCGACCCCGCAGGATAGGCCACACGCACGCGTTCGATAAAGTCAACGAGACCCGCCTGATTCTCGGGCTCCATAGGCTCCCCGCCCAGAATCGTCAGGCCATCAATAAAGGGATGATCGAGACTCTCGATAATCTTGTCCTCGACGGCACGGTCGAACGGCTCACCCGCAGCAAAGTCCCACGCGACAGAGTTAAAGCAGTTCTTGCACCCACGACGGCACCCGCTCACAAACAGAGAAGTACGAACGCCTTCCCCATCAGCAATGTCGAAATACTTAATGTTCGCGTAATTCATAGGTAACTCTCCCGGGGGGGGCCGGGACATATCATCCCGTCCTCAAACATTCTCGGCCTGCGGCCTGCGAAACTGCGGGCGGGACGATATGTCCCGGCCTCATGCAAAGGGTAACTCAATGAACGAAGCGAACATCGAGTATAGGGTTCGAGGTCCAATAAATACTTCGTTGCAGCTCAACCGTCATCGCAAGCAAAGCGTTGCTGCAAGTCAACTCATTTCCACTAAGAACTTCGAGGAGCGAGCAGACCGCATGCTGCATCTCAGCTACGTCAACTTGGCCGCCCCGTAGCGAGGCCCCGGACCTTTGCTCGATATAAGTTCCGCACGAACAGGAGGCGCCAGTGGCGCCTCCATCGTGAGCCAGGACTGTCCGAAATAGCGAGTAAAGGTCCGGGGCCTCGCTACGGGGCGGCCTGGGATGGTTATTAGAGATGCAGCACGCGGTCGCGGATCTCCTCGGTTCGACCCTGGTTCCAGAACTGGGTACCGATGTAGCCGCACGTACGACGGGCGACGTTCATCTTCTCCTGATCGCGGTTGCCGCAGTTGGGGCACTCCCACACCAGCTTGCCGTCATCCTCGACAATCTTGATCTCGCCGTCGTAACCGCACACCTGGCAATAATCGCTCTTGGTGTTGAGCTCGGCGTACATGATGTTGTCGTAGATGTACTGCATCACGCGAATGACAGCCTTGAGGTTGTCCTGCATGTTGGGAACTTCGACGTAGGAGATGGCGCCGCCCGGCGAAAGCTGCTGGAACATACCCTCGAACTTGAGCTTGTCGAATGCGTCGATCTCCTCGGACACGTGGACGTGGTAGCTGTTGGTGATGTAGCCCTTGTCCGTCACGCCCGGGATGATGCCAAAACGACGCTGCAGGCACTTGGCGAACTTGTAGGTCGTCGACTCAAGCGGGGTACCGTACAGCGAGAAGTCAATATCGCTTTCGGCCTTCCACTCCGCGCACTTGTCGTTCATGCGCTGCATGACGGCCATGGCAAAGGGCGTGCCCTCCTTCTCGGTGTGGCTGTGGCCCGTCATGTACTTGACGCACTCATACAGGCCGGCATAACCCAGACTAATGGTGGAGTAACCGCCCACGAGCAGCTTGTCGATCGTCTCGCCCTTCTTCAGGCGGGCGAGGGCACCGTACTGCCAAAGAATCGGTGCGGCATCCGAAAGCGTACCCATCAGACGCTCATGACGGCACAGTAGGGCGCGGTGGCATAGCTCAAGGCGCTCGTCGAAGATCTTCCAGAACTTGTCCATGTCCTGATGCGAGCTCAGCGCGACATCGGGCAGGTTGATGGTCACAACGCCCTGGTTAAAGCGACCGTAGTACTTGGGCTTGTTCGGGTCATAGTTCAGCGCGTTGGCCACGTTGTTAAATCCGTTACCGGAGCGGTCAGGCGTCAGGAAGCTGCGGCAGCCCATGCAGGTATAGCAGTCGCCGTTGCCCGCGGTCTCACCCTTCGACAGCTTGAGCTCGCGCATCTTCTTCTCGGAGATGTAGTCGGGCACCATGCGCTTGGCGGTGCACTTAGCGGCCAGCTGGGTCAGGTAGAAGTACGGGGAATTCTCGTGAACGTTATCGTCCTCGAGTACATAGATGAGCTTGGGGAATGCCGGGGTAATCCACACGCCGGCCTCGTTCTTAACGCCCTCGTAGCGCTGGCGAAGCGTCTCCTCCACGATCATGGCAAGGTCGTGCTTCTCCTGAGGCGTACGGGCCTCGTTAAGATACATGAAGACCGTCACGAACGGCGCCTGGCCGTTCGTGGTCATAAGCGTCACGACCTGATACTGAATCGTCTGGACGCCGCGACGAATCTCGTCACGCAGGCGGTCCTCAACAACCTCGCGGACCTTTTCGGGAGATGCGGAAACGCCGAGCTCCTCGAGCTCGCGGGCGACCTCGCCGCGAATCTTTTGACGGCTCACCTCGACGAACGGGGCAAGATGGGTCAGCGAAATCGACTGGCCACCGTACTGGGAGGAAGCAACCTGAGCGATGATCTGCGTCGCGATGTTGCAGGCGGTCGAGAAGCTGTGCGGCTTCTCAATCAGCGTACCCGAGATAACAGTGCCGTTCTGGAGCATGTCCTCCAGGTTCACCAGATCGCAGTTGTGCATGTGCTGGGCAAAGTAATCCGAATCGTGGAAATGAATCAGGCCCTCATTATGGGCATCCACGATCTCTTGGGGCAGCAGCACACGCTGAGTCAGGTCCTTGGAGATCTCGCCGGCCATGTAGTCACGCTGAACGGAATTGACGGTCGGGTTCTTGTTGGAGTTCTCCTGCTTGACCTCTTCGTTGTTGCACTCGATCAGCGACAGAATCTTGTCGTCGGTCGTGTTCTTCTGGCGCTTCAGGCTCTGAACATAGCGATAGATGATGTAGTGGCGGGCAACCTCGTAGCAGTCGAGACGCATGATCTCGTCCTCGACCAGATCCTGAATCTCCTCGACCGACACGGTGTGGCCCGCGTTCTCGCATGCCTCGGCGACGTTTTGTGCCGCGTAAACCACCTGGCGGTCGGTAAGACGAGAGCTCTCCTCGACCTCCAAGTTTGCGGCGCGGATGGCATTGACGATCTTATCGATGTCAAAGACAACCTCGGTGCCGCTGCGCTTGATGATCTTCATCCTCTTGCCTCTTTCGCGTCGTAGTCTCATTGCGCTTCAGAGCCAAACGATGCCCGGCAGGGCGTGCCCCTGTCTTGCGGCGCCGTCGCGCAATCTGTGTTCTCGATAACCATAAGCCCACATGCGGACAATCCTCGCAGCCAATCAAGGGGCTCAAAGATCTATCCAAATGGGGCGAATAAGGTTCTCGTTCTCTGTCCGACATCTATCATACGACAAAGAGGCATCTATATCCTGTATTCTTTTTTTAGGTCAAACACAACATATAGTGTTTCAGCAGGTCAAAGCAATTGGTCATTTTGCAGACGCATTAAAAATGAGGGGTTCTTGGGAAGTCGGTAAAACGTTACCAACACGGCTACCTGCATGGCAGTTATAAAACCCCCTTAGCCAAGCCGCTGACAAATCCTACCAAAACCAAGCCGCTCACGCCAAAAGAATCCAAAAGATTGTGCTTGACCAACATGTTGCGGTCACGATCGGCCAGGACGTATGCAATCTGCCGGCACCTCTACGGGATGCGAAGACCATCGCGTACGGACCTTGGATCAATATTTGGTGGCTTATTTGGCGGCGTGCTTGGTAGCAAAACAAAACAGCCCAGAGGACGTAGCCTCTGAGCTGCGAACATTTGGTGGGCGTTAGAAGATTTGAACTTCTGACCT
>UQIG01000009.1 GCA_900541135.1 uncultured Collinsella sp.
AGAGCGCTTGACTGGCAGTCAAGAGGTCAGGGGTTCGATCCCCCTCGTCTCCACCCGAGCATTGAATGAGGCTCCAACGCAAGTTGGGGCCTTTTTTCATATTGGCACACAAGGTCAAAGGCGGCACCATGATCCTCCTGGTCGACAAGATCGAAAAAAGCTTCGGCGCACGCGTCCTCTTTAGCGGCGCGTCCTTCCAGATCAACCCCGGCGAGCGCTTCGCACTCGTGGGCCCCAACGGCGCCGGCAAAACTACCATGCTCAAGATCATCATGGGCATCGACAGTCCTGACGCCGGCCAGGTCCAGTACGCCAAGGACTGCCAGGTGGGCTACCTAGAGCAGGAAACTAATCTGGAGCAAAAGGACACCACCATCCTTGCCGAGGTCATGGCCGCCGCCAAGGAAATCCGCCGCATGGGCGAGCGCTCCAACGAGCTGCAGGCCCAAATCACCGAGCTCTCCGAGCAGGGCAAGGACGTCGACGCACTCCTCAACGAGTACGGCCAAGTCCAGGACCGCTTTGAGCATCTGGGCGGCTACGAGCTCGAGAGCAACGCCCGCAAAATCCTGTCCGGCCTGGGCTTTAAGGTCACCGACTTTGAGCGCCCGTGCTCCGAGTTCTCGGGCGGCTGGCAGATGCGTATCGCGCTCGCCAAGCTCTTCCTGCGCCACCCCGACCTGCTGCTTCTGGACGAGCCCACCAACCACCTGGACCTCGAAAGCGTCCAGTGGCTGCGCGGCTTTATCGCCAACTACGACGGCGCCGTCCTCATCGTCAGCCACGACCGCGCCTTCATGGACGCCTGCGTCGACCACGTCGCCGCACTCGAAAACCGTCGCGTGACCACTTACACCGGCAACTACAGCAGCTACCTCAAGCAGCGCGAGGACAACCTGGAGCAGATGCGCGCCAAGCGCGCCGCTCAGGAGCGCGACATCGCCCACATGCAGGTCTTCGTCGACAAGTTCCGCTACAAGCCCACCAAGGCCGCCCAGGCCCAGGAGCGCATCCGCAAGATCGAGCAGATCAAAAAGGAGCTCGTCATCCTGCCCGAGGGCCACAAGCACATCGACTTTAAGTTCCCCGACCCACCGCGCTCGGGCGACATGGTCGTGGGTCTGGAGGGCGTGTCCAAGTCTTACGGCAACAAGCACATCTACAGCGATATCGACCTCAAGCTCTACCGCGGCGAGCACGTGGCGCTCGTCGGCCCCAACGGCGCCGGCAAGTCCACGCTCATGAAGATCCTCGCCGGCCTGGAGCCGCCCACCACCGGCACCCGGGACCTGGGCACCAACGTCGGCGTCGCCTACTATGCCCAGCACGCGCTCGAAGGCATGACCGAGTCCAACACCGTCCTGCAAGAGATCGACACCGTCACGCCCAAGTGGACCGTGCCGCAGCAGCGCAGCCTGCTGGGCGCCTTCCTATTTAGCGACAACGACGCAATCGAAAAGCAGGTTCGCGTCCTCTCCGGAGGCGAAAAGGCGCGCCTGGCGCTCGCCAAAATGCTCGTGGCCCCCGAGGCGCTCCTGTGCCTGGACGAGCCCACCAACCACCTAGACATCGACTCGGTGGATATGCTCGAAAACGCCCTGCAAAACTTCCCCGGCACCATCGTGCTGATCAGCCACGACGAGCACCTGGTGCGCGCCGTGGCCAACCGCGTGATCGACATCCGCGACGGCAAGGTCACGGTCTACGACGGCGACTACGACTACTACCTCTACAAGCGCGAGGACCTCGCGGCCCGCGCCGCCGCCGAGGCGGCAGGGGAGAGTGCGCCTGCCACGGCCAAGTCCGCCAAGGTCACCGCGGCCCAGCCCGATGCGCCCGCCGCCGCCCCCAAGCCGGTCGAGGGCAAAAAGACCAAGGAGCAAAAGCGCGCCGAGGCCCAGGCCCGCGCTGCGCTCAACAAAAAGCTCAAGGGCGTGCGCAACCAGCTTAAGAAGATCGAGACGGAGCTCGACAAAAAGCGCGCCCGCTATGACGAGCTTATGGAGTTGATGGCAAGCGAAGAGCTTTATGCCGATCAGGATAAGTTCAACGCCGCGCTGGGGGAATATAACGGCCTTAAGCAAGAGCTACCTAAGCTCGAGGACGAATGGTTGGAGCTTTCCACCCAGATCGAAGAGGAGACCGCGCGTGAACTCTCGTAAGGCCACCGCCGTGGCGATGAGCATCATCGCCATCGCCTGTCGCATCTGCGGCATTTTTATGAGCGCAATGACTGTGCTGCTGTGCTTTAGTGGCCTCACCGCCAAACTGCAGATCGTGGGCTTTGTCGTTGAGCTTTCGCGCGCGCTGCCGAGCGCCATCGCCGGCTACGGCGTCATCACGTCGCCCTTTGGCGGCGTGTTCCGCCTGGATTACGCCATCGTGGCCGTTATCCTGTTTGCGGCCGACTACCTGCTCTCGCGCGCCTCGCGTCGCGTCCGCTAGGGGAGCGCCATGTCCAGCAGCTACATGATGAATCTGCTCGCCAGCGCCGTCGCCGTCATCATAGGTATTGTGATCCACGAGAGCGCGCACGCCGCCGCAGCCTGGGCACTCGGCGACAAGACGGCCCGTTCGCGCGGACGCGTCTCGCTCAACCCGCTCAACCATATCGACCCGTTTGGCACCATCATCCTGCCGCTGCTCATGCTCGCAGCCGGAGGCCAGGTGTTCGCCTTCGCCAAACCCGTACCCGTCTACCTCAACAACCTCAAGCACCCCAAGCGCGACGAGGTCCTGGTGAGCGTTGCCGGCCCCGCATCGAACATCGCCCTCGCGTGCCTCGCTGCCGCTCTCATGCAAGTAACGTACGGAAACCTCTATGCAAGCATGTCCTTTGCCGTAGCGTCACAGATCATGAACTTCGGCGCCACGTTTATCGTGGTCAACCTGTCGCTCGCGTTCTTTAACCTCATCCCGATTCCGCCGCTCGATGGCTCGTCGATCATCGTGCCCTTCCTCAAGGACAAGGCGCTCGCCAACTACTACCGCCTGCAGCAATACGCCATGCCCATCCTCATCCTGGTGCTGTACCTGCTGCCCATGTGGACCGGCATCGACGTGATCGGTCGCTATTTCGACGTTACCGTGTATCCGTTCGCTGAGCAGCTGCTTAACTTCGCAATCGCCGGCATCTAAGGTAAACTTACAGGTCGACCGTGCAAAGCGGTCGTAACATGCACCCAAACCGCGCCGCGAAGGCGCCGTCAAAGGAGGTCGAATATGTCGTATCGCGTGTCGACGCAGGTCTACAGCGGACCGTTCGACCTGCTGCTGCAGCTGGTAACCCGCCAAAAAGTTGATATCGGCGCCATCTCCATCAGCGAGGTGGCCGAGCAGTACCTTGCCGAGGCCGAGCGCATCGAGGCGCTGGACCTGGACGTGGCGAGCGACTTTTTGCTGGTCGCGGCAACCCTTTTGGACATCAAGGCCGCTTCTCTGGTGCCGCAGGAGGCCCCGCGCAAAGTCGATGACGACGATGACGAGTTCGACGAAGACCTCGAGGAGCTCAGCGCGCTCGACGGCGACGCCCTGCGCGAGGTCCTAATCCAGCGCCTGATTGCCTACAAGCAGTTTAAGGGCGCGGCGGCAGCCCTTGGTGCTCGCATGCAGGCCGAGAGCCGCATGCATCCGCGCGTGGCCGGCCCCGATCCCGAGTTCTTGGGGCTTATGCCCGACTACCTGGCCGGTATTACCCTGCGCGGTCTCGCCGTCATCTGCGCCGACCTGGACGGCAAGCGCCAGACCTTCCTACTGGAAGCCGAGCACGTGGCGCCGCATCGCGTACCGCTCGACCTGACCGTGGCCTCCGTCGACCGCTTTACCATGGCGCACCAAACTTGCACCTTCCGCGAGCTGCTGGACGGCGACGCCACGACCGAACAGCTCGTCGTCACCTTCCTTGCCATGTTGGAGCTTGCCAAGCGCGGCTCGCTCACATTGAGCCAGGACAAGATCTTCGGAACCATCTGCATCAACCGAGTCGAGGGCGCCGAGGCCTATGTGCCCGGCGAGGGCCCCGAGCTCACCGAATAGGAGCCGTAACCATGTCAACCCTTTCCACGCTGGAGGCAAACAGCCTCAAAGGCGCCCTCGAGGCGCTGCTGCTGGTGTCGAGCGACCCCGTGAGCGCGCCCGCGCTGGCAGGTGCGCTGGATATCGCCCCCGGCGAGTGCGCGTCGCTGCTCGCCGAGCTCAAGGTTGAGTACGAGGAGGCCAACCGCGGCTTTCAGCTGCGCGAGGTCGCCGGCGGCTGGCGCCTGTTTACGCACCCCGCCTACCACGACGTGGTCGAGGCCTATGTGTTGAGCTGGGACACGCAAAAGCTATCGCAAGCGGCGCTCGAAACCCTGGCCGTCATCGCATACCACCAGCCAGTGACGCGCGAGGTGGTCAAGGGCATCCGCGGCGTCAATTCCGACGGCGTCATCGCGTCGCTCGTGGACAAGGGCCTGGTGCGCGAGCTCGGCCGCGACCCCCAGCGCGGTCAAGCCATCATCTACGGCACGACCAACGCCTTCTTGGAAAAGTTCGGTCTGCGCTCCACCCGCGACCTGCCCGACCTGGAGCAGTTTGCCCCCGACGAGCAGTCGCGCCAGTTTATCCGCGAACGCCTGAGCGGCCGCAGTATTCAGTCCACGCTCGAGGAGCAGGCCGAGGACCTGGACGAAGAGCGTGAACTGCTCGATACCGATGTTGAAGATGTTGAGGCAGTCGAGGACTTGGAGACCCTGGTCGTCGACGAGACCTCGGAGGATTTGCATGACGAGGACTAACGAAGTAGGGGAGACGCGCGCCATGGGCAACGCAGCACCCGCAACCGACGCCCAGCCTGTCTATCCGCACACCATGCGCCTGCAGCGCTTTTTGGCGCGCGCGGGCGTGGCGAGCCGCCGCGGCTCGGAGGACCTGATGACCACCGGCCGCGTGACGGTTAACGGCGAGGTCGCGACCGAGCTGGGCACCAAGGTCGATGTCGACCGCGATCATATCGAGGTCGACGGTATGCCCGTCAAGCTCGACCAGGGCGCCGTGTACCTGATGCTCTACAAGCCGACCGGCTACCTCACTACCATGAGCGACCCGCAGGAGCGTCCCTGTGTGGCGGACCTGGTTCCCCGCGACCGCTTTCCAGGACTTTTCCCGGTGGGCCGCCTGGACCGCGACACCACAGGCCTTTTGCTCTTTACCACCGACGGCGACCTTTCGCAGGACCTGCTGCACCCGAGCAAGCACGTCTACAAGACCTACCAGGCACTCGTGGACGGGCAGCCGACAGACCGCGATCTAGAACCGCTCCGCCGTGGCGTCGAACTCGACGACGGCGTCTGCCAGCCGGCAATCTGCCGCGTCATCACCGCACGCGAGGCCGAGGCCGTAGCTCCCCAGGGGGTTAAGCCCGGTACCACCGCCGTGGAGGTCATCATCCGCGAGGGTCGCAAGAATCAGGTTAAGCGCATGTTGAGCAAGATTCACCATCCGGTAATTCGTCTGCATCGCTGCAACTTTGCCGGCCTGGAGCTCAAGGATGTGGCCAAGGGCTCGTGGCGCGAGCTCACCGACCGCGAGGTGCAGATCCTCAAGGCCGGCGGTATCCCACCCAAGCAGGCGAGCGCCAAACGCGGTGGCAAGCCTCAGGAAACCCTCGCCAGCCGCACGCGTCATCACGGCAGCCACGGCTCCGCACCCAAGCGTAACACCTACCGTGAGCGCTACACGGGCTAGGCAACCCGCCGCGCCCCAACGCCCGCGAACCATACCAGCACGTCACCCATCGAAAGGAAGCATTGCATGATCGTCGCCATCGACGGCCCCGCCGGTTCCGGCAAGTCCACCATCGCCAAGGAGATCGCCCGCCAGCTGGGCTTTAACAAGCTCGACACGGGCGCTATGTACCGCGCCGTCACCTTCGCCGCGCTCGACCGTGGCATCGATTTGGACGACGAGGCGGCCATCGACGCCCTCGCCGAGCAGATCGAGATTCGCTTTACCAACGGCACCGGCGAGGACACGCGCCTGACCATTGACGGCCAGGACGCTTCGGCCGCCATCCGCACCCCTCAGGTCGACGCCAACGTGTCCAAGGTCTCGGCCTATCCGGGCGTGCGCGCCGCCATGCTCATCCACCAGCGCCGCGCCGCCGAGGACCGCGATATCGTGGCTGAGGGTCGCGACATCGGTACCGTCGTGTTCCCTAACGCGCAGGTCAAGGTCTTCCTGACCGCCGACCCGCGTGAGCGCGCCCGCCGCCGCGTGCTGCAGCGTCACCAAAACGACGCCCAGCCGCTCACGTCCGAGCAGCTCGAAGCCGAGGTCGACGAGACCCTCGACGCCCTTAAGCAGCGCGACAAGCTCGACAGCAGCCGCGAGGTCGCCCCGCTCGTGCCCGCCGAGGACGCCGTGCACGTCGACTCCACCGCCCACACCATCGATGAGGTCGTCTCGATAATCGAGGACCTCATCAACCAAAGGAGGTAGCCCATGCGCCTGTTTAAGCAGACGCCCGAGGATTATTACAACGCTCCTTATGCAGAGTTCCCCGTGCTCATCCGCGGCACCGTCGCCGTAGTCATGGCCATCCTTTGGGCCTTCTCCAAGCTCATGTGGCGCTGGAAGGTCGAGGACGCTGACCTGCTGTTTGAGCGCCAGGAAGGCCGCGGCAGCGTGGTCATCTGCAACCACACCTCGATGGCCGAACTCTTGGCCGTGGAGACGGCGCTGTTCTTTGGGGGGCGCCGCATTCGTCCCATCTTTAAGTCCGAGTTCGCCAAGAGCAAGATTGTGCGTTGGGCCTTTAGCCGCGTCGGCGGTATCCCCGTCGAGCGCGGTACCGCCGACATGAAGTGCCTGCGCGCCGCCCAGCATGCGCTGCAGCGCGGCGAGGACGTCCTGATCTTCCCCGAGGGCACGCGCATCCGCTCGCGCGAGATCAAGCCCGAGGTCCACGGCGGCTTTGCGCTCATTGCCCAGATGGGCAAGGCGCCCGTCAACCCGCTCGCTATCTGCGGCTGGTCCGATATTACGCCTGCGGGCAAAAAGCTCATGCGCCCTAAAAAGTGCTGGATCCGTGCCGGCAAGGCCATCTCGCTATCCGATGCACCGGCCGAGCTCAAGCGCAAGGAGCGCCTGGCATGGTTTGAGTCCGAGGCCATGAACCGCGTCTACGCTATGCGCGACGACCTGTGCGCCGAGCATCCGGGAAGGTTCTAACCATGAGCGAGAATGTAACGAACACCGCCGCGACTGCGTCCGACCAGGCAACCGCGCCTACCATCGAGATCGCCGCCCACGCCGGCACCTGCTACGGCGTACAGCGTGCGCTCGATATGGCGCTGGCCGCCGCGCCGCAGGCAGGGGAGAGCACTCAGGTCCATACTTTGGGTCCGCTCATTCATAACCCCATCGTGGTACGCGAGCTCGCTGAGGCAGGCGTTGGCTTGGCCGAGAACCTGGATAATGCCGCAACCGGCACCGTGATCATCCGCGCCCACGGTGTGGTGCCGCAGGTCATCGATGCCGCTCGCGAGCGTGGCCTTAACGTCATAGACGCCACCTGCCCCTACGTGAAGAAAGTCCATGTTGCAGCCGAGCGCCTGGTGCGCGAGGGCTACCACGTGGTGGTCGTGGGTGAGCCGGGGCATCCCGAGGTCGAGGGCATTCTGGGTCACGCCGGCAATGATGCGCAGGTCGTGTGCTGTGCCGCCGATGCCAACGCCTTGTCGTTCAAGGGCAAGGTGGGCTTGGTTGTGCAGACCACCCAGACCGCGCAGAACCTCGCCGAGGTCGTGGCTGCCATCACCCCGCGCGTGCAGGAGCTGCGCGTGATCAACACCATCTGCGCCGCCACGAGCGAGCGTCAACAGGCAGCAGCCACACTTGCCAAACGCTGTGATTGCATGGTCGTCGTGGGCGGCAAGAACTCGGGCAACACCCGCCGCCTGGCTCAGATTTGCGCAGACGCCTGCGAGCATACGCATCACATCGAGGAAGCTTCCGAAATCCAGGCCGCGTGGTTTACCGACGCTCACCACATCGGCATCACCGCCGGAGCCTCCACCCCGCAAGAACACATCGAGCGCGCCGTTGCGCGCATCAAGGAGCTTTGCCGCTAACCATGGACCAGACCGTACCCGCATACGCCGCCGAGGTGGCCGATTACGGGCGCAGCCGCGACCCCGAGCCGGGTGAGGGCGCGCTCGTTAAGAACGTGCGTCCCGAATCGCCCGCATGGGATGTGGGTATCGAGCCGGGCATGCGCGTGCTCACGGTCAACGGTGAGGCGCTCACCGACATGATTGTGTGGCTCTGGGAGGCCGACGATGATACCGTCGACCTCGAGGTTTTCGACCCGCGCGACAACACCGTCACCCCCGTCGAGCTCGACCGCTTCCCGGGAGAGGACTGGGGCCTTGAGTTCGATGGCCCCATCTTCGATGGCATGCGCACCTGCGTGAACGCCTGCGTGTTCTGCTTTATGACGATGCTCCCCAAGGGCGGCCGCTCAACGCTCTACATTCGCGACGATGACTATCGCCTGAGCTTTTTACAGGGCAACTTTGTCACGCTCACGAACCTCACCGACGAAGATGTTCAAAACGTCATCCAACGCAACATGAGCCCCATGAACGTGTCGGTCCACGCCGTAAGCCCCGACGTCCGCCGCCGTATGATGGGCCGCAACGCCCAGCGCGGCATGGATGTGCTCGAGGCCATCATGGCCGCCGGTATCGAGATTCACGCGCAGATCGTGTTGTGCCCCGGCATGAACGACGGCGAGGAGCTGGAAAAGACCCTGCGCTTTTGCGAGGAGCACGAGCAAATCA
Organism: uncultured Collinsella sp.; assembly: GCA_900541135.1. Lineage (GTDB taxonomy): Bacteria > Actinomycetota > Coriobacteriia > Coriobacteriales > Coriobacteriaceae > Collinsella. Next base: position 8,823 of record UQIG01000009.1, read on the forward strand.
CAAGCCTGGGCATTGTGCCGCTCGGTTTTACCAAGCATCAGAACCGCTTTAGCTGGTCATACAGCGACAAGCCCGAACTGGCGCGCGAGACCATTGCCATGATCCGTCCCTACCAGGACCGCGCCTTCGAGCGTTTTGGCCGCCACACCTTCCAGATGAGCGACGAGTTCTACCTGGACGCCGGCATCGATCCGCCCGAGGCGGACTTTTACGACGGCTATCCGCAGTACTACGACGGTATCGGCATGATCCGCTCGTATCTGGACGAGACCGACGACGTGATGGCTACCGATGCCGAGCGACTGGCCCTCGTCCGCGAGGCCATCGCCGCTCGCAGCCAGCACCTGCTGTGCCTCTCGGGCGCCAGCGCACGCGACACCGTGGCACGTTTCGTGGAATCGCCGCAGGGGCTCGCCGGCACCGTCACGGCCATCAAGAATCGCTACTTTGGCGGCAACGTGGACGTGACCGGCCTCATCGTCGCCTGCGACATTCTGGAACAGCTGCCGCAGGACCTCTCGGGGGTTATGCTCTTTGTGCCTAAGCTCATGTTCAACGCTGACGGCATGACGCTTGACGAGTATCATCGTGAAGATTTACTCGCAAGCCTTACCAGTCGCGGCGCCGAGGTTCATGTGGTGTCGACCATGCCGCATGAGCTGCTCGATACCCTGGAGCACATCCTTGGCATTGTGCCTGCCGACTCTAACACTTCCACTGACCCTACCCATTAAAGGAGTGCAGATGAAACCTATCGTCGCCGTCGTCGGACGCCCCAACGTGGGCAAGTCCACGCTCGTTAACCGCCTGGCCCAGACCTCGGACGCCATCGTCCATGAGTCCCGCGGCGTCACGCGCGACCGCTCGTACCACACGGCCGATTGGAACGGCCGCGAGTTCACCATCGTCGACACGGGCGGCATCGAACCGCTCAAGAGCGATGACGTCTTCGCCACGTCCATTCGCGACCAGGCCCTCGCCGCCGCCGAGGAAGCCGCCGTCATCCTGTTTGTGGTCGACGGCCGCACCGGCGTCACCGAGGAGGACGAGTCGGTCGCTCGCATGCTCAAGCGCTGCGACAAGCCGGTCTTTCTGCTGGTGAACAAGCTCGACAACCCCGATCGAGAGAACGACAACATCTGGGAGTTCTATTCGCTCGGTATCGGCGAGCCCACGCCGCTCTCGGCCCTGCACGGCCACGGCACGGGCGACCTGCTCGACGACATCGTGGCCCTGCTTCCCGAGGAAGAGGACGAGGTCGCCGATGAGTTCCCCGACGCGCTGAACGTCGCCATCATCGGCCGCCCCAACGCCGGTAAGTCTTCGCTGTTCAACCGCATCCTGGGCGCCGACCGCTCCATCGTGTCCAACATTGCCGGCACCACGCGCGACGCCATCGACACAGTCGTCGAGCGCAACGGCAAGCACTACCGCATGGTCGATACCGCGGGAATCCGCAAGAAGAGCACCGTGTACGAGAACATCGAGTACTACTCCATGGTCCGCGGCCTGCGCGCCATCGACCGCGCCGACGTGGCGCTACTCGTCGTCGACGCCTCCGTGGGCGTTACCGAGCAGGACCAGAAGGTCATGGGCTTGGCCATCGAGCGCGGCTGCGCCATCGTTGTGCTGCTCAACAAGTGGGATCTGCTCGACGACGACCGTAAGCGCGAGGCCTGCATGGAGACCATCGACCGCCGTCTGGGCGTCATGGCTCCCTGGGCCCAGTACCTGCGCATTTCGGCCCTGACCGGGCGCAGCGTCGAGAAGGTCTGGGCAATGGTCGACGCTGCCGAAAAGACGCGCTCGCAAAAGATCAGCACCTCGCGCCTCAACACGTTCCTCACCGACCTGCGCGAGTTCGGTCATACCGTGGTGGACGGCAAGCGCCGCCTGCGCATGCACTACGTGACCCAGACGGGCGTCAACCCGCCGACGTTCACGTTCTTCGTCAACCACAGCGACTTGGTCAACGACACCTACCAGCGCTATGTGGAGAACCGCATGCGCTCGACCTTCGACTTTGCCGGCACACCCATTCGACTCTTCTTTAGGAAGAAGGAGCAAAAGGATGCATAATCCGATTCTGCTGACCGCCATCTGCGCCGTGGTCTCGTTCTTTATCGGGGCGATTCCGTTTGGCCTGATCTTGGGCCGCGTGTTCAACCACACGGACATTCGTAAGGCGGGCTCCGGCAACATCGGCACCACCAACGCCCTGCGCGTGGCCGGCCCCAAGGTGGCCGCGCTCACACTGCTGCTCGACTGCCTTAAGGGCGCCATCTGCGCCCTTATCGCGCGTCCGCTCATTGCCGACTTGGGCTATGGCTTCCCCGTGAGCATTATGGCCCCCGGTGCCGCCGGCGATTGGATGCTCGGCGTCATCTGCCTGGCGGCCGTATGGGGCCATATCTTCTCGCCCTACCTCAACTTCCATGGCGGCAAGGGCATCGCGGTCGGTCTGGGCGTAATCCTCGCATGGTACTGGCCCATTGGGCTTTCGCTGCTGGGCATGTTTATCGTGGCCGTCGCCATCACCAAGTTTGTGTCGGTGGGCTCGCTTGCCGCTGCCATCGGTCTTCCCATCGCTGCCTGCGCGGTCTTTCCGTACAGCAGCCTGGGACTCAAGTTTTGCATGGCGATGATCGGCATCACCGTGGTGTGGGCCCATCGCGCGAACATTAAAAGGCTCATGACCGGTAAGGAGTCCAAGCTCTCGTTTACCAAGCGCGTCACCGAGCCCGACGATAAGTAGGAGAGAGTCATGAATGTTGCGCTAATTGGCTCTGGCTCCTGGGGAACCGCCGTCGCCGGCCTTGCCGCCGCGCGAGCCGAGCGCGTGACCATGTGGGCCCATGGCAAGCAGACGGCCGCCGGCATCAACGGCGAGCACCGCAACCCGCGCTATCTGGTGGACTACGTGCTGCCGAACAACGTGGTAGCAACGACCGAACTCGCCCAGGCGCTCGACGGTGCCGATGCGATCATCTTTGCCGTGCCCTCCACGCACTTGCGCGACGTGTGCCATCGGGCAGCGCCCTTTATCGCCGCCGATACCCCGGTGCTCTGCCTCACCAAGGGCATTGAGCCCGAGTCCGGCCTGCTCATGAGCGAGGTCATCGCCAGCGAGATCGGCAACGAGGCGCGCGTGGCGGCGCTCTCGGGTCCCAACCATGCCGAGGAGATCTGCCGCGGCGGGCTTTCTGCCGCCGTCATCGCCAGCAAAGATCCGCAGATAGGGGAGACCTTTAAGGACCTGCTCCTATCCACGGCCTTCCGCATTTATCTGTCGCAAGACATGACCGGTGTCGAGGTTTGCGGCGCCATGAAAAATGTCATCGCCATTGTGTGCGGCATCTCTGCCGGTACCGGCGCGGGCGACAACACGCTCGCCCTCATCATGACACGCGGTCTGGCCGAGATCAGCCGCCTGGTGCACGCCCGCGGCGGTCAAGCTATGACCTGCATGGGGCTTGCCGGTATGGGTGACCTCATTGCCACCTGCACCTCGGAGCATTCGCGCAACCGCACCTTTGGCTATGAGTTTGCCCACGGCGTGTCGCTCGACGAATATCAGACGCGCACGCATATGGTGGTCGAGGGCGCCGTCGCGGCCCGCAGCGTGAGCGAGCTTGCCCGTTCACTGGGCGTAGACATTCCGCTCACCTTTGCCGTGGAGCAAACGCTCTACAACGGTGTTACTTTGGATAGGGCGCTCGAGATTCTTACCGATCGCGTCCCTTCTCAAGAGTTCTACGGACTCACCGACTAGCGCAGAAAGGCTACTACCATGGGTTCCATCAAAATCGCTCCGTCCGTCCTTTCGGCCGACATGGCCAACCTCAAGGGCGAGCTCGACAAAATCGCCGGCGCCGACTTTGTGCACTTCGACGTTATGGACGGTCATTTTACCGGCAACCTCACCTTTGGCGTTGATATCCTCAAGGCCGTCAAGCGCTCCACCGACGTGCCGGTCGACGCGCACCTGATGGTGTCGAACCCCGACGAGACGGTCGATTGGTACGCCGATGCCGGTGCCGATATGATCACCGTGCACTACGAGGCTTCCACGCACCTGCACCGCACGCTCACGCATCTGCAGCAGCGCGGCGTCAAGGCCGGTGTGGTGCTCAACCCCGCAACCCCCGTGTGCGTGCTCGAGAGCATCATCGACGTCGTCGATATGGTGCTGCTCATGAGCGTGAACCCTGGCTTTGGCGGCCAGAGCTTTATCCCGGGCACCATTGCCAAACTGCACGAGCTCAAGGCCATGTGCGAGCGTCACGGCGTTTCGCCTCTCATCGAGGTCGATGGCGGTATCTCTTCCAAGAACATCGCCGAGGTCGTCAAGGCTGGCGCCAACGTGCTCGTCGCAGGTTCCGCCGTATTTAAGTCCGAAGATCCCGCCGCCGAGGTTGCGCTGCTGCAGAAGCTGGGCAACGAGGCCGCACAGGAGGCATAAACCCTTATGACCGCAGGTCAAAACCGCATACCCGTGAATCTTGACTTCGCCGCCTCGACGCCTATGCGCGCCGAGGCGCTCCTTGCGCAGCGCGAGTACGACGACAGCGAGCTTGCCGGCGTCAACCCCAACTCGCTGCATTCGCTCGGCCGCAAGGCTGCCGCGCGTCTGGAGGTTGCACGTCGCGAGATCGCCCGCAGCTTTGGCGCGCGCGTCCGCCCGTCCGAGATTGTACTGACCAACGGCGGCACCGAAGCCAACCAGCTGGCGCTGCTCGGTCTTGCCGAGGGCGCTCGTCAGCGCGATCGCAAGCGCGATCGCAAGCGCGATCGTGTAATCGTTTCGGCCATCGAGCACGATTCGATTCTGGACAACCTGCCGTTGCTGCGTGCCGCCGGCTTTACCGTCGACCTGGTGCAGCCCTGCCGCATGGGCTACATTGAGCCTGCCACGCTTGTCGAGCTGCTAGGCGACGACGTGGTGCTCGTGAGCATCATGGTTGCCAACAACGAGACCGGCGTGGTGCAGCCCATCCGCGAGCTTGCCGCGGCCACGCATACCGTTGGCGCCCTGTTCCACACCGATGCCATCCAGGGGTATCTGCATATTCCGCTCGATGTCACCGAGCTGGGCGTCGACGCCATGTCCGTCGCAGCCCACAAGATTGGCGGTCCCGTGGCATCTGGCGCACTCTACCTTAAGAGCCGCACGCCGCTGCGCCCGCGCATCTTTGGCGGCGGACAGGAGGCCGGTCGTCGTGCCGGCACGCAAGACCTGCGAACGCAGCTCGCCTTTGCCGCTGCCGCCTCGTCTCTGACGCCCCATGTGGCTCAGGAGCGCGCGAAGCTGCAAGCCCTTTCCGACAAGCTCTACGCCACGCTTACGGCCCACCAGCGCATTCACGCCACCATGGGCGACTACGCACAGGCCGATCGCCTGCCGGGCATGGTGTCGATCTACGTTGATGGCATGGACTCCGAGGAGCTCATCGTCAAGCTCGATGCCGCCGGCTTTGAGGTTTCGGCCGGCTCGGCGTGCTCGAGCGGCAGCATGGACCCGAGCCATGTGCTCAGCGCCATGGGCATTGGTCGCGAGCAGGCACTAGGTGCACTGCGCATCTCCTTTGACGACCGCGTGAATCCGGACGATCTGGACGAGTTTGCCCAAACGCTGCTCTCGATCGCAGGTGCCGCATGATCGTCGCCGAGCTTGAACGTGGGCTGCTGGCGCGCTACCCCAAGGCGGACGCCGAGGGCTGGGATCACGTAGGACTCTCCGTTGGCGATCCGGCCGCGGAGATCACCGGCGTTGCCTGCGCGCTCGATGCGACCGAAGCTAATGTTCGCCGCGCCCAAGAAGGCGGCGCCAACGTGCTGCTGACGCATCATCCCATATACATCAAGGCGCCCGAGGCGTTTTGTCCGTCGGATTCCGCACGCCCCCAATGCAGCGCGGCGCTCTACGAGGCAGCGCGTTGCGGCGTGAGCATTATCTCGCTCCACACCAACCTGGACCGCTCGCACGAAGCCCGCGTCTGCCTGAGTGAGCTGCTGGGTGCCGTACCCGTGAGCTCACTGGAGCACGTGGACGACCCCGAGCCGACCGGCCTGGGCGCGCTTGCAACGCTCAACGACCCGTGCACGCTGCGCGATCTTGCCGCCCGTGCTGCCACGGCCTTCGGAAGCGACCCGCGTGTATGGGGCGATGCCGAGCGCTCGTGCCGCACCGTCGCCATTCTGGGCGGCTCCCTCGGTGACTTTGGCGAACTTGCCATCGCCGCCGGTGCGGATGTTGTCGTGACGGGCGAGGCAGGCTATCACGTGGCGCAGGACCTTGCCTTGCGTGGGCTACCGGTGATCTTGCTCGGCCACGACCGCTCCGAGGAGCCGTTCGTTGATATATTGATGAACTCTGCAGTTGACGCCGGGGTCGACCCCCGTCATGCGATTAAAATACTGAACCCTTGCCAATGGTGGACTGTGACAAAAGGAGAGAACTTATGAGCGCCGGCGCTACGCTACTCAAGCTGCAACAGATCGATTTGGAGCTCGCCCGCAACAAGAGTGAACTTGCCAATATGCCGGAGCTCAAGGAGCTCGCTTCCAAGCGCAAGACCTATGTGAAGCTCAAGTCCGAGATGACCAAGCTCTACGCCCAGCGCAAGGATCTGGACATTGAGCTCGACGATCTCAATACCACCGAGATTCAGACCAACAACGCCATCGAGGCTGCCAAGAAGCGCCACGTCGACGGCTCCGACTACCGCGAGGTTCAGGACCTGGAAAACGAGCTCGCCACCCTGGTCAAGCGTCTGGACAAGATTGAGCACACCCGCAAGGACGTCGTCATCGCCCATAAGGAGGCGCTCGACCGCGAGGCTCGCGCACAGGCCATCATCGCCAAGTTCGAGGAGGGCGTAAAGGCCGACACCAAGGCCGCCCGAGCCAAGGCTGCCGACCTGCAGGCTCAGATTGACGCCGCCACGAAGGAGCGCACCGCGCTTGCTGCCACGCTGCCGGCCGACGTGCTCACCGACTACGAGAGCCTCCTCAAGCAGTTCCGCGGCCTGGCCGTTGAGACCATCCAGGGCAACATCCCCACGGTCTGCCACACCGCGCTGCAGGCATCGTCCATGAGCGACCTCAACCACGACGGTAGCGAGATTACGCACTGCCCGTACTGCCACCGGCTCCTGGTACTCCCGAGCAAGGAAGCCTAGCGATGACGGCGGCATCCAACAATTCAATGCAACTTGAGGGAAAAACGATCCTGCTGGGCATTACCGGCGGGATCGCCGCCTATAAGTCGTGCAATATCGTGCGCCTGCTGCAAAAGCGCGGCGCACGCGTCAAGGTCGTCATGAGCGAGCATGCCACCGAGTTTGTGGGCCCGCTCACCTTTCGTGCGCTCACCAACGAGCCCGTTGCCGTGGGCCTATTCGACGATCCCTCCGACCCCATCCACCACATCTCGCTCGCACAGGAGCCCGACCTGGTGGTCGTGGCGCCCGCGACGGCCAATATCATCGCCAAGATGGCCAACGGCATCGCAGACGACCTCATCTCCACCACGCTGCTGGCAACGCCACGACTCATCGTGATCGCGCCGGCCATGAACAATGGCATGTGGAAAGCGCCGGCTACACAGACCAACATGGCCACGTTGCGCGAGCGCGGTGTCCATGTGGTGGGTCCGGGCAGCGGCTACCTTGCCTGCGGCGACGTGGACACGGGACGCATGAGCGAGCCCGAGGACATCGTCGAGGCTGTCTGTGAGGTGCTCAACCCCGTGCCGCAAGACCTGGCGGGCAAGCGCATCGTCATCACTGCCGGCCCCACACACGAACCGATCGACCCGGTGCGCTTCATTGGCAACCGCTCATCAGGCAAGATGGGCGTCGCCCTTGCAGGGGAGGCCGCACGCCGCGGTGGCGAGGTCACGCTCGTGTTGGGACCGACATCGCTCGATGTTCCCCGCGGCGTGGAGTGCGTGCGCGTGCAAACCGCCGCAGAGATGCTCCAGGCGGCCCTGAGCGCCTTCCAGACGGCCGATGCGGCAATTTGTGCGGCCGCCGTCGCCGACTATACCCCCGCCACCCCTGCGGACCATAAGCTCAAAAAGTCCAACGAACGCTTGGATCGCATCGAACTGGTCGAGACGGTCGATATTTTGGCCGAGCTCTCGCGCCAAAAGGGGGAACGGTGCGTGATCGGCTTTGCGGCCGAGACCGATAACGTCCTGGAGTACGCACAGCGCAAGCTCACCCGCAAGGGTTGCGATGCCATTATCGCCAACGATGTCTCGCGCGCCGATTCGGGCTTTGGAACCGACACTAACAAGGCCTGGATTGTGAGCACAACGGGCACGCAAGAACTTCCCGTGCTAACAAAACCCCAGCTCGCAGATACAATTTTGGACTTGCTTCAAAATTTATAAAAAAGTTCTTGCACAAGTCCAAAGTTTCGGGTTAATATACTCCCTGTTGCGAGCGAGAGCAGAGCAACAAACAATAGCTTCGGGACGTGGCGCAGCTTGGTAGCGCACTTGACTGGGGGTCAAGGGGTCGCTGGTTCGAATCCAGTCGTCCCGACCAGAAGTTTGCAGGTCAGGCACCTAGTGCCTGACCTTTTTTGTTTTTAATCACCATGATTATTTTGCCTAAAGCAACAACGTTCCCGCTCGATGTAATCACCGAATCAAAACGTGTACATCAGCCACCAAAATCGACATTTTTCGACATGTTTGGAGGCTGATGTACACGAATGCAGAATCCCACACAGCCCAGAACCGCCCTCCACATGTCTGGACTCTCTATGGCTGCGCTGGATAGACATCGCCGGAACGGGTATAGTATCGAAAGTTTTGTCGTTAACCAGCGGGGGAGTCCTGTGGGCATCAAAAAGAAGATCAAAAAGGAGCTTATCGGCACTTCCGATTACCCGTCGAATAAGATCTTTACGATCTCCAATTTCATCACCTTTACGCGCCTGATCCTCACCCTGGTATTTCTGTACCTGTTTGTGACGGATAACAACCGCGTCATCGCCATCGTTATCTACGCCGTTGCCGCCTCCACCGATTGGATGGACGGCCAGATCGCCCGCATGACTAAGACGGTCTCATGGCTCGGCAAGGTCATGGATCCCATTTGCGACCGCGCGCTGCTGTTCACCGGCGTACTTGGACTGGTGGTTCGCGGAGAGCTGCCCATCTGGGTCTGCGTGCTCATTATTGGCCGCGACATCTATCTGGGCATCGGCACGCTTATCGTGCGCCATTATCACCGTCGCCCCATCGATGTCGTCTTCCCCGGAAAGATTGCGACAGCGCTGCTCATGACCGGCTTCTCGCTCATGCTGCTCGGTTTCCCCGTTATTGACGGACTGCATCTTTTACCTTCAACCCTCACGGCCTTCCCGGGCCTCAACGGAAGCTCGGTGCCCCTCGGCATCTTCTTTGTGTACGGCGGCGTGATCTTCTCCATGCTCACGGCTGTCATCTACTCCATTAAGGGCGGAGCGGCCATTAAACAGGCTCTCGCGCATCCCGAGGACGAGGACATCGACTTTCTGAACCCTGAAATCGAAGACTGATTCGTTGGGGTATGATTACGTACGGTTCATTATTTGCGGCACGTCCGCGATAAGTTAGGGGTTGTCATGGACAACATGGTTAACAATATGCCTCAGAATGATAAGACTGCTGACGCTACCTGCGTATTCCGCGTGCCTTCAAGCGACGTCACCGTTCCCGACCTTATGGCCAACGTGCGCATCACCGCTCCCGTTCTGTCCATCGTCAAGGGTCCGCAGACTGGTGCCGCCTTTGAGCTCGAGGACGACGTGACCACCATCGGCCGCGATCCTGCGAACGGCATCTTCCTCAATGACATGACCGTTTCGCGCAGCCACGCCCGCATTATTCGCGAGGGCCTCGGCGCTCGCATCGAGGACCTGGGCTCGCTCAATGGTACCTGGGTCGACGGTGCCATCGTCAATGCAGCCTCGCTGCACGACGGTTCTTCCGTCCAGATCGGTACGTTTACGCTCATCTACCACGAGAGCACGCCGGAGCGCATCGAAACCGGTGAATAGGGCATGGCCGAACGCAACTATCTGAGTATCGGCCAAGTCGTCAACCTTCTTCGAGGCGCATACCCCGATCTTTCGAACTCAAAAATTAGATTTCTAGAGGATGAGGGGCTCATTACCCCTCATCGTACGCCTAAGGGATACCGTCAGTACTCCAAAGAGGACGTTGATCGTCTGGAGGTCATTCTGCACCTGCAGAAGACCCGCTATATGCCGCTCAACGTAATTAAGCAGCGCTTGGAAAACGCCACGGACCTGTCAACGCTCGCCTACGAGGTGGGCTTGCTGTCCGATGTTCCGCTCAAGACGGAGCCCAAGGAGACTAAGCAAAAGCTGCATCCCATCGAGACCATTCCCGATATGCTGGGCGTCGAGATTTCGTTTATCCGCTCGCTCGCCGAGAACGACCTCATTCGCATCATCAAGAGTCCGCAGAATCGTGAGCTCGTCGATGGTCGCGATTTCCCGATCATCCGCTACTGCTCCGAGCTTTCGCGCTTCCATATCGAGCCGCGCAACCTGCGTCAATACGTGTCTTCCGCCAACCGCGAGTCCTCGATGTTTGAGCAGGTGCTCGTGAGTATGCTCGGCATGGATACCTCCGATGACGAGCGCGATGCCAAGCTCGAACGTGCGTTTAAGAAGCTTCACGACCTGACGGAGGGCGTGCACACCGCGCTGCTCAAGAACCGCGTTTTTGAGTCGCTCAACGCCGTGGTCGAGGACGCCGACATCGATGCACTCGATGAGGAAATCACTCGCTCCGAGTCCACCAAGGCCAAAAACGAAGAGATAGCTGCGCCGGCTTCACACGAGGATTCTCTCGTAAAGCCGCTCAAGGTCGTCGCCCCTTCGCAAACCGGAACCGCCACCGCGGGCAAATAACAGCTGCCGCTTATCCGGCAACCCATTGAAAGGTCATGCAATGTACGACTTCGAATCTCAAATCGTCGACATCCCCGACTATCCCGAGCCCGGAGTCATCTTTAAAGACATCACGCCGCTCTTTGGCAACCCCGAGGCGCTCAAAGCCATGACCGATGCCCTCGCCGAACACTTTGCCGGCATGGGAATCACCAAGGTCGTGGGGCCCGAGGCTCGCGGCTTTATGGTTGGCGTACCGGTGGCTGTAGCCCTTGGCGCTGGCTTTGTCCCCGCACGTAAACCGGGCAAGCTGCCGCGCGAGACCGTGAGCCAGAGCTACGAGCTCGAGTACGGCACCGATTCAATTGAGATCCATGCCGACGCTATTAGCTCTAAAGATACCGTGTTGATTCTGGACGACTTGGTCGCGACGGGCGGAACCGTCGAGGCAACAGGTAAACTGGTGCGAGATATGGGCGCAAAGCTTGTCGGTTACGGTTGTATCCTTGAGCTTGCGTTTCTCAACCCGCGCGAGAAGCTCACGCCGTCTGATGACGATGTGGAGCTCTTTAGCCTGGTGACGGTGGACTAGCCGTTACCCTTAGTTACTGGAAAGGAAGCTACATGCGCACAGCAAACACGCACAAAAACATGGCACGCTGCGCTGCTACGGCAACCCTCGCTTGTGTTTTGGGCTTGGGCCTCGCGGCTCCTGCCTACGCCGATACCGCATCCGACCTTGCCGCTGCTCGTACGAAGCTCGAGCAGATCGGTACCCAAACCCAGCAGATTTACGATGAGCTCGCCACACAGACGCAGGCGCTCGATCAGACTGCTGGCGAGATCACACAGAAGCAGCAGGAGATCGCCGATGGTCAGGCCAAGCTCTCGACCTATGTCGCCGGCGAGTACAAAACTGGCGGTCTGAGCCTGCTTCAGGTTCTGACGGGCGTCGATGACCTGAGCGATATGCTCAACCGTCTGTTCTACTACGGCAAAGTTTCCGATAAGCAGGCTCAGACCATTCAAGAGGTCAAGGAGCTTAAGCAGCAGCTCACCGATAAGCAGACCGAGCAGGAGAAGAACGTCGCCGCCACGCAAAAGAAGGTCGACGAGCTTAACGCCCAGCAGGCTGAAGCCCAGAACGTCGTTAACTCCCTGGATTCGCAGCTGCAAGCCGAACTTGCCGCCGAAGCCGAGGCCAACGCCGCGCTGCAGGCCGGCATCAACGCCAGTACCGCCGAGAAGGCCACGGTGAGCAACGAGACTGCCGGTACGACCGAGAACACCAACAACGGTGGTCAGACCAGCAATAACAACAACCAGGGCGGCAACACTCCGGCTCCTACGCCGGCACCTGCTCCGACGCCGCAGCCATCCACGCCCGCTCCGGCTCCGACGCCTTCTGCTCCGAGCCAGTCCGTCGACGGCGGTTCTGTTGTCTCGCGTGCATACAGTAAGCTTGGTTGCGCTTATTCCTGGGGCGGAATTGGCCCGAACAGCTTCGACTGCTCTGGTTTTGTTAGTTATTGCCTAACTGGTCGCTATTGCCGCCTGGGCACCACGGGTACCTTTATGGGCTGGACGCGTGTGTCCGATCCGCAGCCCGGTGACGTTGTGGTCAACTCGTACCACACCGGCATTTACATCGGTGGTGGTCAGATGATTCATGCTTCCGACTATAACACGGGTGTTATCATCAGCTCCGTTGCCGCTGGCATGAACAACAACTATATTTTCGTTCGATACTAAGTATTCAAATAAAGCAAACGGATATGGACCTCGTGGCTTTGAGTCATGGGGTCCATTCTTTTGCCTTTTATGCAGGCCGCTATCTAGTTTTGAATACTAGATAGCGGCCCAATCGGTCTGCAAGAAGGCTATAATTGTTTGGGAACAATTAGAAAGGACCCTCTATGAACTGGGCACTTATCTCCGATTCGAGCTGCAATCTTCGCGATTGGCAACCAACCGCACCACATACCACCTTTGCATTTGCACCCCTTAAGATCAGAGTGGGGGAGCGCGAATTTGTCGATAACCTTTCGCTCGATGTTCATGAGCTCAACTGCGCTGTTCAGGCGGAGACGAACGCTTCTTCAAGCGCTTGTCCCAGCGTAGGGGAGTGGGCCGAGCTCTTCAAATTGGCAGACAAGACCATCTGCATGCCAATCTCTGAGGGCGTGTCGGGCAGCTACAACGCGGCAGCCACGGCTCGCGATATGGTTCTTGCCGATGAGCCCGACCGACAGATTCATCTAGTAAATTCACGCGCAGCTGGCGGCAAAATGGACCTCATTTTCTTGCTGTTCGACCGCTATCTTGCAAGCAATCCGAATATCTCATTCGAGGATGCTTGCGCATACTTCGATAGCCTTGAGCAGAACAGCAAAATCCTCTTCAGCTTGTGCAATTACGAAAACCTCGCCAAAGCCGGACGTATCCCTAAGGCAGCCGGCGTCATTGCCAACAAGCTCAATATCCGCATTTTGGGCACGGCGAGTGAGGCCGGTAAAATCGAACTCGTCGGGCACACGCGTGGCGAAAAAAAGATGCTCAACAAGATCATCGACACTATGGAAGCCGAGGGCTTTACGGGCGGTGAGGTCGTCATCGATCACGTTGAGAACGAAGCTGGAGCACAGGCGCTTACTGACCGTATAGTCGAGCATTGGCCCGGCTCCAAGACCATCATCATGCCCTGCAACGGCCTGGATTCCTATTACGCCGAGATGCACGGCCTGATCATCGGCTACGGCATGGGCGTAGCTTCGGGCAAATAAAGTCCAACCAAGCAAAAATACGGGCGGGACAAAGCGACAGATAGCTCTTTGTCCCGCCCGTTTTATACTTCGGCTAGCTATTAAACCCGTTGAACTTGAGATAGCTCATCAAGTAAGCCTTCGAAACAAAGGATGAAACCGCGCTGCGCACAAGCAGCGACTCACGCGTTACCTGATGCGCCGTATCGGGAACCGGCGTCTGCTCGACAGAAAACGCCGAACGAATCGATGCCTCGAGCTGATCGACCACATAGTCGAAGGCCGTCGGAGCATCGTAGCTCAAACGCTGAATGTTAAAGAGCGCCTGCACCGCAGCAATAGGTAGCACCTGCTTAAAGACGCAGATAGCGATCAGGCGGGCAATCTGCTCGCGACCATACTGCTTTTTGACCGGAGCAGGCACCAGGCCGACCTTCACGTAGTTATTGATCATCGATGGCGTAATGACAGGCTGCTCAACGCAAATAGACAGCGGCTCCATCCACAGCGCAACATACTCAATGACCTGGTCGCGGTAGAGCGTCACATTGGGCAACTGGTCATAGCGCGGCAGACTCAACGTATTGAGTTTGCGCACGATATCGGACTGAATAAATGCATCGGGCAGCACAGTGGGCTGAATATCCTCAGGCTTAATGCTGACCGACGAATCGGACATCGGAATAACGTGTTTAACGTGGTTCATAAAGGTCCTCCATTCATTTTCTATATTGTATTCTAGGTTATCTAGTTTTGCATACCACATAGCCAGCAAGAAAATTGGCGGAACAACGCACAGATGCATCGTCCCGCCATTTAGTTAATTGATAGCAACCTTACATAAGATATATTATCGTACTTATCCGTGGAGAAATGCGTATGCTCCGGTTGCCGCTATGGCTCCATCAGAAACGGCGGTCACAACCTGACGTAAAAGCTTGGAACGGATGTCGCCAGCGGCAAATAGACCTGGCGTGCGGGTCGCCATGGATTCATCAGTCAGAATGCCGCCATCAGGCGCCAGATCGACTAGATGCTCAACAAGCTCGGTATGGGGTTGCGTCCCGGTAAAGACAAAGATACCAAACGAGCCGGGCTCAAATGAATCGGTATGAGTCTCACCGGATGCATTGTCCTTAAAGGTAATCGTCGTTGGCATGGCTTCGCCCGAGAGCTCCACAATACTAGTTTGGTACCTAACTGAAATATTATCTTTTGCAAGAACTTTTTGAACCACACCATCGGGGGCACGGAACTGATCGCGGCGCAAAACGATGGTCACGCTGCTGGCGATTTCTGACAAGAACAGAGCTTCCTCGCATGCCGAATTGCCACCACCGATTACAAAGACCTGTTTGCCACGGAAGAACATGCCGTCACACGTCGCGCAATACGAAACGCCACGACCGCGATACGTATCCTCGCCAGCGAAACCTGCCGGACGCGGCGTGGCACCCATGCAAGCGATAACACTCCTAGCCGTCGTATCACCAACATCGTGATGAACGGTAAACAATTTGGAGCCGGCATCGAAATCGACACCCGTCACCATGCTCCATTCAACCTGAGCCCCTAGGCCTTCTGCATGTTGTTGGAATCGCTCACCGAGTTCAGCGCCGCTCAGTAGCGGAATGCCCGGATAGTTCTCGACCTCATTGGTTGTGGCGATCTGTCCTCCCGACATGCCCTGCTCAATCACGGTCGTCGTTAGGTTGGCGCGCGCCGCGTAAATGGCTGCAGCATAGCCCGCAGGGCCGCCGCCGATAATAGCAACATCGATCGGCTGATGGGTAGTCATGAAGAGACCTCCTGTCGAAAGATTGGCGTTCTTTGCGCTCATACCCAAATTTACGTGAACATGACACTCATGCACTACAATGATAAATCGCGTAACAAAGCTGAAGGGGAGTTATCGATGGATCAAATGCAGACGAGCAATAGCGCTCCCCTGCCCATGCAAGCTACTCCCCAACCGGAGCAAATGACCGTTTCACCTGCACAAAAACCCCTAGTAACCATCGTGCACGCATCGGTTGGATCGGGCCACAAAGCCGCCGCCAACGCGATTGCACAAGCATTTGACCTTATCAGCGGCACCAAGGGAATCCCTGAGGATGTTGAGATCGAAGTCCTGGATATCCTCGATTTTGGACGTATTAAATTCGACGGCAATAAGACCGCGGCTTCTTTTACGGGAGCCACGCGCCCCATTTACGACCTGACCTGGCGATATACGCTTACAGGACATCTTCTCTGGGGTGGCGGCACAGCATGGTCACGAATTATGTTCCCCGCCTTCAATGAATATGTCCGCACCCGCAGGCCCATGGCCGTGGTTGCAACACACATTACGGCAGCTAATGTTGCTGTGGGCGCCCGCGTCATCACGGGTATCGATTACCCGGTCATCTGCGTGCCAACAGACTATGAAGTCGAAGGCTTTTGGCCCCACAAGGACACCGACCTGTTCTGCGTGGCCAACGAGTTTATGGCCGAAACGCTGCGCCCACGCAAGGTGCCCGAGTCTAAAATCCGCATAACGGGCATCCCCATCCGAGCTGGTTTCGATACCGATTACAATCGTGAGGATGAGCTGAGTAAGTTCAATTTGCCGGCAGACAAGACGGTCGTGCTAGTTATGGCTGGCGCCAGCCTGCCGCAACCTTACGTGCGCTTCCGGGCGGCGATGGAGCATACGCTCCCCTTCTTACGCAGCTTTGAGGACATGCATTTTGTCTTTTTGCCGGGCAAGGATGAGGAATACGCCACCCGCCTCAAGACGCTCTTTGACGCCATGAAGCTCGAAAACGTCACGGTTCTGGACTACGTGGACGACATGGCGGCCCTCATGCACGGCTGCGACCTGGCAATCCTCAAATCGGGCGGACTCACCGTCACCGAGTGCCTGTGCGCTCATCTGCCGATGATCCTGCTGGGCAAATCATACGGTCAGGAAAAGGCCAACACCACAATGCTCACCGGCATGGGCGCCAGCATGCATGTCACCACAGCACGAGAACTCATCGTAACCCTACGTCACTTGCACGACCATCCCGAATCACTCAAAGCCCTACTCATCAACGGCGAAGTACTACGCCGTCCACACGCAGCCGAAGATATAGCCATCGCAACCATGGAGCTCGTAGGCAAACCCCAAAAGCGCAAACGAGCCTTCTGCCGCTTCTACTGGGGCGATAAACCCGCGCATATTCGCTAGGGTCTTAATGTCCGCTAGCCTGCGGGAGGCCCTATATATCATCCCGTGCTCAAACATTCTCGCTTCGCTGCGAAACTGCGCGCGGGACGATATATAGGGCCTCCCGCAGGCTAGCTGCGTTAACGTACTAGCAGCTATAACAGATTCCCCACCAGTAAAATCTGCAAAGGGGAACCAGAAAATATAAATACAGTAAGCCGACGCTACAAAGGGACGGTCCCTTTGTAGCGTCGGCTTACTAGAAAAGTAAATATTGTTTCAAGCGAGTAGCCGCCCGCCCGCCTCTCACACATATCGTTCCACGCGCAGTTTCGCAGCGAGCGAAGCGAAGCGAGAATGTTTGAGCATGGAACGATATGTGTGAGAGGCGGGCGGGCGGGATACGAGCGCCCCTAGGCTACGCCGCTGGAGCCGAAGCCTCCGTTGCCTCGGTCGGTTTCGTCTAGTTCTTCTACTTCTATGAGGTTGACCGTGGGGACTTCTTGGATGACAAGTTGGGCTATGCGGGCGCCTTTGTTGATTTGGATGTTGTTGGAGGGATCCAGGTTAATGAGGATAACCTTGAGTTCTCCTCGGTAGTGGGCGTCGATGAGGCCCGGCGTATTGACTATAGACAGGCCCTGCTTGATGGCCAAACCGCTTCGGGGCTGGACGAAGCCGGCGTAGCCATCGGGCAGGGCGATTGCCAGCCCAGTAGAGACCAGACGGCGTTCGAAGGGCTTCAGAATGCAGTCCTCGTTGGAGCGCAAATCCAAGCCGGCATCGGTGGGATGGGCGTATTTGGGAAGCTCGACGGTGGGGTCGAGACGCTTTATGTTGACGGTAATGTTGGACATGGAATCACCTTAGCTTGTCGAGCTCTTGCAGAAACTCATCGACGTCTTTGAAATCGCGGTAGACCGAGGCAAAGCGGATGTACGCCACCTTGTCGATCTTGGCCAAGCGCTTGAGTACCATGTCACCCAACTCATGGGACGTAACGGCCGTCAGCGTGCGAGAGCGCAGCTCGACCTCGATGTCATCGATAATCTCATTGAGCTTCTTAGTGTCGATATCGCGCTTGATAGTGGCGCGCATCAAGCCGACGAGCAGCTTATTGCGATCGAACCGCTGCTTGGTTCCGTCCGACTTAATGACCTCGATTGGGTCTTCGCATCGTTCGAACGTTGTAAAGCGATAGTTACACGAGCAACATTCGCGGCGACGCTTAATGGTGTTATTTGACTCCTGCATACGGGAATCAACGACGCGGGTATGTGCCTTGCCGCATTTGGGACAGCGCATGGTACCTCCTCTTAAACGATAACAAGGGTACCATGCGCAGCGCGATAATGATTACGAACGAGCAGGAACCTTAAGATGCGCACCGGCGGCGAGCGAACCATGCTCCAGATGATTGACGTTACGGATCATGTCGGAAGTCTCTTGCGTGGAAAGGCCTTCGATTGGATATTCCTCGGCAAGCGACCAAAGAGAATCACCAGACTGAACGCGAATGGTCTCATAGGTAACGTTGGAAACGGACTCGGCATACGCGGCGTGACGAGCGCTAAAGACCGACGTAGCGAGGACAAAGAAGAGCGTAAGCGCAACGGCAACGGCGACAATCGTCGGAACCTTCAGGGCAACGCGGCCCGGCGCGGCTACAGCCTGCTGATTGCGAGCAGGCTTTACGGTCAAAGGCTGAAAGCCGGAGCGGCCACCCTGAACAACCGTAAAAGTGTATTCTGCAGACGTCTCGAGCTTAAGGGCGAGGTTTCCCTGGACCATATTCGTTGCGTTCATCATGTTCTCCTCTCGCGTGTTTTGCTGAGAACAGTTTTATCAAGCCGCGCGGACAAAAATGTCTAGCGCGAGAACGAATGTTCGGTTATTATTATCTTCGAACAGTTGTTCCTGTCAAGCAAAATTCGAACATTTGTTTGACATGGGTAGAGAGGATGCCCTGATGGCTCGCAAAATTACCAAGCGTCAGCAGCAAATTTACGACTTCATCAAGGAATATCAGCAGGAGAAGGGTTATCCGCCCAGCGTGCGCGAGATGGCTTCTGCCGTGGGCCTTTCCTCCCCCAGCACCGTGCACGCCCATCTATCTGCCCTGGAGGCGCGCGGGCTACTCAAGCGCGATGCCACCAAACCGCGCGCTCTGGAACTCTTTAACGAGGACGGTTCCTCTGTCTCAATTTCTAAATCTGACGAGACCACCGCACCTCGCGGAACGGTCTCACTACCGCTCGTTGGTCGCGTCGCGGCTGGGATTCCCATTCTGGCCGAGCAGAATATCGAAGACACATTTACTATCCCGACCGAAATCGCCACTGATCAGGGTTCCTTTATCCTTGAGGTGCATGGGAGCTCAATGATCAATGTCGGTATCTTCAATGGCGATTACATCATCGTCCGTGAACAAAAGAGTGCCATGAACGGCGAAATTGTCGTGGCTATGATTGATGGTTCAGCGACCGTCAAGACGTTCTACAAGGAGCAGGGACGCGTACGCCTGCAGCCTGAGAATGACACCATGGAGCCTATCTATGCAACGAATCCCGTTATCTTGGGCAAAGTCGTCGGCTTGATGCGCCGGTTCTCGTAATGCAAAAACGCATCACCATCTTTGATACCGTCCGCGGGCTTACGATGATTTCAATGGCAGGTTTTCACGCTTGCTACGATCTTGCCTACCTGTACGACTGGGATATGCCCTGGTTTACCCAGACTGTCTTTCAAGACATCTGGCGCGCCAGCATCAGCTGGGTATTTTTGTTTATCGCGGGTTGGATGTGCACCCTTTCGCGCAACAATATCAAACGTGCCGCCAAATACGCCTTAGCAGCACTCGTCGTCTGGTTGGCAACAACACTTGTCTCAGTTGACGATTCTGTTAATTTTGGCATCATCTACTGCATGGCCGCATGTACCGGCATCGTGGCGTTGACCGATCCCGTCCTTAAGAAGATATCGGCGAGATGGGGCATGTCCCTATGCCTTTTGTTGTTTGCCCTCACCTGGAGCATCCCCAAAACGATCTACCCTGTCCCCTACCTGGCGTGGCTGGGATTTCCGAGCCCTGGGTTTGTCTCAGGTGATTACTACCCCATCATCCCGTTTTTCTTTATGTATCTTGCAGGATACTTCGCCGCACACATAGCGAAGGGAATCGATAAGACCGTCCCTAGCTGGGCCTACGCCAATCCCATCCCGGCGCTCGCCAGCCTTGGACGTCACGCACTCCCCTTTTATCTACTGCATCAGCCCATTATTCTGGGCTTTTTGGAGCTCGTCTACTCGGTGCGATAACGCTTGAGCCGCGGCGCGATACGAGCCGGCAGCTTCGCAACAATACGAACGCCGCCCTCAAGATATTCCTCGTGCAAAAGGGTTCCCTGTTCATGCACCAGCGTGATGAGGGCGCCCTCGCGATACGGGATTTCAGCGGAGAGCAACACATCGGTGGCAGCCGCCTCGCGAGCAATACGGTCGACGAGATCGTCGAGTCCCTCGCCCGTCTGGGCCGAGAACAGCACGGCCTCGGGATAGCGACGACGGAAACTCAATCGATCAACGCTATCGAGAAGATCGATTTTATTGAACACCGTAAGCGTCAAACGCTCGCCGGCACCGATCTCGTCAAGAACGCGATCGACTGCCTCGAGCTGGCGCTCGTAGTCCTCGTCAGAGGCATCCACAACTTTAAGGATCAGATCGGCACCAAGAACCTCAGACAGCGTGGACTTAAAGGCATCAACGAGACCATGCGGTAGCTTTTGAATAAAGCCAACAGTATCGGTAATCGTCATGCCACGACCGCCGGGCAGGCGATACGAACGCGTCGTCGGGTCGAGCGTAGCAAACAGCTTGTCCTGCGAAAGCACCGTAGATCCGGTCAGACGATTGAGCAACGACGATTTACCCGCATTGGTATAACCGGCTAACGCGACGCGAAACGCCGGTGACTCAATGCGGCTCTTGGATTGAACATCGCGACGCTGTTCAACCTGCTTGAGCTCACGACGAAGCGCAGCGATCTTATTACGAATGAGGCGACGGTCGACCTCGAGCTGACTTTCGCCCTGACCAAAGCGTGAGCCGATGCCGCCGCGCGTCTGTTCCTTGGCGAGATGGCTCCACATGCCACGCAGACGAGGCAACAGATATTGAAGCTGTGCCAGCTGTACCTGTAGGCGTCCCTCACGCGTCTGAGCATGCAGGCCAAAAATATCCAAGATCAGTGCCGTACGATCGATAATCTTTACCGGCTCGCCCACGGCTTTCTCCAAATAGGATTGCTGCGAGGGCGTCAGGTCGTCGTCAAAAATAACGACATCGGCATCCATGCGATGCACCAGGCCGCACAGCTCTTCAACCTTACCGGAACCGATAAACGATTTAGGATACGGCTTTACCAAACGCTGTGACAAGCGTGCCGCGCACTGGGCACCAGCCGTGTGGGTAAGACGCTCCAGCTCATCAAGCGAGCGATCGAGCGGCCATGCATTGTCGCGCCACTCAACACCAACTAATATGGCACGCTCGGGCTCGGGTGCCGTGGGAACAAGGGGGAAACGGGCCATTAGGCAGCCTCAATACGATGCAGGATGTCCTCAACGACCTCATCGATCGTAAACTCGTCCATATCAAACCACACGATACGGTCATCGCGCTTAAACCACGAAAGCTGACGTTTGGCATAGCGACGCGAACGCATCTTGATGAGTTCGCGAGCCTCATCCATAGAAATCACGCCATTGAAAGCATCAATGATCTCTTTATAGCCAATTGCCTGCATCGAAGTCAGGGCATCTCCCAGCCCCTGGTCCATAAGACCGCGAACCTCAACGACAAGACCCTGCTCAAACATCAGATCGACGCGCAGGTTAATGCGCTCGTAGAGCACCTCGCGATTACGCGTCAGACCAAACCATAGAGCATGATAATGCTCGCGCGGAACACTAAACTGACTTTTTTGCTGTGCATAGGAAATACCATCATCATGCATCTCGAGCGCACGAATCACACGGCGCACATTATGGGGATGAATAACAGCAGCCGATTCTGGGTCGCGCTCGGCAAGCAGGGCATGCAGCTCTTCCTCGCCAATACGCTCGGCAAGCTCCTGATAGCCCATACGACGATCGTCCTCAAGTTCACCCGAGGGAAAGTCCATCTCATCGAGGGCGGCCTTGAGATACAGCCCCGTACCTCCGCAAAAAACCGGCAGGCAACCCGAACCAAGGAGACGTTCAACATGCGCGCGAGCGTCAGCCTGATAAAGCGCAGCAGAATATGCCACACCCGGCTCTACAATGTCGACGAGACGCAGCGGCACCGTACACTCATCGGGCGCCATCTTTGCGGTACCGATGTCCATGCCGCGATAGATTTGCATCGCATCGCACGACAGCACTTCGGACGAAAGACGAGCTGCCAAACGGTCGGCAACATCACTCTTACCAACCGCCGTCGGACCGACGATCGCAACGGCGGAAAGTCCTGCCCTGGGAGAAACCATTAGCGCGGCTCGCCCACAACGGAGCCGGACAAATACCAGGTCTTGGCAACGTCAACGTCAACATCAACGATCTTGCCAACAAGCTGATCGATGCTGTAACCCTCGGGGATAGGCGCATGCACGGTCTGATTCTTGGGACTCTTGCCCAGCAGGACCGCGTCGTTCTTTTTACTCGTTCCCTCAATGAGCGCCGGCACCACAGTATGAAGCTCACCCTGGTTATACTCGTGTGCCGTAGTCTCGATAACCTTAACCAGGCGGTTGAAACGCTCGAGAATAACCTCATGCGGCGTAGGATCGTCAATCTCTGCGGCCGGGGTACCGGCGCGCTTGGAATAGATGAAGGTATAGGCCTGAGCATAGCGGACCGTCTCGGCAAGTGAGAGCGTCTGCTCAAAGTCCTCTTCAGTCTCGCCCGGGAAGCCAACGATAATATCGGTCGAGAGCGCGATATCGGGCATGCGGTTGCGAATGCGATCGACCAGGCCCAGATAGTCCTCGCGTGTATAACGGCGATTCATCTCTTTGAGGATACGCGTGGAGCCCGACTGAACGGCCAAGTGAAGCTGCGGCATGACGGCGGGCGTCTCGGCCATGGCGTCGATGGTCTCGGGCAGCAGATCCTTAGGATGAGAAGAGGTAAAGAAGATGCGCTCCACACCCGTATCACCCACGGCACGCAGCAGATCGGCAAAACGCGGCTTGCCAAACAGATCGCGACCATATGAGTTAACGTTTTGGCCCAGCAGCGTAATCTCGCGCACGCCCTGGCGCACCAAACCGGTCACCTCGTCGACAATTTCCTCGAAGGGGCGGCTCTTTTCGCGACCGCGCACGTACGGCACGATGCAATAGGTACAGAAATTATTGCAGCCCGTCATAATGGGCACCCAGGCGTGATACTGGGTCTCGCGATGCCACGGCATGCTCATGGCATCCGTATCCTCATGCTCATTGGTGCGGATATGACGCTTGCCATCAAGGAACGCCTCGGCAATGAGCTCGGCCACATGTGCGATGGAATGCGTACCAAAGATGACATTGACGTTATCGACGTTGGTGAGCAGGCCCTCGCCATCGCGCTGCGCGATGCAACCACCAACGGCAACCACACGCTTGCCCGAGGGTGAGGGCGGGAGGCTCTTACAAGAGTTGCACTGACCGTACAGGCGAGTATCGGCGGCCTCGCGCACGCAGCATGTCATGAAGACAACAATATCGGCATGCTCGGGATCGAGCGCCATGAGGCAACCATACGAATCGAGCAGACCGCTCACGCGCTCAGAGTCGTGCTGATTCATCTGGCAGCCAAAGGTGCGGATAAAGTAGGTTTTACCGGCAAGAATATCGCGTACGGAACGCTGGTCCATGTGCATAAGTCCTAACGATGGAGAGGGGGGGGGCGAATCGAGGCAAGCAGAAGCTATGCCACAGGCTTAACATCATCCATGACGACGTTATCCATAGCAGCTCGATTGATCTGGTGAACGTAAATAGAAAGACGGATGGCCGTGCGCGACTCCCCATTAATGAGGATGTCGGAGAACACGGGCGCGCAGGAAATATCAAACCCGGTTGGAATCAAAAAACCGCGCGCAATAGCCACGGCCTTTATGGCCTGGTTGACCGCACCGGCGCCGACACACTGAATGTTGACGGGCACACCATCCTTGACCATGCCGGCGATGGCGCCGGCAACGGACGCGGGCGATGATTTGCTTGATACCTTCAGGCAATCCATGAAGAAACTCCTGCGTTTAAAAGTACGTTTTAACTGCAATAACTGTATCGTACCGAGTGGACTCGGTAAAGGCACTATTCCTCTTTGGCAAGATCGAAGGTCACGGTGATTCGATCACGCGAAACGCGAATCTTTGGGTCGCCGCAAAGGTTGAGATAGTACCGGGCAGCAAGGTCATTAAAGTCACGCTCCACAGCACGCGAAAACTGTGCCATGTCATCCTTGGCAATACGTAGCCCGCGACGATCCTTCGCGAGATCGACAGGAGCCGGCGCATGCGAGGACGAATCACGCTCGCGCAGCAGACGCGCGGTCACACCGCGAACGGGCTTAATCTGCCCTGCCAAAATGCGATGAGCCGTGCGCTCGGACATCTCAAGACCCAAACCCGAACAGATACGGATAAAGTCCTCGGCATCAGAGGCAAGGCCTAAACGATCGACAACCGGAAGCTCGCTCTCGTCATCAATGAACAGGAGACGCGACGTATCGAGCTGACTTGACGCCTGAGCATAAAGGGTCGCGGCAATCTCAGACGGAGAACCAAGATAGACATCGCAACCACGCAACTCCTCGAGCGCAAACTCACAAGCAGCGCGAATAATATTATGCGGACCGCGAGCACAGACATAACGCCCGTCCTCATCCTTGACGGCCTGGGGCCAGCTTGACTGATCGGCACGCTCACTGAGGCGGTCGGCCGCAACGCTCACCTTAAAGGCCGAGCCAAGGTCGACACCAGACGTGACCACGCGGGCCTCGTCGGTGTTCTGCTTGATCGAAAACAATGCCATGCCACGACCGTGAACGCCCCAACGGTCCATCTTCATGCTCTCGAGCTTGGAGGTAACACGGGCATCGAAGATTCGCTCTTGCATATCCTGCGGAACGCCCGAACCGTTATCCAAAAAGACAAGCGTGCGGACGCCATCTTCCTTAGTCGTGGCGAGATAGACTTTGTCGGCGCCGGCATCGCGAGCATTACGGAGCATTTCGATGACGATATCCTCGACATGCTGAATGTCGTGCTTTGCCTGGCGCCGCTCGGCCTCCGAAACGCGGAGGCGGACATACCCCTCGCCAAGGTTCTCCTCGACGCGAAGGTTGCCCTCCCCCGACATCGACGCGATAAATGAGATGAGCTCGTTCGCGTCGCTCATGTTATTTAGCGATATCGACAGCGCGGCTCTCGCGAATCACGACGACGCGCACCTGACCGGGATACTCCATCTCTTCCTCGATCTGATGGGCGATATCGTGAGCCAGGACCGTGGACTGGGCATCGGAGATCTTGTCCGGCTGAACCATGACGTGGACCTCGCGACCGGCCTGCATGGCATAGGTACGCTCGACGCCGTCATGGGAGTTGGCAATCTCCTCGAGCTTCTCAAGACGCTTGATGTAGTTCTCGGCAGACTCGCGACGGGCACCGGGGCGAGAGGCAGAGACAGCATCGGCGGCCTGTACCAGGACATCGAGCACCGTGTTGGGATCGACATCGGCATGGTGAGCCTCGATAGCGTGGACGATAACGGGCTTCTCACCATAACGGCGGGCAAGCTCGGCGCCGATGACGGCATGCGGGCCCTCGACGTCGTGGTCGATTGCCTTGCCCAGGTCGTGCAGCAGGCCGGCGCGCTTGGCGGTCACAACGTCAAGGCCAAGCTCGGAAGCCATCACGCCGCACAGGTCAGAGACTTCGAGGGAGTGCTGAAGCACGTTCTGACCAAACGAGGTACGGTAGCGCAGGGCACCAAGGGTCTTGACGATCTCGGGGTGCAGGTCGTGGATGCCGGTATCGAAGGCAGCCTGCTCGCCAGCCTCGCGCACGCGCTGCTGAACCAGGTCGGCAGCCTTGTGATACATCTCCTCGATGCGGGCGGGGTGAATGCGGCCGTCGGCGATGAGGTTCTCGAGGGCAACACGGGCGGTCTCACGACGGACCGGGTCGAAGCTCGAAAGAACGACGGTCTCAGGCGTGTCGTCGATCACGAGGTTGACGCCGGAAACCTGCTCGAAGGTCCGGATGTTGCGACCCTCGCGACCGATGATACGGCCCTTGAGGTCATCAGAGGGAATGTGCACGGAGGTAACGGTGACCTCGGCTGTGTGGTCGGCAGCGCAGCGCTGAATCGCCAGGGACAGAATCTCCTGGGCGGTCTTGTGGCACTCGGCGCGAACCTGCTGCTCGGACTCGCGAATGATCGTGGCAGCCTCGTGTGTGACCTCGCCGCGAACCTTATCGAGGAGCTCCTTGTGGGCGTCCTCGCTGGTAAGGTCGGCAATACGCTCGAGCTCGGAGGTCTGCTTGGCGCAGAGCTCCTCAAGCTCGCGGGAGCGCTTCTCGACCTGACCGGCCTGGCTGGACAGCTGGTGCTCACGCTTGTCGAGAGCGTCGTTTCGGCGATCGAGGGACTCCTCGCGCTGCATCACACGGTTCTCGAGCGTACGAATCTCGCTCTTACGCTGCTTGTCCTCGGCCTCGGCGGCCTGCTTGTTCTTGATGATCTCCTCTTTAGCCTCGAGCAGAGCCTCTTTTTTGAGGGTCTCGGCCTGACGCTTGGCATCACCGATCAGGGACTCAGCCTGTGCGTGTGCCGACTGGATCTTTTCGTCGGCCTCGTGAAGACTACCCTGCTTGGCGGTGCGCATGTAGGCAATGGCGGCGATGGCACCCAAAACGATGCCAACGAACGCTGCGATGATAGGCATGCTCACTCCTTTTTATGGATTCGTTACACAACAAAGCGAACCGTCCTTACGAACGGCTCGCGACATTTGAGTAATATGGGCGCAGCTTATGCGGGTCGGATACAGATAAACATATAAACAAACTCATCACAGATGAGCACATATCACAAAGCAAATGACAGTGTTTATCGTACGTTGAACCACAACAACTGTCAAATAAATGGCCCCGGCACGGTGGCTAAAACGCGGTGAACGGCAGGGCCACAAAACGCATACGCCTAAACCGCACATTCCTCGCGTTCGGCATCGAGACGTGCCTTAACGGCATCGGCGGCGATGTGATACGAGAAGCCTTTGCCCATCAAAAACCGAACCAGTTTTTCGAATCCGCGCGTCTCTGGAACACGTCGCTTGGCGAGCAGGGCTGACGCACGCGCCAAATCGTCTTCGACGGCAAAATATTCCTCGGGATAACCGGGAATGTCATCGAGCACGACATGACGGCGCTTGAGCTCGGTCTCGATTTTGCGCTGTCCCCAACCGCGCCGCTTGCGCTCCTCGATAAAGTACGAGCAAAAGCGGTTCTCGTCTAAAAAGTGATACTCGGTGGCGCGCTCGACGGCGAAATCGATCGCGGGCTGGTGAAAGCCGTAGCGAGCCAGCTTGTCACGGACCTCACCCGTCGCATGGTCGCGGCGCGATAACATCTCGGTCACCATGGTAAGTGCACATTTACGCTCGATGAGCTGCACCGCCTCACGAAAGTTGTCCCAATCACAGGGCAGATCGAGGCGATTTTTGACATACAGGCGCGCGACCCGCACGGGAATCCAAATGGACCGCTCAAAACCGCCCTCAAGCTCACAATCGATATGTGCGCAAGGCTTTTTGGACGCATACCCGCTCGAGAACGAGGAGGCCGCCTTCTTATTGGGAAAGACGACCGTGGCCTCGGTCACCGTATACGACATGAGCGTAACCGCTACTCGTCGTCGTCATCGAGCATGGCGGAACCATCGATGGCGTAAAGCTCGTCAAACTCCTCAGGCGCTGGCTGATCGGCCAGCTCGACCTCGGACGGAGCATCGTCATCAAACTCAAGTCCGCAGGCAAGGCGGACCTTATGCTCAATCTCGTCAGCGCAATCGGGGTGTTCGCGCAGGAACGCCTTGGCGGCCTCGCGACCGTTGCCGAGCTTGTCCTCGCCATAGGCAAACCAGGAGCCCATCTTCTTGCAGATGCCGCACTCGACAGCCATGTCCAGAATCGAGCCCTCCTTAGAGATGCCCGTACCGTACATGATGTCGAACTCAGCAGAACGGAACGGAGCTGCCACCTTGTTCTTAACGACCTTGGCGCGCACGCGGTTACCGATAACCTCGTCCTTAAGCTTAATGCTGTCGATACGGCGAATGTCGATACGCACCGAAGAGAAGAACTTAAGGGCGCGGCCGCCCGTCGTAGTCTCGGGGTTGCCGAACATGACGCCGATCTTCTCACGCAGCTGGTTAATGAAGATGCACGTCGTGTTGGACTTGGACAGCGAGCCGGCGAGCTTGCGGAGCGCCTGGCTCATCAGGCGAGCCTGAAGACCGACCGTAGTATCGCCGATTTCTCCCTCGATCTCGGCACGCGGGGTCAGCGCGGCGACGGAGTCGACGACGATGGCATCGATGGCGCCGGAACGCACGAGCATGTCAACAATCTCGAGCGCCTGCTCGCCCGTATCGGGCTGGGAAATCAGTACCTCGTCGATATCCACGCCGATGCGCGCGGCATACGTGGGATCGAGCGCGTGCTCGGCATCGATAAATGCCACAACGCCACCCATTGCCTGGGCCTCGGCCAGGATCTCGAGCGAAAGCGTCGTCTTACCGGAGGACTCAGGACCGTAAATCTCGACGATACGGCCGCGCGGCACACCGCCGATACCCAGAGCGGCATCGAGGGCCAGGGCGCCCGTGGGAATGGCCTCGACCTCGAGCTCGGGGCCACCGTCGCCGTACCTCATGATGGAACCCTGGCCGAATTTCTTCTCGATCTCGGCCTTGGTGGTGGCGATCATCTCATCGCGCTCTTTACCCGTCGTGCGAGCATGAACGGTACGTACGGGACCTGAATTCTTGGCCATGAATAGCCCTCCTCTTAACAACCTGCATCGATAATAAACGAACGGCTGTTCGTGGTCAACCGTTCAGGCCAATCATATGCAAGCGGTCTTTCCAAAACCTAACCAAACGCCGACCAAACACTGACCAAATGCTTGACCACAAAGGACCAAATATGAACAAGGCAGGCAAAAATACATCTACAACCAGCACAAACGCCAAATGAGCCTAAGGTCCCTATCTCCACAATTAAGGGGCTCGGAGGCCCCTTAAAACACGTCTATTCCATAGAGTTGAGCACAAGGGCAATGCGCCCCAATGCCTCCGCGACCGCATGGGCACGAACACACGAACGGTCGCCCTCATAGTGGCAGCGCACAGAGTCCACAACCGGGACTTCCCCATAAGCCGCGCGATACGCCCAGCCAATATAGAAAGTGCCCGCCGGATCGTCCTCAGTGCCACCGCTGGGGCCGGCATAACCCGTTGCGCTCACTGCAATATCGCTCTGGTATAGCTCCAGCGAACCCACCGCCATCTCACGCGCGGTCTGATGCGACACCGCGGTATAGCGGTCGAGCGTCTCCTGCTCAACACCAAGAACGCGATGCTTAATCTCATCGCAATAGGTCACCGCACCGCCGCGCAGCACCGCCGACGCGCCCGGGATATCGGCAATCGTCGAGGCGATCATTCCCGCCGTCAGCGACTCAGCCGTCGAAACCGTCACGCCCCGAGCGCTCGCGCGCTCGACAATATCACGCGCCAGCTCCTCGTTATGTGCGGAAATCTGCTCAAAAGAGTCCGTCATACCCACCAGGACCTAGACCGAAAAGACGATCTTGCGGCAGTTCCAGAAGTACTGGGCGCCCGAGATAACGGTCAGGACAACGGCAACGGCGTACAGGAAGCGCGACACCGAGTAGATGCCGAGCGTCAGCGCCACCGGGCCAAGGTGCAAGCCGGCCATAGCAAAAACGCACAGGTAACCGCAGATGGAGACCATCGTGGTTGCCGTCTTGTACTTGCCGAGCTTATCGGCCGCAACGACCACACCGGCCGCACTCGCGACCATGCGAAGGGCGCTCACCAGAAGCTCACGGAACAGGATAATGAACACGGACCACACGGTCACCGCGCCAAAATCCAAGAACAGCAGCAGGGCCGAGAACACGAGCAGCTTATCGGCGATGGGGTCCAAGAATTTACCGAAGTCGGTGATCTCGTTGCGCGAACGCGCCAGATAACCGTCGACCTTATCGGTGCACGACAGGATCACATACAGAATGAAGGCAGCGGCGGCGAGCGGGCCGTCGAAGGTGCTCCAATCCGTACCGGCAACACTCGTGTGAGAAAGCGCCGACACGATCATGAACACCGGGATAAAGACGATGCGAACGCACGTCACGATGTTGGCGGGCGTCCAGACACTCGTCAGTTCCTTATTGCTCTCGTTAGCCACGACGCTCTCCTACTCCACAACATGACCGATAAGCTCGTAGCAGAAGCTATCGGTAAACTCGACGGCCAGAATATCGCCCACGGACGCCTCGCTGGCGTCCAGATGCACCGCGCCATCGGAATCGGGCGCCTGGAACCAGGCATGGCCGATCAGCTCGGCGCCATCCTCGGTCTCTTCGATACCGTCGACGATTACCTGGGCTCGCTCGCCCACATGGGCGGCGGTGGCGGCAAAACCGAGCGACTCGGCCAGGTCCATGGCCTCCTGGGCGCGCTCGAGTTTAACCTCCTCATCGACCTGGCCCTCCATCTTGGCGGCCAGGCTACCTTCCTCACGCGAGTAGGCAAAGACACTCGTGTAGTCAAAGCCGACGGTGTCCATAAAGTCGATAAGGTCGCGGAACTCGTCGTCGGTCTCGGTCGGGAAGCCGACCATGGCCGTGGAACGAATCACGATGCCGGGGATGCGCTCGCGAAGGTCGCGGAACAGATCCTCGAGCTCCTGGCGTGAACCGGAGCGACGCATGGCCTTAAGAATGCGCGCGTCGCAGTGCTGCACGGGGATATCGATATAGGGCAGCACCTCGGGCGTATCGCGAATCGTCTCGATGAGTTCGTCAGTCATGCCCTCGGGCTGCAGATAGAGCACGCGGACCCAGACGTTGTGCGGGCGTACGGCCTCGGCGACGGCACGCAGCAGCTGCGCCAGATTGCGCGGCGAGCCATCGGCGACGTCCTCGTCGGCAAAGTCGGTACCCCAGATGCCCGTGTCCTGGCCGATCAGCACGATCTCGCGCACACCGCCGGCAACCAGGTCGCGCACCTCGGAGATGATGCTCTCGGCATTGCGCGAATGATAGCGGCCGCGGATGTAGGGAATCATGCAGAAGCTGCAGAAGCGGTTGCAGCCATCGGAAATCTTGACGTAGGCGACAGCACCCTCGACGGTACGTTTGACCTGCGGGATATAGGCTGCAATCTCACGCTCGACACCCAGCACGCCATCGATGACCGCCACGATGCCGTCTTCCTCGTCGGCCTTCACAAAGGCAGCGACCTCGGGCAGCTCGTCAGGCAGGTCATCGCCATAGCGCGACGGCACGCAGCCGCACATGACGATGGGGCAAGAACGAACGCCGTCCTGAACCTCGTTGGCGAGCTCGAGCGTGGTCTCGATGCTCTCGGACGTTGCGGAGGCGAGGAACGAACATGTATTGACGATGGCGATATCGGCATCCTGCGGGTCGAATGCCTCCTCGTAGCCCGCGGCGGTCAAAAGAGAACGCATGCGGTCGGTGTCAACCTCGTTCTTAGCGCACCCGAGGGTGATGTAGAGCACGGAGCCCAACGGTGTATCCATGTTGGAGAGCGGTCCTTTCGATTGATATTAGCGGTAGTTGGTGAACTGCAGCGGCTGGCCGTAGTCCTGGTCGCGCAGGAACTGGATCACGGTCTGCAACGCGTCCTTCGAAGCAGAGGAAACACGCAGTTTGTCGGCCTCGATGGTCACCTTGACCTTGAGCTTTTGGTCCTTGATGTCCTTGTTGATCTTCTTGGCGGTCGCTTGGTCGATACCCTCGACGATATGGCCGAGCACGCGCACGGTGCCGCCCGACGCCGCCTGCGGAGCATCCCACGAGACAGCCTTGAGGTCGATGCCGCGCTTGATGAGCTTGGAGCTCAACACGTCGATAATCTGTTTGGAGACAAAGTCGGCCGGGGCGTTGATCGTAAAGAGCTTGTCGCCCTTCGAAAGCTCGATCGTGGCGCCAGAATCCTTAAGGTCATAGCGCTGGGAAATCTCGCGCGTGGTCTGCTGGAAGGCGTTGTCGACCTCTTGCATGTTGACCTCGGACACGACGTCGAAGCTGGAATCTTTAGCCATGATGTTTCCTTTCGCGTACGAGCGGCTTAGTAGCTATCGTACGAATAGTCGGTAGAATCGGTGGGCGTCTGACCGTCAGTTGCGGTATCGGCGCCATCCGTGGACTGGGCATCGGTACCGTCGGTGGTATCGGTACCATCGGTGGTGTCGGTACCATCAGAACTTTCACCATTCTCGGAATCAGACGTCTCCTTCTTGGGAACGGTGATCGTCACGCGTGCCACGCCCGAGGTCTTGGTATCGTAACGGACCTTTTCACCGTTCTTGGTAACGGTGACATCGGAAGGCTTGGACGTGGTGATCTCGATTGAGGACTCGGGCGTGTACTCCTGCTCAAAGGGGCCAGTCGCCTGGGCGCCATAGACCGACTTGCCGTCAACCTTGACCTCAATCCACGCGGTCTTTCCCTTGGCAACGGAGACTTTGACCTTCGTGACCTCGTTCTCTTCCTTCTTGGCAGTCGTCTTGGTAGCGTCCGAATCAGTCGACTCATCCGTCGCCTCATCGGCGTCTTGGTCCTCGTCGACCGTTTCGGTCTTCTTAGAAGACTTCTTGGTCGTCGTCTTGGTAGCAGTGGGCGTCTCGGGCGTGTTCTCGGGCGCCGAAGATGCGCAACCGCGCAGAAGCACCACGATGAGCACAATCAACAGCAGCGCAACGGCGCCGATGCCGGCGTAGACGATACGCGGATCGAGCCCGTTGTTTTGAGGAGTACGTGATCCGCCGCGTCCACGACCGGAACTGCTGCGGCCGCTTCCCTGAGGCATACGACCGCGATTGCTATCGGAACGTCCGCGATAGCCGCCCTGGCCCTGAAGGCTGCGCTGACCCGAGCGGGGTGCAAGTTCACCGCGGCCTTGATAGCCACGCTGGCCCGAACGCGGAGCCGAAGAGCGCTGGCCATACGGCTGTGATTGAGAGCGAAGACGCGGCGTCACCTGCGTGGTATCGGCATCCGCATAGCCACCGCGAGAGCGTCCCGTAGAGGCACCACGGTAACCGCGATCGGAATAGCCACCGTCGCCGTAGCCGGCACGAGGGTCACGCGCCACGCCGCGGGCAGCGGGAAGCGCACGGTCCTCGGGCATCGGCGTACTGCGGAACCGGTCACGCTGTGAGCGAATCTCCTCGCCCGAACCCGTCTCGGTAATATAACCGGCCTGCTGAGGACGCTGTCCATAGCGGGTCGAACGACCGCCCTGAACCATCAGGAAGCGCCCGTTGTCGACCGAGGAACGCGAATTGACGTAGCCCGCGGCGTCCTGAAAACGACCGCCCTGCTGGGACGTCTCGCGTTCGTATGCCATCAGGTCGTCAAAGTAGGCATTGACGACCTCGCGCGGATTGAGGCCCAAAAAGCGAGCATAGCTCGAAATCATGCCCTGCGCATAGCCGCGCGGCGGCATCGAAGCAAAGTTACCGGTCTCGAAAAACTCGATGATCTGCGGCCTGATTTTGATGGTGTTGGCGACCTGCTGAATGGAAAGGCCCATCCGGCGACGCTGCTCGAGCAGCATGTCACCAAAGCGTGCAGCCATCAGAATCCTCCAAACTCACGATCTTCACGTGCCATCTCGGCGTCGACAGATTCCAGCGCGGCAAGCCCCTCCTCGTCCAACAGGACCTCACGCGGCTTGGAACCGTCGGGCGGTCCGACGACACCCTTTTCTTCCAGCATGTCCATAATACGCCCGGCACGCGCATAGCCAACCTTCAGACGACGTTGCAGGCCAGATGTGGAGCCAAGCTGCGATTCCACCACAATATGGGCGGCTTCCCAAATGAGCGGATCATCGTCTTGCGGCTCGGCGACTCCGGTGCGGACAATGCCGCCGCCACCCGCCATGGACATGGAAGCGGGCGCCACGGCAGACAGGATCTCCTCGTGGTAGTCGGGCTCGCTCTGCGACTTAACGAACTCGACAATCTCGTTGATTTCGTCGTCCGAGACAAAGCAGCCCTGGATACGGCGAGGCTTGCCCCAGTCGACCTTGGAGAACAGCATGTCGCCCAAACCGGTGAGCTTTTCAGCACCCATCTGGTCGATAATGACGCGCGAGTCGATGCCCGTGGCGACGTTAAAGGCGATGCGGTTGGTGATGTTGGCCTTGATAAGGCCCGTCACCACGTTGGAGCTGGGGCGCTGCGTGGCCACGATAAGATGAATACCGGCGGCACGGCCCAGCTGTGCAATACGCACGATCGAGGCCTCGACATCCTTACCGGCGACCATCATCAGGTCCGAGAGCTCGTCAATGATGATGACCAGGTAGGGCATCTTTTGCGGCGGGTTGTCGTAATGCTCAAACTCGCCGGCGGCCTGCTTTTCGTTGTAGGTCGAGATCTTACGCACGTTAAGGCGCTCGAAGACCTTCAGGCGACGCTCCATCTCGGACACGGCCCATTGCAGGGCGCTCGCGGCCTGCTTGGGTTCGGTAACGACCGGTACATAAAGATGCGGCAGGCCGTTATAGCCCGCAAGCTCGACGCGCTTGGGGTCGACCATGATCAAGCGAACGTCCTCGGGAAGCGCGCGCATGAGCAGGGTCGTGATGATGGAGTTGATCATCACCGACTTACCGGAACCCGTGGTACCGGCAATAAGCAGGTGGGGCATCTTGGCGAGATCGGCGACGACCGGCGTGCCCTCGGCATCGCGCCCGATTGCGAGCTCGAGCGGACCGCCCTTCACATAGGGCAGCACGTCGCCCAGGTTGACGTTCTGGCGCTTGCGATTGGGGATCTCGATGCCCACGAGCGAGGTGCCGGGGATCGGGGCAAAGATACGCACCGACTGGGCAGCGAGCGAAAGCGCGATATCGTCCTCGAGGCTCGAGATCTTGCTCACGCGCTCGCCCTCGCCAGGTTGCAGCTTAAAGGTCGTCACCGTGGGGCCGGCGATCCAGCCGACCACGCGGGCACTGCGGCCAAACTCAAGCAACGTGGACTGAAGCGACTCGGCAGTCTGTTCCAGCTCCTTGTCAGAAGACGCGGAGGACGCCGACTGCGGGTTGGCATGCAGGATTTCGAGTGGCGGAAGCTTAAGGCCATCCTCTTCTTCGCCCTCGTTATCTGCGGCGCCGCCGTCCGCTCCCCCATCCCTAGCCGCAGCCGATCCGACAGCACTCGAGGCAGGCGCATCGGCAACCTTGGGATGCTTCAAGAAGTCGGGAATCTGAGGTGCTGCCGAGACAGGATTCACGGCAAACGGCGGCTCGGACTCGTCAATCTTATCGGGGTCGTCTTCCATCGAAAGCTGGCCGGTTACCTGTTCGCGCTTGGCATGGCGACTCGGCAGCAAAGTTGTCTTTGCGGTCTCAATCGGCGCCTCGTCGTCCTCGTCATCGCCCTCAGTGAGCTCAATCTCGCTATCGGACCAAGACGGGTCGGGCTCACTCGTATTGAGCTTAGGCGCAGCCTTGCCCTTCTTGGCATGGCGGCGCGGCAGCAGCGTCGTCTTAGCGCGCTCGGCCTCCACGGCATCGGATACGTCGACAAACGGATCCTCGTCCTCGTCGTCATTGTCCAAAACCGGGTCCACATCGTTGCCCATGACCGTGGTCACTGCAGCATCGGAGCCCTTTTGACGAAGAATGCTCAGGTGCGGACGGGCAACGCCGGGCACCGACAGGGCTTCGTCGTCACCCCACGGACTCGCGTTAACATCGGCACGACGGCGCTCGGCAAAATCGGCGGCGCGATCGCGTGCGGAGCGCAAAACGCCGCCCACTGAAAAGCCGATAATGACCAGGCCAACGACGACAAGCCCCAGCAAGACAACCATGGCAATAGGTTTACCCAGGGCGTTTTGCAAGGTACTTGCGATAAAGGCGCCAATGTAGCCGCCCGACGCGGAAAGGTTCTGCGGCGTAAACATGAGGTCGCACGAGTCGGTCGTACCCGGCACCATCAGCGACAGGATGGAAACAATGGCCACAAAGACCACGGCACCGCCCGCAACCGAGCGAATGTTGAGCGGCGAGTCCTCACCCAAAAAGAGTGTAGCGGCAAACAGCAAAATGACGATCGGCAGCACGTAGGCGCCCAGACCAAAGCCCAGGTGGTAGAAACCAGCAACCGCAGCCGTAACGGGTGCGGTCGCCGGCGAAATCACGGCAATGAAGGACGCAATCGCCAAAACGGCGATGACCACGCCGGCGATATCGCGGTTGGCCGAGGGCTCGACCAAGGGCTCAAAATCGTCGAAGTCGGCCTCGTGGCCCTTATTGGCACGCAGATGGGAACCGGCACCCTTAGCAGATGCCGGTTGGTTATTGGCCTTATTGCCTTTGGCGTTTTGTGCAGATCCGCGCGCCAAACTAAACCTCCATGACGACCGGGATGATCATCGGACGGGTGCGCGTACGGCTCCAAATAAAGTTGGAGAGCGAATCGCGCACGGCCTTGCGAATGGCATCGGAGCCGCTGCTCGTAAAGCTAAACTTGCCCTTCTCGATCGTCTTCATAATGGATGCGGAGGCATCCTCGGAGAACTGGTCGTCGATGGCAAACGAAACGCCGCGGCCCGAGAACTCGATAGCCTCGATCTTCTTGTGCTTGAGCGAGACGATGGCAACGGCCGTGACCATACCGTCGTTGGCGAGCTTTTGGCGATCGCGCAGGACGATGGGGTCGGTATCGCCGATGCGCAGACCGTCAACATAGACGACGCCGGACTCGACGGGCGTACCGCGCTTGACGATACCGCCACGCATCTCGAGCGTGTCGCCGTTATCGAGGATAAAGATGTGATCATCCTTGATGCCCATCTTACGAGCAAGCTGGGCATGGGCGCGCAGATGCACGGCCTCGCCGTGAACCGGCATAAAGTAGGTGGGCTTGGCCATGGCCATGAGGAGCTTGAGTTCCTCCTGGCTGCCGTGGCCCGAGACATGGACGAGTGCGCGATTCTTATCCCACACGTCACAGCCAAGCTTGGCCAGGCTGTTGACGACCTGCTGCACGGCCTTCTCGTTGCCAGGAACGGGCGTAGCGGACAGGATGACGGTATCGCCCTCGTGGATGGAAAGCGTCTTGTGCTCGCCGTTGGCCATGCGGGACAGGGCCGACAGCGGCTCGCCCTGCGAACCGGTGCACATAACGACGATCTTATCATCGGGCAGGTTATCGATATCGAAGGCATCGATGATATCGGCATCGTCGATGTTGAGATAGCCAAGCTCACGCGCCACGCGGGTGTTGGTGAGCATGGAACGTCCGGTCACGACGACCTTGCGGCCACACTTGCGGGCGGCGTCGCAGATCTGCTGCAGGCGATGGATGTGGCTCGAGAACGACGCGACGAACACGCGACCCGGGGCGTTCTTGATGGCGTGCAGCAAGTTGGGACCAACCTCGGCCTCGGACTTGGTAAAGCCGGGAACCGTGGCATTGGTGGAGTCGGACAGCAGCAGGTCGATACCCTGCTTGGCAAAGCGGCTGATAGCGGCATAGTCAGGCGTGACACCATCGATGGGCGTCTGGTCGAGCTTAAAGTCGCCGGTGTGCATAACGGTGCCCTGATTGGTGCGGATAAACACGCCCAGAGCGCCGGGGATGGAGTGCGTCATCGAGAAGAAGTCGAGCGAGATGCCGCCGAGGTTGACATGGCTGCCGCCCTTGACCTCGCGGAACTTGGGCGCGCGGATGCGGAACTCAGAAAGCTTGCCCTCGATAAAGCCAAGCGTCAGCTTGCTCGAAAAGATGGGCACCTTGTTGTTGAGGTCCTGCAGCAGGTACGGAAGCGAACCGGTGTGGTCCTCGTGGCCGTGGGTGACGACGATACCGCGGAGCTTCTCCTCGTTTTCAAGAACGTAGGTGTAGTCAGGAAGCACCAGGTCGATACCGGGCTGGGAGTCGTCGGGGAACATGAGGCCAGCGTCGACGAGCACCATGTCGTCGCCACACTCGAAGACCGTCATGTTCTTGCCGATGCCGTCAAGGCCACCGAGCGGGATGATCTTCAAAGGAGATGATTTTTTAGCTGCCATAGGTGAGTGTTGTTTCCTTTCTTCGAAACGGGTCTGAAACAACCGACGGGGCGCTTCTGGCAAACCGACCGCCGGGAACGTACAAACATGCATCACAGAGTCGATGCAATAACCCAAATATGATACCCATTTGCACAACAACAGACCACCCATGCATCAAAGCCCCATCTGAACTGGTCTATCCCGCCGGTTTCCCGTGGGGCGGGCACTGATGAAGTTTCCTGCTCTACAGTCCTGCTCACGACGGAGGCCACATTAAGTGGCCTCCTGTTCGTGCGGAACTCGCGATAAACTTCATCAGTGCCCGCCCCACGGGAAAGCTGCCAGAAAGGGACAGGTTTATTTTGGAAGGTTATATCTGGGGAAATGCTGCTGCATCTATCTACAGATCTGGAATCTGACTACTGAACAGACTGTCTAACTCAATAGCGAGCGGCACTGACCAGCCCTTTTGCTTGCGCCCGGGAGGGACGTATATGAAGTTTATCGCGAGTTCCGCACGCAAAGGAAAGCACTTAATGTGCTTTCCGTCTTGCGCAGGACTGTAGAGCAGGAAACTTCATATGCGGCCCTCCCGGGCGCAAGCAAAAGGGCGACCCCCTTAGGAGTCGCCCTTGTTGAGCTGCTTATGTTTAGCTGTTACTCGGCGTCGTGGTGACGGCGGGGCTTGCGGCCTCCGTTGTCACCGGGACGGCGCGGACGGTCGCTGCGCTCGGAGCGCTCGCGACGCGGACGCTCACGGCGCTGGAAGTGCTCGCCGTCGCCCTCGGAGGCACCCTCGGCGCGAGCCGGGGCCTCGGGCTTGTCAAGACGATCGAGCGAGATCTTGCCGCGATCGTCGACCTCGATGACGACGACCTTGACCTCGTCGCCCACGTTGAGGACGTCCTCGACCTTCTCCACACGGCCCTTGGCGACGCGGGAGATGTGCAGCAGGCCATCCTTGCCGGGCAGCAGGTTAACGAAGGCGCCGAAGGGCTGGATGGAGACCACGCGACCGGTGTACTCCTCGCCCGGCTCGGGAACCTTGATGATGAGCTTGATGCGCTCGACGGCCTGGTCGACGGACTCGCCGGTGCCGCCGACAAAGACGGTGCCATCCTCCTGGATGTCGACCGAAGCGCCGGTCTCGTCCTGGATGCCGCGGATGACCTTACCGCCGGAACCGATGACGTCGCGGATCTTGTCGGTCGGAACCTGGATGGAAACGATGCGCGGAGCGGTGCTGCGCGTGGTGTGGCGCGGCTCGGGGATCACATCGAGCATCTTCTGCAGGATGAAGGCGCGACCCTCCTTGGCCTGCTGCAAGGCGCGGGCCAGGATGTCGAAGGTAAGACCGGTGGCCTTGTTGTCCATCTGCAGAGCGGTGATGCCCTCGGTGGTGCCGGTAACCTTAAAGTCCATGTCGCCCAGGAAGTCCTCGAGACCCTGGATGTCGGACAGAACCACGGTCTTGCCCTCCTCCTGGATCAGGCCCATGGCGATACCGGAAACCGGGCGTTTAATGGGCACGCCGCCGTCCATAAGGGCGAGCGTGGAGCCGCAGGTCGAAGCCATCGAAGAGGAGCCGTTGGACTCCATGACCTCGGAGACGACGCGGATGGCGTAGGGGAACTCGTTCTCGTCGGGGAGCACCGGAAGCAGTGCGCGCTCGGCCAGGTTGCCGTGGCCGATCTCGCGGCGCTTGGGGCTACCCATGCGGCCGGTCTCGCCGGTGCAGAACGGCGGGAAGTTGTAGTGGTGCATGTAGCGCTTGCCCTCGGTGGGCTCGATGGTATCCAAACGCTGGCCCTCGTTGAGCATGCCGAGCGAAAGAACCGAGAGCACCTGGGTCTGGCCACGCTGGAACAGGCCGGAGCCGTGAACGAGCGGCAGGTAGTTGTCCTTCACCATGATGGGGCGAATCTCATCGGCGGCACGGCCGTCGACGCGCTCACCGGTCTCGACGACCATGGTGCGCATGGCCTTCTTCTCGAGCTTCTTGAGCGCCACGGGGATCTCGCGCTCCCAAGCGGCCTGCTCCTCCTCGGTGAACTCGGCACGGATGGACTCCTTCAGAGCCTCGACCTTGCCGATACGGGAGAGCTTGTCGGCGTCGCGAAGGGCGGCTGCCATCTCGTCGTAGTGGGCGAAGATGCGCTCCTGGACCTCCTCGACGGGCTGGTCGAGCGGGTACTCCTTCTTGACGATGGGGCCGTTGACCTGCTCCCACTCGGCGACGAACTCGTCCTGAGCCTGGCAGAAGGCAGCAAGGGCCTCCTGGCCAAACTTCATGGCGGCGAGCATGTCGTCCTCGGAGATCTCCTCGGCGCCGGCCTCGACCATCGAGATGAAGTCGGCAGAGCCGCCCAGCTCCAGGTCCAGGTCGGAGTTCTCGCGCTCCTCATAGGTGGGGTTGACGATAAACTCGCCGGTCTCCACGTTACGGCCGATGCGCACACAGGCAAGCGGGCCCTCGAAGGGCACGCCGCCGAGCGTCATGGCCAGAGAGGCACCCATGACGTTGATGACGTCGAAGGGGTTGACCTGGTCGGCGACGAGCGAGGTGGCGACGATGTGCACCTCGTTGCGGAAGCCGTCCGGGAAGCTCGGGCGAATCGGACGGTCGATCATGCGCGCGGTAAGCGTGGCCTTCTCGCTGGGACGGCCCTCACGCTTGAGGTAACCACCCGGGATGCGGCCGGCGGCGTACATCTTCTCGTTGAAGTCGACAGTCAGCGGGAAGAAGTCGTAGTTCTTGCGCTCCTTGGAGACGACCACGGTGTCGAGCATCGTGGTGTCGCCCTGCTTGACCAGGCACGCGCCGGTAGCCTGCTTGGCAAGCTCGCCCGACTCAAAGGTGTAGGTCTTGCCGTACAGCTCAAAGGTCTTGGATACGAGTGTCATTGTTCTCCTTTACCCCACAGGCCCCTTGCCTGCGGGCTTCTCATGTGACGCGGGCCCCCTGCCCCCGCCACGCTTCAGAGCGTGATTGTTCACGCCCTTACACAAAAAGAGCGCCCCGCTGCGCAGGACGCTCTTAGCATGTACAAATCCTACTGGATGTTGTCGCGGATGCCCAGAGCCTTGATGAGCTCACGGTACTCGACGATGTCGTTCTTCTTGATGTAGGAGAGAAGACGACGACGGCGGCCGACGAGCATGAGCAGACCGCGACGGGTGTGGAAGTCCTTCTGGTGGGACTTCATGTGCTCGGTCAGCTCCTTGATGCGCTCGGACAGGATGGCGACCTGAACCTTGGGGTTACCGGTGTCGACCGGGGTGTTACCGAACTGGGCAGTCAGCTCCGCCTTGCGCTCTTTGGAAACAGTCATTGTTTCACCTTTCGTTTTACGTCGCCCGCGGGC
This sequence comes from uncultured Collinsella sp., assembly GCA_900541135.1. GTDB lineage: Bacteria > Actinomycetota > Coriobacteriia > Coriobacteriales > Coriobacteriaceae > Collinsella. The sequence goes on from UQIG01000009.1 coordinate 50,451, forward strand.
GACTCGATTCGCCTCGGACTGGGAAGCCGCCGGTGGAGCGAGCAACCAAGGTCGAGGTACCAACAGGTCGGTATGTTACCACAAGCAGCCCGCGCCCGCGCATCATCACCGACCCAACATGAATTCCATCGCACGGAGGCGCTGATCGGCATGTGTTGCCGCCCAGACATGCGAAAGCCCCAACAAAAAAGCGGCAGTATGGGGATCGATCCTCTCAGCCAAAAGCGCATCGAAGGTCATGGACATGAGGGCGCGCAGCCATGCGACCTCACCGGTCGATACCAACTCTGCACCCGGAACGCTCGACGCGCACGAGCCGCACATGAGCCCGCCGGCCTGGGGCGAAAAATACGACAGCATGGGGTCTCCGCACAGCACGCAGGCCGAGAAATCGGGTCGATAGCCAACGTGCGATAGCAGCTTAAACACATATGCCGCCACAAGTAGATCCATATGCGCCGTGTCGAGCCCGCTGCCCACCAGGGCAAGCGCTCGCTGCGTTATAGCAAAGGTAAACGGATCCTCGGCGTCCTCGAACGAGCACACGCGTGCGACTTCGGCGATCGCGCTTGCGGCGCAGGTCGTCTCGTAATCGGGCGCAGCGCCGAGCGGCGCCTCCATAAGCTCGGCTTGGGAAACCACGTCGAGCGACCGTCCATGCGCGAGCAGCATATCGACGGTACAGAACAGCTCGCAGCGCGCGGCCAGGCGCCCACCGGGTTTGCGGGCGCCCTTCGCCACGGCACGAACCTGCCGACCCCGCTCGTCAAGCATCGTAAGGATCAGGTCCGTCTCTTTGAGCTTCGTCTTGTCGAGGACGAGCACTTTCGTGCGATATGTCCGGGAGCCTGCCATGCGCGCCGCGCGCCCTTAGTCCTCGGCGTTGTAGCCAAAGCGGCGAATCTGGGCCTCGTCGTCGCGCCAGCCGGCCTTGACCTTCACGTCCAGCTCCAAAAAGACCTGCGTGCCAAAGATACGCTCAAGGTCACGACGGGCATCGATGCCGATATGCTTAATCATTTCGCCGCCCTTGCCGATGATGATGCCCTTCTGCCCCTCGCGCTCGACGTAAATCGTGGCGTGCACGCGCAGGACCTTCTTAGTCTGCTCGAGGGCGTCACAGATGACGCCCACGGAGTGCGGGATCTCATCACGGGTGCGGCGCAAGACCTTCTCGCGCACAAACTCGGCAACGAGCGTCTCGTCGGAAGCGTCGGTACCCATGTCCTCGGGGAACCAACGCGGACCCTCGGGCAAAAAGTGCGCAACGGTCTCAATGAAGGCATCGACGTTGAAGTTCTTGACCGACGACGTCACGATCTCATCGTCATATTCCATGAGCTCGTGGGCTGTCTTAAGCTGCTCCATGACCTGTGCGGGGTCGGCCTCATCGGCCTTTGTGAGCACCAGGACCTTCTTGGAACGGGCGTTTTTGACGCGCTCGGCAACCCAGGCGTCTCCCCTGCCGATCGGCTTGGTGGCATCAATCAAAAACGCGACGACATCGACATCGTTCAGTTCGAACAACGCGCTCTTGTTGAGCTCGGACCCCAGGCCGTCCTTGGGCTTGTGGATACCCGGGGTATCGACAAAGACCAGCTGGTAACCGGGGCGGTTGACGACGGCGCGCATGCGGCGGCGGGTCGTCTGGGCCACCGGCGAGGTGATGGCGACCTTTTTGCCATAGCAGGCGTTGAGCAGCGTGGACTTGCCGGCGTTGGGGCGGCCGACCAGCGCCACGAAGCCGCTGCGGAAACCAGGCTCAACGTCGCCAAAGCCCGCGAGGCTGTCGCCCTCGTCGCACAGGGCGTCGAGTTCCTCGTCGCTCATGCCCTCAAACGGATCGAACTCCTCGACATCCTCATAGGCATCGTTCGCTTCGGCATCCACCGCATCCAGGGACTCGTCGTCCAGAGTTTCATCGATAGGCTGCATATTGTCGGACATGAAAATCCCTTTCTAAATAAAGTCGAGCGCGTGGGCAAATACCAGCAATCCCACAATCGCGGCGGTGATGGAAAGTACGTATACGGAGGCGGCGGCGATATCCTTCGCACGCTTTGCCAGCGGATGGAGCTCCTGGGTCGCCAGGTCGACGATCGCCTCCATGGCTGTGTTGCACAGCTCGCCGTGAATCACCAAGCCACAGCAGATGATAACCGTGGCCCACTCGGCAATGTCGAGCCCCACGATGCAGCCGGCAATGACGGTGCACACGCCCGCCACGAGCATGACCTTAATGTTGCGCTCGGTCTTGACGGCGGTGACGAAGCCCTCCATGGCGTAGGAGAACGACTTTAAGAAGGACGGATGGTCCTTGTTCGATCCGGGAATCATAGACGGCTCCTAGTCGTGGGCGTGGTTGGTGATGGGGCCGACGTGGACCAGCTTGGGGTCCTCGCCGCGCTCGAGCGCCAGATCGCGCAAGATGGCGTCCTCGCGGGCCTCCATGACCTCGGCCTCGTCGTCCTCGATATGGTCATACCCCAGCAGGTGCAGCATGCCATGCACGAGCATCAGGCGGCACTCGTCGGCAGGGCTATTGCCAAAGCCGGGGGCCTGACGGGCAATGACCTCCGGGGCCAAGATGATATCGCCGAGCTCGAGCGTCTCGTCGGCGGGAATATCCTCGTCAAAGGCCGAGTCGCATTCAAAAGAGAGAACATCGGTGGTACGGTCGATACCGCGCCACTCGTGGTTGAGCTCGTGCATCTCGTCCTCGTCGACATACGAAAGGGAAATCTCGACTCCACGTTCAACGCCCTCGGCGGCAAGCACAACCTCGCAGATGTGCTCCACCTCCTGCGCGTCGAGCAGCGTATCGAGCTCGGCATCGTTGCTGATCAATACACTCAACGGGACTCCTTTCGGTCGCGCGGGCGCTGCTCGCGCACGTCATCATAAGCTTCATATGCCTCGACGATACGACCCACCAGGGCATGGCGCACCACGTCGGCACGCTCGAGGTGAGAAAATGCGACATCGTCGACACGGCCCAAAATCTGCTCAACGTCAGCAAGACCGCCACGACGACCCACCAGGTCGCGCTGGCTCAGGTCGCCGGTAATCACGAACTTGGAGTTGAACCCAAGGCGTGTCAGGAACATCTTCATCTGCTCGGGCGTGGTATTTTGCGCCTCGTCGAGCACCACGAAGGCATCACTCAGCGTGCGGCCGCGCATATAGGCAAGCGGGGCAATCTCGATCACGCCGCGCTCCATAAGCTCATCGGTGCGCTCGCGATCCATCATGTCAAAAAGGGCGTCGTAGAGCGGACGCATGTAGGGATCGATCTTTTCCTCGAGGGTGCCGGGCAAAAAGCCCAGATTCTCCCCCGCCTCGACAACCGGACGTGTCAAGATCAGACGGCCCACCTCGTGACGCTTGAGCGCGGCAACGGCGAGCGCCATAGCCAGATAGGTCTTACCGGTACCGGCAGGACCCAAGCCAAACGTGATGGTATGCGAGCGGATGGCATCCACATAGCGCTTTTGCCCGAGCGTCTTGGGGCGAATGACGCGGCCGCGATACGAAAGCAGCACGTCATCGCGAAGCGACGTAGCCTCGTGCTCACCGTCGCGCAAGACGGCCAGGCAGCGAGAGACATCGTCGGCAGACAGCGTGCGCCCGGCGGCCGCCTCGCGAAAAGCGTGCTCGAAAAAGCGCGCCACGAGTTCGACCTCGTCCGGGTCGCCGCTCACGGCGATGCTATCGCCACGGGCGACCACGTGAGCGCGAACCAAGCTCTCGAGCGCGCGAAGGACGCCGTCGCCGGCGCCCAAAACGCACGAGGGATCAATTCCCTCGGGAACGGTAAGTCTAATCTTCGAGGCTTCCATGAACCTCCCTGCGTGCATGGACCAAGCCGGAATCATCGACTCCGATGATAGCAACATCGAGCAGGCACGGGGCTGTAAGTCCACAGGTATCGTCAAGACGGGCATGATGGAACGAGCCGAGCGTCAGGTTGTCACCATACTCGAGCACGGCACGCTCGACCGTGCCCACGCGACGACGAGCGTCGGCAATAGCGAGCTCCTGTGCGGCGGCCCGCGTACGGCGGCTGCGCTCGGCCATAACCTCGGGTGGCACCTGGTCGGGCATGTCGGCAGCAAGGGTACCGGGACGCTTGCTGTAGCGGAACACGTGCATACGCGAGAAACCCACACGGCGGCACAGCGCCAGCGACTCCTCGAACTCCTCGTCCGTCTCACCAGGAAAACCGACGATGACATCGCACGAAAGGGACGCCTGGGGCAAGTTGGCGCGAATCATACGCACCGTGTCCTCAAAGGCCTCGGCGCTATAGGGACGGCCCATGCGATGCAGGGTCGCCGTGCAGCCGGACTGCACGGGCAGGTGCAAAAACGGGGCGATACGCTGCGGGTAGCGCGCCATAACCTTAAGCAGGCGCTCGGAGATATCCATGGGCTCGACCGAGGAAATGCGCACATGCGGAATAGACGTGCGCTCCATGATGGCCTCGAGCAGCTCATCGATTTCGACGTGCTCGTCGGTCGCGCTCTTGCCATCGTAGGCACCCAGGTTCACACCGGTCAGCACCACCTCGGGCACGCCGGCCTCCTGGGCCTCGCGAACTTGCTCGAGCACGGACTCGACGGGCACGGAGCGCTCGGGGCCGCGCGCCTTCCACACAATGCAATAGGTGCAGCGATGGTTGCAGCCGTCCTGAATCTTCACGCCCAGGCGAGAGCGACCGAGCGCATCGACCACCTCACCATCGCTGCAGGCGGGAACGCTATCGGACTCAACGCCCAGCACCTCGCAGACACGATCGGCGACATCGATCTTGGACGGCTCGGCGATCACGCGATCCGAAAGCTCCAGCAGCTCCTCGGGATGCAAATTGACCACGCATCCGGTCACGACCACATAGGGCTCGTTTGGATGGGCCAGCGCATGACGGACGGCCTTACGGGTCTTGGCCTCGGCCTCGCCCGTAACGGCACAAGTGTTAATGACGATCAGATCGGCATCCTGGGGCTCCACAATAGCAAAGCCCAGGCGCATAAGATCGGCAGTGATACGGTCAGACTCTACCCGGTTGACACGGCAGCCGAGGTTGACGACGGAAATATGGGGTGCGAGCACGCGGGCTCCTTAATCGAGGATATCGTCGAGGGCACTCTTGATACGGTCGGTCACCGACTTCTTACCAGAAGCGACGTCATCGCCCATCTCATCGGCAAAAGCACGGAGCAGCTCGCGTTGCTTATTGGAAAGATTGGTGGGAACGACCACGCGCAGTTGCACGATCAGGCGGCCACGCGAACCGCCACCGCCAATGCGCGGCATGCCGTAATTATTGACGCTCACGGTGTCGCCGTACTGGGCGCCGGCGGGAACCGTCACCTTAACGACCTCGTCGGGCATAATGCCCTCGACCTCGATCTCGCAGCCGAGCGCAGCCTGCGCAATCGAGATATCGCTCACCAGGTACAGGTCGTCACCGTTGCGCTTAAAGCGCTCATGGTCGGCAACGCGCACGTTGACAATCAGGTCGCCCGAAGGCTCGCCGCGAAGGCCGGCCTCGCCAAAGCCGCTCACACGCAGCTGGCGACCGGTCGAAACGCCGGCGGGAATATCGATGTCGATCTTTTCATGCGAAGGCGTGCGGCCCTGACCGTCGCAGGTCTCGCAGGGATGGTCGATAACCGTGCCCTCGCCATGGCAGTCGGGGCAAGGCGAGGAAGACTGAACCTGGCCCAGGAACGAACGCTGAACCGTCGTGACGTAGCCCGTACCGTGGCAGCGGCCGCACTGCTTTTCCTGTGCGCCCTCTGCCCTACCGGTGCCATTGCAGTCCTCGCAAGGAGCAAGGCGGTCATAGCTGATTGTCTTTTTGCAGCCGAGCGCCGCCTCCTCGAGCGTCACCGAAAGCGAGATGGCCATGTCACGTCCGCGACGACGCTCACGACGGCCGCGGGCGCCACCGCCGGCGCCGCCGCCAAAGAACGACGAGAACAAGTCGTCCATGCCCATGCCACCAAAGATATCGTTGATATCGACGTAGCCCGAACCACCAGGGCCGTCGGCGGTGCCGTAACGGTCGTAGTTAGCACGCTTCTGCTCATCGGAAAGAACGGAATAGGCCTCGTTGAGCTCCTTGAACTTGGCCTCGGCCTCGGGGTCGTCCGAAACATCCGGATGTACGGTACGGGCCTTCTTTAGAAACGCGCGCTTAATCGTCCGCGCGTCGGCATCCCTGTCGACGCCAAGCACCTCGTAGTAATCCCTATTTTCCGACACGACCGAATCCTTCCGACTTTCATTATTGTCACAGTGCGTCCTATACCCAAGCTGGGCCGGCCGCAAACAGAGGGTTTGATGTTATTGCATTTGGTACGGCGAAAGCATGGCCCGTTGCGAGCAGCTCGCGAACCAAACCGACACGAGCGCGAACATGAAGCCGTTGGCAAAACCGTTGGCAAACTGCATCGCACCGCGCTTCCACCACAGCAGACTGCGATGAAGCACACCGTCCGAAAGCACCATGAACAGGCCCATGGTAAACGGAATAAAGCACATCACGGCAAAGGCCGAGAACACGCCCGAGATGGCCGAGAGTACCAAAAACGGCGCCACGATGCCCATCAGGTAAAAACCGGTACGAGCTTTGCCTTCCAAGCGCTCGGCCTCAACATGGGCGCGGCCGACCAGGTCGCCGCCCGCGGCACCGTTGGTGCCAGCATGACCCATGCCGCTAATGCGGACCTCGTCGCCATCGTGCGTGCCGGCAGGAAACTCAATCGTCTGCTCGGAGGTTACGCGAGTACGGCCGCTGCCACCGCAATCAGGGCAGGGGTCGGCCACGACCTTACCGGAACCGCCGCACTCGGGGCAGACCGACTGGAACGTGCCCGCACCAAACAGGAAGGACAGGTCGACGTCGATGTGGCCGCGACCACCGCAGCTCGGGCAGGTATGGGCATGATCAGACGAAACGGAGCCCGAGCCACCGCAATGACCGCAGGTATCGAAGCGCGTGTAGCGGACGGTCTTGCGGGCACCGCCCTTGGCCTCCTTGGCGTCGAGTTTGATATCGACGACCACGTTGGCACCGTTCTCGGGATTATAGGCAGCCTGCCCACGACGCTGCTGGCCCCAGGCACCGCCAAAAGGAAAGCCGCCCTCAAAAGGATTGCCATAACCCGTGCTGCCGGCGTAGCCGCCACCATAGGGCGAAGCCGTAGGAGCACCGGCAAAGGGATTGCCCGAACGCATGGCGTCGTAGCGCGAACGCTTCTGCTCGTCCGAAAGCACGGCGTAGGCCTCGGAAACCTCTTTAAACTTTTCCTCGGCATCCGGCTCTTTGTTGACGTCCGGATGGAGCTTGCGGGCCTTTTGCTGGAAGGCCTTTTGAATATCACGCGAGGTGGCGTCCTTGGAGACACCCAGAATCTCGTAGTAATCTTTTTCGTTCATCGTCGCCATGCGCGGCAACCTCCTGCTCACAGCAGCGTATATATTCCGGTAATTCTACCCGAGCGACCTAAGCTAGATCCCAAAACAGCTCGAACAGAACATTTCCATCGAGCCAGCCCAGGTGGGTCGGCGCCAGACGAGCTCGAACATGACCCGCGACGACATCTGCCGAAGTGAAGGGTCCCTCATGGACCCCGAGCGTCTCAGGCACCCAAGTGGCAAGACCCAATTCGAGTGCGCGATCGCAGGCAGCTGCCAGCTCATCGGCCGGGATGACACGAGCCGCGCGAACCAACAGGTCGGACGCGACACCGCGCGTCATGCGACAGGCGAGCATCAGGTCTTCGGCCGCAGCCTCGCGCTGCGACAGATGTTCGGCCTCGAACGCCGTCGCGTCATCGTCGCGTTGCACCAGACGCACGCGGTGCGCATCGCCTCGAGAAGACACGCCGGGGAACAAACCTGCAAGACGGTCGAAATCCTCGGCGTCGAGCATGCCCGCGGCAGAACGACCCAGGCCCAGGTAGCCCCGTCCGGTCCAGTAGGCAATGTTATGGGCGCACTCATGGCCGTCGAGCGCATAGCTCGCCACCTCATAGGGGTGATAACCGGCCGCACCCAGGAGCTCGCGTGCCATATCCATGCAGGCGGCCTGAAAATCCTCGTCGGGCTCGAGCGACTCGTCGCGACACGCCATGAGGTAGAGCGGCGTGGCCTCCTCGAGCGTGAGCGGGTACACCGACACATGATGCGGCGCCGCCACCAGCACGCCATCGAGCGTGCGCTTCCAACTCGCTGCGGTCTGCCCGGGAAGTCCGCACATAAGGTCGCACGACACGTCAAGCCCAGCGGTCTTGACTGTCGCGATGGCGGCGAGCGCCCGATCGGCATCGTGAATACGGCCGATAGCGGTAAGTTCGGTGTTATCGAGCGTTTGCACGCCCAGAGAGACGCGTGTGACACCAACCTTGGCAAGTGCAGCGGCAAGCTCGGCGGTCAGCGACTCAGGATTGGCCTCACAGGTAAACTCAACAGGCCTGCACCACGCAGAGATACGCCGGGCAAGTTCTACCAGACGCTCCCCCGCCAGCGACGGCGTGCCGCCGCCAACATAGACGGTGCGAATCTGTGCAAGCGCGCCTGCGTCGCCAAAGGCATCGAGACGCGCATACAACTGCTCAAAATAGGTATCGAGCGCAACGCTCATGTTGCACGGAGCAAAACTGCGTGAGTCAAAGTCACAGTACCGGCATTTTTGGGCGCAAAACGGCACATGCACGTACAGCGCGGTAACGGCCACCGTTAGGCCTCCAGCGGATGAGCGGGCACCGACTCGCCGGCGGCAAGTGCGGCCTCGCAGGCCACCACATCGTGCTCGATATCATCGACCAGTGCCATGAACTCCTCGTATGTGGAGCAACGCACCACCTGAGCGCGCCAGGCGGCAGCATGGGGCATGCCCTTTAGATACCAGCTTGCGTACGTGCGGGCACGCGACATGAGCGGCAACAGCTCGTGCGTGAGCGTCAGATGCTCGCGCAGGGCATCCAGGCGCTCGCATGAGGAGCGAGACGGCACTGGCGTGGCGTCCAGTGCAAGGGCGCGGGCATCGCCGAACACCCAGGGGTTGCCATAGATACCGCGCGCGATAAACACCGCGCTGGCACCCGAGTTGCGCAGATGCTCCGCGGCATCCTCGGCCGAGAAAACATCGCCCGAACCGATCACAGGAATCTCGACGGCATCTGCGACCTCATCGACGACCGACCAATCGGCCTGACCCGTATAGAGCTGCGTGGCACAGCGACCATGCACGGCGACTGCGGCAGCCCCTGCACCCTCAAGCATCTGGGCAAATGTCGCGGCATTGCGATCCTCGGCATAAAAGCCCTTGCGAATCTTGACGGTCACGGGCACGTGCGCCGCACCCACCGCCGCCTCGACGATCTGCTCTGCCAGCTCGGGCGCACGCATAAGCGCCGAGCCCTCGCCCTTGGTGACGACCTTGCGAGCCGGGCAGGCCATGTTGATATCGATCAGCGACAGGCGATCGCCCACACGCTCCTCGACGGCAGCGACAGCGCTCGCAAACTGATCGGGCTTGGAGCCAAAGAGCTGCACGCAGATCTGCTGCTCCTCATCGGCCGGCAGTACCAGGCGCCACGTCTTATTGCTGGCATAGGCAAGGCCCGCCACGCTCACCATCTCGCTATAGGCAAGATGGGCACCGCGACGGCGGCACATAATGCGATAGGCGGGATCGGTTACGCCCGCCATGGGAGCCATAAGGAACGGCTGCTCGGCATAGGCACCAAGCAACCGCTTGCTGTATTCAGAAAGCGCCATGGACTTACTCGTCTACCTTGAGGATCGCCATAAAGGCCTCCTGCGGGACCTCGACCGAACCGATGGCTTTCATGCGCTTCTTGCCCTCTTTCTGCTTCTCGAGCAGCTTGCGCTTACGCGAGATATCGCCACCATAGCACTTGGCCAAAACATCCTTGCGGCGTGCCTTGACGGTGGAGCGGGCGATGATCTTGTTGCCGATGGCGCCCTGAATAGGCACCTCGAACAGCTGACGCGGAATGATTTCCTTGAGCTTGTCGCACAGGCCACGGGCCAGGCCATAGGCCTTATCCTTGTGCACGATAAACGAAAGCGCGTCCACCTCGTCGCCCGAAAGCAGGATATCGAGCTTGACGAGCTCGGAGGGACGATACTCGTTAAACTCATAGTCGAGCGAGGCATAGCCCTTGGTGCGGCTCTTGAGCTGGTCAAAGAAGTCCAGGATGAGCTCCGCGAGCGGCATGTCGAAGCGCATCTCGACCGATTTGCTCGTGAGATGGATCATGTCGGTTGTAATGCCGCGGTGCTCGATAGCGAGCTGTATGACGGCGCCCGTATACTCGGGCGGGCAGATAATCTTGGCCTTGAGGTAAGGCTCCTCGATGCGCTCGATGCGCGTAGCCTCGGGCAGATCCTGCGGGCTGCGGACATCAATCATCTCACCGTCGGTCTTATAGACGTGATAGTCCACCGAAGGGCTCGTGGCAATGAGGTCCAGATTGAACTCGCGCTCCAGACGCTCCTTAACGACCTCCATATGTAGCAGGCCCAAGAAGCCCACGCGGAAACCAAAGCCGAGCGCCACCGAGGTCTCGGGCTCCCACACCAACGACGGGTCGTTGACGTGCAGTTTATCGAGAGCGTCGCGCAAGTTCTCGTAATCCTTGTTGTCGATCGGGAACAGGCCCGTGTAGACCATGGGCTTGGCCTCGCGGTAGCCCGGAAGCGGCTCGGGGCAGGGATTCGACGCCCAGGTAAGGGTGTCGCCCACGCGAACAGCCTCGGGGTCCTTCAGGCCCGTGACCACGTAGCCCACCTCGCCGACCGTCAGCGCATCGACCGGAGTCTCGGCGGGACGCTTGACGCCCACGCCGTCGACCAAAAAGTCACCTTCTGCCTGCATCATACGAAGGGTATCGCCCTTCTTGATGGAGCCGTCAAACACGCGGACCGTGGCAACGACGCCTCGGTACTCATCAAAATACGAGTCCAGGATGAGCGCCTTGAGCGGCGCGTTCACATCGCCTTTGGGCGGCGAGATCAAGAAGACGATAGACTCCAGCAAATCGTGAATGCCCTCGCCGGTCTTGCCCGATACGCATACGGCATCGTCGGCAGGAATGGCCAGGTCATCCTCGATCTCGGTCTTGACCTCGTCGGGGTGTGCAGAGGGAAGGTCAATCTTGTTGATGGCGGGCACGATATCCAGGTTGGCGTTCATGGCGAGCGTCGCGTTGGAGACGGTCTGCGCCTCGACACCCTGCGTGGCGTCGACGACGAGCACCGCGCCCTCGCAGGCTGCCAGCGAACGCGAAACCTCATAGGTAAAGTCCACGTGGCCCGGTGTATCGATCAGGTTGAACTGATACGTCTCGCCATCGTCGGCGTCGTAGGAGACGCGAACGGCGTTGGACTTGATCGTGATGCCGCGCTCGCGCTCGATATCCATGGTGTCGAGCAGCTGCGACTCCATGTCGCGCTCGTCGACGGTATGGGTGAGCTCGAGGATACGGTCACTGATCGTGGACTTGCCATGGTCGATGTGCGCAACGATCGAGAAGTTGCGGATGTGGGAAATGTCAATTGAAGTATTCATGCGGACTATCTTACCCGAGCGGTACAAAAAATGGAGCCTGTTCCATAAAACAGGCTCCATTTATGCGCGTAATCTGTGTGGTGTGAAATTTACAACTTAGGCGTTGATGCTGTTCACGAGCTTGGCAAGACCGGACTTACGGTTGGAAGCCTGGTTCTTGTGGATAACATGCTTGGCGGCAGCCATGTCGAGACGCTTGGTGACGGTCTTGAGGGCAGCCTGGGCCTTCTCGGCGTCGCCCTCGGCGACGGCGGACTGAACGTGCTTGGTCAGCGTCTTGAGCTCGGACTTGACAGCCTTGTTACGCATGCGAGCTGCCTCATTGGTGCGGATACGCTTCTTCTGAGACTTGATGTTTGCCACTTCTGGAGTTCCTTTCGAGTTCCTTGCAAAAAATGTATGACACCTCTGAGACACGGTGAGGTCATGCAAGCGCCTACTATAGCACGCTCCCCCTCAAAGGGATAGAACGAATTTGTCAAATAGGCAGGTATCATCACGATTTTCTCAAGATGTTCGTAATCCAGAGCAAAAGCGCGGTCTGAGAATCGGCAGAACCCTTCAGTGCGAGCTCCACATCGACCGCGCCCTCGAGCGCAGCGACAAGCTCCGCCACCGAAAAGCGGCGTGCCCAGGTCAGGTGATTTTTGACCTGCCAAGACTGGAGCTTGAGCGTCGCGGCAAGCTCGCGGCCCTGCCCACGAGAGTCGAGCGCCTTGGCGACGATAAGCTCGCGAATGCGGCCGCACAGCAATGTGTACGTCCACACGTAGCTCTTGGCGGGCATTAGATTGAAGAGCTCGAGCGAACGGCGCATGTCACGGGCCGAGACCGCATTGAGAAAGTCCCAGGGTTGAACCTCGGCCGTTCGTACAATCCAGCGCTCAACGTCGGCAAGCTCAATCTGGGGCGCCTCGACCATCTGGGCAAGCTTAGCCAAGTCGTTATCGAGCATGCGAGTGTTTTCACCCGAACGCGAAACGAGCTCCTCGGCGGCCGCCGTCGAGATCGACTTGCCGTGCTGCGTCGCCATCTGTTGCACGCGGCGCGGTAACTCCCAGCGCTTGGTGCCGGAGCAATCGATCACGGCCTTCTTGTCGATTTTGGCGATCGCCTTATACAGGCGCGTGTTCTTGGCAAGCGAGTCGGCGATGATGAGGCAGACCGTCGTGGGGCTGGGACTCGCCAGATAGTCGACAAGCGTCTCCGAGACCGCCTTAGCGAGCTTTGAGCAGCCATCAAGGATTACCAAGCGAAACTCGCTGCCCATCGGAAAGGTGTTAAGCGATCCGATAATGGACTCGATATCGGGGTCCTTGGTCATGTCGCGCTCGTCGAGGTTGAACTCGACCATTCCCGACTTTTCCAGACGCGCCTTCATACGCGAGACGGCGTGATCGCGCTTGACGCCGTCGGTACCGACGATCAGATATGCCGGCAGCAGACCGGTTTCGGACATTACGCTCCCCTCCCGCAGGCCTTCGTATTCGTTCCGTGCCATTCTAGCCCAGGGGCCCACCACACGCCATCGACATCGTCACGGTCGCTGGCATCGCATCGCAAAGCCCTTTGCAGTCGGGCTGATGGTGATATCACCATGTTCGATGGTGCATGCGAACGCACCGCCCGCTTCCTGAACGGCATCGATGCAGGCATCCGACGGATGACCGTATCGATTCCCCTTGCCGGCGCTCGCGAGGGAAAGCTCGGGTCTCAGGACATCCAGCAACTCACCATCGACTGAAACCTTGGAGCCGTGATGCCCAAGTTTAAGGACATCGATATCCCCCACCTCCTGCACGAATTCCCGTTCTTGGTCGAGCTCGGCATCACCAGTGAGGAGCATACGCAGGCTCTTGCCTTCCTGAACATAAGAGAGTAGCAGGACAAGCGAGTCCTCATTTCCCTCGCCATCTACGGACTCGAACGGCCACATCACGCGGGCACAAAATGAGCCGATGTCGACCGTATCCCCACGGCGCACCTGCCGATACTCAACGCCAGGTCGATTCAATACCTCGGCAGGAGCATCCTCCAACGCATCCGCCGCCACGGCAATCGTTCCGACCGAAAACTGTTCGAGCACGGCAGGTAGACCACCCCAGTGATCCTCATCCCAATGCGTCACAAAGACGGCATCGATATGGTGCACGTTATTGCGAACCAACGCCGCTACCACGCGCTCATCGAGCCCGCAGTCGACGAGTGCTAATGCGTCGCCCTGGCGGATAAGAATCGCATCCGCCTGGCCCACATCGAGCACCGTCACCGAAGGCGGAGCGAATCGATCCCAGTAGACGTACGGAATCGCAGCCAAGAGCACCAGGCATGAAAGCCCCACCGCCATAGGACGTGCACGGGGACGCGGCCACCAGACCAACAGAACCGCCAGCAAACACGGCACTAGGTAAATCCACATGCTATCGGGCGGCACACTCACAGATACACCAGGCACGGCGGCAAACAGTTGCTCGAAGAACAGTGCGCAACGGGCGGCAACCATGGGCACAACGAGCGCCCAAATCCGCAACGGTTCCACGAGCGAAAAGGGAACCAGCACGATCGACACAGCAAGCAGTACGCTCACCACCGGACCGATGACTGCATTTGCCAGCGGAGCAATGAGCGAGAACGTACCGAAGGCAGGAATGGTAATGGGAAGTGTTGCCAGTTGCGAGCACAGCGTGACGGAAAGTATGTTGGCAACGCCCGATGGCACACCCAGCTCACCCAAAGCGTAGGTCGCATAGGGGCAAAAGCACAGAATGGCTAAGACGCTGGCACACGAGAGCTGAAAGCCCATCTCGAACAGCACCGTCGGCCGCAGTAGCACAAAGATGGACATGGTTACGAAGAGTGCCGATGCGCCGTGCCGGCGACGCCCCGCGCCGTTTACGACAAGCGTCGCGAACACCATGCAGCACGCGCGCACGGCCGAGGGAGACGCGCCCGTAAAGGCAGTGTAGCCCACAAGCGCCATCGCCAATATCGCCCGCTGAACACCACGTGAGCAGCGAGTCTTTTGCAATACACCCTCGATTACAAATCCCACGATAGCCAAATGGCTGCCCGAGACGGCGATAAGATGCGCCGTTCCCGCTACCGAAAACCAGTCGCCCGCCGGCTGGGCGCGCAGTTCGGCCGAACGACCGCAGACGACACCGGCTATGAGTGCACGCGCCGGGTCGGTCGCAGGCGCGATGGACGCAAGCAGCCCATTTCGCAGCCGAAGCAGCGGTCCCGGAGAGCCCTCATCGGCCGACACAATCCGAACGACTTTAACCTTGCGCACCTCGCCTCGGAGCACGCGCGATCGTCCATACGCATCGTTCTCAAAACGTGAAACGCGACCGATAACACGCACGTACGCCCCGACCTTGAGCTCGCGGTCGCACGATAGGCGAACCGTTGCCAAGTTCTTACCGTCCGCGCGTGCCTCGCAGGTATAGGAATACACGTCGTCGTTTATGGATGGATCGCCCTGCACGATAAACTCGAGGCCGCTTGCCGCTCGACCGTCGAGCGCCTTCGAGGCGCTGAGCGCACCCACAGCCCACCACGCCGAGACGACCGCTCCCGCCACGAGACCGACGGACGCGGCATACAACCACCGCTTCAAAGGGGCAAGCCGCGCACAAGATTGAGCCAGCACAACGAATACCGTCGTCGCAACGGGAATGGCCCATAGCAGCCCGACCGCCGGCGCCTGCTCCCTCAGCAGCGCATCAGCGGCCACGTTGAGCACCGAGGCGCAGCTCATGCACATGCCGGCACACAGGGCCATCGTCCACGGCATCAGGGGCCGCGGAGGCATCACATGCTCGCGCTCGGTCGCACTCATACGCAGATGCAATCTTTGATTTTGGCAAGCTTCTTCTCGCCGATTCCCGATACACGCATCAGATCGTCAACCGAGGCAAAAGCACCGTTCTTTGTCCGCTCATCGATAATCGACTGTGCCATGGAGGGACCGATGCCCGAGAGCGTCTGCAGTTCTGCCGCGCTTGCCGTATTGATATTTACTAGGCCTGTTGCGCCACTCACGCCCGATGATGCGAAAGCCCCACCATCAACACCGGCTTCCGCAATGGACGTCTGCTGCTCCCCTACCGTTGGAACGTGAATCTTCTGTCCATCGACGACCTTAGATGCCCGATTGAGCCCCGTAACGTCTGCCTCAGGCGCCAGCCCGCCGGCGGCATCAATCGCCTGAGCCACCCGCGCGCCGTCTTTGAGCCTGTATACACCGGGCGACACAACAGCGCCATCAACATCGACATAGACTTCTGCCGCGGCAGACGCCTTAGACGAAGAGCCTTCGGATGTCTTTCCGCTCGAGGCATCGCCGGATCCCGGCTCCACCAACGAGTCTGAACCGTCAGTGCGCTCAAACGACACGCCGCCGGCACCGCCGCCAAGGTTCGCCATCGCCAAGCCGCTCGCCATCGCAATGACGACCAGTATCGCCACGACCACCGCCTTATGACCGAACAGCTTGTCCGCCAAGCGGTCCATCTTTTTGACCCGTTCGTGTTGTTCGCGCTGCGCCATAGCAAAACCTCCCAACACCATCGTGTCAGGAAAGGAACTCCGCAACAGCTACGCTCCAAAACCGGTTTTAGCGGTCAAACCAAAAACCGACCAAAACCTTGCACAAATCTGTCCATTTATTCAGGCACACGTCAGCAAATGAACACTTAGCCGCAAAATGCCCAGATAGCAAAAGACCGACGATGCAGGCGCATCGTCGGTCTATGCACAAATTTACCCGTGATCTTGGTAAATCTCACGCGGAGCAAGCTCCGAATGTTTGCGTTTTAAGGTCTTGGGGGCCTTATACGTGTTGCTCTCGAAGTCGATGTACTCGGTCTGTTTGAGCAGGCGCTCGATCATCTCCTCGTGATCGAACAACTCCCAGGCCTCATGCACGGCATCGAGTTTAGCGTGCGTCTCGGGACGGCGCGGCATAAATAGCGTGCAGCAGTCGGGAGCGGCCTCAGTCGAGATATCGAACGTGCCGATCTCCTCGGCGCGCGCGATGATCTCCTGCTTGTCCGAACCGATGAGAGGACGGAACACGGGGATCTTCACGGCCTCGTTGACGGCCATGATGTTCTCAAGCGTTTGGGAGGCAACCTGCCCAAGTGATTCGCCCGTAACGATAGCCTTGGCACCCTCGATGTGTGCAATGCGCTCGGCAACCGAATACATAATGCGGCGATACATAATCACGCGCAGGTTGCTGGGACAGGTGACCGAAATCTCACGCTGGCAGTCGCCAAACGGCACCACGTACAGGCGGCCGATCTGGACACCCGGCTCAAGCGCACGGATGATGTCCTGCACCAAATACTCGCTCGTATCGGGCGTCTGCGGACGACCGGAGAAATGTACCGGCACGCACACCGCACCGCGACGCGCGAGCATCCAGGTCGCCACCGGAGAATCGATACCCGACGACAACAGCGTCACGACCTTGCCGGCAGAACCCACCGGCAGACCGCCCACGCCACGCTCGGAGCGCGCATACACGTAGACGCTACCCTGGACCACCAGTACGTGCACCATCGCATCGGGGTCGTGCATTTGAACCTTTTTATCGGGGAAGGCCTCGCACAGTACCTCGCCCACCTGACGATTGATATCAATCGAGGTGAGCTCATAGTCGGTATTGGAGCGCTTGGCGTGCACCTTAAACGAATCGAAAGGACCAAACTCGCGCAGCGCCTTGACGGCGGCGGCACAGTACTCCTGCGGGTCGCGGTTAGTGTGATACGCCAAAGATACACGGGCAACGCCGGGAACGGTGCGAATGACACGCGCCGCCTCATCGGCCTGATGCTCGTTAAAGGTCACGAGGATATAACCGGAAATTCGAGACACGGCATTCACGGAAAAGGCGGCCAAGGCCGCCTTGATGTTATCCATGAGGATATGCTCAAAATGTGCGCGGTTCTTACCCTTCAGTCCAACCTCGTGATAGTGGACCAGGCAGACGCGAGCCGCCATTTAGGCTTCAGCAACCTTGTGGCCGAGCGCCTTCTCGTAACGGGCCTCGTCGTAAGAGATGTCGCCGTCGACAATCTCGTCCATAGCCATCGAGATGGTATCGGCACCGGAAAGCCCGATGGTGATGTCATCGACATCCTGGACGGCAAGCACGCGGTTGTGCTGGCCACGCAGCATGCTATTGATGTCGCAGGCGCGCTTGGAGGCAAGCGAAGCGAGCAGGAAGCGGTTGTGATCGGTCTTCTCCAGAAGATCGTCAATGCAAGGCTTTACAACGGACACGGACCTCAGTTCCTTTCATGCATATCGAGAACGCGAACGAGTTCATCGGTCGCGCGGTCGAGATCGTCATTAACCACGACGTCGTCGTAGCGGTCGGCAAGGGCAAGCTCATCGGCGGCGTTTGCCATACGCAGCTCAATCGTCTCGGGCGTCTCGGTACCGCGACCGACTAGACGCTCGCGGAGCACCTCAAGCGAAGGCGGCTTGATAAAAATCAGCACGGCCTCGGGGAAACGCTCCTTCACCTGCAGGGCGCCCTGGACATCGATCTCCAAAATCAGAGACGCGCCCGAGGCGAGCTTGGATGTGACCTCGCTCACCAACGTGCCGTAGCAGTTACCGTGGACCTCGGCCCACTCAACAAACTCGCCGTTTGCCACGCGGCGGTCGAACTCCTCGCGCGTCAGAAAAAAGTAGTTGACGCCGTCGACCTCACCTTTGCGTGGTGCTCGCGTGGTAGCCGAAACCGTCAGGCCCAGGTTCGAGCGGCGCTCGCGCACACGAGTGACGAGCGTACCCTTGCCTGCGCCTGACGGTCCAGAAATCACAAAGAGCTTGGAATCCTGAGCGCTCACTTATTTGGTCAGCTGCTCGAGGAGCTGCTCGCGCTGACGGACGCCGAGGCCCTGGACGCGACGGGTAGCGGAGATACCGAGCTCCTCCATGATCTTGGCGGCCTTGGCCTTGCCATAACCAGGGAGAGACTCGATGAGGGTGGAAACCTTCATGCGGGAAGCGATGGGGTCATCGGAGTTGAGCACGGACTCAAGGGACTTCTCGCCCTTCTTGATCTGCTCGCGAAGCTCAGCGCGGGCGTGACGTGCGGCAGCAGCCTTCTCAAGAGCCTGCTTGCGCTGCTCATCGGTAAGCTGAGGGAGTGCCATTCGTACCTCCAAGTAGTTGGGTTATATCTGATTCAATAATTGGCATTTTAGCACGTAGAACGTACAAAATGCCCAATCGCGGCTCCATAGGTTAGACGATACCCGCAAAAAGTGCAATATACTGCGCCCAAAGTTAAGCCCCTGACCTGCGATTCCACACAAAGGATGGGAAAGTTTACGCAGGCACAGGGGCTATTTTGTGCTAATGAAACCCAAAAGTGGTGACTTAGGGGAATCTTTTACGCGACGTTTTCGACCAGCTCAGCGACGATGGCGTCAAAGGCGGCAACCGGATCGTCGGCACCGGTGATGGGACGGCCCACCACAATGTGGCTTGCGCCACGCTCGATAGCCTGGGAAGGCGTCGCCACGCGGGACTGGTCACCTAAGGCGGCACCCACCGGACGCACACCCGGAGTCACGATCAGGGCATCAGGGCCCAGCAGCTCACGCATGTCGTGAGCCTCCATCGGCGAGCACACGATGCCATCGATGCCGTTGGCCTGAGCGAGCTTTGCCAGGCGGGCGGCCTCCTCGGCCACGGGCGACTCGACGCCGATCTCGCTTAAGGCATCCTGATTCATGCTCGTGAGCACGGTGATGGCGACGAGCTTGGCGCGGTCCTCGCGCGCCTCCTCGGCACCCTCGCGGCAGGCAGCGAGCATGGCGCCCGAACCCAAGCCGTGAACCGAGAGCAGGTCGGCACCGGCAAGCGAGGCCGAACGGGCGGCACCGCGAACCTGATGCGGAATATCATGGAACTTAAGGTCAAGGAAGACCTTAAAGCCCAGGCCCTTAAAGGTCTTGACGATCTCGGGGCCCTCAGCGTAATAGAGCGTCATGCCAACCTTGAGCCAGGCGGCATGGCCCGAAAGCTCGTGGGCGAGCTCGAGCGAACGTTCACGATCGCAGTCGAGGGCGACGATTACGCGGTCGCGGGCATCGGTCTCTAGCATTCGAAAGCACCTACCAGCTCGTTGATGTCCTTTACGCCCTGGGACTCGGCCCAGGCCTCGAGCTCATGCGCGATCTTGAGCGAAGCGCACGGATCGACGAAGTTGGCCATGCCGACCGACACGCAGGTGGCACCGGCCAGGATAAACTCAGCCGCATCCTCACCGGTCATGACGCCGCCGACACCGTTGATGGGGATATCGACGGCCTGAGCGACCTCCCAGACCATGCGTACGGCGATGTGGTGGCACAGCGGGCCCGAAAGGCCGCCCTTGGGCTTGGCCACGCGGGACTTGCGGGTATGGACGTCGATGGCCATGCCCTGGATGGAGTTAATGACCGAAAGGCCGTCGGCACCCGCGGCCTCGAGAGCCTTGGCAATCTCGGCGACGTTAACCGGAGCCATCTTTACGAACAGCGGCTTATCGGTCACCTTACGGCAGGCAGCCATAACGGCAGAGGCGCCCTCGGGCGAGGAGCCCATGGCGGCACCGCCGGCAGCAATATTGGGGCAGCTGACGTTGATCTCGTAGCCGGCCGCCCAGGGGCAGAGCTCGACATACATCTCGAGCGCGCGGACAAACTCCTCGACGGAGTGACCGGCGACCTGACAGATGACCTGGCAACCGTCCTTGGAGAGCTGCTCGAGCCACGGACCAGACTCACGGGCAAAGGCGGCCACGCCGGGATTCTGAAGGCCCACGGAGTTGATCATGCCGCCCGGGATCTCGGCCATGCGAGGCGCGGGGTTGCCGGGCCAGGGCTCGGCGGCGCAG
Organism: uncultured Collinsella sp.; assembly: GCA_900541135.1. Taxonomy (GTDB): domain Bacteria; phylum Actinomycetota; class Coriobacteriia; order Coriobacteriales; family Coriobacteriaceae; genus Collinsella. Next base: position 70,964 of record UQIG01000009.1, read on the forward strand.
CCCTTGGTGGTGATGGCACCCAGCTGGGAGACATCAAAGAAGTTCTGGAACTGCCAACCGTAGCCAAAGGTACCGGCTGCGGTGTTGATGGGGTTTTGCATCTTGACGCCGCCGAAATCGACGGCCATGTTCACGGTACCCACTAGAAGACCACCACCTTGGAAGCATCGAACACGGGGCCGCACATGCAAGCGCCCTTCATACCGTCGACCGTCTCGACATTGCAGGTGTTGCAAGCGCCAAAGCCACAGCTCATCATGCGCTCGAGCGAAACCTCGCAGTACGCACCGGCCTCGGCGGCAGCGGCGGCAACTTTCTTCATCATGACGGCGGGGCCGCAGCTGGCCACGTAGTCGTAGCCGCCCTCGCCGAGCAGCTCGGCAGCAGGATCGGTGCAGAAGCCATGAGTGCCCAACGAGCCGTCGTCGGTGCACACGTTGACCGTAGCTCCCAGCGCGCGGAACTCATCGACGCCCACGGCCTTGGACGCGGTGCCAAAGCCCAGACACACGTCGACGGCCACACCCTGCTTGGCAAGCATGTCGGCAAGGCACAGCACGGGCGGAGCACCGATGCCGCCCGCCACGAGCAGCGCCTTCCTGGTGCCCTCGGGCACAAGCCAGCCGCGGCCACCGGGGCCCAGCAGATTAGAGGTGGAACCGGGGGCCATCTGCGACAGACGACGGGTGTCGTCGCCCACGACGGCGTACCACAGCTCGACGGTGCCGGCCTGGGCGTCGGCGCGATAGAAGCTCAGGGGCACGCGAAGCAGCGAGGACGCATCGCCGGGCACGGCAATGTTCACAAACTGACCGGGCTTGAGCGCACTTGCAAGCTTGGGGGCCGAGATGACGAGCGAGAAGATGCCGTCGGCGATCTCCTGGTTCGAGACGACCTCGAAGTCGTGCATGCGTGCAGTGGAAGGTGTGGGCATAGACGCTCCAATCCCCCATGCGGTTGCATGGTCAAAACGAACAGAAAGCGCGGCACCGCAAGGGCACCGCGCACAAAAGCGATAAGGCTATGCTAGCAGATGCAGCCGTCGGCGAGCGTCTGCTTACCGCCGACAAACACATCGGTGGCACGACCGGTGAGCGTGCGGCCGGCAAAACCGGAGTTCTCAGCACGCGACTCGTAGCCGTCCTCGCCGACCGTCCAGGTTGCGGCGGGGTCGAACACGGTCAGGTCGGCAACGGAGCCCGCCTTGACCTGAACCTGGTCGAGGCCCAGGATCTCACGCGGCTTGATGGCCATGAGCTCGACCATGCGGCCCATGCTCATCTTGCCCGTGTTGACCAGCTCGGTGAGCACGAGCGACAGCGAGGTCTCGAGGCCGATCATGCCAAAGGGCGCAAGCTCGAACTCGCGGGCCTTCTCCCACGGGGTGTGGGGAGCGTGATCGGTGACGATAACGTCGACGGTGCCGTCGATGACGCCCTGACGGATGGCCTCGGCATCCTCCTCGGTGCGCAGCGGCGGATTGACCTTGAGCGAGGTGTTGTAGGTCTCGTCCAAGTCGTTCTCGGTCAGGAACATGTGGTGCGGGGTGGCCTCGCAGGTAACCTGAACGCCAGCGGCCTTACCGGCACGCACGATCTCCAGGCCATGGGCGGTGGAGATGTGCTGGATGTGCAGCTTGGCACCGGTCAGCTTGGCGATCTCGATGTCGCGAGCGATCTGGAGCTCCTCGCCGGCAGCCGGCCAGCCCTCGAGAGCCAGACGGGTCGAGACCTTGCCCTCGTTGATCTGGCCGTGGCCGACCAGGTCCTCGTCCTGGCAGTGGCTCATAAAGACCTTGCCGAACATCTTGCCGTAGTCCATGCAGCGACGGAGCATGCCAGCGCCCTGCACGCCGCGACCGTCGTCGGTGAAGGCGACGGCGCCGTGGGCGACCATATCGCCCATCTCGGACATGGCCTCGCCCTTAAGACCGCGGGTCATGGCGCCCGACGGATAGACGCGGCAGTGACCGACCTCGGCAGCGCGGGACTTGACGAACTCCACGACGGTGCCGTTATCGGTGACGGGATCGGTGTTGGGCATGGCGCACACGCCGGTAAAGCCGCCCTTGGCAGCTGCGCGGGTGCCGCTCTCGATGTCCTCTTTGACCTCGTAGCCGGGCTCGCGAAGGTGAACGTGCATATCCACCAGGCCGGGGACGAGGTACTTGCCGGAAAGGTCGCGGACCTCGGCTCCCTCGACGGCGAGATTCTCGCCGACCTCGGCGATCTTGTCGCCGTCAATCAGGACGTCAACGACACCGTCAAGCTCGACGGACGGGTCGACGACGTGGGCATTCTTAAGAAGCAAGGCCATTATCGGCACCTCCAAGCAGCAGATACAGGATAGCCATACGCACGCAGATACCGGCGTAGACCTGCTCCAGGATGACGGAGCGTTGCGGGTGGTCGGCCATATAGGAGTCGAACTCGACGCCGCGGTTGATGGGACCCGGGTGGCAGATGATCGCATCGGGCTTCATGAGCTTCTCGCGGTCCTTGGTCAGGCCGAAGAGCCTGTGGTACTCACGAATGGTCGGGAACGGGGCACCCTCGAGGCGCTCCTGCTGCACGCGCAGCATGTAGACGACGTCCAGCTCGGGCAGGACGGAATCGAGGTCGCTCGTCACGTGGTCGCAGCCCAGAACCTCGGGCGCCGGCGGCAGCAGCGTGCCGGGGGCGACGGCGTAGGTCTCGCAGCCCATGATCTTAAGGGCGGGGATCAGCGAGCCGCAGACGCGGGAGTGCGCGATATCGCCGACGACAGCGACCTTCAGACCGTGGAAGTCACCCTTGTGCTCCCAGATGGTGTACAGGTCGAGCAGGGCCTGCGTGGGATGGTTGTGCTTGCCGTCACCGGCGCAGATGACGCTCGCGGGCGAGTTCTGCGTGACGATGTAGGGAGCGCCGGCGTGCTTATCACGCACGACGATACAGTCGATCTTATAGGCGTTGAGGGTCTCGACGGTGTCGACAAGGCTCTCGCCCTTGACCGTGGAGGTCGAGGAGCCGCCAAAGTTAAGGCTGTCGGCCGAAAGACGCTTCTCGGCGAGCTCGAAGGAGCTGCGGGTGCGCGTCGAGGGCTCGTTGAACATGTTGACGATGGTCTTGCCCTTGAGCGTGGGGACCTTCTTGATAGCACGCTCGTTGACCTCGGAGAACGCCTTGGCGGTCTCGAGGATGAGCTTGATGTCCTCTTCGGAGTACTCGGTAATGTCGATCAGGTGCTTATGGTTGAACGCCACGGTACTACTCACCTCCCAGCGGCGCGGAGCCCACGTGGGAACCCGGCGCGACGTCGTTAATCTCGACGGCGGTGTGGCCGTCAACTTCCTTCATATATAGGTGCACGTTCTCCTCATGCGACGAGGGAACGTTCTTGCCGACAAAGTCCGGCGAGATGGGGAGCTCGCGGTGGCCGCGGTCAACGAGGACTGCCAGCTCAATGCGGCTCGGACGGCCCAGGTCCATGACGGCGTCGAGAGCGGCGCGGATGGTACGGCCCGTATACAGGATGTCGTCCACCAGCACGACGCGCTTGCCGTCGACGCTGAAGGGAATGTTGGTAGCGTGGATCGCGGGAGCGAAATTGGTAGCGTAGTCATCGCGGTAGAAGCTGATGTCCAGGCTGCCGAGCGGAACTTCGACGCCCTCGATCTCCTTGATCTCCTCGGCGAGCTTCTTTGCCAGAAGGTCGCCGCGCGTGACGATGCCAACCAGAGCGAGGTCTTCACAGCCCTCGTTGCGCTCGAGAATCTCGTGCGCGATGCGAGTCATCGCTCGATTGACGGCGGTCTCGTCCATGATGACCGCCTTGGGGGAAGTCGTGCCCATCGATCTCCTTCCTCACATGTCTTGACTGCTGACACAGTCAAAAAAATAGATGCCCGACCGCTTAAAGCGGACCAGACACCCACAGGAAAGTCTGCTCGCATGGCAGCTATGTAATTCCATGTGGGTATCTCGTACCCCTTTAATGGTCAAGGGATAGTGTAGCCAACCTCGAGCTTAATTGCGAGCATAAATACAGAGCAATCCGTAAACGGAGCCCAATGCTCCATAAACCTATAAATATATTTGTGGGACGAGCTTGAAAACGCACGCACGAGCTGGCATAATCCCCTCTGCTGCACGCAAATCGGATCTACGTCCAGGGCCGTGGCGTGAGCACTATCGCCAAAAGAGGAATATCTCTGTGTAGATTGCGCACAGGGAGCGACTTCTGTGCTATAGTACAGGCTTGTTTGTTAACGCGACATGTTCGTTTGTCGCCCAAGGAGGGTCAGTTATGTCCAAAGTTTGCGAAGTTTGCGGTAAGCACCCCGTTGCCGGTCGCTCCATCAGCCACTCTCACCGCGTCACCAACCGTAAGTTCCGCCCCAACATCCAGCGCGTCTACGTCGTCGTCGATGGTCACCGTCGCAAGATGAACGTTTGCTCCACCTGCCTCAAGTCTGGCAAGGTTGCGCGCTCCTAAATAAGGTCTTACCAACAAGTACCTCGGACTCTCCGGGTCAAAGACCTCGCGTTCACATAGAACTTACCAAAGGCGCCCTCCCCTACGGAGGGCGCCTTTTTGCACTCATTGGGGACAGACTTATATGAGGGTTTGCAGATGTCAAAGGGATCATAGCGCAGCTGGTATGCCTTGTAACTAACGGTACGCCTCGAGCGAGTCGGACGCACCTTACACGGGATTGAAATGGATGTAATCGAGTAGCTGCACCGCCTGTGTGTCCGACTCAACCGCGACCCGCGAATAGCGATTATCAAACAGATGTCCCGTTTTCCCATTGAAATACTCATGAGAGTCTATCCCCAATGAGCGGGGCGATGCAGCAGGCAGATAGTTTTTAGTTAAAACGCTTCATTAAGTTGAAGCGTTTTAGTGTGCCTTTTACGGGAATCTTACCGTTCGCCGAATAATTTCTTGCTATCATGCAAGGCGTAGGGTAAATCTCCGATCGCAAGGAGACACAAATGGTGAAAAAGTCACCGGAAAACACTACTCCCGCAATTGTGGACAACGTAGAGGCGCTTGAGGCTAAGCTCGCTCAGATGCGAGAGGCCCAGGCGCTTTTTGCTACGTACACGCAGGAGCAGGTCGACAAGATCTTCTATGAGGCCGCCATGGCCGCCAACAAGGCTCGTATCCCGTTGGCGAAGATGGCCATCGAGGAGACCGGCCGCGGCGTTCTTGAGGACAAGGTCATCAAGAACCACTACGCCGCAGAGTACATCTACAACGCTTACAAGAACACCAAGACCTGTGGTGTCCTGGAGCGCGACGAGGCCTACGGCATCACTAAGATCGCCGAGCCCATCGGCTGTCTCTTATACACATCTGACGC
>UQIG01000010.1 GCA_900541135.1 uncultured Collinsella sp.
GGCCATGTCGGGCGTGGTCGATATGTCGCTCGCCACAATCTCCTTGGTGCAGAAGTCCAGCGTCGGGGCCCAGTAGGCCTTGCCGCCAGCCACCTTGAACTCGGTGACGTCCGTCCCCAGCTTCTGCCACGGGGCCCCGGCGTCGAAATCCCTCGCGATCACGTTCTCGAACGTTCTGCCGACGACGCCCTTGTACGAGTTGTACCTGTGGTAGGCCGTCTCGCGTCTGATCCCGCAGCGAATCCCCATCTCGCGCATCATCTTGAGCACGGTCTTGTCGGCTATCACGGCCCCCTCTTCCGCCCTGAGGCACATCGCTATCTGCCGGTGCCCGCAGCCGTTGGCGGTGCGCGAGAAGATCTCGGCGGCCGCCTCCCGGAGCTCGGGGCGCGTGGGCCTCGGCGGGTGCGCGAGGGCGTAGTAGTAGGTCGACCTCTTGAGCTCGGCGCATGCGAGCAGGTGCCCGAGTGCGTGTCCCTCGGCGCGCAGGGCCGCGACCGCTTCGGCCTTCGCCCTGGTCAGAGCCCGTCCCTCTCGACCAGGGCGCGTAATTTTTTTAGGTAGGCCACCTCGGCCTCGAGCCTGCGGCACCGCTCCTCGAGCTCCTCCTCGCGGGTCCGCGGCCTCGCCCTGGAACCGCTCGGCCGGCCCTTGGGCCTCGGGCGCAGGGCCTCCGCGCCGCCCCGGCGGTATAGCGCGCACCACTTCTTGAGCGGCGACATCGACATTATGCCGAACGCCGCCATCGCCTCGGTCTTCGTCATGCCGCCGTCGACGACGGCGGAGGCGGCGGCGACCTTCTGCTCGTATGTGTACCTGCCCTGCTTTCCGTCCATGCGCAGCAGCACCTCGCTCCCGAATGCGCGGTATATCTCCTGCCATCTTCTCACGGCTTCCGCGGGAAGCGAAAGGGCAATCGCGGCAGATTTATACCCGTGCCCGAGCTCGAAGAGCCCTATGGCCGCCTTCCTGGCCTCGACATCATGCTTCACCCTCAAATCAACGCGCATAAAGAAAGCCTCCCATTTCTCATGTCCAAGAAATGGGAGGCAGTTCACAACGTTCTAGCGGGCTTTTTGTTGCCGAAATCAATAGGATAGGCCTCGCGCCCGCGCAAGCGTTCCATCGCGTTTCCCTAATTCATCTGGGAAAACAACTGCAAACGATTGCAAGTAACCGGTGAACGGTCGAAAACTACCGTTCACCGATAATCTCAAAACTGGTTCTAACTGGTATTAAGTCAAAAAGACCAATTCACATATCTTCACAATGACCTGCAATTTTTCTACACGCTATTTTTAGCCGCCCTGCGTTGTTTAGACACAGGAAAAGATCCGATTTTTTGCCAAAGCATTTCGAAACGGTTTCAAAACCGCAGGTAGAAGTGTTAACGACCGGTAAACGGTCGATTTATCACCGTGAGCGGTGCAAAAACGTTTTACCGTATGAATCAACGAAAGCGACCTCTTCTGGGGTGATATAGTGACAACAACACGTCACGTGGTTACTACCAGTTTAGAAACCACTGGTCTTCAAAGAACGCTTTCTAAGAAGCTTTAAGGGCGAGTGCCCGCTGGCTTCCGAAAATCATCGGACTCAGATTGTACACACCTTCGGAAGGGAAATTTGAATGGTTGGCTTTATTCTTACCGGTCATGGACAGTTCGCACCCGGCCTTGCAAGCGCTATCGCTATGGTTGCCGGCGACCAGCCTGCTTTTACCGTCGTTCCTTTTGAGGGCGACCAGGCCGCATCCTACGGTGAGGATCTCCGCGCCGCTATTACCGCCATGCGCGAGGAGTGCGATGGCGTGCTTGTCTTTACCGACCTGCTTGGCGGCACCCCGTTCAACCAGTCGATGATGATTGCCCAGGATGTCGACAACGTCGAGGTTCTGACTGGCACCAACCTTCCCATGGTTATTGAGCTTCTGTTCCTCCGCGGCAATGCCACGCTCGCCGAGCTTGGCGAGCAGGCCGTGACCGTTGGCCAGACGGGCATCACCGCCCAGACGGTCGCATCCGTTGCCGGCTCCGAGGAAGAGGATATCTTCGGCGACGAGGACGGCATCTAATGGCCGATTTCGGAGCCAATGTCCTGAGCTCCTCGGTCGCCCTTTTAGGCCTGCTTGTCATCATGGGCTTGATTTACACCATCTGGTCGCAAATCAACATGAAGAAGAAGCAGAAGTACTTCAAGGAGCTGCACACCGAGCTCAAGCCGGGTCAGGAGGTTCTTTTCGCCGGCGGTATCTACGGAACCGTCAAAGGCATCGAAGGCGAGAAGGTCCAGATCAAAGTCCGATCCGGAGCCGTCGTAGATGTTTCGCGTTACGCGATTCAGGAGATCAAGTAACTGTCGTCAGCAAATATCGAAAGGAAGCTGATCAACATGGCAGAACCCAACATTCTTCTTACCCGCATCGATAACCGACTGGTTCATGGTCAGGTTGCAACCCAGTGGAACTCCACCCTGGGCTCCAACCTCATCCTCGTCGCCAACGACGACGTGGCGTCCAACACCATGCGCCAGAACCTCATGAAGATGGCCGCTCCCGCCGGCGTCGCTACGCGTTTCTTCTCCCTGCAGAAGACCATCGACGTCATTGGCAAGGCGAGCCCGCGCCAGAAGATCTTCATCGTGGCCGAAACACCGGAAGACGTGCTTACGCTCGTCAAGGGCGGTGTGCCTATAAAGAAGGTAAACATCGGCAACATGCACATGTCGGAAGGAAAGCGCCAAGTCGCCACCTCCGTCGCAGTTAACGACGAGGATGTCGCTGCGTTTAAAGAGCTGCAGGAATTGGGGGTGGAGTTGGAGATCAGGCGCGTTCCGAGCACGCCTGTTGAGGACACGAGCAAGCTCTTCTCGTAATCCTCGTGATCCACGTTGTCAGGAGTGAAACCCTGACGTTCTGTACGTGATATCCAAAGTGCGTACATACATTTTGAAAGGAGGAGCAAGATGGAATACTCGATCATCCAGATCGCTCTGGTCTTCGTTGTTACGTTCATCGCGGCAATCGACCAGTTTGACTTCCTCGAGTCTCTCTATCAGCCCATCGTCACCGGCGCCGTCATCGGTCTTATCCTTGGCGACCTCAACACCGGTCTTCTCGTGGGTGGTACCTATCAGCTCATGACGATCGGCAACATGCCGATCGGAGGCGCTCAGCCGCCTAACGCCGTCATCGGCGGCATCATGGCAGCCATTCTCGCTATCGCCACGGGCCTCGAGCCCAACGCGGCAGTCGGCCTCGCCATTCCGTTCGCTCTGCTTGGCCAGCTTGGCGTTACCCTGGTCTTCACGCTTATGTCCCCGCTTATGTCCACGGCCGATAACATGGCTCACAACGCGGACACCAAGGGCATCGAGCGCCTGAACTACTTCGCCATGGCTCTGCTCGGCCTGATCTTCGCTGTCGTCGTCACCCTGTTCTTCATCGCTGGCGCTACCATCGGTCAGACCATCGCTTCTGCCATCCCGACTTGGCTGCAGACCGGTCTGTCCGCTGCAGGCGGCATGATGCGCTTCGTCGGCTTCGCCGTCCTGCTCAAGGTTATGATGAACCGCGATATGTGGGGCTTCTTCCTCATGGGCTTTGGCCTCGCGCTCATCACCGTTGCCAACGATTCGCTGGCAACCCCTGCTCTGCTCATCCTCGCTCTCATCGGCTTCGGCATCGCTTTCTGGGACTTCCAGCAGCAGACCGAGCTGAAGGGTGCAGCTGTTTCTGACGGAGGTGACTTCGAAGATGGCATCTAATGAGTATGTGATCCCGGAGCACTACGAGGATCTCACTCCTGCTCCGCAGCTCGACCAGAAGACCCTCAACAAGATGGCTTGGCGCTCCTGCTTCCTGCAGGCATCGTTCAACTACGAGCGCATGCAGGCCGCTGGCTGGCTTTACTCCATCATCCCCGGTCTGGAGAAGATCCACACCAACAAGAACGACCTCGCGGCTTCCATGAGCCACAACCTGGAGTTCTTCAACACCCACCCGTTCCTCGTCACCTTTGTTATGGGCATCGTGCTTTCGCTCGAGCAGAACAAGGTTGACATCCCCACGATCCGCGCCGTCCGCGTCGCCGCAATGGGCCCGCTCGGTGGTATCGGTGACGCCCTGTTCTGGCTGACGCTCGTGCCTATCACGGCCGGCATCACCTCCAACATGGCCATCAACGGCAACGCCGCTGCGCCGATCATCTTCCTGGTGATCTTCAACGTCGTCCAGTTCGCTCTGCGCTTCTGGCTCATGAACTGGTCCTACAAGCTTGGCACCAGCGCTATTGACGCTCTGACTGCCAACATGCAGGCCTTCACGCGTGCCGCTTCCATCATGGGCGTCTTCGTCGTCGGTTGCCTGGTCGTTACCATGGGTGGCACCCAGATCAACCTCCAGATCCCCAACGGCACCACCCGTGGCCTCTCCGCTACTACCGTGATCGTCTCCGAGAAGGAGGCCGAGAACTTCACCGGTATGGAGGGCATCGATACCGAGACCGCTGAGGCCGGTACCATCGCCATGACCGATAAGGACGGCAACGCCCTTACCGCTTCCGATGCCGACGGCAACGCTGTCGAGTGCGGCGTCACCGATCTGGGTAACGGCATGGAGTCCGTGACCTACGGCACCGTTACCGAGGATCCGGTCAACTTCTCTGTTGCCGACACCCTCAACACCATCGTCCCGAAGCTCGTCCCGCTTATGCTTACGCTGCTGCTTTACTACATGTTCGCTAAGCACAGCTGGACCCCGACCAAGGGCATTCTCCTGCTCTTCGTCCTTGGCATCCTGGGCGCTGGCCCGCTTGGTCTCTGGCCGAGCATCTGGTAAGGCTCTAGCTTGAGGGGTGTGTCCCTACGCGGCTCACACCCCGACCCCTTAAGCCATGTGTATGTTAAAAGCCGCGTGCTCGAAAGAGCGCGCGGCTTTTGTTTTCTTAATGATTCGGGTGTGGCAGACAGATAATGCATAACACCCTAGGTAGTTAGCCGAATTCGAGCAAAAGGGAGGATAGGATGGCGATCGGAGCGCGTAAGCAACCGCTGTACGATCAGCTGGTCGATATTCTGACCGAAAAGATTGACCATGAATATCGCGCCGGTGACATGATTCCTTCCGAGCGCGAACTTTCGGAGCGCTATGGTCTCTCGCGCACTACGGTACGCCTGGCTCTGCAGGAACTGGAGCGTTTAGGACTGGTGGTTCGGCAGCACGGTCGCGGTACCTTTGTGACCGGCCGTTCGGCAAAAGCAACCAATCTTATGCAGTCCTACAGCTTTACCGAGCAGATGCGCGCGATGGGTCGAGAACCCGAGACCACGATTCTCGAGTTTTGCGAGATGGAGGCCGATAAGAATCTGGCCGAGCATATGGGATTGCGCATCGGTGATCGCATTTTTAAGCTCAAGCGCCTTCGCTCTGCCGACAACATGCCCATGATGGTCGAACGCAGCTATCTACCGGTTCGTCAATTTCTGTCCCTAAAGCGACCGCTGCTGGAGCGTAAGCCGCTTTACGATGTGATTGAGCAGGACTTTCAGCAAAAGATTCGCGTGGCCGAAGAGGAGTTCTATGCGAGCATAGCCCGTCCCACCGATGCCCACCTTTTGGGAATTGTCGAGGGCTCGCCTGTGCTCGATTTGGTCAGGACTACGTATAACGAGTCAAACGAGGTAGTGGAGTACACACTCTCGGTTGCTCGTGCCGATCAGTTTAAATACAAGGTTTACCACCAGCGCAGTAACTAGTGCTCGCATCGTTTCCATATGGTGATTCTTTGCATTTAACTGGTTACTACCAGATAACCAACCGAAGTGTATAATTGCACGTCAGAGGATTACTTCTAGAGAGAGGTATTAGAAATGTTCGAGAAGAGTGTCGAGGAGCTCACCGAGCTCGGCGCCCAGATCACCACGGCCGAGATTGCTCAGCAGCCCGAGCTTTGGCGTGATACGCTCAACATCTATCGCGAGAACAAGGAGGCCATCGAGGCCTTCCTGGCCGAGGCTCGCGCTATGGGCGAGGGTCGTCTGTCCGTTGTCTTCACCGGTGCCGGTACGTCCGACTACGTTGGCGATACCTGCGCCCCGTACCTGCGTCACGCTGGCAACACTGATCTCTACGACTTTAAGCCCATCGCCACGACCGACATCGTGAGCGCCCCGCGCGACTTCCTGCGCGCCGAGGATCCCACGCTCGTGGTTTCCTTTGCCCGCTCTGGCAACAGCCCCGAGAGCCTTGCCGCCGTTGCCGTTGCCAAGGAGCTCGTCCACAACGTCAAGTTCCTCAACATCACCTGCGCTCCCGAGGGCAAGCTCGCCGTCGAGTCTGCCGATGATCCCAACGCGCTGACGCTGCTCATTCCGCGCGCCAACGACAAGGGCTTCGCCATGACCGGTTCTTATTCCTGCATGACCCTGCTCTCCACCCTTATTTTCGACACTGCCTCTGACGAGCAGAAGGCCGAGTGGGTCGAGACGATTGCCAAGATGGGCGAGGAGGTCATCTCCCGTGAGCCCGAGATCGCCGATTACCTGGCTGGCGACTTCAACCGCGTGACCTACTTGGGTTCTGGCTCCTTCGGTGGCCTTGCCCAGGAGAGCCAGCTCAAGATCCTCGAGCTCGCTCACGGTCTGGTCGCTACTTCCTACGACACCTCCATGGGCTATCGTCATGGACCTAAGTCCTTCGTCGACGATAAGACGCTCGTCTTCGTGTTCGTCAATAACGACGCCTACACCCGTCAGTACGACATCGACATCCTCAACGAGATCGGTGGCGACGAGATCGCTCAGCACACCATCGCCGTTCAGCAGGAAGGTGCCACCGTCTACGAGGGCGAGTCCTTCACCTTTAAGGGCTACGAGGCACTTCCCGAGGGCTACCTTGCTCTGCCGTTCGTGATGTTTGCCCAGGCTATCAGCCTGCTCAACTCCGTGCGCGTGGGCAACACGCCCGACACGCCGAGCCCCACTGGCACGGTCAACCGCGTGGTTAAGGGCGTGACGATTCACCCCTTCACCGCTTAATCGCGTCCCCCTGTAAGGGCGCCCGTCCGCTCATAACGGCGGGCGGGCGCTTTTTGTTTTACGTGAGCTGGGTATAAGCATCACCACAGTCAACTGCTTTAGAAGCGAGGAGTGCATATGAGCACGTACGCAATTAAGGCTGACAAGTTCTTCTTGCCGGCAGGCCCGCAACTGGGCGGCTATCTTATGGTCGAGGATGGCGTCTTTGGCGCCTGGCAGGCCGACGAGCCCTCTTGCGAGATTAAGGACTACACGGGATCGTGGATCGCACCGGGTATGGTCGATACTCACATCCATGGCTTCTACAACCACTCAACTACCGATAACGATCCCGAGGGCATCGATATCAGCTCGACCGAGCTCGCCCGTCGCGGTACCACCAGCTGGCTGCCCACGACGTTCACCGATGGCGTCGAGCAGATCAAGGACGCCTGCGCCGCCATCGCTCAGGCGGACGAGGGTCGCGGCCCCGACTTCTGCGGTGCCCGCATTCAGGGCATCTACCTGGAGGGCCCCTTCTTTACCATGAAGCACGTGGGCGCGCAGAACCCCGCTTACCTCATCGATCCCTCCGAGGAGGTCTTCGATCAGTGGCAGGAGGCTGCGGGTGGTCGCATCGTTAAGAGCGCCATGGCGGCCGAGCGCGACGGTGCCGCTGCTTATGCGGCTGCTCTGAACGCCAAGGGTGTGGTGACCAGCATCGGTCACTCCGACGCCACCTACGATGAGTGCATCGCCGCCATCAACGCCGGTGCCAGCTGCTTTACGCATACCTATAACGGTCAGCGCGGGCTGCATCACCGTGAGCCCGGTGTCGTGGGCGCTGCCATGTCCACGCCCGAGACCTACGCCGAGATCATCTGTGACGGCAAGCACGTTAACCCTGCCGCCATCAAGGCGCTGCTGCAGGCAAAGGGCTGGCAACACACGGTGCTCATCACTGACTGCCTGGGCTGCGGCGGCATGCCCGAGGGCAGCTACACCAGTGGTGGCATGGACGTCATCATGAAGGACAACCTGTGCTGGCTCGCCGACGGCAAGAGCATTGCTGGCTCGGTGCTCACGCTTGCCCAGGGCGTCAAGAACATCGTCGACTGGGGCATCGCCAGCGCCGATATCGCCATTCGTATGGCAACCGAGGTGCCGGCACGCTCCGCGCACATCGAGGATAAGTGCGGCAGCATCATGCCGGGTCGCGACGCCGACTTTGTCGTGTTCGACCATGAGCTTACCCTCGTCGAGACGTATGTTGGCGGCCAGAGCGTCGGCAACGCCTTTACCGAGTAACGATAGGAAAAGACGGCGGGCCCGAATCTGCTCGGACCCGCCGTATGGGTTAAACGCTCAAAAGCACCTTCACAGTTACAGCTTGTTAGCGATCTTCTTTGCCGTGCGCTTGACGCCGGCCACCAGGCCTCCTGCAGGATGCTCCTTCTCGTATGCTAGACGCTTCTCGCGCTTGGCGTACTCTTCGACGATGATATCGCCATATTCGTCTTCGATCTTATCGAAGAAGTCGACGGCGCCCTTAATTTCCTCAGCGGTTGGGTGTCCCTTTTGGACACCGCCGGCGAGTTTGAACGGCCCCCACGTATCAAAGCCGGGGCAGCCGTAGACACCCATAAAGATGGCCTGCCTCATGCGGCAGATGCCATCGATATCCTTGCCGTACCACTTGTTTTTGCCACCGTAGGTCATAAGGCCAAACACCTTGTCCTGCGGCTGCAGCACGTTCGTGAGCACTCGTGCCATGTCCTTGTCGATCTCGGAGTAATAGATGCCCGTGGCGACGCCAATAAGATGGTATTCGTGCAGGTCGGGGTACTCGTTTTTGCCAAGCGCCTTGACGTCGAGGGTATCGATCTCGGGGTGTGCCTCGACGATGGCGTCCACGAGCTTTTTCGTATTGCCGTGATGGCGCGAGGCGTAGAGGATGATGGTTCGCATAAGAAGGCCTTTCAGCTGTAATTGCATCAATGTCTGTATGGTACCCCGTTACATGGCTGGGATACCGGACGCATCGATGAACGTGCGGGTTTGTCCTCTGACTAGGATTGAGACGGGCGCTTGCATGAAAAAAAGCAGTTGTCCGAAAGGATGGATAATGGAATACGCTCTTTCCAACGATTCGATTTCTATCAAGGTCTCCACGGCCGGCGGCTCGTTTACCTCGATTGAGGCTGGAGGTCGCGAGTACTTGTGGCAGGGCGATCCCGCCGTGTGGTCCGGCCAGGCACCGATTTGCTTCCCGATTTGCGGAGGTTTGCGCGATAACAGCGCCATGACGTTTGCCGGACATCATGTGAAGCTCGCCCGCCACGGCTTTGCGCGCAAGCAGGAGTGGAAGCTGTTGAGCCAAAGCGCAAACGAGCTGGCTATGTGCCTGGCATCCGAGGATAACGCCGCGCTGCTGAGCGATTATCCGTATCCGTTTAAACTTGTCGCCCGCTATACGCTCGAGGACGCCGCCGTGCGTGTCTCCTATGAGGTTACCAACGAGGGCACCGAGGACATGCCTTTCTTTATCGGTGGACACCCCGGCTTTAGGTGTCCGCTCGACGAGGGCGAGTCCTATACGGACTACGAGTTGCGTTTTGAGAAAGACGAGGCTGCGGAGCTCTGCACCGCCGTTCCCTCGACCGGATTGATTGATGTGGACAGGCGCTCCAAGAACCCCATGGTGGGAAAGACGCTGCCTTTGTCGCATGAGCTCTTCGATTTTGCGGAGACCATCTTTGACGTGCTCGAGAGCCGTCAGGTCACGCTTTCCAAGAAGGGCGAGGACAAGGGCGTTCGCCTGAGCTTTGAGGGCTTCCCGTACCTCATTGTGTGGAGCAAGCCCGAGGGTGATTTTGTGGCAGTTGAGCCCTGGGGCGGCCTCTCGACCTGTTCCGATGAGGATGACGTGCTTGAGCACAAGCGCGGCTGCCTTATCGCCAAGCCCAAAGAAACCATCGTGCGCTCGTTCACAATCGAGATTCTGTAGTCGCATGTAGCCAATTCGTTTTGCAAGGCATAAGGAGCCTGCGAGATAAGGAGCTAGAAATGATCCTCACCGTTACGATGAACCCGTCCGTCGATACGCGCTATCAGCTCGATGAGCTCATTATCGACGACGTCAACCGCGTGACGCCCGAAAAGACCGCCGGCGGTAAGGGCCTCAACGTGGCCCGCGTCCTGGGCCAGCTGGGCGACGATGTCGTGGCAACCGGCTTGCTTGGTGGTCATATGGGCGCCTATATGGCCGAGCTCATGGATGCCAACGGCATTAAGAATGATTTTGTGCCCATCAAGGGCGAGACCCGCATTTGCCTCAATATCCTTCATGCTGGCAACCAGACCGAGTTGCTCGAGAGCGGCCCGACGATTGCCCCCGAGGAGCTCGATGCCTTTACCGCCAAGTTCGCCGAGCTTGCGAGCAAGGCCGATGTCGTTACCATCTCGGGTTCGCTGCCCCGCGGCGTCGAGGCGGACTACTACGCCAAGATCACGGGCATTGCAGAGAACGCCGGCGCCAAGGTGCTGCTCGATACCTCGGGCGCCTCGCTCGAGGCTGCGCTCAAGTCCGAGGTCAAGCCTGAGCTGGTTAAGCCTAACCTGACCGAAATTAACGGCCTTCTGGGCACGAGCTTTACCACCGACGATGTGGACGAGCTCCGTTCCGCGCTCGCCTCTGACGCTCGCTTCTCCGATATCCCTTGGGTCGTCGTGTCCATGGGCGCTGCCGGTTCCGTTGGCTTCCACAATGGCCGTGCGTTCCGCGCAAAGACGCCCGATATCCCTGCCGTTAACGCCACGGGCTCTGGTGATTCGACCATTGCCGGCTTCGCACATGCGATTGCTGCCGGAGCCGACGACGAGACGGTGCTGCGTACCGCCAACACCTGCGGCAAGCTCAATGCCATGGATCCCATGACTGGCCACTTGGTTATGGATCGTTGGGACGAGGTTTACAACGGCGTTGTCGTGACCGAGCTGTAGGAGCTTGTGCTGCGGCCCCGGCATCGGTTGCTAGCTCATGTCGACGACAAGTGCAGTAGCATTATGCCGGGGCGCGACGCCGACACTGTCGTGTTCAATCCCGACCTTACCCTGGTCGAGACGCATATGGGTGGCAACAGCGTCGGTAATGCGTTTGCCGTGTAGCCGCCAAAGAAACGATCCGAGAGGGGATTTAGATGATTTACGGTGCATTGGGCGATATCGAGGAGTACCGTGGAATGCTCAAGGGCCTCGACGTGCTGATCGATTGGCTCGAGGAGAACGATCCGGCGAAGCTCGAGGTCGGCAGCCATCCGATTCTGGGCGACAAGGTCTTTGCGAACGTCATGGCTCCCACGACGCGTCCCGAAGCCGAGGCTCACTATGAGACGCATCAGCGCTATCACGACCTGCAGATCGACGTCGAGGGTCGCGAGGCCTTTAAGGTTGCCACGGGCAGCCTGACGCTGGTTCAGGAGTTTGACGAGAAGGACGACTACGATCTGGTCGATTCCGACGCCTCGATCGCCGGCGATCTTGCTGACGACAAGTTTGCGCTGTTTGTTGCCGGCGAGCCTCACATGCCCACGCTCGAGTTCCCGGGCGATGGCGCGCAGCCGGTCAAGAAGATCTGCTTTAAGCTGCTTGCAGATGCTTACTGGGAGGAGTAGCGCGCTGCTCGGCTGAGCTGTTCGTGTTGCGAGCGTTATCCCTTGGGGGAGCTCGCTTGGGTCCCGCTGATCGCGGTTCCTTTGGGGATTGCGGTTGGCGGGGCTTTTGTTGAGTAGGGGAGTTTCCGGCGGCGTTGTGCTTAGATTGGCGGATGCGCGCCCGAAATCGGCAACAAAAAAGCCGCCCGAAGGCGGCTATCTTGTGCAATGGAGCCAGCGACCGGGCTCGAACCGGTGACCCCCGCTTTACGAGAGCGGTGCTCTACCAACTGAGCTACGCTGGCGGCCATGTGATGGCGCAACTGAGGCGTCAACGGCTGTCTATGATACGGGACATCGCAAATCCGCGCAAGGGTTCTGGCGGCTTTTCTCACTTTAAATGCACTAATATTGGAGACGCGATGTCTTGCTCTTACGGGTCTCAAACAGAATGGGGCAGCGATGGCTCAACCCAAGATCCTTCTCACACGTATCGACGACCGTTTCATTTACGGACAAGACGTTGAGCTGTGGAACGAAGCCGTGGGTTCCAACCTTGTCCTAATCGTCAACGATGAGATCGCGGCAGATTCGCGCCAATGGGCACCCATGAGGGTGGCGGCGCCAGAAGGCGTTTGGACGCGGTTTTTCTCGGTACAAAAGGCCATCGACATCATTCATACCGCAACGCCTCGCCAATTGATTCTGATCATGGTGGCCTCACCCTCCGATGCGCTCGCGCTGGTTAAGGGCGGTGTGCCAATAACCAAGATTAGTATCGGCCATATGCGGGCGGGGGAGGGCAAGCGCTCTGCAACGCCTGCCGTTGCCGTAGGCGATACAGACATCGCCGCCTTCAAAGAGTTGCAAAAGCTCGGTATAGAGCTAGAAATCCGCCATCTCCCCAGTTCCGCCCCCGATCCCATCGGCAATCTCTTCAACTGATCCCTTGGGGATGGAGGAAAACGGATCATTTTGCCTTCGTAGGGGATCTGTGTGGCGCTGTCCGCCAAAACTATGCCGGTTTACTACGATGAATTGCTTATCGCCGAGCATGCCAAATTTGCAGAGAATAAAACCGCAGGTAGACGAGTTGCTAATTTTTTATAAACCAGCGCGTGGTCGGACATAGTGGGTTCATCGTAGTAATTCGGCATAGTTTGTTATGTCACCAATTCGGTGGCATCGAAAAGAAGGATTTAGGCATGAAGCAGCGCCCGTCGGCGATGGTGCCGGCGGGCGCTGCTGTGTGATATGTCGCGTTGTGGGTTTAGTGCCTCATAAAGTGGTACTCGATCACATTGCTGTAGGGGTGACCCGGGCCCACGATGCCCTGCGGGAACAGCGGCTGGTGCGGCGTGTCGGGGTACATTTCTGCCTCGAGGGCAAAGCCGGCGCCCCAGCCATAGTTGGCGTCGTCCTTGGCGTGTTCATCGCCCAGCCAATTGCCGGTGTAGAGCTGCACGCCCGGGGCGGTGGTGTAGTAGTCCAGCTCGCGGCCGGTCCACATCTCCTCGACATGCAGGGCGCGGCGCAGATTGCGGCCGTACTGATAGCCATCGATGCACAGGCAGTGATCATAGCCACGGGCCTGCTTGATCTGCGGGTCGTCGGCCTCCATGCCGGGTGCGACGGGGCGCAGCTCGCGAAAGTCAAACGGTGTTCCCTCGACCGGAGCGATTTCGCCGGTGGGGATATTCTGCTCGTTAATGGGCAGGTAGTGAGCAGCGTTAGCAACAAAGAAGTGCTCGCAGTCCATGCCGGCGTTATGGCCGGCAAGGTTAAAGTACGTGTGGTTGGTCATGGACACGTAGGTGGCGCGGTCGCTCTCGCAACCATACTCGATGCGGAAGACGCCGGTGCGCGTAACGGTAAAGACAGCCGTAAAGGTTCGGTTGCCGGGCAGGCCCAGCTCGCCATCCTTAAGCGAGGTGGTCATGCGCACGGCGTTGTGAGTCTCGTCGAGCTCAACGTCCCATACGCGCTTGTGCAGACCATGCTCAAGATCGCTGTGCAGGTTGTTGACGCTCTCGTTGGCCGGCATATGCCAGTCCGTGCCGTCGATGGTGATCGTGGCGCCCGCGGTGCGGTTTGCCACGGGGCCGATGGTCGCGCCAAAGCAGGCGGGGTTGTCAAAGTAATCCTCGAGCTTATCGAAGCCCAGCACCACATCGCGCACGTTGCCGGGAATGTCGGGCACGTCGATACCCAGCACGGTGGCGCCATAGTCCATAATGCGAACGCAGATCTCGGGCCCGTTGAGGGTGTAACGATGAACGGGGGTACCGCACGGCGCAGTGCCGAAAAGCTCGGAAGTGATCATTTGGTTCCTAACATCGAGGTATTTCCGACAAACTGTAGCGCGAACACGCGAGATTATCACTACACCCCACTAAAGCAGGGGGTATTTTTCTCAAAAAAGTGATGATTGGAGCTGTGCGGGCGTTCATTTCGGACGCGCGCGAGTCTGATACAATTTGTTCGTTATTGTTTGAATTGACGTGAGTGCGGAACAGCGAGGACTCATCGTGATTAAAGCGGAGCGACAGGATAAGGTTCGGCAGCTGCTCGAGGAGCAGGGCACGGTCTCGGTCAAGGAGATTTCGGATGCGTTAGGTGTCTCGGATATGACGATCCGCCGTGACCTTGAGGAGCTTGCGAGCCTGGGCGAGATCGAGCGCGTGCACGGCGGAGCCCGCAGTGCGCAGGGCCGTCCACACGCTATGCTGCGCCATGAGTATTCGCACAGTGAAAAGCGCACTAAGCATGCCGAGGAAAAGCTGCAGATCGCGCGCCGCGCCGTTGGGCTCATCGAGGAGGGCTCGACCATCTTTTTGGGGACGGGCACTACAGTTGAGCAGATGGCCTCGATGCTGCCGGCGTGCCGCCTACGCATCGTGACTAATTCGCTTTCGGTGTTTAACCTGCTCGAGGCGCGCGAAGACTGTGACCTGTGCCTCGTGGGCGGTATGTACCGTCGCCGCACCGCCGCTTTTGTGGGACCAACGGCCGAGGATACCCTGCGTGCGCTGGGCATCGACGCGGCGTTTATCGGCGCCAACGGCATTCTGGATGGCGACGTGTCTACGTCCAATATGGATGAGGGCCGTATCCAGCAGCTCGCCTTTAGCAAGGCCGACTCGCGCTATCTGATCGCCGATTCTAGCAAAATTGGTAAGCGCGACTTCTACACCTTCTGCCGCCTGGACAGCCTGGACGCCGTGGTGTGCGAGCCGGGTATTACCGCCGAGGATCGTGCCGCCATCGAGGAACACACGCAGGTCATCTGCTAGCTAACGCTACGGGAGACACTTTTGCCCTCTGCCGGCGCGGGGATTATCGCTTCAATATGACGTGCAGAATGACACGTATAAGTAAAAACGCCATTTGCGCGACATTTTACGTGTCAACGTGACGCGATTTGACGCGCAAATAGGAATTCATGGGCGCTCGGAAGATCGACGGAGTTCGTGAACCTGCAACTTGGTTGGGTAGCGTACGAAGTCCTCCAGCAGGACCGAATATGTTTTCGGTATCATATCGGTATCAAATGATACCGAAAGTATGTTCGTGATACCGAAAACTAGAAACCATGCTTTATAACTGCTTGGAAAGTTCGGATTTGACTGTCTTATTGTCTTGATCTGTAACAGGTAGACGGTCGAAAGTGGGCTACGTGTTACAGATTGAGATCTTTCAGCCCTGGTCGCCCGTTCGTCTAAATCTATAACAGCTAGGGCCGAAAATCCCTGCTAGATGTTACAGATTGAGACAAACGGCCTGTTCGGGCCGAGCCAAAACAAAAAAGGCCGCATGCGAACCTGTGGAGGGATTCGCATGCGGCCGACAGGGGGTATGCGGCAAAAGTTAGGCCATAAGCAGGCCGGTCTCCGCGACGTTCTTGTACCAGTACGCGCTCGCCTTGGGATAGCGCTTCTGGGTCTCAAAGTCGATGTAGAACAGGCCATAGCGCTTGTTATAGCCGTTGGTCCAGGAGAACTGGTCCTGCAGCGACCACACAAAGTAGCCGTCGACGTTTACGCCGCCGTCGATTGCCTTGAGGACCCATGCGAGATGCTGACGCATGTAGTCGATGCGAGGGGCGTCGTCGATAAAGCCGTCCTCGAAGTCGTCCTTATAGCCCATGCCGTTCTCGGTGATGTAGATCTTCTTGTAGTTGGGGTAATCATTCTTAATGCGGAGCAGCAGGTCGTAGAGGCCCTCGGGATAGATGATCCAGTCCCAATCGGTGGTGGGTACGCCTTCGCGCACGCATGACTCGCCCACGCCCTTGAGGAACCAGCGCGAGGAGCCCTTGTCGCCGGTGCCATTGTGGTTGATGTCGTTTTCGCCCTCGGCGGCACGCAGGAACTGGCACTTGTAGGTGTTGACGCCCAAGCAATCGTTGTAGGGGAGCGCGGCGGTCAGCGCGGCGATGTCCTCGTCGCGGACGTCGAGCTCGCCGCCGGCGATATGGGCCAGCTTGGTCGCAGCCTCCATGGTGTCGGCTGCATAGTGGCCGCGGAAGGTGGCGTCGAGTACCCAGCGGTTGTTGATGACGTCGGCCATGCGAGCTGCCTCGCAGTCGGCGGCGTTGTTGGGATCGAGGGGATACTTGGGCTCCAGGTTCTGGACAATGCCGATCTCGCCCTCAAAGCCGCCCTCATGGAAGGCGACGACAGCCTTGGCGTGGGCCACCATCATGTTGTGCATGAGCTGGAAAGCCTTGTCCAGGCGGTACTTCTCGCCGTGCGGCCAGTTGCCGACGATAAAGCTGCCCTCGGCGGTCGCGGGAATCTCGTTAAAGGTGAACCAGTGCTTGACCTCGGTGAACTCGGCAAAGCAGAACTTGGCGTACTCGACAAAGGCGTCGATCGTCGTGCGCGTCAGGAAGCCCTCGCCGCCGTTCTGGTAAAAGGCCTCGGGCGTATCGAAGTGATCGAGCGTGACATAGGGGATAACGCCGGCCTTATTGCAGGTGGCAAAGAGCTCGTGATAGAAGGCAACACCCTCGGGGTTAATCTCACCAGTGCCGTTGGGGAAGATACGGCTCCAAGCGATGGAGACACGGATACCGTTGATGCCGAAGCGCTGGCACAGGTCGATATCGACCGGATATTTGTTGTAGAAGTCGCTTGCGGGATCGGGGGAGAAGCGACCCTGAGCAGCCAGGAAATCGTCCCAGGGCACTTTGCCCTTGCCGTGCGTACGGGTCTCGCCCTCAACCTGGTAAGCAGCGGTGGCGCCGCCAAAAACAAAGCCGTCGGGGAACTGCATGGGGTTGGTCATGAGTCATCCTTTCTGTGGGATTCGAATAGGGAGAGGTGCCCGAACCGGGAATCCGGGCACCAACAGAGGGAGGAACTAGTCGAGGTTCTCGCGGAGCCACTTGATGGCGCCAGCGGGGTCGCGGGTAAGGTCGATATATTCCTTACCGCGGGGAGCGAGCAGCTTAATGCCCAGACGATCGGTGTCGGCCTTCATGTCGTTGTAGTAGCTACGAACCTGCGGGGCGAGCACGATGACGTCGTACTGATCCATGATGGCGGTGTGCTGGCCATAGGCGCCTGCGGAGGAAGCGATGTTCTCTCCGGTCTGCGCGGCACCTTCCTTGATGGCGTTGGCAAGCATGGCAGAGGTGCCGGCGCCGGCGCACAGGACGAGGACTTTCAGGCCATCGACGTCCTTCTTAGCGGATGCGTCGGAGGCGGGCTCGGGCTGATCGGCGACAGGCTCGCTGTCGGTGGCGGCAACGGTCGGCTCGACGGAAGCGGTAGTCTGCTCGACGGCGGGCGCAGAGGTGCTGGCGGCGATGGTGGCAGCACCATCGGACTCGAGACCCAGCTCGGCGGCGCGCTCGGCCTCCTGGTCACAGAGCAACTTATCGTATGCCTTTAAGAACGGCAGGTAGATGATGGCGTCCAGCAAGATGATGATTGCGACAAACACCAGGGCGATAAGCTGGAAGTTTGTGGTGATGAAGATGCCGATGGGGGCAGGAGTGGCCCAAGGCACCACGAAGGAGAAGCCGTTCATGCCCACGTTATCGATAAAGAACTTGGCAACACTCACATTGACGCAGCCGGCGGCAACAAAAGGGATGAGCATGTAGGGGTTAAGGATCATCGGCGCGCCAAAGAGCAGCGGTTCGTTGACGGCGAAGGCAACAGGAACAATCGAGGCCTTACCGACGGCTTTGAGCTGCTTGGACTTCATAAAGAGAATCAGCAGAAGCGGCACGATGAACGTGGCGCCGGTGCCGCCGAACTCACCCACGAGCGACATGTTAAAGGTGAGGGAATGGGCGGGGTGACCACCGGCCAGCAGAACCTGCAGGTTCTCGGCCTGGTTGGCAAGACGGATGGGGTCGATGCCCGGCTGGACGATCGAAGGACCGTGGACACCGATGAACCAGAAGAACGCGGTGGCTGCCTGGATAAGGATAAGGCCAGGATAGGTTTCTGCCGCAGTGAAGAGCGGGGAGAGCAGCTTGATGAGCAGCTCGGAGAACGGAACACCCATGAGGTTGCGCACGACGACATCGATGATGCCGCAGATGATGACGGCGCCGCCAAAGGGGATGATGTCGCGGAAGTTCTGAGCGATGGCGCCCGGGACCTCCTTGGGCAGCTTAATGGTCAGATCGCGCGAGACGCAGAATTTGTAGACCCACACGGTAATGAACGCGGCGATATAGGCCGAGAACAGACCACGCGTGCCCATGCTGGTGCAATCGAAGACCGAAAGCTCGGAGCCGTTGAACTTGGTGGTGAACTGCGTAACAGCGAGCAGCAGCATGCTGCACTGGGCGGCAACCATGGTGGAGCCGTCGTTGAGCACCTTGCCGGCGGGCATGCGACGGTTCATGGACGCCGTGAAGTTCTTGGCAGTGGTGCCGGCAACCATGATGCCCATGACGCCCATGGTGAAGTTGTACAGCTTGTTGCACCAGTCGATGAGCGGCTGGGGCAGCGTGATGCCAACTACGCCAGGAAGGGTGGCGATCAACAGAAAGATCGAAGAGGTGAGGACGATGGGCATGCACCCAAGGAATCCGTCCTTAATGGCCTGGAGGTAGACGTTCCTCGAGATCTTCTCAAAGAACGGTTGATGCTTTTCGAGCATCTTTACGATGGCGTCCATAGAGCTCCTTTGCTACTTGATGCGCGATGCATGTGGATGGAACTGGTCGTCGATGGATGGTCAGGACTGCCCGGAAACCTTCCTGCTTAAGGAAGGCATTGCGAAATGACAACGTTGTCATTTCGTTAATGACAACGTAAGACATTGTTGGAAGAGCAACAAGGATATACGGGTGAGCGGTCGATATTATCCGGTAAACGGTTGATTTGTCAGTCGAGCAGGTAGTGTATGCTAGAACGCAAAAAACAAGCGATGCAAAACCGACTGGAGAAGTAGTGGCAACGATGGACAAGAAAAATGTCTCAATGAACGATGTGGCGATTGCTGCGGGTGTTTCTCTCAAGACGGTTTCGCGTGTGATCAACGAGCCCGATAGCGTGCGAGAGTCGACACGCGATAAGGTTCATTCCGCAATGGAGGCGCTCGGGTTTCGAACCAACTTTGCCGCGCGTTCGCTCAAGTTGGGCCGTTACGGGTGCATCGGCGTGGTGCTGTTCCACTTGTCGGGCGGTGCCGTGGACATGATTGACGGTATCGCAGATGCCGCCGAAGAACGCGGCTTTGCGCTCACGATGATCAAAAAGCGGGCGGGGGAGAAGATGACCCTTGCCGAAGCGGCGCGTAGGATGTCGCAGCTGCCTGTTGATGGCATGATCTTCAACCTGCGTCAGATGGTCGATGACTTTGATACTTTTGAGGCACCGAAAGACCTCAAGACGGTGATTATCACACCGATGGAACATCCTACCTGCTCCACCGTCAGTGACGACCAAGAGGGCGGCGCGCGCATGGCGTGCGAGTACTTCTTGAACCACGGGCATAAAAACGTGTACTTCGTCTCTGGTAAGAAAGAGTCGTTGTCGAGCCAGTGCCGTATGAAAGGTTGGCGTGCGGCACTCGAGGCGCGTGGCATTGAGCCGCCCGAGCCTCTGCAAGGCGATTGGAATGCGGATAGTGGCTATGCCGCGGGCCTTGTGCTTGCCGATAAGCCCGATTGCACGGCGGTCCTCGCTGCTAACGACTGCATGGCAAACGGCGTGATGATGGCTCTACGTGACAAAGGGCTCAGTGTGCCCAATGATGTGTCCGTGATCGGCTTCGACGATGAGCTCTATAAGACGATTCCCAACTCGATTCTGACGTCGGTGAAGTTTCGCCACCGCGAGCTGGGCGTCCGTGCGCTCAACGAGGTCGTCGCGGGTCTGGAAGCTCCGAGCTCCAGAAGCCGTACGCTCGTCTCGGGCGTGTTGGTCGAGCGTTCCAGCGTAAAGGACTTGCGGGCGTAGACGTGCTCGGCCTATTCCGTTTGTCTCAATCTGTAACAGCTAGGACCCAAAAACTCGGCTAGATGTTACGGATCGAGATTTTTGGCCCGGCTTATTCCGTTTGTCTCGATCTGTAACAACTAGACGGTCAAAAGTGGTCTACATGTTACAGATTGAGATTTTCGGCTTGGCCTGTGCGTTCATCTCGATCTGTAACAGCTAGGACCGAAAAACTCGGCTAGATGTTACAGATTGAGATGAACAGGAGGACGGGTGCGGTCTAAACAAAATGGCCCGCGCATCACACATCGATGCACGGGCCATTTATTGTCTGCAAGCGGCAGGTGGTGTCAGCGTCTTATGCCTCGAGGTTTTCCTCGATCCAGGCGACGGCACCCTTGGGATCCTTAGTGAGGTCGATGTACTGTTTGCCCTTGGGCGACAGCAGCGTGATGCCCAGGCGGTCGGTGTCGGCCTTCATCTCGTTGTAATAGGTGCGAACCTGCGGAGCCAGGACGATGACGTTGTACTGGTCCATGATGGCGTAGTGGCTGCCGTAGGCACCGGCGTTGGCGGTAATGTCGATGCCCAGCTCGTCGGCGCCTTCCTTAAGCGCGTTGGCGAGCAGTGCAGAGGTGCCGGCGCCAGCGCACAGAACCAGAACCCTCAGCTCCTTGCCCTTAAGGGCGGACGGAGCTGCGGAGGCCTCAGTGGCAGAAGCGGTCTCGACAACAGGAGCCTCAACGGCGGGGGCGGCAGCGGTCTTGACGGCCTTGGTCTCCTCGGCCTCTTCTTCGGCCAGGGTCTCGGCCTCCTGCTTGCACAGGACGTTGTCGTAGGCCTTGCAGAACGGGTAGTAGATCAAGAAGTCAACGACCAGCAGGACGACAGCCAGGACCAGAGAGATCGGCTGGAAGTTGGTGTCGATGAAGGTGCCGATCGGTCCGGGGAGTGCCCACGGCATGGCATAGATAAAGCCGTTCATGCCCAAAAAGTCGATGAAGAACTTACCAATGAGGACGTTGGCCACGGGGGCAAACAGGAACGGGATCAGGAAGTACGGGTTGAGGATGATGGGCGCGGCGAACAGCAGCGGCTCGTTGACGGCGAACATCACGGGCACGACAGAGGCTTTGCCGACGGCCTTGAGCTGCTTGGAGCGCATAAAGAGCAGGAAGATGATCGGGACAATGAACGTGGCGCCGGTGCCGCCGAGTTCGCCGATGTAGTTACCGAAGTTTTCGGTCAGGGCGAGGGCGGGGTGACCGCCGGCCTGCAGCGTGGCGAGGTTGGTGGTGATGTTGCCAAACAGCGCGGCGTTGAGGGCAGGCTTAACGACCGAGGGGCCGTGGATGCCCATGAACCAGAACAGCGGGATCATGAACCAGATGAGGGCGAGGCCGGCGTAGGAATCGGCAGCGGCGAACAGCGGGCTCACCAGCGTGGAGATGACGTTGGCAAACGGGACGGCCAAGCAGGTGCGGCAGATAACGTCGATGACGGCGACAAACAGGATGGAGAAGCTGAAGGCGAAGATGTCGCGGAAGTTCTGGGCGATGGCGCCGGGGACTTCTTTGGGCAGCTTGATGGTGATGTCTCGCTTAATGCAGAAGGCATAGATGTTGACCGTGGCAAATGCGGCGACAAAGGAGCTCAGCAGGCCCTTGGTGCCCATGTTGTCGGTAAAGAACACCGAGACATCGGCGCCGTCGATCTTGGCACTCGTCTGGGTAACGGCCAAGATGAGCATAGCGCACATGGCGGCGACCATGGTGCTCGTGGCGTTGATGGCCTTGCCGGCAGGCATGCGGCGGTTCTTGGAGCCGGTCAGCGCGCTTGCGGTGGTGCCGGCGACCATGATGCCCACGACGCCCATCGTGAAGTTGTAAACCTTGTTGCAGAAGTTCACGACGTCGACGTTCCACCAGTCGGGCAGCGTAAAGCCGCCGACCGTGGCGACAACGCCCGGCAGGGTCGAAATAAGCAGGAAGACAGAAGAAGACAGGATGATGGGCATTGCTGCCAAAAAGCCGTCTTTAATGGCCTGAAGGTAGATGTTCTTAGAGACCTTGTCGAAGTACGGCTGACCTTTCTCCAAGAACTTAACGATCGATTCCATAGTTCACGCTCCTCTTTGCATGAAATCTTAATGGCATGGACGTTGAAAACCTATATGGTCTCCCGCTTGCTAAAAGCCCGGGTGCAGGCGGGGTCGGTCCCAGGGGGAGAGAGGGGAGCGGCTGGGTTTGTATCGCATAGGGCCGCTCCCTTCTCGGGGGAAAGCGAGGCGATGCGCTACTGCGCGTCCGCCATAGTGTCGGCGAGCTCCTTGTACCAGAGTGCCGACTGCTTGATGTAGCGTTTTTGCGTGTCGAAGTCGATGTAGAACAGGCCGTAGCGCTTGTTATAGCCATTGGCCCACGAGAACTGGTCCTGCAGGCTCCAGATAAAGTAGCCCTGGACGTCGACGCCCTCGGCGCGCGCCTGGAGCACCTTCTCCATGTGCTGGTCGACAAAGTCGATGCGCTCGGGATCGGCGACGATGCCGTTTGCGTCGGGCTCGGGGTCCTTGTGGCCCAGGCCGTTTTCGGTGATATAGATGACGGGGAGGTTGGGATAGGTGGCGCTGATGTGCTTGAGCGTGTCGTAGAGGCCTTGCGGGTAGATGAGCCAATCCCAGTCGGTGGTGGGGATACCCGGCATATCGACCTGCTGCCCGACGCCCTTAAACTTAAAGCACGAGGTGCCCTTGTCTCCGGTGCCGTTAAAGCTGTTGGTTGACTCGCCATCGTAGGCGGCGATAAACGCCGACTGATAGTAGTTGAGGCCGAACATATCGTTGCGGGGCGCCGCCTTGGCGAGCTCCTCCATGTCGCTGTCCTCAACCGTAAGTGTGGCGTTGTTGGCACGCAGAATCTCGTTGATGAGTGAGAGGGTGCGCGCGGAGTAGTGACCCAGGAAGGCGCCGTCCATGATGAAGTCGGTGTAGAAGGCGTTGTACAGGTCGGCGGCGTGCTGGTCGGCGGGCGAGTCGGTGGCAGGATATGCCGGCGTCAGGACGTTGACCATGCCAATGCGTCCGCCCAGGTGCTCGGTCTCGTCAAGATCCTTATACAGGTTGACGGCGCGGGCGTGGGCAACGAGCTCGTTGTGCTGGCTCTGGATGCCGCTCGTCACATCAAAGTGATGGTTGGGCGGGAAGTTGCCTTGGATGTATTGGGAGTGCGAGAGGCTGATGAGCTCGTTGATGGTGAACCAATTCTTGACCTCGCGGAACTCGCGGAAGCAGAACTCGGCATAGCGCACATAGGCGTCGACGGTCTTGCGGTTGAGCCAGTCGCCCTGGTTGAACAGGGCGGCGGGGGAGTCAAAGTGATGCAGGGACACATAGGGCTCGACGCCATACTTTTTGCAGCAGGCGAACAGCTCGTGGTAGTGCTTAACGCCCTCGGCGAGGGGTTCGGCATCGTCGCCGTTGGGGAAGATGCGGGTCCAGGCGATGGACACACGAATGGCGTTGAGTCCATGCTCGGCAGAAAGGCGGATATCCTCCTCGTAGCGGTTGTAGAAATCACTGGCCGGGTCGGGCAAAAAGCGACCCTGGGCGACAAGGTAATCGTCCCACATGGTCTTACCCTTGCCTGCCACCTTCGTGGAACCTTCCGTTTGGTACGCGGCGGTTGCGGCACCCCAAACAAAGCCCTTCGGCAGCTGCTGTACGCGGTTTAGCAAAGACATATGCATACACCCTCTCGTCTCGCTGTTCGATATTGTGCGTTTGTGCTCAGGAGGCTCCCTGGTTAGCGTTCAGCGGTGAAAAAGCCCGATAAACACTATCTTAAAATGATTAGAACCAAAATGAGCACGTGGACATTTGACAATGAGCACGTTAACATCCGGCTGGGATGTATAGAAACAAAACAACTTCAAACAGCCGCGAACGGTTGTATTTGTTCGGTAAGCGGTTTTGATTGACAGAAGTTTTCATGTTGTGGTATATGGCTCGGGTATCATGAGCACGTTATCAATGTATGTACGATGCGCCATGGGCGCGGGGAATAGTTGGGAAGCAGGTTAGCGTGGAAGGCATGGATCAGCAGACAAGGAATGGTCGTTCGGCGAGCGCGGCAGAGGTTGCGGCGCTCGCTGGCGTGAGCCGCCAGACTGTGTCTCGCGTGGTCAACGGTATGCCCAACGTGACGGAAAAGACGCGCAAGCGTGTGCTGGCCGCCATGGAAGAGCTGGGCTTTCGTCCCAATTTTGCTGGAGCGGCGTTGCGCGGCGGGTCGTATCGTTCTATTGGCCTGTGCATGTACAACATCACACGTGTCGGTAACCTGGCGACGCTCGAGGGTATCATGCAAGCGGCGCGCGAGCACGATTTTGCCGTCACTATGATCGAGATGAGCGGCGACAAGCCCTATGCACTTGCCGATGCCTCGCGCCGCATGGTCGAGCGACCCGTCGACGGCATGATTCTCAACATGAACCGCATGGCTCCCGATTTTGAGGAGTTTGTTCCCCAGCCGGGAGTGCGAACGGTCATCCTGTCCATGTATGCGCATCCGCGCTGCACGACGATCGACTCCGACCAGTATGGTTCGTGCGAGCTGTTGACCAATTATCTGCTGGAACATGGTCACTCGAATATGCGGTTTGTTGCGGGTCCGGAAAACTCGATTTCCTCGCGTTTTCGTGAGGCCGGTTGGCGCGATACGCTGGGTCGTGCTCATGTCGATGCCGCTCCGATGCTGCGTGGCGATTGGAGTGCGGACAGTGGGTACGCCATGGGCGAGCGGATTGCGGCCGAGGTGCTTGCCGGCGGGTCGCAGGCGCCGACTGCCGTGCTTGCGGCAAATGACCAGATGGCGCTGGGCGTTATCGCCGCGCTCGAGAACGCGGGCCTGTCCGTGCCCGACGACGTGAGCGTGGTTGGTATCGACGACGCACTCGAGGGACTTGTTCCTCACAATCGGCTGACGACGCTGCGATTTGATTTGCGCGGTGTCGGTAAGCTTGCGTTTGAGGCGGCGATTGGAGAGAACTCGTCTATCGAGGCGATTCATGTGCCGAGTACGTTGGTCGAACGCTCGACTGTTAGGGACATACGGGGTTAGGTCCTACTCCGTTTGTCTCGGTCTGTAACAGGTAGACGGTCAAAAGCGGGCTACGTGTTACAGATTTAGATTCTTCGGAAAGAGCAATCCTGTTCATCTCAATCTGTAACAGTTAGGACCGAAAAACTCGGCTAGATGTTACAGATCGAGACAAACGGCCCCCAGGTCGAACAAAAACAAAAGGCCGGGGGCGGCGCGCTGTGTGACGTGCCGCCCCCGGCTGAGAAATGGGGACAGGTTGTGTGGGCGGTGCAATTCCGCCAACCGCTCGTCGCAAGCCGCTAGTCCAGACGACGGGTCTGCGCCACGTGCTTATACCAGTAGGCGCTTGCCTTGGGCGTGCGCTTCTGGGTTTCAAAGTCAACGTAGAAGAAGCCATAGCGCTTGTTGTATCCGTTGGTCCAGGAGAACTGGTCCTGCAGGCTCCACAGGAAGTAGCCGCCCACGTTGACGCCCACCTCCATGGCCTTGAGCAGCCAACGCAGGTGCTGCTCGATGTAGTCGATGCGCGGCTGGTCGTCCACAAAACCGTCCTTGTAGGGATCCTTGTAGCCCATGCCGTTCTCGGTAATGAAGATCTGCTTGTAGTTGGGGTAGCGCTGCTTAATGTAGACGAGCAGATCGAACAGACCCTCGGGATAGATGATCCAGTCCCAGTCGGTGGTGGGGATGCCAGGCTTGTTCACATGCTCGCCAATACCCTTGACGCGCCAACGGCCGGTGCCCTTCTCGCCCGTACCGTTGTGGTGCAGGTCGTTCTCGCCGTCGTAAGCCTTGAGGAAGCGGCACTGGTAGTTGTTAACGCCCAGGTAGTCGTTGTAAAGCGCGGCTTCGCGCATAATCTCAAGGTCCTCGTCCAAGATCTCGATGGTGCCGCCCGAGACGGCGGCCAGGCGGTTGGCGCACTCGAGGGTGTCAGGCGCGTAGTCGCCGCGGAAGGTGGCGTCGAGCAAAAACTGGTTTTGCAGCACGTGCTCGTTGTTGGCGGCCTTGATGTCGGCGGGGTCGTTCTCGTTGAGCGGGTACTTGAACTCCAACGACTGAATGACGCCGATTTTGCCCTTAAAGCTGCCGTTGTGGAAGGCCAGCACTGCCTTGGCGTGGGCGAGCATCATGTTGTGCTCGCACTGGAAGGCCTCGGCAAGATGCGCCTTGACGCCACCGGGGAAGGTGCCCTCGATGTAGGTGTTGGAGGCATCGGCCCAAATCTCGTTAAAGGTGAACCAGTAGGTTACCTGGTCGGCGTACTCCTTAAAGCAGAAGGTGGCAAAGTCCACAAAGGCATCGATGGTCTCGCGGTTGAGGAAATCGCCCTTCTCAAAGAGGGGCAGCGGCGTATCGAAATGATGCAGCGTGACAAACGGCTCAACGTGGTGCTTGTGGCACTCGGCGAAGAGATCGTGATAGAACTGCACACCTTCGGGGTTGATTTCGCCGGTACCGTTGGGGAAGATGCGGCTCCAGGCGATGGAGAGGCGAATGCCGTTGATGCCAAACTCCTCGCACAGCTCCAGATCGACAGGGTACTGGTTGTAGAAGTCGGAAGCGGGATCGGGGGAGAAGCGCCCCTGGGCCTCCAGGAAGTCGTCCCAGGCAACCTTGCCCTTACCGTGAGTACGGGTCTCGCCCTCTACCTGGTAGGCAGCGGTGGCGCCGCCAAAGACAAAGTCCTCGGGAAACTGCGCGGGCGGGTTGGTGACGCTAGCAGGGTTAACGGACATGATGATCCAATCGTCTAAATCGAAGGGCCAGCCGGTCTTGGATGGTCGGCTGGCCCTGAGCGTTACTTACTTCGAGAGTTGCTCGGAGACGAAGGCGAGAGACTTGTCGCCGTTCTGGGAGAGCTCGATGTACTGCTTACCACGGCAGGCGACGCACTTGTTGCCCACGCGTTCGCAGTCTTTCTGCAGGTCGGCCAGGTAGCTTGCGGCCTGCGGGGCCAGGACGACCAGGTCAAAGTCGGGGAGCATGTCGACGTGGTTGCCATAGGCCTCGGCAGCGGTTTCAAGATCGATGCCGCGCTCCTTGGCAGCCTTGGCCAGTGCGTTGGCGAGCAGGCCCGAGGTACCGCCGCCCTGGCAGAGCACGAGCACGCGCTTGCCGTTGAGATCGCTGGCGGCCGTTGCCTCGGCAGCGGGTGCTGCGGAAGTGGCGGGGGAGTCGGCCTTCACGGCCTCGGCAGCAGCGCCGGCGGCAACGCTCTTGGCGTCAGCCTTGCCCCGGAAGGCATCGTTGAGCTTGGCGGCCTTCTCGGCGTTCTTGGCGGCGAGCTCCTCCTGGGAGATCTCGGCCTCCTCGGCGCACTTCTGGGCGTCATAGGCACGGAAGAACGGGTAGTACAGAACAAAGTCGACGACCAGGATAAGGGCGAGCATCACAAAGGCGAGCGGCTGGAAGCCTAGGCCCATGATGGTGCCGATGGGGCCGGGGACGGTCCAAGGCAGGGTGTACATAAAGCCGTTCATGCCCAAGAAGTCGATAAAGATCTTGAGGATCCAGATGTTGGCGATCGGGGCAAAGACAAACGGGACAAAGAAGACGGGGTTGAGCACGATGGGTGCGGCGAACAGCAGCGGCTCGTTGACAGCGAAGCAGACCGGGACGATGGCGGCCTTACCGACGGCGCGCATCTCCTGAGACTTGGCCAGGAAGCAGAACATAAAGACCAGGACGAGCGTGGCGCCGGTGCCGCCCATGCAGACGACGAAGTACTGGGCACCCTGGGTCAGGACAGCGGAAGCGTGCTGGCCGGCCTGGAACGCAGCCAGGTTGTCGGTCATGTTGGCAACGAGGGCGGCGGCGATGGCGGGCTCGACGATCGAGGGACCGTGGACGCCGACGAACCAGAACAGGCTCATGGCGCCGTAGATCACAGCGAGGCCGATGTAGCCGTCGGCAGCGGTGAACAGGGGCTGGAACACCTGGATGACGCCCTGGGCAAAGCAGAAGCCAAAAGCAGCGCGGAAGACGATGTCAAAGACCCAAAAGACGGTGATGCAGACGGAGAAGGGGATGATGTCCTTAAAGGTCTGCGAGATGTTGGGCGGAACCTGCTCGGGCATCTTGACGGTGATGTTGCGCTTAATGAAGAACTTGTAGATGATGCCGGTCACAAACGCAGCGATGAAGGCGGTCAGCAGGCCTTTGGAACCAAGGTAGGTCGTGTTGAAGCCGCTGGCGGCGTCCATGGCGATCGTGTCGCTCGAAAGGAGCAAGAAGCCGATGATGGCCGCGCACATGCACGAGATGAAGTTGATCTGGTTGTTCTTGGGCAGGTCGCGGTTCTGGGCGTCGGCGAAGTGCTTGGCTGTGGTGGCGGCGCAGGCGATGGCCAGGATGCCCATGGAGTAGTTGTAGCACTTCCACAGGGCGTTGTTGATGTCATCGGGCCAGTAGAAACCCCAGATGTTGGGGACCGAGGCTACCAGGCAGAAGATGGACGAGAAGATGATGATGGGGATGACGGAGATAAAGCCGTCGCGGATTGCCTTGAGGTACTTGTTGCGGGCGATCGCGTTGAAAAAGGGCTGTCCCTTTTCGATGATGGCGATGAGTTGCTCCATGCAATGCTCCTAAGAGTCGGTGGGTTAGCAACGATGGTAGCTTTTGGCGTTCGGTTGCCAAAATGTTGACGTTGCCATTTTGCGACACAAAAAAAGACGCGAACCGGTGGTTCCTGTGCCTGCGAACCGTCGATTCCTTATGCGTAAACGTTTGAGCCGCCCGGTGGCTCTGTGTTTGCGTAATGGCAACGTTAACATTTGGTCGACAAAAGCCGTTCGGGGAAGCAAAAATGTCGGTGAACGGTAGGTTTTGGGTGGTGAGCGTATGGTGGGGGAGGCGTTAGATATACTTGAAGACGTTTCATTTGACTGCGTAGGGTGCCACCAATGGCATCGTTGACATAGAAAGATCGACCTATGGCCGCTGTTAAAAAATCGGTATCCGTCAAAGACGTAGCGCGCCTCGCGGGCGTCTCGGAGCAGACGGTCTCGCGCACCGTGCACGATTCGCCCAGCGTGCGCCCCGAGACCAAGGAACGCGTGCGTGCCGCCATGCGCGAGCTGGGGTATCGCCCCAATTTTGCCGGTCGATCGCTGCGCCGTGGCAGGTTTAAGACCGTCGGCGTCGCCATGTTCAACATTACCGGTACCGGCAACCTCGACCGTATGGAGGGCTTTGCCGCCGCGGCCGACAAACATGGCTATGCCATCACCCTCACTAAAGTAGATGGACACCCCTATACCCTCGAGAGCGCATCGTCACGCATGAGCGCGCTGCCGGTAGACGGTATGGTCGTGATCATGAATCGCATGCCGGCGGACTTTGGCACCTTCGAGCCGCTGCCCGGCATGCAGACGGTGCTCGTTACGATGCTGGAGCACCCGCTCTGTTCAACGGTCGATAACGACCAGTTCGATTGCTCGCGCCAGGTGGTCGAGTACTTGCTGGGGCGGGGGCACAAAACCGTGCACTTTATTTCGTGTCCCGAGCGCTCGCTTTCGGGCATGCGGCGCGAGGAAGGCTGGCGCGAGACATTGCGCGCGCATGGTATTGAACCGCCGCGACTCGTCCGTGGGGATTGGACGGCACAGAGCGGATATGCTGCTGGTCAGGCTCTGGCGGAAGATCCGACCTGTACGGCCATTTATGCTTCCAACGATGCCATGGCCTACGGCTGCATTCGCGGGCTCGAGTCGTGCGGAAGGCGTGTGCCCGAGGACGTGAGCGTGGTGGGTGTTGATGACAGCCTGGGCGATATCGTGCCCGACCGTCGCCTGACCACGGTGCGCTTTGATAACAAGCGCGTCGGCATGTGGGCGGTCGACAAGATTGCCGGCGCCGATGGGGGTGCGTCTGGCGTGGAGCACATGCTGATCCCCGGTGTGCTTGTAGAGGGCGATACGGTGCGCGATTTGCGTTAGGGTGCGGCCCTGTTTGGGTTGCCGCTAATTGTGTTCGATATTGTTCAGATTGGTTTAAAAACCGTTCACGGGCGAAAAGTGACCGTTCATAGTTCGAAATTACGTTTTGAGCTGTTCTTTTTTGTTTGAATGTTATTGTTTCTGTCATACACAACGCAGCGCGTATGCCCGGACGCGATGCTCTCCATTGGTTCATATGTGAAAGGAACGCAATATGGCAACCAAAGAAGAAATCTCGATGGTTGGATTCGAGATCGTCGCATACGCAGGTGACGCCCAGACCGATCTGCTTGCAGCGCTCGATGCTGCTCGCGAGGGTGACTTTGAGAAGGCCGAACAGCTGCACAAGGATGCCAGCGATGCGCTCATCGGTGCCCACGACACGCAGACCAAACTGCTTTCGCAGGAGGCCGGCGGTGGCGAGATGGAAATGACCTTCATCATGGCTCACGCTCAGGACACCCTCATGACCACTATGATCCTGGAGAAGCAGACCCGCTTTACCATCGATGCCTATAAGCGCATCGCCCAGCTCGAGGCCAAGCTCGCCTAACGAGCCCGCACAACCTCGTCCCTTCCAAAAGCTCTGCTGCTACCCGCGGCAGGGCTTTTTCTGTCCTCCTCCAAGTTGCGGTGAAATGGGGACTGAATAGGGGCCGGCGGGCGTAAAACAATCCCTATTCCACCGCAACTCATCCCGAGACAGTCATTGGGGACGTTCTTAAACGACTAGTCGTTGGGGGCAGTCTTGGAGCTTCTGCACGCCCTCCCGTTCGGTTTTTCGATGGGCGGGTATACTTCCATCCGCAATGCAGGCCGGAATGAGGAGGTGTCCAAATGCCGGACAACGGATTGATTCAAAAGACAGATGCGCACGAGATGGCTCATGGGCGTCCTGTCCAGATAACCGAGCATACGACGGTAACCGAGCTGCAGCCCAGCCTGTCCGATGTCGTGTGCGCAAACAAAAAGCTGCAGATTGGCTTTATCGTTGCGCTCGTGGTACTGGCGCTGTTGTCGGGCTTTGTAGCTCGTCCGCATTTTGCCGATACTAAGACTTGGGACTCCACCATCGAGGTCATCGATCAAAAGAAGGGCAATGTTTTGGCGCTCACAACCTCGTGCGTCGCCCTATCTGCGGGTATCACTGCGCTGCCGGGCGATACGGGAACGCCAGTTGCCGAGCAGCTCGCGCAGCTTTCAGGCAACCTTGGTATCGTGCTTGCTGTGCTCTACCTCGAGAAATACCTGCTAACCATTTTGTGGTCGGTTGGCTTGGGCATCTTAATCCCGCTTGCGTTGGTGCTCTTTGCGGTGTCGCTCGGCATTCACGGGCGCTGGAGCACGAGCGCTGTCCTGCGCCGTGTGGCGACACGCGTGCTGGTGGTCGCCATGATCAGCATGGCGTTGGTGCCTGCAAGCGTATGGGTGTCGCAAAAGGTCGACGAAACGTATCGCGTTAGCATCGAGGCGGCCGAGCAAAAGGCGGCCGACGCTGCGGGTGCGGCAGATAGCGACAGCTCCAAAGCAGGCAAGAAAAAGACCGAGTCCACAGAGTCCAAGAGCGTGCTTGAGCAGCTTGCCGACGGTGCCTCGGGTCTCGTCGCGTCGGTGACCAGCGGCGCCAAGCAGATGACCGATGAAATTGTGCAGCAAGTGACCGATCTGATCGAAGGCGTCATCGTGATGATCGTGACCTCGTGCGTGATTCCATTGCTGGTGCTCGCGGCGTTTTTGTGGCTGGGGCACGTGTTGCTGGGGATTGATATCTCCGGTCCAGCGAACTATTTGACGGGCCGCTTTCTGAGCGCTCCGTCCAAGCACGCCAAAAAGGACGGGCAGTTCGAATAGCTAAAACAGCTGTATATACCGGGACATACCGCTGAAGGGCGGCCGAGACACGTTCTCGGCCGCCCTTTTGTTTGTTGAACACATGGTCGCTACGTCCGCGCCCGATCCCAAACTGTCAGCAATCATCCGTGAACGGTATTTGTTCAAAAAAGAACAAAGACAAACAAATAATTGTTGCAGTTGATGTTCGAATGTGTTCAAATAAACATGAACAGTGAAGAACCGCACATTCAGATGCCCGGACCTGAACGCGATTCAACACTTCCAAACAGAAACTACGCACCTGCGTATCTCTCAAGGAGGATGTCATGAGGGTTGTAATCGCTTCCGATGCCGACGGTATGTCGATGAAGGAGTCCATCAAGGAGATGCTCATCGCCGACGGTCACGAGGTCGTCGACTATTCCGAGACCCCTGCCGCGGACTTTGTCGATTCCGCGACCGCCGTTGCCAAGGACCTGCTGGAGCACAAGGATTCCCAGGGCTTCGCATTCGATAAGTACGGCGTCGGCTCCTATATGGCCGCCGTCAAGATTAAGGGCATGGTCGTCGCCAACATTTCCGACGAGCGTTCCGCCTACATGACCCGCGAGCACAACGGCTCGCGCATGGTCACCATGGGCCCGGGCGTTGTGGGCACCGAGGTCGCCAAGAAGATCGCCCGCGAGTTCCTGCGCGCCCAGTACGCCGGCGGCCGTCACCAGATCCGTGTCGACATGCTCAACAAGATGGCCTAACGAGAGCCACCGAGAACTCGAACTTCTATCTCAACTTGTGAATTCAGACGAAAGGACGTTCTGATGAAGAAGACCATCGCAATCGGTTGCGACCATATCGTTACGGACGAGAAGATCTACCTGGCCGACCGCCTGGAGCAGGCTGGCTACAAGGTGCTCGACTGCGGCACCTACAGCCACACCCGTACGCACTATCCCATCTACGGCAAGGCCGTGGGCGAGGCTGTTGCCAGCGGCAAGGCCGACTTTGGTGTGGCCCTGTGCGGCACCGGCATTGGCATCACCAACGCCGTCAACAAGGTTCCCGGCGCCCGTTGCGCCCTGGTTCGCGACATGACCTCTGCCCTGTATGCCCGTCGCGAGCTCAACGCCAACATCGTGGGCTTTGGCGGCAAGATCACCGGCGAGTTCCTGATGGCCGACATCATGCTTGCCTTCCTGGAGGAGCCCTACGAGAAGACCCCCGAGCACGATGCCCTGATTGCCAAGATCGATGCCTGCAATAAGGCCGACGCTGAGGCTCAGGCTGACCCGCACTTCTTTGACGAGTTCCTCGAGAAGTGGGACCGCGGCGAATACCACGACTAGCGGGTATCCGGCGTAATTAACTAGTCCGTTGACGGCTCGCGTTTCTGTGAGGGGGCGCGGGCCGGTTTTCTATCAGCCCTATTGACTTGGCGGGCTGTCGTAAGAAAGGGAAGGCTCCTATGGAGTTTGTTCTTGATAACGGTTCTATCCGCGTAGCACTGAGCACGGCGGGCGGCTCGTTCACCTCAATTGTGGCCGACGGTCGCGAGTATCTGTGGCAGGGCGATCCGGCGGTGTGGTCGGGCCAGGCACCTATTTGCTTCCCGATCTGCGGCGGTCTTCGTGACGGTCGCGCAATGACCATGGGCGGCCGCGAGGTAAAGCTCGCCCGCCACGGCTTTGCGCGCAAACAGGAGTGGAAGCTCGAGGAACAGAGCGACAACATGGTTGCGCTGAGCCTAAGCTCTACCGACCATGCCGAGTTGCTCGAGCAGTACCCGTATCCGTTTAAGATCGTTACTCGTTACACGATCGATTCGGAAAAGGTGGCCGTGTCGTACGAGGTGACCAATGAGGGCACCGAGGACATGCCGTTCTTTGTGGGCGGTCACCCCGGCTTTAAGTGCCCGCTCGACGAGGGCGAGTCCTATGACGACTACGAGCTTCGTTTTGAGCAGCGTGAGGCCACCGACCTCTGCACTGCCGTTCCCTCGACGGGCCTGATTGATGTTGAGCATCGCAGCAAGAACCCCATGATCGGCCAGAACCTGCCGCTTACCCATGAACTCTTTGACTTCGCGGAGACCATCTTCGACGTGCTCGAGAGCCGCGTGGTTACGCTGACCAAGAAAACCGAGGACAAGGGCGTGCGCCTGACGTTCCCCGATATGCCGTACCTGATTGTGTGGAGCAAGCCCGAGGGCGACTTTGTGGCTGTTGAACCGTGGGGTGGTCTGTCCACCTGCTCCGACGAGGACGATATCCTGGAGCACAAGCGCGGCTGCCTGGTGGCCAAGCCGGGAGAGACCGTCACCCGCGGCTTTGAGATCGAGATCCTTTAACGAGTTATCGTATGTTTGGGGCGGGTTATGCCGCCCCGGAACAGGAGTTCAACATGATTCTGACCGTTACCATGAACCCGTCGATTGATACGCGCTATCAGCTCGACAAGCTGATCATCGACGACGTGAACCGTGTGACGCCCGAAAAGACCGCTGGCGGCAAGGGCCTCAACGTGAGCCGTGTGCTGCTGCAGTTGGGCGACGATGTGCTCGCGACCGGTCTGCTCGGCGGACACATGGGTGCCTATATGGCCGAGCTTATGGATGCCGACGGCGTCAAGAACGACTTTGTGCCCATCGCCGGTGAGACGCGCATTTGCCTGAATATCCTGCACGAGGGCAACCAGACCGAGCTGCTGGAGAGCGGCCCGCAGATCGCCCCGGCCGAGCTCGAGGCCTTTACGGCCAAGTTCGCCGAGCTTGCAGCGAAGGCGGACGTTGTGACGCTTTCGGGCTCGCTGCCGCGCGGCGTCGATGCCGGCTACTATGCCGAGCTCGTCAAGATCGCCGAGGAGGCGGGCGCCAAGGTGCTGCTCGACACCTCGGGTGCATCGCTGGAGGCCGCGCTGGAGTCCGACGCTAAGCCTGAGCTCGTAAAGCCCAACCTGACCGAGATTAACGGCCTGCTGGGTACGTCCTTTACGACTGATGATGTCGATGCCCTGCGCGAGGCGCTCGCCGCCGATGGCCGCTTTGCCGGTATTCCCTGGGTTGTCGTTTCGATGGGCGCTGCCGGTTCGGTGGGCTTCCATGAGGGTCGCGCGTTCCGCGCCAAGACGCCCGCGATTGCGGCTGTGAACGCGACGGGTTCCGGCGACTCGACCATCGCCGGCTTTGCGCATGCCATTGCTGCCGGCGCCGACGACGTCACGGTGCTCAAGACCGCCAATACCTGCGGCAAGCTCAACGCCATGGATCCCAAGACCGGCCACCTGGTCATGGACCGCTGGGACGAGGTCTACAACAGCGTTGTCGTGACTGAACTGTAGGGTTACGCGGTTTTATCAAACCGCGTAACGGCGCGACGCTGCAAACGCCCCTAAGCGGCTATCTGACGTTCAATCGTCGGGCATGACCAAAAGGTCAATGCCCTCCTCTTTCACGTCACCTTGCTCGCTTAGGGGCGTTTTCGCTGTCGTTGCCAAGACACCGGCGTTGCCTTGGTCGCAAGTAGTCATTGGGGACGCTCTTTAATGACTAGTCGTTTAAGAACGCCCCTTAAGAATGACCCCAATGACTACACTCAAAAACGGCGCCCGCCGGCGATGTTGCCGGCGGGCGCCGTTGTCGTGTAGACGCTATTTGTTGAGTGCGTGTGTTCGAGCTCGCATGCTATAACGAGTCGATAAAGCGCTGCTGGGCGGCGCGGCCGGCTTCGTCCCACTTAAAGACGCCGGCGTTGTCGAGCACGTGGCCAAACACCACGCCGACCTCCTCGTGTAGGATATCGATGGCGTTGTCGGCCGCAAGCTCGTCGGCGCGGCGGGCAAAGACATCCTCGGCCCATGCGGCGTGGCTGCGACAAAGGTCGTCGCCCTCGAGCGCGCCGGCAAGGTCGTAGCTGGCATCGGCCTTGGCTGCCAGCAGGTGCTCGCGGACAGCGCCAAGCTCGGGAACCAGGCGCGGCGGAAGAATAGCCAGGCCCATGACCTCGATTAGGCCGATGTTCTCCTTTTTAATATGGTGATACTCGGCATGCGGGTGGAACACACCCAGCGGATGCTCGTCGGTCGTGATGTTGCAGCGAAGCGCAAGATAGGCCTCGTAGATCTCGCCGCCGGCGTTGCCGCGGGAGTCGACGCGGCGGATGACGGGCGTCACGGTGTTGTGCGCTACGCCGTCGGCTGTGCGCGCGATGACGCCCACCGACTCATCGGTCCACTCGCGCCAAGCGAGGATGATCTTCTCGGCGGCGTCGAGCAGCTGGGCGCGGTCGTGCGAGCGCAGTCGCAGCACCGAAAGCGGCCACTGCAACACGGTACCGCTGACTTGGTCAAAGCCGGGCACGCTAAACTGCGA
Source organism: uncultured Collinsella sp. (assembly GCA_900541135.1). GTDB lineage: Bacteria > Actinomycetota > Coriobacteriia > Coriobacteriales > Coriobacteriaceae > Collinsella. The sequence continues at coordinate 36,313 of UQIG01000010.1, forward strand.
GACCTCGGTGGCATGCATCATGGGGAACTCGTGCGCGCCGCCCTGGAAGTGGTCGTGCGACAGAATCGAGCCGCCCACGATGGGCAGGTCGGCGTTGGAGCCAATAAAGTAGTGCGGGAACAGGTCGACAAAGTCGAGCAGGCAGGTCAGCCCCTTGCGGTCGACGTGCATCGGACGATGCTCGGAGCTCATGGCAATGCAGTGCTCGTTAAAGTACGCGTACGGGCTGTACTGGAAGCCCCAGCGCTCGCCGTCGAGCTCAATGGGGATAACGCGCAGATTCTGGCGGGCGGGGTGAGCGCCGCCGTCGGCTGCGGCGGAGCGTCCGGGGTAGCCCTCGTTCTCGATGCAGAGCTGGCAGGCGGGATACTTCTCGCCCAAGTTCTTGGCTGCACCTGCCGCGGCGATATCGCGCGGGTCCTTCTCGGGTTTGGACAGGTTGATAGTGATTTCAAGATCGCCCCAGTTGGTGGGGGTGCTCCATTTGATGTTGCGCGCGATGGCGGCACGGCGCACGTAGCCGGCGTCGCAGCACAGGCCGTAGAACCAGTCGGTCGCGGCGCGGGGTTCGTTGACGCCCATACGGCCGGTAAACTCGTCAATCACGGCAGACGGACGAGGCATGAGCTCACCCATGATGCGCATGGCGATACGGTCGCGGCCCGACGCCGTGTCCTCGGCGGCGCCGTTGGCAACGGCGGCCTCGGCAAGCGCGGCGAGCGTGCCTTCAAGGTCAAAGTCGGGCAGGGTATCGGGGTGCAAGAGCGAGAGTTTCTCAACCTGGAGCGCCCAGGCCATGTCGAGCGCGGGGCCCGTGGCGCCGATGCACTCCAGAATGGTGTTGTAGGCCCAGATGCGGTCGCCCTGTCCGATCATCGATCGGTGGATAGCGTACTCGATCAGGTTCTGCGCAGCCTCGCGCACGTCAGTCATTACAGCCATGCCGCGTAAGCCCCCTTGTCAGAAATTGCGTAGTGGCGGGCAGAGCCCTCGCCCAGCCAGCCGTTCATCTTGGCGATGAAGGTGTCGACCAGGTCGAGCGGCACGAAGGCCTGGATGGTGCCACCAAAGCCGCCGCCGTGGATACGGACGGCGCCGCGGCCGTCGAGCACGTGCTCGGCCAGTGCCAGGGCATACATCGAGGGCTGCTCGGAGCCCAGCTTGGCAACGACATTCTGCAGGTACATGGCAGAGCTGGCGCCGGACTCGCGCGTCAGGACCAGGAACTGATCGATGTCGCCGGCGTTCAGGGCAGCCCAGCGCTTATCGACTAGGCCGTTTTCGTACCAGTAGTGAACGGCGCGCAGGCAGGCGCGGTCGCCCAGCTTGGCGCGCAGCTCGGGGAGCTTGGCGTCAAAGTCCGCCACGTTTACCTCGCACAGGCGTGCCTTGCCAAACTCGGCAGCGACGTCCTGCATCTCGCGCGGAACGGCGGCGTAGTCGTCGGTGGCGGCCACGTGGTCGGCACCGACCTTAACGAGCACGAGAGCATAACCGTGATCCTCAAGGTTGAGCTCGAGCTTCTGGGTTTTAGGCTGAGCCTGATCCTCAAAGTCCATGTAGGCGAGGCCGCCCAAGCAAACGGCGGCCTGGTCCATCAGACCGCAGGGCTTGCCGTAATAGTTGTTCTCGGTGCGCTGGCTCATCTGGGCGAGCGCGACGGGCTCGATGGCGGGTGCGCCCCAGAGCGTCTCCATGGCGCGACCGTATGCCGCCTCGACAGCAGCGGAGCTCGAAAGACCGCCGCCCGAGGGGACGGAGCAGGTGAAGGCAAAGTCGAAGCCCTGGGGCTCAACGCCCAGAGCAGCGATTTCGTGGGCCATGCCGCGGACGAGGCTCGCGGACGTGCCCTTCTCGGACTCCTGAACGTCTAGCGTGTCGAGCGCGATCTCAAACGTGGGATAGCCCTCGTCGGCTACGCGAACCTTGTTGGAATCGGTTGCCACGGCGATGCCGTCGACGGCGACATCGAGCGAGCCGGCGATAACGTGGCCACCCTCGTGGTCAGTGTGGTTGCCGCTGATCTCGGAGCGGCCGGGCGCGTGCACGTAGAGCACCTGGCGGTCGCCGATGGGGCCAAACTCCTCCTCGAACAGCTTGGTGAGCGTGGCGAATGTCTTTTCGTCGGGGGTGGTCATGGGAGTCCTTTCCTTGGCGCGCCCGGGTGGGTTTTGCGTCGTTATGAGTACGTTAACAACTTAAAGCGGCATGAACCAAGTGTTACGATACCGCACGTTACGGGCTATGTTAACGTACTCATAACACATCGCTTGTCACTTTTTGAGAATCTGGTAATCGGTAGAAATTCAGCCGTGAACGGTACTGCCGTATGGACTTATAAAGCAGAAGAGATGCAGATAGAAAAAGTAGAGTACGTTAACATGCGTCCGACGATAGCGGGCCTCGGCGCGGGATGTATTTCTGCCCGGGCCGGCATTCACGCTATTCAGATCTCGCAAGGGTGAAGGTGATCCTGTGGCAAGGCGCCCGTCCAACGATACCAGTTCGCGTCCGGTCTCCATGGCCGACGTCGCCCGCGCTGCCGGCGTTTCGCAGCAGACGGTCTCGCGCGTTGCCAACGGCTTGCCCAATGTGAACGAGCAGACGCGCCAGCGCGTACAGGCCGCGATGCAAGAGCTCGGCTTTCGTCCGAGTTATGCTGGTCGCTCGCTGCGCGACGGCCGTTACCATTCGGTCGGCCTGTGCGTCAACGATGTCACCAAGTTTGGCAACCTCTCAATGATCGACGGCATCGCCAGCGCTGCTCGCGAGCATAATTGCGCTATCACGCTGGTCGAGATGTCCAAGACCGAGGAGTTTTCGCTTGCCGAGGCCACGCGTCGTATGGCCGCATTGCCGGTGGACGGCATCATCATCGGCATGAGCCGCATGGCGCCCGATTTTGAGACGTTTGATCCACTGCCGGGCATTGGCACGGTTATCGTCACCATGTACGCGCACCCGCGGGTGACCACGGTCGACTCCGATCATTACGGCTGCTCGCTCTTGCTTATGGATCATCTGTTTGAGCTGGGGCACGAGCAAATTCGCTATATTGGCGGCCCGTCGTTCTCGGTCGACGAACAATTTCGTCGCGCCGGTTGGCAGGATGCGCTCGAGCGTAAACACATCGAGCCGGCAGTGCCGCTCGAGGGCGACTGGTCTGCCAACAGCGGCTACGAGGCCGGCAGGTACCTGGCCGAGCACGATCGCACCATGACGGCGATTTACGCGGCAAACGATCAGATGGCAAATGGCGCGATTGCCGCGCTGCGTGATAGCGGTCTGCGCGTGCCCGAGGACGTGAGCGTGGTGGGCGTCGATGATTCGCTCGATGATTTTGTAGCACACAACGAGCTCACGACCGTGCGATTCGATCTACATCAGCGCGGACGCGAGGTGTTTGAGCATGCGGTTCCCGAGGCGGGTACGGCGGGCAAAACCGTTGCCATTCGTATTCCCGGCCAGCTCATTATTCGGCATAGCACGGCGATACCACACTCATAGTTTGCGCAGGTAAACGGCGATTTATCGTATTTCAATAACAATCGGTATGGATGCTGGCAGATAACAGTTGGGATACTGCCGAGTGTTATGATAGACGGGTTCTTTTGTCTATCTAGGAGGCTTTGCCTGATGGAGATCACCAAGGATATCCGCTACATCGGTGTCGACGATCACGACATTGACCTGTTCGAGGGCCAGTACGACGTGTCCGAGAACGGTATGGCATACAACAGCTACGTTATCTTGGGCGATAAAATCGCCGTCGCCGATTCGGTCGACGGTGGTTTTGTCGACGAGTGGCTCGACAACCTCGAGGTTGCGCTCGATGGACGTACGCCCGACTACCTGGTTATCCATCACATGGAGCCCGATCACTCCGCCGGTATAGCCGCCTTTATGGAGCGCTATCCCCAGGCGCAGATTGTTGCCAGCATGGGTGCTTTCCGCATGATGGTCAACTACTTTGGCACCGACTTCCCCGAGCGTAAGATGGTCGTCAAAGAGGGCGACGTTCTCGACCTGGGCGGCCACAGCCTGACCTTTATCGGCGCCCCCAACGTTCACTGGCCCGAGGTGCTCTTCTCCTACGAGTCCACCGACAAGGTGCTTTTTAGTGCCGACGGCTTTGGCAAGTTCGGCGCCAACGACATCGAGGATCCGGAAGGGTGGGCCTGTGAGGCTCGCCGTTACTACTTTGGCATCGTCGGTAAGTTCGGCAAATTCGTGCAGGCCGTGCTCAAAAAGGCCGCCGACCTGGACATTCAGATTATCTGCCCGCTCCACGGTCCCGTACTGACCGAGAACCTGGGCTATTACCTCGACACCTATAACACCTGGTCGAGCTACCAGCCCGAGGACGAGGGCATCACGATCGCCTATGCGAGTGTGTATGGGCACCTGAAAGCTGCCGTCGAGGAGCTCGCATCTGCTCTCGAGGCCCGCGGCCAGAAGGTCTCCGTCTTTGACCTGGCTCGCGATGATATGGCCGAGGCCGTTGAGGATGCGTTCCGCTATGACCGTCTGGTGCTCGCCTCCATCACCTATCAGGGCGAGATCTTCCCGTTCATGAGCACCTTTATCCACACGCTTGCCGAGCACGCCTATCAGAACCGTACGGTGGCGCTTGTCGAGTCCGGTTCCTGGGCGCCTGCAGCGGCCAAGATTATGACCAAGGAGCTCGAGGGTATGAAGGACATCACCCTGACGCAGAACAAGGTGACTGTGCTGGGCTCGCTCAACGAAGCCTCGCGCGCTCAGATCGAGGCCCTCGCCGACGAGCTGTCCAAGTAACGACACGTTCACTTTAGACGCTCAACCATCACAACCACCACAAAGGGGACAGGCACCTTTGTGGTGGTTTTTGTTTAAGCGCCGGCGATGACGAGGGCTGGACGTGAGCTGTCAGTGGCCTCGGCGATCGAGGTGGCGACGGCATGGTCGGGGTCACGGTCCATCACGATGGCGTCGACATCGGCAAGCTCGGCAAAGCGGTACATGCCGCGTCCGTTAACCTTGCTGGCGTCCATGAGTGCGACGCTTTGATGGGCCGCGGTGATCATAGCCGTTTTGGTCTCGGCCATCTGGGGAAAGTCGGTCGTAAAGCCGCAGCTGGGGACAAAGGCGCCGGGGCACATGACGGCCAGATCGGCATGGACCATTTGGAGCGCCTGCATAGTGAGCGGTCCGTACAAATAACGATGGCCTTTGCGCAGCGCCCCGCCCAGCATGACGACATCGACTGAGGGCATGCTCTCGTCGATGTAATCGGCAATGGTAATGTCGGCCGTGATGACGGTGATACCGCCGCGCTGATCGAGGAGCCGGACGAACTCGAGCGCCGTGGTGCCCGAGTCGACGAGCAGCGTGTCGCCGTCATTGACGAGCGCAATGGCGCTTTGCGCGATGGCCTGCTTGGCGGCGACGTTGACATTGATGCGGCGATCCTGCGTGGAGACGGTCAGGCGTTTATGGAGCGACACGGCGCCACCATGCGTGCGGCGCAACTTGCCTGCTTCGGCGAGCGCGTCCAGGTCGGCGCGGGCGGTGACGGAGGACACGCCAAAGGTCTGGGCGATTTCTGCTACCTGTACCGAGGCATTATGCTCGAGCATTTCCATGATGGCGGTACGGCGTTCGTCGGCAAAAGCACGGTTGGTAGCTTGGGCCATGCTTGCTCCATTCTCGGCTAAATTTGCAGGAATTGTGTTGACTCTATTTTCGTTCATTTTCTTTTTGAGTAAGAAAATACCTTTCGATTACTTATCTTTTCTATAAAAGAAAGACGCTGAACGCCCAAAATTCAATATCGAACATGTCCACTCGGCTCAAATTCCTTCCGTTTACTTTTCAAAAACGACTGTATTAACCTGCATGGGCTCAATATCTCGCGCGTGTAAAGGTGCTGAATTTCATACAATGAGCGCAGAAAAACGCAAGGTAAAACGCCTTGTGAACAACTACGCCCGATGTCCAGATGCGGGCGAGGGAGAGGAGCAAACGCTCATGGCACTTGTTACCACCGAAAAGATGCTCAAGGACGCTCAGGCCGGCCACTACGCTGTTGGCGCTTTCAACGTCGAGAACCTCGAGTTTGTTATGGCCGTTCTGGCCGCTGCCGAGGAGACCAAGTCCCCCGTCATCATGCAGACCACCCCGGGCACCATCAAGACCGCTGGTCTGGACTACTTCTACGGCATGGTCAAGGCTGCCGCCGAGCGCGCTTCCGTGCCCGTCGCTCTGCACCTCGATCACGGCGATGGCTATGACCGCTGCATGCAGGCTTTCCGCACGGGCTACACCTCCGTCATGATTGACGGCTCGCACGAGTCCTTCGAGGACAACATCGCTCTGACCAAGTCCGTCGCCGACGCTGGCCGCGCCATGGGCGTGCCCGTCGAGGCTGAGCTTGGTAAGGTTGGCGGCAAGGAGGACGACGGTCCCGCGGTTGAGGGCGAGAGCCCCTACACCGATCCTGCTGAGGCCAAGGAGTTCGTCGAGCGTACCGGCTGCACCTCGCTGGCCATTGGCGTTGGCACCAGCCACGGTGTGTACACGAGCGATCCGCACATCGAGCAGTCCGTGGTCAAGGCCATCCGCAACGCCGTCGACGTGCCGCTGGTCCTGCACGGCACCTCTGGTGTGCCCGATGAGCAGGTTGCCGAGGCTGTGAAGAATGGCATCTGCAAGGTTAACTACGCCACCGAGCTGCGTCAGGCCTACACCAAGGGCTTCATGGCCTACATGGCCGAGAACCCTGCCTGCTTCGATCCCAAGAAGCCGGCCAAGGAGGGTATGCGTGAGATCACCGAGCTGGTTAAGATTCGCATGACCAACCTCAACTCTGTGGGCAAAGCAGAGTAACAGCAAGGGTACTCTGATCCCACCGGACGGCTTGGGCGGGTCCCCGTACTTAGTTTCCAAAACGTCCTCGCGCATGAAGGCCCCCGTTGCCTCGCTTCTACGAAGCGTTGGCAACGGGGGCCTTCGCGCTGCGGAATGATTTTGGAAACTAAGTACGGGGACCCGCCCAAGCCGTCCTGCTCGATCGCCCTTGTGGCGTTAGGGCGGAAAGGATGGGGCGCGAGGGGCGCTTTGTTGATGAGGGGTTAGTATGCCCGGGCTTGGTTGGGGAAGGTTTTGTCTAGAGATGCTTGGAGCTTTTCGAACGATGCTCGTAAGTTGTGGCTCTGGTCGGTTGAGCGTTTGGCTTTTGTGGTTGGGGAGTCGAGGAGGCCGTTTCTCTGTGTCGGGGGGAAGGAGAAAAGGTCTGCATGTGTTAGGGATGACTGCTGTGCTGCGTCATTGGAAGAATGCATGCTTATGCGGCCTCCTCGATGTCCACCAAAAGGTTGCGCACGGGGTGTGCTGCTAGGTCCCGTGCGTTGGCAGTATTATGCCGCGGCTGCTGCAAAGAAGCGCTAAAGAAAGGCTTAACCTGGTTTGGTGTTACGATGAAACCGCAGGTCAAAGCTATCGAGTAACACTCTTGAAAGGTTTTGGGCTTAAGGGCTTTCTAAGGTTTGTGGCGTGGATGTGGCTCGCCTGTGCGGGGCGTGTGGACGGCTCGTTCCTAGCGCTGCGGCTCTGCGGCCCGCACCTGCTCGATGACCTTTTCCATCGTGCCGTCGATGCGGTCTTTTTTGAGTTCGCATTCCCAGATGGTTATAGGCGTCCAGCCCATTTGAGTGAGTGCTGCCACGGCAGCGCGGTCGCGCTCGACGTTGCGACGGAACTTTGCCTCCCAAAACTCAACGTTGCGCTTGGGCTGGCTAGGGTTGCACTTGGGGCAGCGGTGCCAAAAGCAGCCGTTGACGAAGATGGCGATCTTGCGTCCGGGGAAGGCGATGTCGGGTTTGCCGGGAACCTTCCATTCCAAGCGATAGCCCGTAAGGCCCGCGGCGCGCAGGCGCTGTCGTACGAGCAGCTCGGGCTTGGTGTTCGCGCGTTTGTTGCCCTTCATGGACTTTTTTATGGCGGCGCGACGGCGCACCAGTTCGCGCTCGTCGGCGGAAAGGTCCGAGGTATCGATGCCGTCGAGCAGACCTGGTTTGGGGTGCTTTTTGCTACGGCGCTTAGGTGCGCGCTTGGGCTTGGTGGCGGGCTCGTCGGTCGCGGTGGCCTCGGCGTCGTTGGCAGCGCCGTTGGCCTCAAGCCGGTCTTCCTTCAACTCAATCAGGGCATCAATGAGTCCCTTGTCGGCGGGCATCCATTCCACCGTGGCAAGCGAGGTGCGCGGAATCCAGCGGATATCGAGCTGGCGGTCGTGCTTCTGGGGCTCATCGGATTCATCGGCGAGTGAGCAGTAGTAGCACTCCATGGAGAGATGGAAATCGGGGTAGTCGTACTCAACGGTATAGAAATCACGCAGGTTGGTGACTTTTACCTGTAGCTCTTCCATAAGCTCGCGTCGCACGGCGTCTTCGGGTGTTTCGCCGCGCATGAGCTTGCCGCCTGGGAACTCCCAAAGTCCCTGCATGTCGCCGTAGCCGCGCTGCACGGCCAGTAGCTCGTCGGATCCTTCCTTACGAATGATCCCAGCAGCAACATGAACAGTCTTCAACAGGAGTCCTCTCTCAACATCAACACGTAACAGGGCGGCTACCCCTACCTTACACAACGGTAAGGCAACCGTAAGCCATATCGATGGTAGCCGACTCGGCTTCTTGCGACTATAGATGCCGTAGACTAATCGCAAGAAAGGACTCGGTATGCAAACCACGCACATGGCGACCCCGGTACTGGAGGTCGCGCATCTCGAAAAGGTATATGGAGCGCTGGGCAACGTGACCCGCGCGCTCAACGACGCCAGCTTTACCGTCAACCGCGGCGAATTCGTTGGCATCATGGGCGCCTCGGGCTCGGGCAAGTCGACGTTGCTCAACTGCGTCTCGACCATCGATAGCGCCACGAGCGGCACCATCCGCATCAACGGGCAGGACGTTACGCGCATGAAGCAGGCTAAGCTTTCGCAGTTCCGCCGCGAGGAGCTCGGCTTTATCTTCCAGGACTCCAACCTGCTCGATACGCTCACGGCACGCGAGAACATCGCCCTGCCGCTCACCATCGCCCGCACAAATTCGGCAGAGATCTCGACCCGCGTGCAGGACGTGGCTGCGCGTCTGTCCGTGAGCCAGGTGCTCGACAAGTATCCCTACCAGATGTCCGGCGGCCAGCAGCAGCGCGTTGCCGCCTGTCGCGCGCTTGTCACCGACCCCACCATGATCATGGCCGACGAGCCCACCGGCGCCCTCGATTCCAAGAGCGCTCGCCTGCTGCTCGAGAGCCTGGAGGCCCTGAATCGCCGCCTGCGCGCCACCGTGCTCATGGTCACGCACGACAGCTTTGCCGCCAGCTACACGAGCCGTGTGCTGTTTATTCGCGACGGCAAGATCTTCACCGAGCTGCGCCGCGGCGACACCGACCGCCGAGAGTTCTTCGACCGCATTATGGAGGTCGTTGCCATGATGGGCGGTGAGGGCTCCGATGCTCTGTAAACTCGCTTGGGGCAACGTCCGCCGCGCCGGCCGCGACTACCTCGTTTACTTGTTGACGCTCACCCTGGGCGTCACGGTCTTCTATGCCTTTAACACCGTCTCGATGCAGGTCGACATCGCCGGCATCGAGGAAGCGGGCTTGTCCGAGGTCATGGGTACCATGCTCGGCTACCTCACGTACTTTTTGGCCGGCGTCATGGCCTTTTTGATGGTGTACGCCAATAACTTCATCATGAAACGCCGCAAAAAGGAGTTTGGCCTGTACCAGGTACTCGGCATGGGGCGCGGGCGCGTCGCCACGATTATGGCGCTCGAGACTGTGATCGTTTCGGTCGGCGCCTTTGTCGCCGGCATCGTGCTGGGCGTGGGGCTCTCTCAGCTCATGGTATTCTTTACGGCCTCGCTCTTTAAGACACAGATCGCCAATTTCCACTTCTTCTTCTCGGTGCATGCGTTCAACCTGACCCTTGCCTGCATGCTCGTAATGTTTGTGCTCACGTTGCTGCTGAACCTTCTCGCCGTGTGTCGTACCAAACTCATCGAGCTTATGGGTGCCGAACGTCGCAACGAGAGCATCAAGACACGCAACCCCTGGATTGCGATTGCCATCTTTGCCGTGGGCGTGGTGCTGGTGGGCGTGGCCTATTACCGTCTGCTACGTGATGGGTTCCCGCTCACCGCGACGGACAGCAAGCTGCAAGAGGGCATGAACCAGTTTGGCATCACGACCGCTATGGTTACCGTGGGCACCTTTGCCCTGTTCTGGGGACTCTCGGGCATGCTCATCAAGCTGCTGCAGAGCCTGCGCGGTGTGTATTGGCGCGGTCTCAACATGTTTACCGTGCGCCAGCTTGCGGCCAAGGTCAACACGGTGTGCTTTTCGATGGGCGTCATCGCGATGATCCTGTTTTTGGCCATCACCTCGGTGACGTGCGGCATGTCGATTGCCAACGTGATGAACGAGAATCTGGAGCGCTATACGCCGGCCGATATGTCGCAGACGTATATCTATTACACGCCCGATGATCTCGACCATTACAAAGAGTATGCTGACCCGTCTGAGGCCGATCGTATGGTGCCGGCTGACGCAACGGTCGACTTGTACTCTGCGTGGCATGGTGAGCTTGTCGATCCGGACAATGATACGGAGAGTATTTATGGTAAGTCGGCGGACAACAGCGTCGAGACCGGCAAGAAGGTCAATATCGCCGATGTTGCCGGTGAGCATGTGCAGATCGATTCGTATCTGAGTTATCCGCTTGGCGGCTCGGATCCTTCGGTGACTCCAGGTGAGATGTGCAAGACCATGGGCGAAAAGCTCCCCAAGGCGCTCGAGGGTAGCAACGCCGACACGACAGGCCTGTCTGTGACGCCGGCAAGTCAGTACAACAAATTGCGTCAGATGATGGGCAAGGAGCCGGTGAGCATTGGTCGCGACCAGTACTTGCTCACGTGTGATTTGGGCGGCGAGCTGGTCGACATGTACACCAAGTATATGGCTGGCGGCCATGCCCTTACCTTGGGCGGGCATACGCTCAAGCCCGCAACCGATAAGTCGGACGAAGATACGGCGGCCATCGCCAACTCGGCGATGGGCAGTAATCCGGGTACCGTCGTCGTTGCCGACGAGCTGTTGTCCCAACTTAATCTGCAACCGTATTCCAGTAGCCTGCTCGTTAACTACAAACAGGGGATGGATACGACCGAGGCAGACGAGAGCATTAAATACACTGCGCTCGACAATCTGCTCGTTGACGGCAAGGAGCCGGGGTCGTGGGGACTCTTCATCACACGCTCCGAGATGTACGTGCAAGCAGCGCAAATGAACGGTCTTATTAGCTACCTAGCCATCTACATCGGCTTTGTATTGGTCGTTGCATGCGCGGCGATTCTGTCGATCCAGCAGCTCTCCAATGTGGCCGACGGCAGCCGCAGCTATCGTGTGCTGGCGCAGATCGGCTGCGACGACCGCCAGATCCGCCATTCGGTGATGGCACAGCAAGCGGTGTTCTTCCTGTTCCCGTTGGCGGTGGGCTTGGCGCACTCCTTTGTGGCGCTCAAGGTGATTATCGACCTGGTGAGCACGTTCGGCCACATGAGCATCGGTGGCACGGTGGGCCTCACCTGTGCGATCTTCTTGGCATCCTACGGCGGCTACTTCCTGGTGACCTACCTCATGAGCACCGGCATGGTGCGAGCCGCCATCGCCACCTGCCACAGCGAGTAACAAGCGGGCAAAACCGTCGCAAAACCAGAGGCGTATGACCGCCGCGAAGGGACCAGAGGCCCTTTCGCGGCGGTTTTTGCCTATCTGGTGTGTCTCGGATGCAAGCGAGTAGACTTTTTTGAACTGGCCGAGTACATCGCGACAAATGATCGATAAAGCCGCAGGTCAGAGCTGTGGCGTTTTGGGGTGTGCTTGGCCTCCTGCAAAAAGCCTACTCACTTGGTTTTTCTGCTAGAAGACCGCCACGAGGGAAAGCGGCTCCCTTGCGGCGGTTTGGGCGTTTGCCCAGATAAAACCTACCAAAATCAACCTGTCCCTTTTTGGCAGGTGGTTTCAGCTGAACGGCGGGCCGTGCGGCTTGTAGTCATTGGGGACGTTCTTAAACGACTAGTCAAACAAGAGCGTCCCCAACGACTACATCCAAGGAGCGTCCCAAACTGCCGGCAGAAAAGGAACGTCCCTAACTGCCGCATCCGGAGCAAGACAACGCCGCAGGTAGAGGACGGACAGCGAGCGGGTCGCATTTGAGACAAGGTGACGTGAAGCGAAAGGGCGCTGACCTTCTGGTCGCGCCCTTGAAGTTGAACGTCAGATTGTCCAAATGCGGCCCGCGCAGCGTCGGCCGGTTACGGCGTTTGGTAAAACGCCGTAACTCTAAATCCGCTCCGCGATCTCGTGGATGAGGTAGTCGGTCTTTTCCCAGCCCAGGCACGGGTCGGTGATCGACTTGCCAAAGACGCCGCCGTCGACCGGCTGGTTGCCGTCCTCCAGGTAGGACTCGATCATAAAGCCCTTGACCAGCTTAGAGATGGACTCGTTGCGGCGGCAGCTGTCGAGCACCTCCTTGCAAATGCGGTACTGCTCCAGCGGACGCTTGCCCGAGTTGTCATGGTTGCAGTCGATGATCGCTGCCGGATTGGCGTAGCCGGCATGCTCGGTATAGCGCTCGGCCAGGCGCTCCAGGTGTTCGTAGTGGTAGTTGGGGTAGGTACGCCCATCGAGACCGATGTAGCCACGCATAACGGCGTGTGCGAGCGGGTTGCCGTCGCACTCGACCTCCCAGTTGCGGAAGATGAAGCTCTGGTGCGCCTGCGCGGCGTAAATGGAGTTGAGCATAACGGTGGTAGAGCCGGCAGTGGGATTCTTCATGCCGACGGGTACCGAAATGCCGCTCGACACCAGGCGATGCTCCTGGTTCTCGACCGAGCGTGCGCCCACGGCAACATAGCTCAGCAGGTCGACGAGGTATTGGTAGTTGGACGGGTAGAGCATCTCATCGGCGGTAAAGAAGCCGGTCTCCTCGATGACGCGCAGGTGCATGTGGCGGATGGCCTTGACGCCCTCGAGCAGGTCGTCGGGAGCCTCGGGGTTGGGGTTGTGCAGAAGACCCTTGTAGCCGGTGCCCTTGGTGCGCGGCTTATTGGTGTAGACGCGCGGAATGATGATGAGCTTGTCCTTGACCTCTTCGGCGGTCTTGGCCAGTCGGTCCATATACTCGAGCACCGAATCCTCGCGGTCGGCAGAGCACGGGCCGATGATGAGCACCTTACGTGCGTCCTCGCCGGTAAAGACTTTGGCGACCTCGGCGTCAAATGCCTGCTTTTTGGCGGTAAGCTCGGCAGAAAGTGGCATTTCCTCGCGGATCTCCATGGGGATCGGCAGCCTGCGTTTGAATTCCATGGCCATAGGGGTCTCCTCAATCTATAGAATGAGCAATAAGCGTATTGTCGAATGCTCGGCATTATCCGCTGTCGCACGCTAAAGTGCAAGTCCTTGTCACCCCGAAACCTACCAAAAAGAGACAGGTTTATTTTGGCAGGTTTTATCTGGGTAAACGTTGGCGAATGCCGGGAGGGAGCGGCGCCGCGCGGGACCCTAAGGCTGTTGTCAGTTCCCCAGGAAATACCCTGTGGGCAAAAAATGCCAAATATGAGTACGGTTGCTAACCTAGTATCATATTGCCTTCGCAAAATAATAGACATAACAGCAAAATATGTTCATTAACGCAAACACATATAAGTTCGCTATAGGATTGTTTGATCAATTTAGGGACGCGTGTAAGCCGTGAAAACGGCATTTGGGGCTGTTTTGGCTGTTACTAAAAAGGTATCAGTACTCAAATTTGCCATTTTTTGCCCACGGGGCCTCGAAGGGGCTGCCAATCAGGTCCCAGGGGAGGCGGTTTGAGGGCCGCAGAGCAAAAAAACGGGGGTGCAGGTTGTCCTGCGCCCCCGTTTTCTTGGCATTGCGGTTGTTTGCCGCCGGTTTTTACGCCGCTTCGTCGAACTGCGAGTTGTACAGGTCGGCGTAGAAGCCGCCCTGGGCGAGCAGCTCGTCGTGCGTGCCCTTCTCGACGATGTCACCGTCGCGGATTACCAGAATCACGTCGGCGTTGCGGATCGTGGACAGGCGGTGCGCGATGACAAAGCTGGTACGGCCCTGCATCAGCGCATCCATGGCGCGCTGAATAAGCTCCTCGGTACGGGTGTCGACGTTGGAGGTCGCCTCGTCCAAAATCAGCGCCGGACGGTCGGCCAGAATGGCGCGGGCGATGGTCACGAGCTGGCGCTGACCCTGCGAGAGGTTGGTGCCCTCTTCGTTGATCATAAAGTCGTAACCGCCGGCGAGCGTATGGATAAAGTGGTCGCAGCGTGCAGCGCGTGCAGCGGCTTCGACCTCGGCATCGCTCGCATCGGGACGTCCGTAGCGAATGTTCTCGCGAATGGTGCCGTTGAACAGCCACGTATCCTGCAACACCATGGCAAACTCGCCGCGCAGTGCCGCGCGGTCCCAGTCGCGCACGTCGATACCCTCGACGCGCAGCGAGCCGCCGTCCACATCGTAGAAGCGCTGCAGCAGCTTGATGAGCGTGGTTTTGCCGGCGCCGGTGGGGCCGACGATGGCGATGGTCTGGCCGGGTTGCGCCTCGCAGCTAAAGTCGTGGATGATGGTCTTGTCGGGCGTATAGCCAAACTTGACGTGATCAAACTCCACATGGCCGGGGCGCTTTTCGGGAATCTGCGCGTCGGCTTTCTGCTCCTCCTCGGGCGCGGCCAGGAACTCAAAGACGCGCTCGGTGGCGGCGGCCATCGACTGCATCGTGTTGCTCACGTTGCCCAGCTGCTGCACGGGTTGCGTAAAGTTGCGAACGTACTGGATAAAGCTCTGGATGTCGCCGGGCGTGGCATTACCGGTCAGCGCAAGTTGCGCGCCCACCACGACGACGCCCACGTAGCCCATGTTGCCCACCAGGCTCATAAGCGGCATCATCAGGCCCGACAGGAACTGTGAGCGCCAGCCACTAATAAAGAGGCGGTCGTTTTGGCGGTCGAACTCCTCGATCGAGGCTTCGGCGCGGTCGAACACCTGAATAACGTTCTGGCCGGCAAAATCCTCCTCGATAATGCCGTTGACGGCGCCCAGGACCTGCTGTTGCTCGCGGAAGTACGGCTGCGAGAAGTGGACCATCACCATGAGGATAATTGCGGCGGCCGGCAGCGTGAGCACGGTGACACCCGTGAGCGGCAGGCTGATCGACAGCATCATGACGAGCACGCCGATGATCTGCGTCACGGAGGTAATGAGCTGCGTCACGCTCTGGTTGAGCGATTGGCCGAGTGTATCGACATCGTTGGTGATACGGCTGAGCACGTCGCCCTTGCTGTGGCCGTTAAAGTAGCTCATCGGTACGACGGCGATCTTGGCGGCAATCTCCTTGCGCATGCGGTAGCAGATCTTCTGTGTCACGCCGGTCATGAGCCAGCCCTGGATCAGGCTGCAGGCAGAGCTCGCCAGGTACAGGCAGAGCAAAAAGCCGAGCGTTTTGGCGATCCAGCCAAAATCGACATCGCCGGTACCGTTGACCTTGGCAACCAGGCCCTCGAACAGCTTGGTCGTAACCTGGCCCAGCACCTTGGGCCCCACAATATTAAAGATGACCGAGCACACGGCAAAGGCGACGGCGGCAAACACGGCAATCTTGTGCTGGCCAATGTAGCCGAGCAGCTGCCTCATAGTGCCCTTAAAGTCCTTGGCCTTCTCGCCGCGACCCATGCCGCCCATGCGGCCCATGGGGCCACGCTGACGGCTGGGCTTGGGAATCTGAGTCTTGGTCCCGTCTGCCATTAGCGCTCGCCTCCTTCCATAACGGCTGCAATTTCTTCTTGGGTAAGTCCCAGCTCCTCGGCGGAAAGCTGCGACTGTGCGATCTCCAGGTACGCCGGGCAGCTGCGCAGCAGCTTCTCATGCGTGCCGGTGCCCACCACGTGGCCGTCGTCGAGCACGATAATCTGGTCGGCGTGCATGATGGTCGCGATGCGCTGGGCCACGACCACGAGTGCGGCGTCGGTAACGTTTTTGGCCAGCTCCTCGCGCAGGCGCGCGTCAGTCTTGTAGTCGAGGGCGCTAAACGAGTCATCGAACACCACAACCTCGGGCTTTTTTGCCAAGGCGCGGGCGATGGCCAAGCGCTGGCGCTGACCGCCCGAGACATTGGAGCCTCCCTGGCTGATGGGGGAGTCGTAGCCGCCCTCGCGCTCGGCGATAAAGTCCTCGGCCTGGGCGACGCGTGCCGCTTGGCGCATATCCTCGTCGCTCACCATGTCGCCAGCAAACTTGAGGTTGCTCTCGACGGTGCCCGAGAACAGGCGACCCTGCTGCGGGATGTAACCAATGCGGCGGCGCAGCTCGGAAAGGGTCATGTCGCGCACGTCGATGCCGTCGAGCGAAATGCTGCCGCCCGTGACGTCGTACAGGCGCGGGATGAGCTGCACAAGCGTGGACTTGCCCGAGCCCGTGGAGCCAATGATGCCGAGCATCTGACCGGCGTGCGTGGTGAAGTTTACGCCGCTGATGACGTCGGCGCGGGCATCGGGATACTGGAAGCTCACGTCGCGGAAGGTGAGCTCACCGCGCGGCGCGCTGGCCGTGGGCAGTTTGGGCGAGGCGGGGTCGTTGATGCTGGTGGGGCAGGTGATGACCTCTTCCACGCGCTCGGCTGCGACCTCGGCACGGGGCAGGATGACCGAAACCATGGTGAGGATCATAAACGCCATAACGATCTGCATGGTGTAGGAGATAAACGCCATCATGTTGCCAACCTGCATCACGCCGTCGGACACGCCCTGCGCGCCAAACCAGACGATAAGCACGGTGATGCAGTTCATGACGAGCATCATGAGCGGCATCATAAAGCTCATGGCGCGGTTGGTGTAGAGCTGCGTGGTCATCAGGTCGAGCGAAGCCTTGTCAAAGCGCTCGAGCTCATGTTCCTCGCGGTTGAACGAGCGGATGGGCATAAGGCCGTCGAGCAGCTCGCGGGCGGTAAGGTTCACGCGGTCCACAAAGCTCTGCATCTTTTTGAACTTGGGCATGGTGAGGCCCATGAGCACGCCGACGACGGCCGAAACCGCGATGATGGCCACAGCGATGGTCCACTCCAGGCCGGTGTGGTTGGCCAGGACGCGCATGACGGCGACGATGCCCATGACGGGGGCCATTAGGCACATGCGGATAAACAGGGTTGCGGCCATCTGGATCTGCTGAATGTCGTTGGTGCAGCGGGTGATGAGCGAGGCCTGGCTAAACTTGCCCACCTCGGCCGGCGAGAAGTGCATAACCTTGTTGAAGGTCTCGCGGCGCAGGTCGCGGGCGATGGAGCAGGCGGTGCGCGACGCCACGGCGCCGGTCAGGATGGTGGCGACGAGCGATACCAGGCACAGCCCAAACATCGTGGTCGCCATGCGGCTCAGGTAGGCGTTCTGCACGTCGGCGGGGTCGATGCCCTGTGCCTTGTACTCGTCCTGTACATAGCTCACGGCGCGCTGGGTGACGATGGAGCCTGACATGGAGCCCATTTTGTCTGCCATTTGGTTGGCGCCCTCGACGAGCTTGCTTTGGTCTACCAGACCGCCCTCGACACCCAGGCGCAGGCTCTTCATGGTGATCTTACCGCCGTCGGCATCAATCTGCTTTTGCATGTTCTGCGCCGCCGCGGCTTTCTGCTGCATCTCGGCGAGCTGCTCGGGCGTCATCGCTGCCATTTGCTCGGGGGTGGGCATGGCCTGGGCAGCGTTGTCGTCTTTCTCGCTGGACGAGCCCGTCATGTCGCCCATGGAGTCGGCGTCGATGCCCTGGTCGAGCGAAAGAACGACGGTCTCGGGCAGGCTCATAATGTCGGCAATCTTGCCTCCATCGGCACGCTCTTCCTCGGTGCCCATGTACGTTCGAATGCCGTTTTTGTCAGCCTTGCTAAACACGGCCTCCACAGCCTTGGCGTCCTTGGCGCTCATAAAGAGTTCGAGGTCGTCGAGCGATTCGGCGCGAATGGTGTCGGGCACGGGCGAGGCGATACCGCCTTGCTGCACGCCCACGTCGACAATATCGCTCATGTAGGTAGGCAGTGCCAGATCGGCGTTGCAACTGATTACGATAAGTACGATAGCTGCGAACAGCGCCAGGATATGCTTTTTAAAGAGCTTGAGAATCCTCACTCGGCATCTCTCCTTTCTTGATTGCGGTCGATAATTTCGTTGGCGCGCCTTAGAAGACGCACCATCTCTTGGGTATCTGTTTCGCCGAGCTGCTCGAGGAAAGCCGCAGTGCGGGCCTCGAATTCCCGACGTTTGATTTCGAGATCCTGGAATCCCTTGTCGGTCACTATGACGTGTACGCGACGACGGTCAGTCTTTGAGTGCTCGCGCTCGACCCAGCCCTTGGCTTCGAGGGCGCGTAAGATATTGGCGATGCGGGCGCTCGAGACCCAGGCGCGATCAGCGAGTTCGCTCGGCGTGAGCGAA
Organism: uncultured Collinsella sp.; assembly: GCA_900541135.1. Lineage (GTDB taxonomy): Bacteria > Actinomycetota > Coriobacteriia > Coriobacteriales > Coriobacteriaceae > Collinsella. The sequence continues at coordinate 54,837 of UQIG01000010.1, forward strand.
CCGCCGGCGAGTATGAGGGCGCGCATGACGGCCATCTCGCCGCCGAGGGCTTTGTCCGCAAAACGCGAAATGCGCTGATGCATGCTGCCGAACTCGGTAAGGAGCTGACGCCCAAGTTCACGGAAATCGGTATCTTCCACCGAAAACCCCTAACACTAGAAACTATTTTCGGTGAAAGATGATACCCCTGCACGCACGCCCTATGCGGTAGATTTCTAAGCATGTCCCAAAAATCTACTTGGCCGCTAGGCAATATTAAGAGTGCATTAAGACTTAAAATCATTCAATTGCTGAAGCGTTTCAAAGAACTACTATGCACGCGGTTAGGCGAGGGGTTGTCACCACCATGACGACTGGGACTCATATAAGCGCCACGTGCGATGCTCCAACTTCCCGCAAGAAGACACCTTACATAAGGGGGAATGGAGTCATGGCATTTGACTTCACGGGCAAGACCGCGATTGTCACGGGCGGCACTCAGGGCATTGGCCTCGAGATCGCCAAGGGCATCGTCGCGGGCGGCGGACATGTCGCGCTCATCGCAAGGAACGCTGCTAAGGGCGAGGCCGCTGTGGCCGAGCTTGGCGAGGGCAACAAGTTCTATCAGCTCGATGTCGCCGATGCGCCCAAGGCGCGCGAGACCGTCGAGCAGATTTTTACGGACCTGCCGCAAACCAACATCCTGATCAACTGCGCTGGCGTCATCAGCACCAAGAAGTTTGACGAGATCGATGACACCGAGTGGCGTCGCACCATCGACATCAACCTCAACGGTACCTTCACTATGATGAACGCCGTGTACCCGCACTTTAAGGCGGCCCATGCCGGCACTATCGTCAACGTGAGCTCTGTTGCGGGCAAGATCGGCGGCGGCCTGCTCGGCACCGCTGCCTACGCTAGCTCCAAGGCCGGTGTTAACGGTCTAACCAAGGCAGTCGCCAAGGAAGGCGGCAAGTTCGGCGTTCGCTGCAACGCCGTGTGCCCGTCGCTCACGTTGACCGATATGACCTCGATTCTCTCTGACGAGAACTCTCAGCGCATCATCAACGGTATCCCTCTGGGCCGCGCCGCCCAGGCCAGCGAGCCTGCGCAGATGGTGCTGTTCTTCGCTTCCGACCTCGCCAGCTTCGTGAACGGCGAGATCGGTGACTGCGACGGCGGCATCGTCCTGGACGGGTAATACCCCGCGATGATTATTCGGCGACGGCTCCTGCGACTCGGGACCGTCGCCTTCTTTCTGACATAGGCGCGTGCGGCTACGATTCGCATGCATCCAAAGGAGATATATATGAGTGAATCGACTGCGGTGGAGGCGCCGGCGGCAAAGGAGCCGTTCTTTAAGATGTCCTCCATCCCGGGTGCCAATATTTTGGTGCCGCTTTTGCTGGGCTGCCTGCTCAACACGCTATTCCCCGACCTGTTCAAAACGCTCGGCAGCTTTACGCTTGGCATGACCCAGCAGGGCGCGGGCCCGCTCGTGGGCGCTTTTTTGCTCATCGTCGGTACGACGATTTCGTTTAAGAGCGCTCCTGCCGCCGCTGCCCGCGGTGCCATTATCATCGCCGTCAAGCAGATCGTGGTCGTTGCCGTGTCGCTGCTCATTCTTTATGTGTTCAACGACAACCTGTTTGGCATCTCTGCCATGGTGATGCTGGCGGCTTGCACCGGCGCCAACAACGCTATGTACGCTGGCCTGATGGGCACCATGGGCAATGAGGCCGAGCGTGGCGCTGTCGCAATCACCACGCTCGTTGTCGGCCCTCCGGTCACGATGATCGTGCTCGGCGCTGCCGGCCAGGCTCCGATCGGCTGGTCGCTCGTGGGTGCCATCCTGCCGATCGTCGTCGGCATTATTCTGGGCAACCTCTTCCCCAGCTTTAAGAAGATGATGGCACCGGCACTTTCCGCCGTCATCGTGCTCGTCTTCTTTGCCATGGGCTCGACCATGACCTTTGGCCAGCTCATTAATGGCGGTCTTCCCGGTATTCTGCTCGGCGTGATCTGCTCGGTGGTCTTTGCAATTCCCGTCATCGCGGTCGATAAGCTCACGGGCGGTACGGGTGTCGCAGGTGCGGCCATTTCGAGCTGCGCCGGAGCTAATGTGGCTACGCCTGCTGCCATGGCAAGCGTCAACGGGGCCATGTACGGTGGCGCCGTGCTCGCGACGGCTACGGCACAGGTTGCAGCGTGCGCAATCGTGACGGCTATTTTGACCCCGCTGGTCACCAGCTGGTGCTACAAGCATTTTGAAGGCCAGGGTCACAGCAAGGCAACGACCGACAAGGCCGCCGCAGCCGCCTAATGCCAAGCGGCAATCAAAGCTAAATAACTAGCCACGCCACAGGGCGGCCCCGGGGGAAATTCCGTGGCCGCCCTGCAGTTTCTGTAGGGTCTCTGGGACACTTTATCCTGCTAAAGCTGGCATAACAGCTAGAGTGAACGTCGTACAAAGGCAAGGAAAAATACCATACAAATCGGTGAACGGTAGTTGCTCGCGCTCGCATTTCCTGCGGATTTGTTAAAAACGCCCTAATGGTATAAAAAAAGAAACATATAACAGCCCTGATGAAGGGGGTGGCTATGTTATCCTTCTCAAACGGGTGAAATCTTGGGTTTTGGGTTGCAGTTCCAAGGTGGACAAACGTTTTTCCCTGCACCAACATGTGGCGAAGAACGGAAGAAGCCGGTAGTGCAAGCCGATAATTCAAGAATTCAATAAGCAGCGGTGTGAGAGAGCGCCGCATTACACGTAACTAGGAGCGTGGTTACACAATGCAGGAGGCATGGGAAGGCTTCAAGGAAGGCATTTGGACGGGAGAGGTGGACGTCCGAGACTTCATCCAGAAGAACTACACCCCCTACGAGGGCGACGAGTCGTTCCTCGCCGGCCCGACCGAGCGTACCAAGGAGCTGTGGGGCGAGGTTCTCGACCTGCTGCTTAAGGAGCGCGAGCAGGGCGGTGTCCTCGATATGGACACCAAGACCGTCACGGGTATCGTGAGCCACCCCGCTGGCTACATCGATAACGCCCACCGCGAGAAGGAGACCATCGTCGGTCTCCAGACCGACAAGCCGCTTAAGCGCGCGCTGCACGTCAACGGTGGTATCCGCATCGCTTGCCAGGCTGCCAGCCAGCACGGCTATAAGGTCGACGAGAACGTTGTCGAGCGCTACACCTTCGAGCGCAAGACCCACAACGCCGGCGTCTTCGATGTTTACACCCCCGAGATGCGTGCTTGCCGCTCGGCTCACATCATCACCGGTCTGCCCGATGGCTATGGCCGCGGCCGCATCATCGGCGACTACCGTCGTGTCGCCCTGTACGGTGTCGACTACCTGATCAAGGACAAGGAGGCCCAGAAGGCTTCCACCCCGACGGTCATGACCGCCGACAACATCCGCGACCGCGAGGAGCTGCAGGAGCAGATCCGCGCCCTCGGCGAGCTCAAGATGATGGCCGAGACCTATGGTTTCGATATTTCCAACCCTGCTACCAACACGCAGGAGGCCATCCAGTGGATGTACTTCGCCTACCTCGCTGCCGTCAAGGAGCAGAACGGCGCCGCTATGTCCATCGGCCGTACCTCCACGTTCATCGACATCTACGCTGAGCGCGACCTTGCCAACGGTACCTTCACCGAGGAGCAGATCCAGGAGTTCGTGGATCACTTCATCATGAAGCTTCGCATGGTCAAGTTTGCCCGTACCCCCGAGTACCAGGCCCTGTTCACCGGCGATCCGCAGTGGGTCACCGAGTCCATCGGCGGCATGGGTGTTGACGGCCGTACGCTCGTTACCAAGATGAGCTACCGCTACCTGCACACGCTCGAGAACATGGGCACCAGCCCCGAGCCCAACATGACCGTTCTGTGGTCGACCCGTCTGCCCGAGAACTTCAAGAAGTTCTGCGCCAAGACTTCTGTCGCCAGCTCCTCGATCCAGTACGAGAACGATGACCTCATGCGCGTTTACCACGGCGACGACTACGGCATCGCCTGCTGCGTGTCCTCCATGCGCATCGGCAAGGAGATGCAGTTCTTCGGCGCCCGCGCCAACCTGGCCAAGTGCCTGCTCTACGCACTCAACGGCGGTGTTGACGAGGTCTCCAAGAAGCAGGTCGGCCCCAAGTATCGCGCCGTCGAGGGCGATACGCTCGATTACGACGACGTTGTGGCCAAGTACAACGACATGATGAAGTGGCTCGCTGGCGTGTACGTCAACTCGCTGAACATCATTCACTACATGCACGACAAGTACTGCTACGAGCGCATCCAGATGGCTCTGCACGACAAGCACGTGCACCGCTGGTTCGCTACGGGCATCGCTGGCCTTTCCGTCGTGGCTGACTCCCTGTCCGCCATCAAGTACGCCAAGGTCCACCCCGTCCGTGATGAGAACGGCATCATCGTCGACTTCGAGACCGAGGGCGAGTTCCCCAAGTACGGTAACGACGACGACCGCGTCGACCAGATCGCTCACGACGTTGTGCACCAGTTCATGGAGTACATCCGCATGAACGACACCTACCGCAACTCCGTGCCCACGACCTCGGTTCTGACCATTACCTCCAACGTCGTGTACGGTAAGAAGACCGGTTCCACGCCTGACGGCCGCAAGGCTGGTCAGCCGTTCGCCCCGGGTGCTAACCCCATGCACAAGCGCGATAGCCACGGCGCCATCGCTTCGCTGTCTTCGGTTTCCAAGCTCCCGTTCCGCGATGCTCAGGACGGCATCTCCAACACCTTCTCCATCATCCCGAGTGCGCTCGGCAAGGAGGACCAGGTGTTCTTTGGCGATATCGACCTTGATCAGCTGGGCGAGTAACTATTGTTAGTGCTATACTAACAATAACGATTACTGATTAGCGCGCCGGTTTCGGCCGGCGCCTATCAATCGAAGGAGACACATTATGAAGGTTTCTGAAGTTTCCGAGACTCAGGCCGATAACCTGGTCCACATGCTCGACGCTTACGCCGAGAAGGGTGGCCACCACCTGAACATCAACGTCTTCAATCGTGAGACGCTGCTCGACGCTCAGGCTCACCCCGAGAAATACCCGCAGCTGACCATCCGCGTTTCCGGCTATGCCGTGAACTTCCACACGCTCACCAAGGAGCAGCAGGACGAGGTCATTGCGCGTACCTTCCACGACAAGTTCTAAAGGGACTCAACTCCCACCGGAGACCCGGTAAGGCCTACGCACTTTGCCTCTCAAACGTCCTCGCCGCTTCGCGGCTGCGGAATGTTTGCGAGACAAAGTGCTCCCGGCCTTACCGGGTCTCCTGCGTTGTCGTCCTTTAGGGAACCACGCTAAATTAAATTGGTGTCCTCGGACATGCAAAGAGGCTCGCTGCGCACTTCGTGCGGCGAGCCTCTTTGCGTCCTGACGCTCCTATTTGGCAAGGTGTTTTTTAGAATCCATTTTGCGCTCGGCCTCGAAGGCCCGCCTGTCCCAATCGAGCGGAAGTCCGGCCTCGACCCATGCCTCGTAGGCCCTCCTTATGGGCTTGAGCTCCCTTTGGCCCCTCTCCAGCATCGAGATGTACTTCTCGCTGGTGCCCAGTATGGACGCCGCCCTCACCTGGCTGACCCTCGCCGCGCGCCTGGCCGCCACGAGCTCCGAGGCGTCCTCGGGCCTCCTGATCTCGTGCGGGCGCATCAGCGCCCGGTACGCCTCCCTGGCCACGTAGCGCTTGAGGCACCTCATGACCTGTCTCTTATACACATCTCCGAGCCCAC
>UQIG01000011.1 GCA_900541135.1 uncultured Collinsella sp.
GGGATTGGTCAAAATCGTTTGACTATTAGCGGCTAAAATCGCCCGGCGCTAACAATGCCAATTTCGACCAAAATTCGACCAACGATTGCTTGACTTCAACAGTTGCATCGCAAGCGATGCAATATCAGTCCCGCGGTCGCAGGGAGCCGAAAGGCAGCCCCTGCGCCTCGATGAAGCGAAAAAGCTGCTTGAAACCCTGCTGTCACAGGAAATGGACGCGCACAGGATCGGAATGCTTCTTCCGCTCCTCCTCCTTTCTTCCGGGACGCCCGGGCGGCAAGAGCCTATTAAAAAGAGATGGATGGATTTCAAACTTGGCAAATCAAGGCGTAGCTAGTCACTCGCGTCCAAAGCCATTTGCCTAAAAATGAATACCGCTGACCGAAATGGAAAGATGGTAACAACGAAATAGATTAGTCGCACTTGTTTTTAAGAACCGTTTGTTCCAGCCCGCCCTGTTTGCAAACACCCCAACTATCATGAAATCCGTAAACAGAGGCGACATCAACACCTGACGCCGGCAAGTATGCGAGTGTCGTCTCTGCCTAAGGGGCAAGCCCCCGAGATTAGTTAGGAGAGGGGAAGAGATGGATAAAGTCAAAACGGCCTTCCAGAACTTTGGCCGCGTTATCGTCGACCCTATTTTGTACCTTTCGGTAACGGGCATCATTTTGGCCATCGCCACGGTATGCTCGCTCGGCAGCGGAGTTGTCGCAGATCTGGGCACGCTGCTCTCCGCGGCAACCAACTCCGCGGTGATCGGCAACCTGCCGGTGATTTTCGCAGTCGGCCTAACGGCAGGCTTCGCAAAGAAGCAAAAATCCAACGCGGCAGTGTTTGGACTTATTAGTTACCTCATGTTCCTGTATGTCAACAACGCCTACCTGACGCTCACCGATCAGCTGGCAAAAGCTGGCGCGATGGGTCTGTATGGCACTGGCCAGGCAACGGTACTGGGTCTTCAAGTTACCGATGTCAACGTCTTCGGCGGCGTACTCATCGGATGCTTCTGCGGTTGGCTCTATAACAAACTGATCGACGTAAAGGTATCGGAGTATATCCGGATTTACGGCGGACCCCGCCTGGCCCTTCTGGCGATGGTTCCGCTGAGCATTGTCTTCGGCATCGGAGCGACTATCGTGTGGCCCCCTATCGCCAACGCCATCAGCAACGCTTCTTCATTCATCGCAGCCTCGGGTGGTCTGGGCGTTTTCATTTACGGCTTCCTGAACCGCGTCCTCGTACCTCTCGGCATGCACCACTTTATGTGGATGCCGTTTGACTACTCCGCGATTGGCGGCACGGCGGTCGTCGCCGGCCAGAGTGTTTCCGGCGCAGCAAACATCTTCTATGCCGAGCTTCCCCATATCGCCGACGGATCCCTCACCACAGTCGACCCCTCTGTCCGCTTTGCCATGTTCGGCTTTGGCAAGGAATTCGTAACCCTCGGCACCGTGCTCGCAATGATTGCGACTTCCCGTCCGGAGAATCGAAAAGCTGTCGCAGCCATGCTGGTGCCCATTTACATCACCGCCATGCTCTCCGGCATCACTGAGCCGCTCGACTTCATGATCCTGTTCGCGTCTCCGATTCTCTTGGTTGCCTACAGCCTGTTCTACGGACTGGGCGAGATGCTCCTGTTTGTCCTGGGAGTCCGCTTGCTTAACATGTACGGTGGCATCGAGCTGCTCACGCTCGGCCTGCCTTTGCCAATGGGCGTCACCAAGTTCCCGATTTACATCGTCTTGGGCATCGTGTTTGCCGCCGTTTCGTTCATCGTTCTGGCGATGGTGATCAAGAAACTCAACCTCATGACGCCCGGCCGTTCCGCAGAGTGGTCTGCAGAGGTCTCCGGAGGCAACAATGCTCTCGAGTCCTCCGGAACTCCGGAAGTCGACGCAAAACAGCAGGAAATGGTGCAGAACATCATCAACGGCCTTGGCGGCAAGGACAATATCAACACCATGGGCTGCTGCATGACTCGTCTCCGTGTCGAAGTCAAAGATCCCGACAAGGTCAACGAAGAGACCATCAAGAAGGCTATCGACAAGGGCCTGTTTAAGAACGGCACCAATGTTCAAATTGTCGTGGGAACCAACGTGCACTCCGTCTACGACCTGCTGCGTCCCATCCTTAATCTGGAAGATTAACAGTCGCGTAATCGATAAGCGATAAGCGAGGAGACCTCATGTTGACCAAAACGTTTCATTCAATCCGAGGCATGTTCGAACGCCTGCTCAACATGTACAAAGAAAAGTCGACAAGGGGTCTTCTCGTACTTATGGCTGCATTCGCATGTGGTTTTATCTGGCCGCTCCTGGGTCTACTCGCTGCGGTTTGGACCCGGCGTTCAGGAAGGCACGCGGACGCAGGCAGCATTGCAGGCATGGCGGCGGTCATCAACATCGCTACCTACTTCGTGCAGATAGTAACCAAGATTGTCTGCAGCTCAATTTGATTTGAAAGGCATGAACAACATGAACGGATACAAGATTGTCATCTGCGGCGGCGGCAGCACCTATACCGCCGGTATCGTCAAAGACCTGATTGATCAAAAGGACGAACTGGGGATTCGTGAGCTTTGGCTCTATGACATCGACAAGGAACGCCAGGACACGGTCGCTGTGGTGGTTAAGGCAGTTATCGATGACCTTGCCCCCGAGATCCCCTTGCATGTAACCGTCGACCCCAAAGAGGCGTTTACAGATGCGAACTTTGTTATGGCGCAGATGCGCGTGGGCGGGCTCAAGATGCGTATCCAGGATGAGCAGATCAGCCTGCGCCATGGCGTAGTCGGCCAAGAGACCTGCGGAGCAGGTGGCATGGCCTATGGCATGAGGACCATCTTCCCCATGTGCGAGCTTGTCGATTTCTGCGAGGAGTACGCCTGCAAGGACTACTGGATCGTCAACTACTCTAACCCCGCTGCCATCGTAGCCAAGGCGATGCACAAGCTGCGTCCAAACGCTCGCATTCTCGACATCTGCGATATGCCGGTAGAGATTGAAGCCCGCATGGCGGAGATTTTGGGCTGCGAACTCGACGACATTGAAGTCGACTACTTTGGCCTCAATCACTTTGGGTGGTATACCAGCGTACGCTGCAAGGGCGTCGACGTTACGGACAAGCTCAAAGAGCACGTGCGTAAGTACGGTTACATTTCCGAGGCAAGCCTCAATGACGCATTGGTAAAGGACCCAGACTGGGCCCACACCTTCAAGAATGCGGCAACGATTTCTACGCTATTCCAGGATTACCTCCCCAACACCTATTACCAGTATTACCTGTTGCCCGATGCCTGCGTGGAGTACATGGACATCAATAACACGCGTGGCATGCAGGTCGTAAACGGCCGCGAAAAGCGTATCTTCGACGCATCTGCGGCGCTTAAGCGCGGTGAAAAGGTCGATCTCACGCAGTTCTACGTAGGCGTCCACGGCAGGTTCATTGTCGATGTCGTCAAGTCCCTGGCGAAGGATTTGCGCCATCGCCAGCTGGTGATTGTGCCCAATAATGGCGCAATCGAGAATCTCTCGGACGACGCGACCGTCGAGATTCCGGCGTACATCACCGATCGAGGAGCCGAACCGGTCCGCGTCGGGAAGATTCCCCGCTTCTACAAGGGCCTTATCGAGCAGCAGGATGCCTGCGAGGGCCTTGTGGTCGAGGCCGTTATCGAGGGCTCCTACCAGAAGGCACTCGAGGCCTTCACCCTCAATCGCACGATTCCCTCAGCGCGCGTGGCTAAGGAAGTCTTGGACGACATGATCGAGGCGAACAAGGGCTATTGGCCTGAGCTGAAGTAGAGAAGCCATCCAGATAGCAAAAGCACAAAAGGTGGCCTCAAGGCAAAATGCTTTGGGGTCACCTTTTGTATGACTAAATCTCCGCAAAACTCGTAAAGATGAACGAATCGGCCTCGTGTTTTACACGATAGTTCTCTTGATAATCCTGATTGAATATAAGCGAATAAATAACCTGAAGCGTATGCGTGAGCGAGATCATGGAAGAGTAATTGGCAACCTTTCCAATCACGCGCTCTGATTTTGGAATGAGCAAGACAGTGTCGCATTGCCTGGCGAGCGCCGAATCAGAAAACGCCGTGATTAAACACGGCTTGATTCCGCGCTCGGAAAGAGCGGCGGCGTATTTGGAATAATCATAGTGAATGCCGCTGTAGCTTAGGAATAAAAACAGGTCGCCGGGCCTACCGTTCTTAACGTGCAGTGTCTGCAGGCCACCGTCGTCCGCCATGGTGACATGACGATCGAGCTTGAGAAGATTGTTGCGAAAGATACATCCCGCCAGATAGCTTTCCCCTTTAGCAAAGATGTAAATTCGCGGGGCGCTAAGAACTGCCTTGGCGATTATGCTCAATTTGGCGCTATCGAGCTCGATTTTCGTTTGATCTATGACGCCCTTCAGGAGATTTGCAAGGTTGCCCTCGATGGCCTCAATTGAATCGGTACTGCCAAAAGGACGATTGTGATCGACAGTGGCAGCCAGAAGATAGTCTCCGCTTATCTCCTGGATGAGCTGCATGATCAACTCTCGATAGCCGCTTAGGCCCAATTTCTTACAAAAGCGGATGATTGTCGCGTTCGAGGTGTAAGTCTCCTGTGCGAGCTTTGCCATAGTGAGGGTCTTAAGGTCGCCGGTATGATTGAGCAGATAGGTAGCAATGGCTCGGTCGGTTTCATTAAAAGACGCGCTGTTACGCAGGCTGTCAAGAATCATGGTCGCTCCGATCGCTTTAGTTTGCCACTTAATTATGTCATTATCAAAACGACGGGCAGCTCTTCATGCGCTGACTCATGTCCTGCAATCTCTCTTCTGATATTCCGCATGCTTCGGCAACATTATTTGTGCGGAGCGCATCGCTCAAGTCGCAGCGAACAGATACGAAGAAGTTCCATTGCCAGAATTCATTGCCCGCTTTGAGACGCAGAGACGGCCTCCGAACAAGCTACATGCGGACTTGAGACAGCATAGCGCTCGCCCGTCGGCATCCTACAACCCGTATCCCCCACTCCCCTGTTTCCGTGTTGAGAGCAATAGACGGGGTTCCAAGGGGACTCGTCCCTTTGGCGCGCAAGGTCCGGGGATGGCGCGGTCCATCCCCGGCACTATTATTAGCTAAGGACCGCCGAAACTCCTCCCAATTGGAGTTTATCGGTCGATAAGTCAAGCCGACCGGCCCGCGATTATCAATGGTTTATTTGCTTCACATAATAAATTGACTCAGGATTCACCCGCAATTCACCCGCAAAGTAAACTGATAAAGAAAAAGCTCGGAAGCAATTTTGCTTCCGAGCTGCAAGTTCTTGGTCGCGGGGGCAGGATTTGAACCTACGACCTCCGGGTTATGAGCCCGGCGAGCTACCAGACTGCTCCACCCCGCAATGTCTGGGCGCCTCATGTGCGCAAGAAAGAATATTACGCGGGAGTTCGGTAAACGGCAAGGAAAATCTCGTAGAGCATAATTCCTTCATATTTAAACCCCTCAGCCCCTATCACCGTAAACGAATCGCAGCCGAGCGCCGTCGACGGCACGTATACAATGGTGCGCGTCCTTTTATGCCAACACTGGGAGTAGACATGCTGCTCGCTATCGATATGGGAAACACGCAGACGGCCATGGGCCTGTTTGACGGAGACGAGCTGGTGCAGTCGTGGCGCATGCCCACCGACCGCTCTTATACCGCCGACGAGATCCATGTGCGCCTGATGGGTTTCTTTAAAATGTACGGCCTTTCGCTCGACGCGGTCGACGCGATCGCCTTTGCGGGCGTGGTGCCGCAGCTCTCGCGCGAATGGCACGCCGTGGCCGACCGCATTGCCGCGGACGCCATCGTCATCGGGCCGCAGACGGCCGCGGTGACCAAGCTGCGCGCGGCGCGCCCCCAGGCCGTAGGTGCCGATCGCGTCGCCAACGCCGTTGCGGCCGAGACTTTCTACGGCGCGCCGGCAATCGTGGTGGACTTTGGCACCGCGACCAATATCGACGTCATCGATGAGGACGGTTATTACATTGGCGGAGCGATTGCGCCAGGCATCCGCATTTCGATGGACGCGCTCGCCGCCCGAGCCGCCAAGCTCGCCAGCGTTCCGCTCGAGGCGCCCGAGCACGCCATCGGCCGCGATACCGAGGAGTGCATCAAAGTCGGCGCCGTAACGGGTGCCGCGGCCATGGCCGAGGGCCTGGTCGCGCGCATGAAGCGCGAGCTGGGGCGCGAAGACGCCACCGTTATCGCCACGGGCGGCCTCGCCGGCATCGTCGCCGATTCGACCGATGCCTTCGACGTGGTCGACGGCCAACTCACCATCAAAGGCATCTGCGAAATCTACCGCCGCATGCAGGAGCTGGGGTAGGACGGGGACCTAGGTCGAGCACGAGCGGCGAACTAGGCGACGCATTGGTCCTATTCCTCAAAATCGAGAATTTTTTAGTTTTGAGGAATAGGACTTTCTGCTACGTCTCACCGCACAGCCACCTCGCCAGGTCCACGATCTGCACCCCATTGCGGTCCGTGGCCTCGTGATGCGTGCGGGCGAGAATCATCTTGGGGTACGCGTCGCCAATGCTCAGCAGTGGTGAAATCTCGCGTTCAAATGTCTTATCCGAGCTGATGTCGTCGCTCACCTGAATGTAGAGCTTCTCGCTTCGCTTGATTGCTACAAAGTCTATTTCCTTTTTATAGAGTACGCCGACGTATACCTCGTATCCGCGGCGCAGCAGCTCGATGGCCACCATGTTCTCGTACACGCGGCCCCAATCCATATCGCGTGTACCGAGCAGTGCGTATTTAAACGCATGGTCCGCCAGATAGTACTTCTCGCCGCTCTTAAGGTATTTTTTGCCGCGAATGTCGTATCGACGAACTTTATAGAAGGCAAACGCATCGCACAGGTACCCCATGTACGTGCCGACGGTCTTGTTCGTAATCTTTAGCCCATCCGCATTTAATGCATCAGTAATGTTGCGTGCCGACGTAATGTTGGAAACGTTGTCCATCATGTAATCGGCAATGCGCAGCAGCGCCGATTCGTTTCTCACGTTATGCCGCTGCACGATATCTCTCACAATGAGCGTCTTAAAGACGTTGGAGAGATATTGATAGCGCTGCTCCTGCAGTGGATAAGGGTAAGAGCCAGACATGCCGCCGGTTCTCGCGTACCCATCGAAGTCGCGGTCGACCTCGCTCTCGTCGCCATAGAGACGATACTCCTCAAACGAGAATGGGAAAACCTCGATCTCGAAGGTGCGCCCCGTAAAGAGCGTTGACAGATCGCTCGACAGCAAAAAGGCGTTCGATCCGGTGATGAAGATGTCGTACTGCTCGGATGCGTGAAGGCTGTTGATCGCACGCTCAAAACCGTCGCACATCTGAACTTCATCGATAAGCAGAAAGTTATGCTTGCCGGCCACTCGATGCTCTTTTACATAGGTGAGCAACGCGTGATACTCGAGCAGGTTCTCGAACTCATCGAGGTTGTAGTTGATATGGATGACATTCGAATTGGACAGATTCGCCTCCACGTAATCGCGGAGGGCCTCGAGCAATTTTGACTTACCGCTACGGCGGATGCCCGTTATGACCTTGATGTCCGGCACGCCAATAAGGCTCGTCAACGTGTCCATATATGACGTTCTATTGATGAGTTTCATTGGGGCCTCCTCGCGGTCTTTTATCGCTATTCCTCAAAAACGAAAATTTTTCAGTTTTGAGGAATAGGCTCTGTAGCGAATATACCTCGCGAAAGGCCGAGCTGCCTTAATCCTATTCCTCAAAAACGAAAATTTTTCAGTTTTGAGGAATAAAGCGCTGGCAACCCATTCCCCAGATAGGCGAAACCCTCCCCGGCACAGGCCGAGGAGGGTCTTGTTGTCATGTCTATCTTTGGGCGCGAACGCCCCGCGCTACAGCCCGCGAATTCGTACGGCCTCGGGCGGAAACTCCTGCTCGCCGGCATCGGTCTTAATGGTCGCGCGGCCCCAGATGTCCAGGCCTGCAAACACACCGACCGCAAGCGGCAGGCCGTTGGGCGACACCGCCGCAACTTGGCGGCCCAGCAGCGGCACCATGTCGAAGTACTCGCCCAGCACGGGAGCCAGCGGCCCTGCGGCGCCTTGCGGCGTGTTGGCAACAACCGCCCAAGCGTCCACGCGGGCCAGCACGGCGGCGGCCAGCGTCTCGACCAGCGCTTCGTCAGCCACGTCCACACCAAGCTCGCCCAGCGCCGAACGCTCAATATCCACCGTCACGGCACCGAACATGCCCGCAGCAGCGGCACCGCCGTTCACGGCAACACGCGCGAGCGACGTCTCAAACGCAGGCGCACCGCACACGATATCGCTCGGCCACTGGATACCCACCTTACCGGCAAGGCCCAACCCCGGCGTCGAAGCCGTGCCCACGAGCGCGTCCATCATGCCCATCGCAGCCACAAACGGCAGGCCGTGGAAGGCATGCATGTTCACGTCCGGGCGCACGATCAGCGAAAACGTCAGCGAAGCATCGCCCGCGCTCCAAGCGCACCAGCCCGCGGACGCACCCTCGCGGCCCGCGTCGCGCGCGGCGTCAAGCTCGGTACCGGCGACAACAGCATTCATCTCGATCATCTACATACGCCCCAATTCGCCCACGATATGGCCCACGCGGTCCTCGGGCTCCTTGACCTCGACACCGTTGTAGCGGAAGAACCGCGCCGGGTCGTGCATCAGGTCCTCGAGCGGCACCAGCACAAAGTCGCGCTCGCCAATGAGAGGATGCGGCAGGCGCAGCTTTTTGCCGCCGTGAGTCTCGCCGTCCATCCACAGCAGGTCCAGGTCGATGGTGCGCGGACCGTTGGCCTTGGCCTTTTTGGAGCGGTCGCGCCCAAGCTCGGCCTCGATCTTCATGAGCTCGTCGAGCAGCACCAGCGGCGCCAGCTCGGTCTTGATCTCGATGACGGCGTTGGCAAACGCGTCCTGGCGCGTCTCGTAGGCCGGCTCGCTCTCGTAGATCTTGGAGGAGTTGGACACGCAGGTGAGCGGAATCTCGGCGATCATGTCGCGCGCGGCGCGGATGTTGTCGCAACGATGCCCCAAGTTGGAGCCCACGGCCACAAACGCACGGCGCAGCTGCGGCTTGGCGACGGCCCAGTAACCGTTCAGGAACTGCGCAAAACCCGCGGCGTCGTGCACGCGCACGATGTTGGCACCGGCCTGGATGGCGCCCAGGCACACGCCAAACGTGGCGGCATCGCGCGCGGCGGCCTCGGTCACGCCCGAGACAGCGCCCACAAAACGCTTGCGCGACACGGCGCACATGAGCGGATAGCCCAGTGACGCCATCTTGGCAGTCTCACGCTGGATGACGATGTCCTCGTTAGCCGACTTACCAAAGCCCGGGCCAGGATCGATGCAGATGCGGTCGCGCGACACGCCGGCATGGATGAGTGTGCGGGCCTGGTCGGACAGAAAGCCCATGACGCGGCGCATGATGGGCGCCGAATCGGGCAGGGTAAAGCGGCGGAGCTGAGAGGTGGGCACGTAGGCCTCCTCGCGGCGGGCGCTGCGGCGCATCATGGCGGCCAGGCGGTCATTGGACTCCGATGCGGCCTCGGTGGCCTCGGGCGCGGCCTCGGGCGCGGGCGCGACGGTCTCGGCGGCAGCAGCCTGCTCGGCGGCCGGCGTCTCCTGCCCCAGCTCGGTTGCAGGCTCGGACGTGGGCTCCGGCTCGCCAAACGGCAGTGAGGGCTGTACCACACCGCCCGGAAGCTTGGCCTCAACCTTGGGCTCGCCCAGCAACTTGCCGCGACGGCGACGGGCCGGCTTCTCGGCCTCGCGCGCGGCCTCGGCAGCCGCTTCGCGTGCCTTCTCGGCAACAAACGCCGCAGCCGAGGTATCGAGCTGCACCGTTGCGTGCGTGCGGGCGGGCGCGGCGACCTCGCCGGCATGCATCACGATGACGCCGCAGGTGCTCGTCTTAACAAACTCGACCATCTTGGGATCGGTGAAGCCGGTCACGTCGTTGACGATCGAGGCGCCGCAGCGCACGGCCGCCTTGGCAACCGCTACATGACGCGTGTCGATCGAGACGATGGCGCCCTCCTTGGCCAGCGCGCGCACCACGGGCAGCACGCGGCGCGCTTCCTCATCGGGGTTGACCGGGGTAAAACCAGGGCGCGTGGACTCGCCGCCCACGTCGATGATGTCGGCGCCGGCGTCGAGCATCGCCAGGCCGTACTCGATGGCGGCATCGGGGTCGAAGTGCTCTCCGCCATCGCTGGACGAATCGGGCGTCACGTTGAGGACGCCCATGATGCGCGGACGGTCAAAGCTGAGCTCGTACTTTCCGCACCGCCATGTCTTGCTGTCGTTCGCCATGAACATCCTCCTAAAATGCCCACGCCGCCGAGCTTGGGGAGCTGGCGGCGGGGTCGCTTTGCACTCAGTCTTTCTATTGTATCCGCGCGCGCGGGCTAGAACGCAAACGCGGCCGCGATGTCGCAAGAAATCAGCAGGTCGGCATTTGCATCCTGATCGGTGGGAGCAAGGTTGCATATGGCCAGCGTATCGCCGGTAAAGTATCGCGTAAGGCCTGCCGCCGGATACACCACGAGCGAGGTCCCGCCCACAATGAGGGCATCGGCCGCGGCGATGGCGGCAACGGCACCGGTCAGCACGTGCTCGTCGAGCGGCTCCTCGTAGAGCACTACATCGGGCTTGATGCGCCCGCCGCACACAGGACACACAGGCGCACCCGCGGCGTCCTCGTGCTCGCGCGAGCAAATCCACTCGGCGCTATAGACCGCGCCGCACGACTGGCAAATGTTGCGATGGACCGATCCGTGCAGCTCGAACACGCGTTGCGAGCCGGCCATCTGATGCAGGCCGTCGATATTTTGCGTCACCACGGCATCAAGCTTGCCGGCGCGCTCCAGCTCGGCCAGCTTGATGTGGCAGCGGTTGGGCTTAGCGTTAAGCGCGATCATCTTGGTGCGGTAAAAGTCGAAGAACTCCGCAGGATGCGCCTCGTAAAAGCTGTGCGAGAGCATGGTCTCGGGCGGATAGGCAAACTGCTGGTGATACAGGCCGTCCACGCTGCGGAAATCGGGGATGCCACTCGCCGTGGAAACACCCGCGCCGCCAAAGAAGACCACGCGCTTGTGGGTGTCAAACAGATCCGCCAGCGCGGCGGAGGCCTGCCTGGGGTCCGATATTGCCTGCGTCATATGAGTCCTCCGTCCTTGTTGGTCGGGCAGCGTTGAGCGACGTCCCAGCATGCAGCCTTTAAGTCAGCATGCGCGGAGCCCACCCCGCCCCTGTTGCGCTAATCTTAAGCCTGCCAACCCCGTCGAAAGGACACCATGCCTCAGACTTACACTTTCGCCTCGTGGAACGTCAACGGCCTGCGCGCCGTGCTCAAAAAGGACCCGAGCTTTATCCAGATCGCGCAAGAACTCGACGTCGATATCCTGGCGCTGCAAGAGACCAAGTTGCAAGAAGGCCAGGTTGATATTGACCTGCCCGGCTATCACCAAACCTGGAGCTACGCCGAGCGTAAAGGCTATTCGGGCACTGCGATCTTTAGCCGCCAGGAACCGCTGCGCGTGCTGCACGCCGACGCGCTGCTACCCTACGCCGGCGAGGGCGAGGCGGCCGTACTCGTCGCCCAAGCCGCAACCGAGGGCCGCGTCTGTGCGCTCGAGTTCGACAAGTTTTGGTTTGTGGATGTCTACACGCCCAACGCGCAAAACGAACTCGCGCGCATCGATGTGCGCATGGCCTGGGACGATGCCTACCGCGACTTTTTGAGCGCGCTCGAGCGCGAGACCGGCAAACCCGTCGTGACCTGCGGCGACTTTAACGTTGCGCACGAGGAGATCGACCTTAAGAACCCCAAGTCCAACCGCGGCAACGCAGGCTTTTCGGACGAGGAGCGCGGCAAGTTTACCGAGCTGCTCAACGGCGGGTTTACCGATACCTGGCGCGCGGCAAACCCCGACGTCGAGGGCGTCTACAGCTGGTGGAGCTACCGCTTTAATGCCCGTAAGAACAACGCAGGCTGGCGCATCGATTACTTTCTGGTAAGCGATTCGATCGCCGCCAACGTTCGCGACACCGGTATCCGTGGCGATATCTTCGGCAGCGACCACTGCCCCGTCACCCTCACGCTAGAGCTCTAGCCCCAAGTAATTTCCTGGGGGACAGAGGAAAACAGATCATGTGACCCCTCTCCCCCTATAAGTTGCGGTGGAATAGTTCCTGTTTGGGCAGCAAATAGCCAAAAACGAGAACTATTCCACCGCAAGTTCGTGAGGGAACGCGAAATGCCTTACAGCCCGTATTTCACGACGACACGGTTAATGCGGCGACACCAAGGCTTGTACAAGGCGGCCAAAAACACGCAGGTCGCAAGGCCGTGCGTAATATCGAACGGCACTGCCGTGGCAAGACGCGCCATGGTGCCCGCCCACGTGAGCGGTTGAACAAAACCGATGATGTCATACGCGTTGATCACCACGCCGTACAGCAAACCCGACGCAAAGCCGTAGGTCAGTAGCGCCGGCATGCGCACGGCTCCGTCCGCACGGTCGAACGCACCCGCATGCGCCAGCGCGCCGCCAACATAGCCAACCAGACCCCAGGCATACATCTGCCACGGCGTCCACATGCCCTGCCCAAAAAAGAAATTGCTGGTCAGCGCCGCCAGCGCGCCAACCATAAAACCATTGCGGCGACCAAGCGTCGCCCCCGCGATAATGGCGATGGCGCTCACCGGTTTAAAGTCTGGAATGGGCCCAAACAGGATGCGCCCCGCCGCCGCCAGCGCCGCCAGCACCAGCGTGGGCATAATCTGGCGCAAACCTGGACGAGATGCCTCGTAACCCGCAAAGAACAGCGCAAGCACCAACGCCACCACAACCAGCATGGCCAACGCTGCCTGCTCAACACCCGCCAGCAACGCGGCAGCCATCACCGCCGGCACCGCCAACAACAGCGGGATCTCCAGTTTTGCAAGTAGGCGCGAAACGCGATAATCCGTCATCCCATCACGCCCTATAGAACACGTTGTCGGCAAAGAAGTCGGCCGGGGGCTCCATGCAGGCAATCTCGCCGTCAAACATCATGGCGACGTCGTCGGCTACCTGCTCGGCAAAGTCCAAATCGTGCGTAGCCATGATGACGGTGCCGCCAGCCTTCGCATGGTCACGCAGGGCGCGGGCGATGATGCGGCGGCTCTCCAGGTCCAAGCCCTTCGTGGGCTCGTCAAGCAGCAGCAGCTCGGGGCCGATCAGCAGCAGCTTTGCCAGTGCGAGCAGCTGGCGCTGTCCGCCCGAGAGGTCGTAGGGGTGGCGCGTCTCCAGGCCGTCCAGTCCAAGTTGCACCGCACGCTCCCGCGCCAAGTTCTCGTCATATCCGCAGGTCGAGGACCATTCCATCAGCTCATCGCGAACCGTCTCGGCAACCAGCAATGCTTTGGGATTCTGAGGCAGCAGCGCCGCCGAGGCCGCCCCGCGCACCATGCGGCCGCGCTGCAGCTTGGCGGTCTTCGCCAGCACCGAAAGCATTGTCGACTTGCCGCAGCCGTTACCGCCCGCAACCGCATGCACCGCGCCAGCCGAAAACGACGCATCGAGCCCGCGCAGCACCCAACCGCCCGCGCGATCGTAGCGAAACCAGCTCCCTGCCAGGGTGGTAGCCGACCCAGCGTGCATTTTTTGGAGTATTCTGCTTCCATCCGTGCGCGGGAAGGCTTCCGAGCCGTTCTCGAGCGACGTTTGCGCCACAAATTCAGACGATTTGTCCAATTCCGAACTTTTTTTCGCGCTCGATACGTCCCCGGGCGGCTCCAGAGAGCCCAAATTGTCCTCACGCCTGCTGAATACTCCTTTATTTGCACATCGGATGGCACCCCACCCCAACATGTCATCGGACAACAGCGATTCTCGGCGTCCCAAAGAAGCCATATCCGCCACCTCGCGCACGCGACCGTCCTCAATCCGGTACGCACACGTCGCGTATTCGAGCATTGGGCGCGGCTGATGCGTCGCCACAACAACCGTGCAGCCCAGCTCGCGATTCACGCGAAACAGCGCATGCAGAAAACTCTTCTCGGCAACGGGGTCGAGCTGAGACGTGGGCTCATCGAGCAGCAGCACGCGCGGGCGGAGCGCCAACACGGCGGCCAACGACAGCAGCTGCTTGCGACCACCCGAAAGCGTATCGGTATCGCGGTGGAGCCAATCCTCCAGCCCAAAGAAATAGCTGGTCTCGGCCACGCGACGACGCATCTCGTCACGCGCTAGCCCCAAGTTTTCCAGGCCAAACGCCATCTCGTGCCACACGGTCTCGCACACGATCTGGTTCTCGGGATCCTGGAACACATAGCCCACGCGCTCCGCGGACGTCCGAACATCCATGTCGGCAACGCTCTCGCCCAGCACGCGCAGTTCGCCAGCGCGCTCGCCCGTCGGCGCGATCTCGGGTTTGAGCAGCGAGAGTAGCGTCGACTTGCCCGAACCGGTACCGCCAACAAGCAGCGCAAACGCACCTTGGGAAACACGCCAATCAAGCCCCTCGAGCACCGGTGCCTCGGCCCCGGGATAGGCAAAACTAAGGCCCCGCGCCTCAATCGCAGGCACATCGGAGCCGCACGCCCCGCCCGTTACCGAGCAGCTATCCAACCGAGCCATCAGCCAAACCTCTTCTCATCAATCGCGTGCAACGCGCAAGGCAGCACCATCCAGGCAGCGCACACGACATAGCCCGGCCACGGCGCCGGCACCGAGAGCTGCGGATAAAACGAATACTGCGTCGTCGCGGTCCACGCCACCGCCACCGCGGCAGCACCAAACAGCGCAAGCCCAACCAGCGCGGCAACGTCGCTGCGCCCCAGCCGATACCGCGCATACGTCGTACGACGCGTCGCGGCGCCCCACCCGCGCGAGCGCATCGCGTCCGCGCGCTCCAACGAATCTTCCATGCCCCAGCCCATCAATGCACTCGATGCCCGCAGGCGCGAGCGCACGGGGTCGGCCGGCGCGCGGCCCGGCACATCAATCGCATCCTGCACCGCCAGCACCGTACGGCCGCGGCGCAAAAACTGCGGGATAAGCCTCATGCACATCGAGATCATGAGCGCGATCACCGGTGCGGCGTTACCCAAAAGCGCGAGCACCTTGTCGTATTCGAGCATCGACGCCGCGGCCTCAAACCACAGCACGCTCGCCACAAACAGCCCGCCCATGCACAGGCCGTATACCATGCTCTCCAGATACACCGCGCGCATGCCAATACGGAACAGCTCCGTCGAGCCCGAGGCACTAAACAGTGGATTGACCAGCGCGATAATCAAAATCACCGGCAGCTGCCAGCGAAGTGCGCCCAGCGTGCGGGCAGCCCCACGCGTCGCAAATCCATACGCCAACCCGCCCGCAAGTGACAGCGCAATCAGCACCGGCTGCATCGAGAACATGGTGAGCCCCAGCGTCAGCACTATATAGAGCGCCGGCACAGCTGGATGCGACATCGAGAATGCCGCGACGGGCTCGCCGCCAAACTCCTCTCGTATGTTGTCCACGGGCACCCCCGTCCCCTCGCTCAAACGACAGCTCCGCAGCACCGCCGCCATGCACGGCCAGCGCAAACGCCACGCCGGCGGCGCAAGCCTCAACCGCCGCAATCCAATCGTTACGCGCTCAACATATGCCTGCGGTATCATATTGCGCCGTGTATCGTTTCCAAACACACGTCTCTATAACGTAACAGGAGATCACATGGACGCAACCGCAATTATCCTCGCCGCCGGCGAGGGCACCCGCATGAAGTCGAACCACTGCAAGGTTTCGCACAAGATCCTAGGCAAGCCCATGGTCCAGTGGATCGTCGACGCCACCATCAAGGCCGGCTGCAGCCGCGTCGTGGTCGTCATCGGCAGCCACGCCGACGAGATGCGCGCCCTCATCGACGGCGCCTACGCCAACAGCGCCACCAAGGTCGAGTGCGTCGAGCAGACCGAGCGCCTGGGCACCGGCCACGCCGTGAAGGTCGCGCTCGAGGCCTGCGGCATCACGCAAGGCCCCGTCGTCGTGCTCAACGGCGACCTGCCGCTCATCACCGCCGACACCGTCGCCAAGTTCGCGCAGACCGTCGCCACCGGCGAGCTCGCCTGCACCGTCATGACCATGACCCCGCCCGACCCCTTCGGCTACGGCCGCATCAAGCTGGGTGCCGACGGCCAGATCGAACGCATCATCGAGCAGAAGGACTGCACACCCGAGCAGGCCGCCACGCTGCTCGAGTGCAACGCCGGCTGCTACGCCTTCGACGGCGCGCAGCTCGCCGCGCACATTGACGAGATCGGCAACGACAACGCGCAGTCCGAGTACTATCTGCCCGACATGCTCGAGATCCTCAAGGGCCACGGCCAGGCAGTCTCCATCTTCCACTGCGATGACTACCGCGACGGCCTGGGCGTCAACAGCCGCATCCAGCTCGCGCAGCTCACCGCCATCGCGCGCGACCGCATCAACGAGCACTGGATGGCCGAGGGCGTTACCTTCATCGACCCCACGCAGGCCTGGATCGGCCCCGACGCCACCATCGGCCGCGACACCGTCGTGTGGCCGCAGACGCACCTGATCGGCCACGTCACCGTGGGCGAGGAGTGCCAGCTCGGCCCCAACAGCCGCCTCACCGAAACCACCGTCGGCAGCGGCTGCACCATCGATGAGACCATCGCCATCGAGGCCGTCATCGAGAACGGCGTCGACTGCGGCCCGCGCGCCTACCTGCGCCCGGGCACCCACATGCTCGACGGCTCCAAGGCCGGCACGCACGTGGAGATCAAGAAGTCTACGATCGGCGAGGGCTCTAAGGTGCCGCACCTGTCCTACATCGGCGACACCACCATGGGCTCCGGCGTCAACGTGGGCGCGGGCTCCATCACCTGCAACTACGACGGCGTGCACAAGCACAAGACCGTCATCGGCAAGGATGCCTTCATCGGCTCCGACACCATGATGGTCGCGCCCGCCCAGATTGGCGACGGCGCGCTCGTGGCCGCCGGCTCCGTCATCACCGAGCCGGTCCCGGCAGACGCACTTGGCCTGGGTCGTGCCCGCCAGATAAATATTGAGGGCTGGGCCGCCGATTATCGCCGCCGTCTGCACGAGGACGACGAGGTATAACGTTTTACCAAGCATCTAAGGAGCTGTTCCCATGGGGGCGGCTCCTTTTTCTATCGTGACCTGCGCAACCGGATGAGTGGTCGGTTCGTGTCCGTTGACGGTAAAGACGTTATCAAGACCCGATTAACCCCGCCGCGCGGTTACAATGCAACAAGGCATCTATATGGCATTCGATATAAAGGAGAAGGGTAATGCCGATTAATGATCCCGAGAAGTCGGAGAATATGCGCAAGTCCATCCGCGTGTATTCCGGTTCCTCCAACCGTCCCCTCGCTCAGAAGATCGCTGAGTACCTTGGGGTCGAGCTTTCGGGCCTTACGCTAAAGCAGTTCGCCAACGGTGAGATTTACGCCCGCTACGACGAGACCGTCCGCGGCGCCGACGTCTTCCTGATTCAGTCCGTGGCCGGCGGCAACGTCAACGACATGCTCATGGAGCTGCTCATCGCCACCGACGCTGCCAAGCGCGCATCCGCCCGCTCCATCACCGCCGTCATCACCCACTACGGCTATGCCCGCCAGGACCGCAAGGCCGGCCCGCGTGAGCCCATCACCGCCCGCCTCGTCGCCAACCTACTCGAGCGCGCCGGCGTCAACCGCATCATTACCCTCGACCTGCACCAGGGTCAGATCCAGGGCTTCTTCGATATCCCGGTTAACCACCTGTCCGCACTGCCGCTATTTGGCCAGTACTACAACGACATGCACTTCGACACCGACAACCTGGTTGTCGTCTCCCCCGACGTGGGTCGCGCCAAGGCCGCCAAGAAGCTGTCCGACATGCTCGGCTGCGACCTGGCCATCGCCCACAAGGGCCGTCCGCGCCACAACGCCGCCGAGGTCATGGGCATCATCGGTGACATCAAGGGCAAGACCTGCATCATCAACGACGACATGATCGACACCGCTGGCACCCTGTGCGCCAACGTCAAGGAGCTCAAGGCTATGGGCGCCGGCGACATCTACGTCTGCGCCACCCACGGCATCTTCTCCGGTCCGGCCATCGAGCGCCTGAACGATGCCCCCATCGTCGAGTGCGTCGTCACCGACGCCATCCCCGTCGAGGTCGGCGGCAAGATCAAGACTATCTCGGTCGCCGAGGAGTTCGCTCAGGCCATCTCCGCCGTTTACCACGAGGAGCCCGTCTCCACGCTCGTCGGCGGCGACTTCGCGCTGTAGTCGCATCGTCCTTGCAACCCGGCGCATCGCCGTCGGAACAGAAGAAACCCCCGCGCTCCCCCTTGCTTCGCAAAGGTCGCGCGGGGGTTTCTTCTGTTCCGACGGCTCGCTCTGCCGCGGCCACGCTTTTGTCTGGTGGGATTTCGCTGAAACGAAGTCTCGCCTTCGGCGGGCGTGGTAGCCTTTGTCGTTGAACGAACTTCTTATGTAACGAAAGGAAGCCTATGGCAGCTGCACAGCCGCTTAAGATTCGCATGGTTGCCGGACTTGGCAACCCGGGTGAGGAATATGCCGAGACCCGCCACAACGCTGGCTTCAAAGCAATCGACGAGTTGGCCCGTCAGGCCGGTGTCACGTACTGGAAAAACCAGGCAGGCGCCGAGGTCGCGCTCATCAACATCAACGATCCCGAGGAAGAGGGAGGCAAGCGCCAGATTGTACTGGTCAAGCCGCAGTCATACATGAATACCTCGGGCGGTCCCATCTCCAAGCTCTGCCGCGAGTACAAAATCAAGGCCGAGGAGCTGCTCGTGATCCACGACGAGCTCGACATTCCCGCCGGTGACGTGCGCGTCAAGGTGGGCGGAGGCCATGCCGGTCACAACGGCCTGCGCTCCATCATCGACAAGATGGGCAGCCGCGACTTCAGCCGCATCCGCACCGGCATCGGCAACCCTCCCGGTAAGATGGCCGTCGCCGACTACGTGCTTAAGCAGCTGCGCGCCCGCGAGGCCGAGGATTTCCAGGACACCTGCGCCCGCGCCGCAGATGCCGCCGGTCTGGCCATCGTCCACGGCGTAATCTACGCCCGCGATCACGTAAACGGCGCCGCTTCCGCCAACGGCAAGCACTAGAACCTACTATTTAGGGACAGGTTTATTTTGGCAGGTTTTACCTGCGGAAACGCCCCAGTTGCGGCATCGCAATCAACCGCGCGTCGACATACATGCATAACGCTCCAAAGGGGGCCGGCCTCATCACAACCCGAGGCCGGCCCCCTTTGCCGTTTTACCTGATAAAACCGACCAAAATAAACCTCTCCCCCTTTGGTAGGCCAAAGTGGATAAACCCTGCTCCCAACCGCCGAAGATACACGTAAGCGACATGTCCATGAGGGTATAATTTGCACCGTATGTCTGCACAACGCCTGTGCGCGTACGGTTTTATTCGGGCTACCGTCCATTTCCGTGGAGGCACGGTTCGGCGGCCCTAACAAGAGAGGGGTTCTATGTATAAGATCCTGGAGAAGACGCAGTTCTCGGAGAAGGTGTTCAAGTTCCGCATCGAGGCGCCTGCAATCGCCAAGCATGCGCACGCTGGACAGTTCCTCATGGTTCGCGCCAACGAGACGGGCGAGCGCGTCCCGTTTACCCTGGCTGGCTGGAACGGTGACGAGGGCTGGGTCGAGTTCATCTTCATGGTGATCGGCAAGACCACCGAGATGCTGTCCACCTACGAGGCCGGCGAGTCGCTGCGCGACGTCGTGGGCCCGCTGGGCGTTCCCACCGAGATGGCCGAGGGCCCCTGCGCCGTCATTGGCGGCGGCGTCGGCCTGGCAATTGCCTTCCCGGTCGCCAAGCACCTGGTCGAGACCGGTCACGAAGTTCACGCCATCATGGGCGCCCGCACCAAGGACCTCCTGCTCATGGAGGACCAGTTCCGCGAGCTCCTCGACGAGGACCACATCCACATCACCACCGACGACGGCTCCTACGGCGAGCAGGGCGTTGTTACCGCTCCGCTGGAGCGCCTGCTGCAGGACAAGGCCGTGAGCCAGGTCTTCTGCGTCGGCCCCGTTCCGATGATGAAGTTCTCGACCCTCACCGCCCAGAAGTACGACACCCCCATCACCGCGTCCCTCAACCCCATCATGGTTGACGGCACCGGCATGTGCGGCTGCTGCCGCGTCGAGGTGGGCGGCGTGACCAAGTTCGCTTGCGTCGACGGCCCCGACTTCGATGCCACCCTGGTCGACTGGGATGACCTTCGTGCCCGCCAGGCCGCTTACCGTTCCGAAGAGGGCGAGTCCCTCAAGGCCTATGAGGAAAAGAGCTGCGCATGCCACTAGTTAACGGTCGTTTCGTTGCCGATATGAAGTCGCCCCGCACCCCCGATAACGAGGAGCCGGCTGCCGAGCGCGCCTGCGACTTCCGCCCCGTCGACAAGGGCTTCACCGAGGAGATGGCGCTGGCCGAGGCCGAGCGCTGCCTCAACTGCAAGAAGCCGTTCTGTGTTGAGGGCTGCCCCGTCAACATCAACATCCCCCGCTTTATCGAGCAGATCCGCGAGAAGGACTTCGGCGGCGCTCTCGATACCATCCGCGAGGACTCCATGCTTCCCGCCATCTGCGGCCGCGTCTGCCCGCAGGAGAACCAGTGCGAGGGTAAGTGCATCCGTGGTAAGAAGTCCGAGCCCGTGGCCATCGGCCAGCTCGAGCGCTTCCTGGGTGACCGCCCCGAGCTCGCCTCCACGCCCAAGATGGCCCCCAAGAACGGCAAGAAGGTCGCCGTCGTCGGTTCCGGCCCGTCCGGCATCACCTGCGCCGGCGAGCTCGCCCGCAACGGCTTTGACGTCACCGTCTTCGAGGCCTTCTTTACCGGCGGCGGCGTGCTGGTCTACGGCATCCCCGAGTTCCGTCTGCCCAAGGCGGTCGTCAAGCGCGAGATCGACGGCCTGGAGGACATGGGCGTCAAGTTTGAGTACAACTCCGTCGTGGGCAACATGGCCACGGCCGAGGAGCTGTTCGAGCAGGGCTTCGACGCCATCTACGTGGCGACCGGCGCTGGCCTGCCCAAGTTCCTCAACGTCCCCGGCGAGAACCTGCCCAACGTCTTCTTCGCTAACGAGTACCTCACCCGCGTGAACCTGATGAAGGCCAACAAGTTCCCCGAGTACGACACCCCCACCAAGCACGGCAAGAACGTCGTCGTCTTTGGTGGCGGCAACGTGGCTATGGACGCCGTCCGTACCGCCAAGCGCCTGGGCGCCGAGCACGCCATCATCGCCTACCGTCGTACCGAGGACGAGATGCCCTGCCGTCGCGCCGAGCTGCACCATGCTAAGGCCGAGGGCGTCGAGGTTCTGCCGCTCGTCTCCCCGCTCGAGTTTGTCGCTGGCGAGGACGGCTCCGTGTGCGCCGTCAAGGTCCAGAAGATGGAGCTCGGCGAGCCTGACGAGTCCGGCCGTCGTCGCCCGGTGCCCATCGAGGGCGCCATCGAGGAGATTCCCTGCGACGTCGCAATCTCGGCTATCGGCACCAACGCCAACCCCTTCGCAAAGAAGATCGGCGGCAAGATGGAGCTCAACAAGTGGGGCTACATCGTTGCCGACGAGGAGACCGGCCAGACCACCGATCCCCGCATCTGGGCTGGCGGCGACATCGTCACCGGTGCCGCTACGGTCATTCTGGCGATGGGCGCCGGCAAGAAGGCCGCTGCCTCCATCACCAAGAGCCTGCTGGGCGAGTAATCACCTACAGCGCTAGCCATCAAACGGCAAAGTCCCCGTCGAGCACACGCCCGGCGGGGACTTTTTCTATGCCGGCCGCCCAAACCACCACGATGGGGACAGGCACCTTTGTGATGGTTTTGGTCGGTTAGTCTTCGAGCTGCGCCACTTTGTAGCGGTAGGCAGCGGTGATAACGTCTTTACAACCCTCGCGGCCCAGCTTGGCGCGGTTGACGACGATGTCCTTGCCGCTCGTCATCTTCCACTTTCCGGCACTGTAGCGCTTATAGAACGCCTCGCGCGCCTTCTGCTGCTGCTTGACCAGCTTGGCACCCTTCTTTTTGTTGAGGCCGCGCTTCTTGCGCACGATCTCGACGCGGTCCTCAAAGGGCGCAGTCACCAGCACGGCGATGTGGTTGGGGTTGTTGCGCAGCAGATAATCGGACAGACGGCCTTCGATAATGCAGCTCTCGGTCTCGCCCAGATCCAAAATCACCTGGCTCATCTTTTGGAACAACTTGTCCGAGTACGAACGCGCATCGTAGCGGTCGGGCAGAAACGCCATATTCTCCACGGCCAGGCGCTCGTCGTAGGCAGCCATCTTGTCGAGTGACTCGCCCGCGCGCAGCGACGCACGCACCAGCAGCTCGTTATCGTACAGCGGAATCCCCAGCTCATCGGCAAGGATACGGCCAATCTCGTGGCCCTCGGCACCAAAGTCGCGCGCGATAGTAATGACCACAGGACTCTTCTTGTTCTCCAGATCGCTCATCGCGATTCCTTTCTCTATGTGACAAAGGGGCTGTCCCTTTGCCACATTCTACGCTGCCACCATTCGCCTCTGATACGCCCTCACCAGCAGCGAGATACCAAAGTTGAGCACAAAGTACATCGCAAACACCAGGCCGTAGAGCATAAGCACCTGCGACAAGTCAATCGCGTGGGCCATCACGACGTTCGCCGTGTACATGAGTTCCGCCACGTTAATACCCGAAAGATACGAGCTGTCCTTGATGACGGTCGTGCACTGGCTAAACAGCGCCGGAATGATCGTCTTAAACGTCTGCGGCAAAATGATGTAGCGCATAGTGGCAAAGAAGCCAAAGCCCTGGCTCTGCGCTGCCTCAAACTGGCCGCGCGGAATCGAGTTGAGGCCGCCGCGCACAATCTCGGCCATAACAGCGCTGGTAAACAGCGTAAAGGCGATGGTCGAAATCACAATGTCCAAACCCTGCACCGTAAAGTAGATAAACAGGATCCACAGCAGGTTTGGCGTGCAACGGAACAGCTCGATATAGGCGCTCACCAAAATACGGAACGGACGGGGCGCATAGCTTTTAACGAGCGCCAGCACCGTGCCAAAGATGAGCGAGAAAAAGATCGACAGCGCCGAGATCTCGATTGTCTTAACAAAGCCGCCCCAAATGTAGAGCAGGTTGGTCGCGTTGAAGATTTCCATGCGCTAGGCCTCCTCTACGTTATCGAGCCCCAGCTCGGCCAGGCTCACGCCGCGCGGACGCTCCTTGGAGCGGCGCTCGAGCCACTGCACCAGCATGGCGAGCGGAAAGCAGATGATGAAGTACATAAGGCAGCAGACGATGTATCCCTGCAGGTAACCGTACAGACTCACAAAGTTGTCGGAACGGTACATAAGGTCGCCGCCGGCCACAAGTGCCAGCACCGACGTGTTCTTGACCAGGTTGAGCGCCTGGTTACACAGCGGCGGCAGAATGATCTTGAACGTCTGGGGCAGCACGATGTACCAGTAGGCCTGCGCACGGGTGAAGCCCTGGCTCTGGGCCGCCTCCATCTGACCGCGCGGAACCGCCTCGATACCGGTGCGGATGACCTCCGAAATGTAGGCCGCGTGATACAGGCCCACACCCAAGAAGCCCAGCACGAACGGCGCGATGCGCACCGGCTGGTCGGCACCGGTTATGGCCTGCAAAAACTGCGGACCGGCCATGTACATAAAGAGCACCTGCACGGGCAACGGGGTGTTCTGGTAAAACTCCACGTACACGCGGCTTATGGCGCGCAGCACGCGCGAGCGAGTGGTAGAGAACACGCCCAGCAGCGTGCCCAGCACCAGAGACAACAGCAGACCGGCAACGACCACCTGCAGCGTCACGCCAAAGCCCTCCCAGAAGGGCCCCATGTTTTGAAATGTCGTCGACCAACGGTCGGCGTCAAATAATCCTTCGAGCATTTGATTCCTTCCTTGGACGATGCGCCTATACAAGACCCCAGGTCTTGACCTCTTGGTCGAGCCAGCCGTCGGCCAGGCGATCGCAAATCACCTGATCGACCACGGCCGAAAGGTCGCAGCCCTTCTTGGTCGCCACGCCGTAGCCCTGCTCGCCAAACTTGACCTCGGGCTGCAGCAACTCAACGGTCTCGTTCATGTAACCGGCCAGCGTGGAGCGGTCCATGGCAAAGACGTCGATATTGCCGGCGTCGAGCGAACTCTTGATGATGGGGTAGCCGCTAAAGGCCCTAAACTCGGGCTTGCAGCTAAAGCCGTTGTCCTTGATCATCTGCTCGATCAGGCCCTGCGTGGTAGCACCCTGGCTCACGCCGATGACCTTGCCGTCCAGGTCCTCAATCGAGGTAAAGCCCGAACGCTTCTTGACCATGAGTCCCACGTAGTCGGTGCGGTACGGCGTCGAGAAATCCCAGCTCTTCTTGCGCTCGTCGGTGATGGTGTAGGTCGCCGCGACTACGTCAAGTTGACCGTTATCGATCAGCGGGCCGCGCGTCTTGGGCGTTACGTCGGTAAACTCGACAAGCTCCTGGGCACGGGCCTCCTTGTAGCTCACGCCAAAGACGGCAGCGGCAATCTGGTAGCACAAATCGACTTCCATACCTTCAAAGCGGCCCTTGGCGGTGTCGTAATAACCGTAGCCGGGAACGTCCTTCTTAACGCCGGCATTCAGATGGCCACGCGACTTGATGGCCGCAAGCTTGGACCCCTTGTCGGAGCCCTCGCCGCTGGTGGAGTGGCCGCAACCGGCAAGCGCGGTCCCCGTCAGCGCAAGCATGCCGGCGCCAGCCAGCTGCAAAAAGTGACGGCGCGATACGGCCGCCCTCGTCATATCCGTCATGTCCATCACCGCGCCTAGTGCAGAATCTTGGACAGGAACTCGCGGCAGCGCGGGTTCTCGGGGTTATCGAAGAAGTGCTCGGGCGTGCCCTCCTCCAGGATGCGGCCGTCCTCCATAAAGATGACGCGGTCGGCCACCTGGCGCGCAAAGCCCATCTCGTGCGTCACGCAGATCATGGTGATGTCCTCCTGCGCGAGCTCAATCATAACGTCCAGGACTTCCTGGACCATCTCGGGGTCGAGCGCCGAGGTCGGCTCGTCAAACAGGATGATGGGCTGTTTGGTGCACAGGGCACGGGCGATGGCGATGCGCTGCTGCTGACCGCCCGAGAGATTCTGCGGATACTCGCCAGCCTTATGAGCCATGCCGACGCGCTTGAGCGCGGCGATGGCGATCTCGGTCGCCTCCTCCTTGCTCTTCTTTTGCAGCTTGATGGGCGCGAGCGTCAGGTTGCCGAGCACCGTCATGTTGGGATACAGGTTGAACTGCTGAAACACCATGGAACTATACTTGCGAGCCATCTCCAGGTGGTTCTTTTTGGTGAGCGGCGTACCGTCGATGACGACCTCGCCCGACGTGGGCTCCTCCAGATAATCGACGCAACGGATGAGCGTCGACTTACCCGAGCCGGAAGGCCCGATCATTACGAGCTTCTCGCCGCGCTTGACGGTGAGATTGATATCTTTGAGCACATGCAGGTCGCCAAAGTACTTGTTGAGATGCTTGATCTCGATCATGTCTGCCATGAATGTCCCTTCCCTGCGTTTACACGAATTGCTCTATTTTACGGAAAGAACCACGTTTCCGCAGCCCACGCTACATTCCCGTAAAGAACCCGCAACCTTCCACCCACTCATTGGGGACAGACTTAAATGAGTACCTACTCATGGGGCACTCATTTAAGTCTGTCCCCAATGAGCGCCGCCCAGCAAAAAGGGGCGCGACCGCAATGGCCACGCCCCCTCAACATCAACTATATGCCGCTCGGCCCCTACGCGAGCTTTGCGCCGACGATCTTTGCCGCAGCCGGCTTATCGAAGTTGCCGCCGGTGGCCTTGCCGAGTGCTCCCATAACCTGGCCCATCTGCTTCTTGGACGTGGCGCCCAGCTCGGCGATAACCTGCTCGATCAGAGCCTCGAGCTCCTCGCCCGAAACCTGCGCGGGCAGCAGGCTCTCCAGAATCTTGACCTGCTCGGTCAGGTTGTCGGTACGCTCCTGGTCGGTACCGGCCTTAATGGACATCTCCAGCGTCTCGCTCGTCTGCTTAATCAGACGTTTGATCATGCTGTTGACGTCTTCCTCGGTCACGTCGCGGCGCTCGTTAACCTCGATATTCTTCACCTCGGCCTTGACCTGGCGAATGATAGACAGGCGAACCTTGTCCTTGGCCTTCATGGCCGCAATCATTTCCTTCTGCAGCTCTTCGTTGGTCATCTGCAAATCCTCCTCAATAGCGTGGGCGGCACTCGCGCGAGCACCGTCCCATGATTACTTGGTCGTCGACGAATTGTCGGTCGAGCTCTTGGTGACGCCCTTCAGGCTGACGTTGTACGGCACGTCCTTGGGCATGGGGTTGACGGTAATGTCGGCGTCCTTCTTGTACTGCTCCAGCCACTCGCTGTATGCAGTACTGGCCGCCTGCGTCTTCACCACGTTGGAGACGTACTTCTTGATGTCCTTGGGCACCTGCTTGATATCATCGACCTGGCTATCGACATGGAAGTAGTCGGTGCACTTGATGACATGGTAACCATAGGTCGACTCGATGACGCCGCTCACATCGCCCTTGTTGAGCCCCTCGAGCGCCGTCTGGTAGCTGTCGACGAAGGTGGTGAGCTTATCCCAACCCACATCGCCCTTCTTCTCCTTGGAGCCGGTGTCGTCGGAATACTGCTTCACGGCGTCCTCAAAGCTCAGCTCGCCGGAGTTGATTTTGTCCAGGCACTCCTGTGCCTTGGCCTTGGCGGCGGCCTTGTCCTCGTCGGATGCGTCGGAATCAACCTTGATCAGGATATTCGACGAGCGGCGGGCGTCATTGTAGTTAGACAGGTTCTCGTTGATGTAATCGACGATCTCGCTGTCCTTGGGCTTGCTGGTGGGCGCCACGGCATCCTTGAGCTTTTGTTGTGCCAGGCTCTCCTTGAGCGAGTCCTTGTAGGTGTCCTCGGTATAGCCGTAGGTCTTAAGGGTCTTCTTAAAGGTCTTGGCACCGCCCGCGCTCTTGCACGCGTCCTTCCATGCCTTCTCGACCTCCTCGTCCGACACCGTCACGCCGTTTTCCTTCTGCGCCTGCTGAAGCAGAATCTGCTGCGTGTAGGAGTCGATGAGCTGCTTGCGGTACTTTTTGGGCGTAAGGTCGTTGTCGACCAGATACTGCGCCCAGTCCTTGTCCTTGGTGTAGCCGTAGGACGTGCGCATGCTCATGATCTGCTTGGTCACGGTGTCCTCGGTGAGGTTGGTGCCGTTGATGGTGGCGGCGACACCGCCGGTAAGCTTGTAGCCCGAGGTATCCTCTGCCTGCGACATGAGACCGGAGCACGCCATGGCCGAGACGGAAAGCAGCATTGCCAGCACGCCGATAACCACCAGGACGATCTTGACCGTCTTAGACACGTACGTCTTGCGCTGCTTCTTACGAGAGCTGGAGGCAGCGCGAGCCTGCTGCTCGGGCGTCGGCACGGCCTCGGAGTTCTTTTTCTTGTTTGCCATAGTTGGCCTTTCGCATCACGAATCGAACAAACGCCATTGTGTCACAACGCGGACCCCGCGACACACCTGGCACATGGGGGACAAGTTAATCTGCACCATTTTGGTGCAAAGGGGACAGCTCTGGCAGCCGGCAGTTAGGGACAGTCCCCAAGTGCCGACTCAGCCCCACCTTAGAAGTGACGGCGGATGGCGTCGACCATGCCCCGGGGCGTGGTCTGGCCGAGCACGTCGGCTGCGGCATCGGCGTCCATAAAGATATTCATGAGTGCCTGCAGGGCCTCGACCTGGCCGCCCGGCTCAGCGATGCCCAGATTGATGACGATCTGCGCCGGCACCGGAGCGCCCATGCCAGCCATAGCGTTAAATGTCACGGGCGCGGCGGGCTTCACCACCGCGATATAGGGCTTGGCCACAAACCCCGGATCGGTATGCGGAATGGCAATGTTTGCCGCCGGCATGGCAAGACCCGTGGGATAGGCATCCTCGCGCGTGCGAACGGCGTCGAGCCAACCGTCGGCAATGTAGCCACGTGGTGCAAGCTCGCCCTCGAGCCGCGCAAACACCTCATCCGGCGTCGCACACTCCCAATCAAAAAACACCAGCTCAGGCGTAAACAGCGCTTCGTTATCCGCCATGCGCTCACCTCTCTCATCTAGTCACCTGCGACGTTCTTGAATGACCAGTCGTTAAAGACCGTTCCCGATGACTACCCAAAACAAAAGGTGGCCACGCGCGCCTTGGCGCCAATGACCACCCTGACTACTCGGCTAAATTGTACTGTGTGCCGCTAGCCGCGAGGCGCGTCAATTGCGACCTTGCCGCTCTCCAGCACGTGGACGCGGCCGTCGGCGAGCATTTGCACGACCTCGGGATACAGCACGTGCTCAATCGCGTGGATGTGCTCCTCGAGCGTATCGACACCCCAGCCCTCCTCAACAGCCAGCGCACGCTGGGCGATGATGGGGCCGTTGTCATAGATCTCGTTGGCAAAGTGCACGGTCACGCCGGTCACCTTGACGCCGCGGGCAAACGCATCGTCAATCGCATGGGCACCGGTAAAGCTCGGCAGCAGCGCCGGATGCAGGTTGACCACGCGGTTGGGGAACGCCGCCAGCAGCGGCGTGTGCACCATGCGCATGTAACCGGCCATCACCACGTACTCGCAGCCGCGCTCGAGCAGCTCATGCGCGATGATCTCGTCGGCCGCGATGGGGTCGGCATAGACGTCCTTGGACAGCGTGAGCGTCTGGATGCCCGCGCGCTCAGCGCGCTGCAAACCCTTAGCCGAAGGACGGCTCGACACCACAAGCTCAATCGAAGCGTTGAGCTTGCCGGCAGCGATCAGATCGATCAGCGCCTGCAGGTTGGTACCCGAACCGCTAATAAGCACACCGATCTTGAGCGGCTCGGCCGTATCGGTGCCGGTCGGACGGGTGTAGGGCACAAAGCCCAGGCCCTCGGCGGCAGCCATCTGCTCGTTAGCGCTCATCGGAGTACACGACCTTACCGGAACCCTCGACGCACTCGCCCACGCGGAACGGCTTCTCGCCCAGCGCGACCAGAGCCTCGGTCACCGCGGCCTCGTCCTCGGGGGCGACGATCAGGCACAGGCCAACGCCCATGTTGAAGGTCTTGCATGCCTCGTTGGGCGCGAGCTCGGCCTGGCGCGACACGTAGGTGATGACGGGCGGAACGTCCCAACCCATCTCGGCACCGTTGCGGGTGACCACGGCGTCGACGTCGTCGGCGAGCGCGCGGTTGAGGTTCTCGGTAATACCGCCGCCAGTGATGTGGGCGATGGCGTGCACTGGAGCGCCGCCGCGGAGCAGCTCAAGAACCGGCTTGACGTAGATGCGCGTGGGGGCCAGCAGGGCGTCAGCCAGCGAAGCGCCACCGAGCTCCTCGAGCGGACGGCTCAGCTCCTCGGCCTTAGCGGCGGCCTCGGGCGTACCCGGCTTAATGCCGTCGACGCCGATGACCTTGCGCACGAGCGAGTAGCCGTTGGAGTGCACGCCGGTGGAAGGCAGGCCCAGGATCACATCGCCCGGGCGGACGTTTGCGGGGTCGAGCATCTTGGGACGGTCGACGACGCCCACGGTAAAGCCGGCAAGGTCGTAGTCGGCCGGAGCCATGACGCCCGGGTGCTCGGCCATCTCGCCGCCCACAAGCGCGCAGCCCGCGAGCTTGCAGCCGTCGGCCACGCCCTTGATGATCTTTGCCATGTGCTCGGCCTCGATGTGGCCGATGGCAACGTAGTCCAGGAAGAACAGCGGCTCGGCGCCCGAAGCCAAAATGTCGTTGACGCACATGGCGACCAGGTCCTGGCCCACCGTCTCGTGACGGTCCATGATCTGGGCGAGCACGAGCTTGGTGCCCACGCCGTCGGTACCGCTAATCAGAATCGGGTCTTCCATATCCTTAAGCGCGGCGGCCGAGAACAGGCCACCGAAGCCACCGATGCCGCCGATGACCTCGGGACGGTTGGTGTCCTTAACCATCTGCTTAATAGCGTCAACGGCGCGGCCGCCCTCGGCGGTATCGACGCCGGCATCCTCATATGTCACATGCTTGCTGTCGCTCATCTGAGCCTTCCTCTCCCACTACCGTCCGCCGCGCGGGCGTCAAACGGTGCTCATAGTTGCGTTCATTTCGGCGCGCGCCATAACAGCACGCGCCGCCATATCAACAAAACAGCAGGTAAAACCTACCAAAATAAACCTGTCCCTACATGGCAGGTTTAACCTGTCCCTACATGGCAGGCTTTAGGCCTCGCCGTGCTCCTCTTCCCAGCTGCGGTCGTCGTATTTCTCGACCACGGCGTCGTCGTCAAAATGCAGCGGCTTATCCAGGTTTCGGGGCTTAAAGCCCTCCATAAACTTGTCGCGGCCAAAGCTCTCGGGAATCGCCACGGGGTAGCGGCCGGTAAAGCACGCATCGCAGTAGCCGCCCTTGGGCATGACCTTCAGCAGGCCCTCGACCGAAAGGAAGGCCAGCGAATCGGCGCCGATATACTCGCAAATCTCGTCGACCGTCTTGTTGGCGCTGATAAGCTGCGACTGCACGTCGGTATCGATACCGTAGAAACACGGCCAGATGACCTCGGGCGAGTTGATGCGGATATGAATCTCCTTGGCGCCGGCGTTGCGCAGCATCTTGACGAGCTGCACCATAGTGGTGCCACGCACGATGGAGTCGTCGATCACGACGAGGCGCTTGCCCTCGATGTTGTCGCGCAGCGGGTTAAGCTTCATGCGCACGCCCATGGCGCGCAACTCCTGCGTAGGCTCGATAAACGTACGGCCCACATAGCGGTTCTTGATGAGGCCCTCGCCAAAGGGAATACCGCTCTCGTGCGAATACCCCTCCGCGGGCGGCAGGCCGGAGTCGGGCACGCCGATGACCAGGTCGGCCTCGACGGGCTCCTCATGTGCCAGCTGACGACCCATGTCGTAACGGCAGGCGTAAACGCTCTTGCCGTTCATGATGGAGTCGGGACGGGCGAAGTAGACCTGCTCAAAGATGCAGTTGGCGGGCTCTTCGGCTGCAGGCACGCCCTGCTCGGATACCAGACCCTCGGCGCTGATGCGCAAGATCTCGCCGGGACGGACGTCACGGACGTACTCGGCGCCCACGATGTCGAGTGCGCAGGTCTCGGAAGCAACGACCCAGCCGCCGGCGCGCGTGACATGGACGGCGGAGTCGACCGTCGCGGCGCCGTCTTGCGAGGGCAGCTGCGAAACGGATGCGGCATCGGCCTGGTCCAGACCCTCGTCCACCAGCTTGCCCAGCACGAGCGGGCGAATGCCGTGCGGATCGCGGAATGCGTAGAGCGCCTGCTCGTTGATGAGCGTCATGGCGTAGCCGCCGCGCACGAGCTCCATGGTCTTGCGAATGCCCTCACGCAGATGACCCGTACGCTGGGTAAAGTAGCCGATAAGCTTGGTCGCGACCTCGGAATCCGAATTGGAGAGGAACGGCACGCCCAGCTCGATCAGCTGGCGGCGCAGCTCGTCGGTGTTGACCAGAGTGCCGTTGTGAGCAAGCGCGATAATGACGCTGTTGATGGTAGAAAGATGCGGCTGCGAGGCTTCCCAGCTCTTGGCACCGGCAGTGCCATAGCGCACGTGGCCCACGGCCAGCTGGCCGGAGAGCGTCGACAGGTCGGCGTTGGAGAACACGCGGTCGAGCAGGCCCAGGTCCTTGCGAACCATAACCGTGCCGCCGTCACCCACGGCGATTCCCGCCGATTCCTGGCCGCGGTGCTGCAGTGCACGCAGGCCAAAGTACGTCAGTCGAGCCACGTCGCGATCGGGCGCCCACACACCAAAAATGCCGCATTCCTCATGCAGCTGGTCGGAGTCCGGATCATACGTCGACATGGTCTTCACCTGTCCCGCGGCACGCTCGGCCGCGCGGATGGTTTCTTGAGACATGGCATCCCCTCAGAGCCTCGTTATTTGGCGTTACCTGCCCTATTATACGCACGGCAAGACAAGCACTCCCGCGCATGAACAGCGCTTTTTAAAAGCCCACCGAGCTTATAATCCGTTTTGCAGCCAAACATTTTATTGGGCAGGCGCCTCGGGGCCGACGATCCCGCATACTTCCGTTGCGACGCGTCTCGCCCGCCGTTGGGGTTTGCATTGTTGCAATTGGGACGTTCGTCCTGTCTTTTGGCAGGTCGGCGGCGTATCCTTGTACCTACAGCAAAACGAGAAAGGTTATGTATGGATCGAAACGAACTCGACCCCAGCGTCCCCAGCGCCACGGAGGTCAAGAAGATCCCCCTCATCATTAAGGTGTACGCCGTCCTGTGCATCCTGTCCGGCGTGGGCACGCTCCCTTCGGTCGGCGCCTTTATGTGGCAGGTCATCACCGCGCTCATCAACGGCAACGCCGCCGCCAAGCTCGGCAACAACACGCTCGTCGCGGTCGGCCTTATCGTCGCCGGCATCATGCTCTCGGCTGCCAGTGCTGTCATCTTGATCATCTTTGGCCTAGACCTCATCAAGAACCAGCGCCGCAATGCCGCCCGTCTGTCCTATATCCTTATCGCGTTTACCGTCGTCGAGCTTTTGGTTGACGTGATGCTCCAGGGCATCGGGCCCTTCTTGCTGCACCCTGCCATCCAGCTCGGCATCCTCGTCGCACTTTCGGCCACCGTCGACCCCACGCTGCGCCAGGAGCGCGAGCTGCAACGCCGCCTGCAGGAAATGCTCGATCGCGACGCCGCCGCCGAGGGCATGCTCGGGCGCGATGAAACCGGCGAAGGCTACATCAAGCTCAACTACTTCAACCTGTTCTGGGTATTCTTTGTCTGCTGCATACTCGGCCTGATCGCCGAGGACATCTGGCACATGACGGTCGACGACCCGGGCGTCTACCAGAACCGCGCCGGCATGCTGTTTGGCCCCTTCAGCCCCATCTACGGATTTGGCGCCGTACTCATGACCATGGTGCTCAACCGCTTCTACAAAAAGAACCCCATCATTATCTTTTTGGTGAGCGCGTTGCTCGGCGCAAGCTTTGAGGTGTTCGTGGGCTGGTTTATGCAGACCTCGTTTGGCGTGGTCTCGTGGAGCTACTCGCATATGAAGCTCTTTGGCATGCCCGATCCGCTCGCCGTCCTTACCGGCGGACGTACCTGCACGGGCTTCGCCTGCCTGTGGGGCCTGGGCGGACTCATCTGGATCAAGCTGCTGCTGCCGAGGCTGTTCAAGCTCATCAACATGATTCCGTGGAAGAGTCGCTACTCGGCTACCGTCATCTTTACCGTCATTATGCTGGTCGACGGCGTCATGACGCTGCAGTCGCTCGACTACTGGTACCAGCGCGTCAACGGCACGGAGCCGGATATTCCCGTCGCGCAGTTCTACGGCAAGTACTTCGATAACGACTACATGGAGAACCGCTTCCAGAGCATGACCATGAGCCCCAAGGATGCAACGCGCGTGTAGCGCTCACCGCGCCCAAAACGCAAAATGCCCGCCGGTATCACACGTACCGGCGGGCATTTTTATAAACGAGCCTTCTATCGACGCAAGCCTCTACGCCTCGCGCTCGACCTCACTCACGCATTCGTTCTTGATGGTGCCAACGAGCGCCTGCAGCGCATCGACCACGTGCGGGCGAATGTCCCCGCCGATGAGCACGAGCATGATGTCGTCACCTACGGCAAGCTCGCCGCTTGCCAGCCACACGCGCACATAGCCGATACCCGGCATCGTGCGCGTCGCCTCGATAGCGGCCTGCACCTTATCGGCATCGAAGCCGAACACCATGCCGCCCACCTTATGTCCAGGCGCCACACCATCTGTCTCGACCCCACGCACCTCGGACTTAGGCGTCGCACGCACCACGCCGTTGTGTGTCAGGTACATCCCACAATCAGCCGCCGAAACATCGGCCTTGGCTTCGCGCAGCCAAGCATCAATCGAAGGCATCGTTTTGCCGTTCTCAAGCATCATTTCTCCCTTACCGTCATCGAGTAGCCAATTTGGAACGGGGCTTTTTTAGCTACTCTCGAACAACTTATTCCTCGACCGGCGTGAGCACCATGACGGCACGCGTGTTGCTCAGCGACAGCGAACGGCAGGTCACAAGCGTTACAACCTTGGTTGCCGAAGCGGCACGATCGGTGGCATCACTCGCCACGGCAGAAGCGCCGTCAAGCATCTCGGACAGATAATTCGTCAGCCCGTCGTCGCCCTCAAAGTTGGTCGCGCGCGCCTTGGCATACGTGTCCTCGACAACTTTGGTCGCCAGTGGTCGCAGCTTATACGTAGCATCCCGTGTGATGTAATACACAAACTCGATGCTATCGAACGTCGTCTGATCAGTGGTGTCCGAAATCACGTTGAACATCGACCCATCGTTCATATGGTGTCCGTAGATCGTGGTTTGCTGATCAACCATTCCCGGCGCGGTGTCATCGCTATCCAGGAAAATGGCCCCAGATGCATTGGCCGTACCGTCAAACAGCGTGTTGAGGTATTTGGAGTTGTTGTTGGTCTGCACCACGGGATAGTTGATGTTGGTTCCCGGCACATAAATCCAACCCACAATCTCGGGGTTTGTCTGAGCAAGCGCATCGAAGTCGATAATCGGCACGCCGCTGGCGTCCTGATCGCCTACATATTGCTTCTCGATTTTCTGGTACGAATCGCTTGCCTGCTTATAGCCAATCTGAGCATTGATAAAGATAGCGGCGGCGGCGACAATCAGACCGATGCCCACGATAATGAGCAGAATAGGAATGATGGAGCGGCGCTTTTTACGCGGCGGCTCAGTGTAGCTGGACGCCGCGCCGCTCGTTTGCCTCGGCGTCCGGGCCTGCTTCTTTGCCGTGCCATATGACGAAGGGCGATACGCAGCCGGCGTATCCTGGCGGCGATGGGACGCCGGTGTCACGGGGCGCGGCGCGCGCGGCTGCTGAGGAGAGGATGTCCGACCCTGCTGCGCCGCATGGGCAGCACCCGGCTTCGACGGATCGGGAATCTGAGAAGCCTTGAATCGTTTTCCCTGATAGTCGGACATGGCTCTCCTTATACTGCGGTGAAACGGCGGAACGTCTAGGCGTCGGCCATCTCCTGCTTCATCTTCTCGATAACCTTGCGGTACTCGGGGTCGCATGCGCCCAGAATCTGCGTGGCGTAGATGGCGGCGTTCTTGGCGCCGTTGATGGCAACGCAGGCCACGGGCACACCCGAAGGCATCTGCACCATCGACAGCAGCGAATCCATACCGCCCAGGTCACTCGTCTTCATAGGCACACCGATAACCGGTAGCGGCGTAAAGGCAGCCACGACACCACCCAAGTGAGCGGCCTTGCCGGCGGCGGCAATGATCACTTTGATACCGCGATCGGCGGCAGTCGAAGCCCACTCGTGGACCTTCGCCGGTGTGCGGTGTGCGCTCGCAATGACAAGCTCATAGGGCACGCCCAGCGCCTCGAGCTCGGCGGTGCAGCCTTCCATAACGCCCAGATCGGACTTGGAACCCATGATGATCCCGACAACCGGCTTTTGATCTGCCATAAACAAAGACCTCCTGTTGAGAGCGGTGACGCGGCCAATCCGCGACCCTTAACTACTGAGAGTAGTATAGCTGCTCCCGTCCCTGCGGTCTGTTGGTGCTCTGCGGCGGTCCGGTGTTTTCATCTTCACTCCGGTTGCTTTGCAAAGTCGTTCAGATGAAAACACCGGACCGCCGCAGAGCACCCTCGACCTACCGGGGATTGCTATGACGTACGTTGGCTGATTTTTGCTTGAATGAGAGGTTTACGGAAGGTGATGGGCAATTAGTTCAGATACGTATTTTTTGGCTGTGCCTATTGGCGCTAATGGATCGGGTTGGAGCCATTCTGGAGCCAATAATGGGCCTTTCTCGCCCTTGAGCGAGCACTTCTGCTGGCCTAGAAGACCAAAACAGCTCAATCGACCCCAAATCGACCTTCGTCCGCCCTCTGAATTATACGTACCTGAACTAACTGTCCAGGAGTGCGTCTCGCCCCTGCCAAAAGGTCTCCTGGCGAATGAAAAT
This sequence comes from uncultured Collinsella sp., assembly GCA_900541135.1. Classification (GTDB taxonomy): domain Bacteria; phylum Actinomycetota; class Coriobacteriia; order Coriobacteriales; family Coriobacteriaceae; genus Collinsella. The sequence goes on from UQIG01000011.1 coordinate 36,162, forward strand.
TCGCCAGGAGACCCCATACAAAACGTGGGCTCTGTCGTTCGAACGAACGACAGGACCCACGCGCACCTTATTTCTCAGCCCTAGTCATCGCGCAAAGCCCCTTCGGCAGCACACGGTGCAACCAAGTCACCGCAGGCCGGGGCGGGAGGGGCCGTGTTTCCTCCTGAGCGACTCTGCTTGCAGCCGGAGCGAAAGGGGGAAATCTCGGCCCCTCCCGCCCCGGCCGGCCAGGTCAACTACACCGTGTGCTGCGGCAGGTCCTGCAGGGCGATGACGTCCATGCCCATGTCGTTGGCGCTGCCGTGACCCTGCTGGTCCTCGCGAACGGCCTCGATGGCACTCACGTATGTGTTGGCGGCAGACATCGCCGTCACGCAGGTTACGCCGCGGCGCACCGCCTCGGTGCGCAACAGATAGCCGTCGCCACGCGAGCCCGGGCCGTACGGCGTGTTGATGATCACCGCGATCTTGCCATCGGCGATGAGGTCACCGATGTTGGGACGCTCGCCGTCGTGCGGACCGCTGATCTTTTCCACGACCTCGCACGTCACGTTGCCTCCGCGCAGCACGCGCGCCGTACCCTCGGTGGAGCAGATGTCAAAGCCCAGGTAGCGCAGGATACGCGCGACCGAAAGGATGTGACGCTTGTCGCGGTCGCACACGCTAATGAACACCTTGCCGCAGCTCGGATCGGGCAGCTTGTAGTCAATCGCCAGCTGCGTCTTGGCATATGCCTCGGGATAGCTCTTGGCGATACCCATGACCTCGCCCGTCGACTTCATCTCGGGCCCCAGGATAACGTCGGCTCCCGGGAAACGGCCCCAGGGCATAACGGCTTCCTTCATGCAGAACCAGTCCAGCTGACGCTCGTCGCTCGGCAGGCCCAGGCTCGCGATGGAATCGCCCGCCATGATACGCGCCGCGCACTTGGCCAGCGGCACGCCGGTGGCCTTGGAGATGAACGGCACGGTACGGCTGGCACGCGGGTTGGCCTCGATCACGTAAACGGTCTCGCCCTTGATGGCATACTGCACGTTGACCAGACCGCGGACTCCCAGCGCCATCGCGATGCGGCGCGTGGTCTCGCGAAGCTTCGCCTGCAGGCTCTCGCTAAAGCTAAACGGCGGAATGCAGGTCGCAGAGTCACCGGAGTGAATACCGGCCTCCTCGATATGCTCCAGGATACCGCCGATATAGACCTCCTCGCCGTCGCACAGGGCGTCGACGTCGGACTCAATCGCACCCTCCAGGAAGCGATCGAGGTACACCGGGTAGTCGGGGCTAATGCGCGCAGCCTCGGCCATGTAATCGCGCAGATGCTCGGCATCGTAAGCGATCATCATGCCGCGGCCACCCAACACATAGCTCGGACGTACCAACAGCGGGTAGCCAATGTGCGCGGCGACGGCCTCGGCCTCCTCAAACGAGGTGGCCTGGCCCGCCGGCGGGTACATAATGCCCAGCTTGTCGAGCAGGGCGGCAAAACGCTCGCGGTCCTCGGCAAAATCGATGGCGTCGGGCTTGGTACCCATGATGTTCACGCCGCTCTCCTCGAGCATACGTGCCAGCTTAAGCGGGGTCTGGCCGCCGAGCGTCACCACGACGCCGTCGGGGCGCTCGACATCGATAACGTCCATGACGTCCTCGTAGGTAAGCGGCTCAAAGTACAGACGGTCGGACGTGTCATAGTCGGTCGAGACGGTCTCGGGATTGCAGTTGACCATGATGGTCTCAAAACCGCGGGCCGCCAGCGCATAGCTCGCATGCACGCAGCAGTAGTCGAACTCGATACCCTGGCCAATACGGTTGGGACCGGCACCCAGAATCATCGCCTTGGGCTTATCTGCCGGCGTGGTCTCGTCGGGGGCAACGCACTTCTTGGCGGCCGGGCTCGTGCGGTAGATATTCTCATAGGTCTTGTAGTGGTATTCCGTGGCGCTCGAGAACTCGGCGGCGCAGGTATCGACCGTCTTCATGCTGGGAACCACGCCCAGACCCTTGCGGTAAGCGCGAACAAAACGCTCGTCCGAGCCGGTCAGCGCGGCAATCTCGGCATCGCTCGTGCCATACTGCTTGAGCAGGCGCATCGCGTCGGCGTCAATGTCTTCCACGCGCAGGCCGCGGATGCTTTCCTGGACCTGCACCATATCGTTGATGCGGTTGAGGTACCACGGATCGATACCGCAAATGGCGTGGATGCGTGCAACATCCCAGCCGCGGCGCAGGGCCTCGACCACAAAGAAGATGCGGTGCTCGGTCGGGGTGCCCACAGCCTGGGCGAGCTCAGCGTCGCTCAGCTTGTCGGCGCCCTCCTTGCCGCCGGCGCAAATGCCCTGGTGCCCATCCTCCAACGAGCGCATGGCCTTGCCAAAGGCCTCCTCAAAGGTGCGGCCGATCGCCATAATCTCGCCCACGGCCTTCATGCGCGTGGTGAGCGTGGGGTCGGTGCCCTTGAACTTCTCGAAGGCAAAGCGCGGCACCTTGACCACGCAGTAGTCGATCGTGGGCTCAAAGCAGGCAGGCGTGGCTTTGGTAATGTCGTTGACGATCTCGTCGAGCGTATAGCCCACGGCCAGGCGAGCGGCGGCCTTGGCGATGGGGAAACCCGTGGCCTTGGAGGCCAGCGCGGACGAACGGCTCACGCGCGGGTTCATCTCGATGACAATCAGGCGGCCGGTTTGAGGATTCACGGCAAACTGCACGTTAGAGCCGCCGGTCTCGACGCCAATCTTCTCCAAGATAGCGAGCGAGGCGACACGCATGCGCTGATACTCAAGGTCGGAGAGGGTCTGCGCCGGCGCCACGGTGATGGAGTCGCCGGTATGTACGCCCATGGGGTCGAGGTTCTCGATGGAGCACACGATGATGCCGTTGCCGGCGTGGTCGCGCATGACCTCCATCTCGTACTCTTTCCAGCCCTCGATGGACTCCTCGACCAGCACTTCATGGGCAGGCGAGAGTTCAAGACCCTGGCTCACGATAGAGACAAGTTCCTCGTGAGTATGCGCGATGCCACCACCGGCGCCGCCCAAGGTAAAGCTCGGACGCAGCACGCAGGGATAGCCCACACGCTCGGCGATGGCCTCGGCGTCAGCCACGCTGTAGGCATAGCCCGAGCGCGCGACCTCCAGGCCGATCTCGGCCATGGCCTCGTTAAAGAGCTTGCGGTCCTCACCGCGCTCGATGGCGGCAAGGTCACAGCCGATCATCTCGACGCCGTACTTGTCGAGTGTGCCGTCCTTTGCCAGCTCGACGGCGGCATTCAGACCGGTCTGGCCGCCCAGCGTGGGCAGCAGCGCGTCAGGGCGCTCCTTCTTGATCACGCGCTCGATAAACTCGGCGGTGATGGGCTCGACATAGGTGCGGTCGGCCAAGCCCGGGTCGGTCATGATGGTCGCCGGGTTGGAGTTGACCAGGATGACCTCAAAGCCATCCTCCTTGAGCACCTTGCAGGCCTGGGCGCCGGAGTAGTCGAACTCGCAGGCCTGGCCGATAACGATGGGGCCCGAACCAATGACGAGGATACGCTTGATGTCAGTACATTTCGGCATGTTAGTTCTCCTCGGTCTCAGCGGTCTCGGACTCAGCAAAGTTCCAGCCAGCCAGGCGATCCTTCGCGGTGTCGATGTCCAGGTAGTTCTCCTCGCCGTCCATGAGTCGCGTAAAGGCGGTAAAGAGATAGTGGGCATCGGTGGGACCAGGCGAGGCCTCGGGGTGGTACTGGACCGAGAAGCACGGTGCGTCGAGCAGCTGGATGCCCTCAGCGGTACCGTCGTTGAGGTTCACGTGCGTCAGGCGAATGCGACCAAAGCGCTCGTTCATCACGACCGGCGCGATTCCGCGGCGCACCCAGACGCGCAGATCTCCATCGGCCGCATGCTCGGTCTCGCCGCCGGAAAGCTCGGGAACAAGCTTGCCCAAGCTGGGAAACAGCAGGCCAAAGCCATGGTTTTGCGCGGTGATCTCCACGCGACGGCTCACCAGGTTCATGACCGGCTGGTTGCCACCGCGGTGACCGAACTTAAGCTTTTCCATCTGGGCGCCGCAGGCCAGGCTGATCATCTGGTGACCGAGACAGATGCCAAAGACCGGTACCTTGCCGATCAGCTGCTGCACCTGCTCGTAGGTCTCCACCACGGCGTCGGGGTCGCCGGGGCCATTGGACAAAAAGACGCCATCGGGATTCATGTCGAGCACCTCACTCGCAGGCGTATCCCACGGCACGACGGTAAGGTCGCAACCGGCGCGGACCAGCCCCTCCAGAATGCCGCGCTTCACACCGCAGTCGTAGGCGACCACTTTGTGACGGGCAGGAGCGGCAACCGCAAGCGCAAAATTATGCGTGGCAGGCAGGTCGGCGGCCACAAACTCGTGAGGCGCGGGGCAGCTCACGGTCTTGACCAGGTTCTCGCCTACCAGCGTGGGCGCTGCGGCCAGACACTCGGCAAGCTCGTCGACGTCGAAGATTTCGGTCGAGATAATGCCCATCTTGGAACCATTGTCGCGCAGATGGCGCACCAGAGCGCGGGTGTCGACACCCTCGATAGCGACGATACCGTGAGCGCGCAGGTACTCCGGCACGCTGGCGGCCGAGCGCCAGTTAGAAGGCGTGGCGCACATGTCGCGAACGATCATGCCGCGCATAGCCGGAGCGCTCGCGGGGCGCACGGCGTCGCCGGGGAAGGCCGACTGGACGTCGGTCTCGTCGATACCGTAGTTGCCGATCTGCGGATAGGTCATGGTTACGATTTGGCCAGCATAACTCGGGTCGGTCATGACCTCAAAGTAGCCCTCGAGCGAGGTGTTGAAGCAGACTTCGCCGGTCGCGGTGCCCTCGGCGCCGCATGCACGTCCATAAAAAATGGTCCCATCCTCAAGATACAGGATGCAGGGACCGCAGGTGCCCTTGCTGGTTTTGGCCAGCATACGCTGGCAAAGCTCGCTGGGCGCGAAGGTGCGGGCGGCAGCGCCCGCGGTATGGTTGTTCGCCATAGTTCTCCTTCCCGGTCTCACAGGACCGGCTTAAAGGTGTGTAGTTAGGCCTCGCGGTATTGTAACCGCAAGCATGTCTCATGGCGTTAATTTCATCGAAATGTTTACGAAATGATAATTATGACTTTCTATGCATAATGATTTTTCTGGGACGGGGATTAAAAATCATCCCGCGAGGCTTGTGGCTCACGCGGGATGATGACGTCTTACTTTTTCTTATCCTGTTCCAGCAGTTCGGACGGCGTGCGATCGGGCTTGCCACCGCGGAAAATCTCGCGGCCATGCAGACGATGCTCCAGGTCACGTTCGGCCTTTTCCTCGTCAATCTTGGTCTGGCTCACCACCGGGTCCTCAATCAACGACGACACCGAGTTCACCTGCTTCTGAATGCGTTCGGCGATGGTGTCATCCATACTCACGATGCGCATCTTCCAGTCGATACTCGTGGCGTTGGATGAGCTCTTGGTCCACACGAACGTCAAAATGGCGCTCTGGTGGCCCCGCGCGGGGAACATGCCAAAGAAGGAATCGTGCTGAATGTTGCTATCCTCGTCGATATAGGCGTGAACGTTATACACCACGCGGTCGATCTTATCGTTGAGCAGCGCGTTGGTCGCAAGCGCCGCGGCCTGGATCTGCCCGTTGGACAGCAGCTCGAGCTCGTTGGCAGACGATGTGTCCAACACCGTCACCTCGACCGTGCCCGTGCGTTCATCGGCTTCATCGACGGTAAAGTCGAGCGGGAACTGCGTAAAGCCGTTGCCCCATTCAAGTCCACCCTTGAGCGCGGTCGAAACGGTATCGACCGAAACGCTCTCGGACAGGTTGGCGGTGTTCAGACGACGCATCACGCCGTAGCCAATCTGCATGCCCACGATCAGCACCAAAATACCGATGACCACGGCCATCGCGGTCTTCGTAATGGTATGGCTCACCTGCGAGCCCGAAGGATCGTCCTCGGACAGCGGGTCGATATGTTTTGCCTGGCTCGCGCGGTCCTCGCTGCGCAGCTGCGCTAGCGCCGCTTTGTCACCGCGCTTGGCCGCGGCCTCCTTCTCACGCATGCGCTCGGTACGCTTTTTGGCGAGCGTGGGATCCAAGACGCCGGATGCATCGATTTCGGAGAATAACTCCGTCACTTCTTCCGGAGTCAAAGGGTTCTTGTCAGCCATAAACTTCCTGTCATATCAATCAGTCGAGCTCGTGCGCACGCGCACCTTCGAACTGCATTCGATAGTAACGGGCATAGGTGCCGCCACGGGCGAGAAGCTCCTCGTGCGTGCCACGCTCCACAACGCGACCATGCTCAACGGTCGCAATCTCATCGGCGTGCTTAATGGTCGAGAGACGATGGGCGATGATAATCGTGGTGCGGCCGCGTGCCAGCTCTTCGAGTGACTCCTGCACCGCCTCCTCGCTCTCGTTATCCAAAGCACTCGTCGCCTCGTCCAAAATCAGGATCTTGGGGTTCTTGAGAAACACGCGCGCGATGGCAACGCGCTGCTTCTGTCCGCCCGAAAGACGGCTGCCGCGCTCGCCCACCACGGTGTCGTAGCCCTGCGGAAGCGACTCGATAAAGGCATCGATGTTGGCGCGACGGGCGGCCTCGGCGATCTCTTCTGCCGTAGCGCCCGGCTTGCCGTAGGCGATGTTCTCGCCAATCGTACCGTCAAACAGATAGACATCCTGCTGCACCAGGCCGATGGCGCGACGCAGGCTCTGCTGCGTCACATCGCGCACGTCCTGACCGTCGATGCTAATGGATCCGGCAGCCACGTCATAAAAGCGCGGCAGCAGCGAACAGGTCGTGGACTTGCCACCGCCCGAAGGGCCAACCAAAGCGATGGTCTGCCCGGGCTTGATGGACAGGTCCATATGGTCGATAACGGGACGCTCATCGGCATCGCCCTCGCCCAGCTCAACATCCTCGTAGTTAAAGCACACGTCGTGATACTCCACGACGCCGGCAGTCACCTGCAGATCCGTAGCGCCCGGCTTGTCCTGGATATCCGGCGCGGTCGAGAGCACCTCGTCCATACGCTTAAAGCCGGCGATGGCCTTCTGATACGTTTCGGCCGAATTGACGAGCGTCTCGAGCGGCGTGCAGAACAGCGAAATATAGAGTGCAAAGGTCGCCATATCGACCGCCTGCAGCTGTCCCTGGGCGACCAGCCAGCCGCCCAGCAGCACCACGATCACATAGAGCACACCCGAGAGCAGGCCATACGTCGCGGTATAGACGCCCATGGCGTGATACATGTTCTCCTTGGACGAAAGGTAGCGATCGTTAGAGGCACGGAACTTGGCGCGCTCGGTCTCCTCGTTGGCAAAGCTCTTGACTACGCGCATGCCCGCAAGCGAATCCTGCAGCTGCGCATTGATGCCGCTGATCTTTTTGCGGTTGTCGCTAAAAACCTCGCGCATACGCATGTTCTGCCAAAACATGATGACCGCAAACGCCGCCGTCACCACGGCCATGGCGAGCGCCAACACCGGGGCGATGGTAAAGAGGATCGCAAACGAGCCAATAATCTCGATGCCGCAGATGATGATCCACTCGGGCACGTGGTGCGCCGCCTCGCAGATATCGAACAGATCGTTGACCACGCGGCTCATCATGTCGCCCGAACTGTTGCGGTCGAAGTACGCAAAGCTAAAGCGCTCGTACTGGTCAAACAGGTCCTCGCGCATCTTGGACTCCATGCGCGCACCCATCACGTGGCCCCAGTAGCTCACAAAGTAGCGGCAGGCGCAGCGAACGGCATACATCAGCACCAGCCCCGCCGCGATCATACCGAGCGCCTGCATAATGGCAGCCTGGCCCTGGGTAAACAGCCCACCGGTCAAATTGCGCAGAATAATAGGAAACGCAAGGTCAATGGCAGCAAGCACCAGAGCGCAAACAGTATCAGCAACAAAAAGCCCCATCTGGGGCTTGTAATACGAAAGAAACCTCTTCAGCATGTGATCCTCAAAGAAATATCAGCAACGTAAGGCCCTGGGACAAAGCAATCAGTAGTACTTGTCCCAGGGCTATCCCCACTCGTTAAAGCTCCGTGCCCCCAAGGCGGTGCGCGATGCTATCGCAGGCCAAGGCGCCCACGACGGTCTTGGCGTCTTCGATCTTGCCGTCGAGCACGGCGTCGATCAGCTCGTGCAGCGGCACCAGGTCCACGTTGACAAACTCGTCATCATCGGGGTTGGGCGCATCAAACTCGAGCTTGGTGGCCAAGTAGATGTGGATGATCTCATCGCAAAAACCGCAGGACGTGACAATCGACGTCAAAAAGCGAATACGACCAGCCCTAAAGCCCGTCTCCTCGTGCAGTTCGCGCTTGGCGCAATCGAGCGGGTCCTCGCCTGGATCGAGCTTGCCGGCGGGAATCTCGACCGTCACGCGGTCGATGGCGGTGCGGTACTGACGCACCAGTACGATCTTGCCGCTCTCGGTCAGTGCCACAACGGCCGCCGCACCCGGATGGCGAACGATATCGCGGGCGCTGCGGTGACCGTTGGGCAGCTCAACCTCAAGACGGTGGACGTCGAGGATCTTGCCCTTCCAGGCGCACTCCTCCGAAAGAATCTTCTCGTGCAGCTCGGCATCGTGCGGGTCGTCGTCGCCCAGCACCAGCGCCGGCTCGTCAGCGACCTCGCCACCAGGCTCGCCCTCGGCGTGCCCATGCATGCGGCTGTCCTCTTCGACGATCTGCGCGTCCACGAGCTCTTCGTTCTTCTCGTCCATCCGTCTCATTCCTCTCGGATTTTAGGCATCCCAGGCGTCGCGGCCGCGCAGCGCGCGCAGGCCGATATCGTGACGCAGGGTCTTGCCCTCAAAATCAATCTTCTCGCAGGCCTCGTAGGCAAGGTTGCGAGCGTTCTCGAACGTGTCGCCCAGAGCGGTCACGGCAAGCACGCGGCCACCATTGGTCACGAGCTGGCCGTCCACCACGGCAGTGCCCGCGTGGTACACGGTCACGTTCTCCATGGCCTCGGCATCGGCGATACCGGTAATGACCTTGCCTTTCTCGTAGCTGCCGGGATAACCCGCACTCGTCAGGACAACGGCCACGGCCCACTCGTCACGCCAGTCGAGTTCAATCTGGTCGAGCTCGCAGTTGGCACAAGCCAACATGACCTCGACCAGGTCGTTCTTAAGGCGCGGCAGAACGACCTGCGTCTCGGGGTCGCCAAAGCGGGCATTGAACTCCAGCACCTTGGGGCCGGCAGGCGTGAGCATAAAGCCGCCGTACAGGCAGCCGCGGTAGTCGATACCCTCGGCAGCGAGCTCGGCCACGGTCTGCTCCATGACCTTCACCATGGTGGCGTGCTCCTCATCGGTCACGATGGGCACCGGGCTGTAGACGCCCATGCCACCGGTGTTGGGGCCCTTGTCGCCCTCGAGCGCACGCTTGTGGTCCTGCGAGGTGGCCATGGGGCGCACGGTCTTGCCGTCGGTAAAGGCCAGCAGCGAGCACTCGGGACCAACGAGCATCTCCTCGATGACCACGGTATTGCCGGCATCGCCAAAGGTGCCGCCAAAGCACTCGCGCACGGCCTCCTCGGCCTGCTCAAGTTCGGTCGCCACGATAACGCCCTTGCCCGCGGCAAGGCCGTCGGCCTTCACGACCAGCGGGGCGCCCTGCTCGCGCACGTAGGCGAGAGCCGAAGCCTCGTCGGTAAACGAACCATAGGCTGCCGTCGGAATGCCCGCACGCTCCATGAGCTGCTTGGAGAACAGCTTGGAGCCCTCCATCTGGGCGCCCTCGGCACCCGGGCCAAAGCAGGGAATACCCGCCGCGCGCACGGCGTCGGCCACGCCCGCCACGAGCGGAGCCTCGGGGCCAATTACCACGAGTCCGCATCCGTGGCTCTGCGCAAACGCCGCCACGGCCGCAGGATCGCAGTCGTCGAGAACAACGTTCTCGCCGCAGCTCGCGGTGCCGCCGTTACCCGGCGCGATGTAGAGCTTGCCGGCGCGCGGTGATGCTGCGAGCTTAGCTGCCAAAGCATGCTCACGGCCGCCGCTGCCCAACAACAGGATGTCGATGGTTTGAGTGTCCGCCTTCAAGGGTGCCTCCTCTATGGATGAACGGCCCGCTCCGCGCGAGCCTTTTGCAAGCAAATATACCCCTCGGCCGCCCGTCCGGGCTGCAAAGGGGTATATCGCAATAACCAAATAGTCCCGATTACTTCCAGAATCGGTTGATGATCTGCTCGCGACCAGCGCCAACGCCAATGAACGTCACGCGGGTGTGTGCCAGATCCTCGATAAACGCCACGTAGTCCTGAGCCTCCTGCGGCAGCTCCTCAAAGCTGCGGCAGCCGGTGATATCGCACTTCCAGCCAGGAAGCTCCTCGTAGATGGGCTTGGCGTGCTCAAAGCGAACCTGATGCTCGGGCACGCTGGTATAGCGCTCACCATCGACGTCGTAGGCCACGCACACCTTGATGGTGTCGAAAGCCGAAAGCACGTCGAGCTTGGTCATGGCGATATCGGTGAGGCCGTTGACGCGCGAGGCGTAGTTGGCGATGGGGCCGTCGAACCAGCCGCAGCGACGACGGCGACCAGTGGTCACGCCGTACTCATAGCCCTCCTCGGTCAGCGTGTGGCCAGCCTCGGACTCATAGGAAAGCTCGGTGGGCATGGGGCCCGAACCGACGCGGGTGATATAGGCCTTCATGACGCCCAGTACGCGGTCGACGTTCTTCATACCGACGCCGGAGCCGGTGATGGCGCCGCCGGCGGTGCAGTTGGAAGACGTCACGTACGGATAGGTACCGTGGTCGATGTCGAGCAGCGTCGCCTGGGCGCCCTCAAACAGCAGGTCCTTGCCCTCGTCAATCATGTTGTTGAGCAGCAGACTCGTCTCGGTGATGTAGGGACGCAGGCGCTCGGCCATCGGCAGGTACTCGTCGCAAATCTGGTCCACGGTGTAGGTGGGCAGATTGTAGATGAGCTCGAGCTCGGGGTTCACGCGGGCGAGAGCGGTCTCCAGCTTGTCGCGGAACAGCGTCTCGTCGAGCATGTCCTGCATGCGCAGACCAATGCGGGCCATCTTGTCCTGATAGCACGGACCGATACCGCGCTTGGTGGTACCGATGTTCTTCTTGCCGAGCTTCTGCTCAAAGGCGCCATCCAGATCGATGTGGTACGGCATGATGACATGCGCGTTGCCGCTAATCTTGAGGTTCTTGGTGGTGATGCCGTCGGCCTCGAACATGTCGATCTCCTCAAGGACAACCTTGGGGTTGACGACGCAGCCGTTACCGATCACCGACACGTGGTCGGAATACATGATGCCGGAAGGCACCTGGTGCAGGCCGTACTTCTTGCCGTTGACGACGATGGTGTGACCGGCGTTGTTGCCGCCCGAGTAGCGCACGACGGCATCGAAGTCGCCGGCGACCAGGTCGCAAATCTTACCCTTGCCCTCATCGCCCCACTGGGCACCGACCAAAACGGTTGACGGCATGTTTACTCCTTACATTCATGGACTGTCTACGCGCCACGCCGGCACGCAGAAGCACAAAACATTCCCAGTATACCCGTGCAACGGGTGCCTGTCCTACTCCTCGGCATGTGCCCCATCAAGCTCATAGAACTTGGTGGATGCCGGCAGGAACATCAGGTCGACGTCGCCGATCGGGCCCGAACGGTTCTTGGCCACGACGATACGCGTAACGCCCTCGTCGGGTCGATCGTCGCGTGAGGCTTCGGCCTCGTCGGCGGAGCGGTCCAAGAACATAACGATATCGGCGTCCTGCTCGATAGAGCCCGATTCACGAAGGTCGGAAAGCTGCGGGCGCTTGCCGGTACGGGATTCGACCTGACGCGAGAGCTGCGACAGCGCGATGAGCGGGATCTTGAGCTCCTTGGCCATGATCTTCAGACCACGCGACATCTCCGAAACCTCGACGGTACGGCTCTCGGAGCGGCGTCCCGGCGGAGGACTCACCAGCTGCAGGTAGTCCAGGATGATGATTGCCTTCTCCTTGTTATGGAGCATACGGCGGCTCTTGGCGCGAATCTCGGTCACTGTGGTGCCGGGCGTATCGTCAATCAGAATATCCAGCTTGGACAAGGTCTGCGTGGCCTCGTTGATATTGGCCCACTGCTCGGGGCTAATGCGACCCATGCGGAAGTCACTGATTGAGATCATGGCATAGGCGCAAATCAGACGCTGGGCAATTTCCTTACCCGACATCTCCAGCGAGAAGAAGCCGACGGTATAACCAGCAGCGGCAGCGTTAAGTGCCAGGTTCAGGGCGAACGACGTCTTACCCACAGCAGGGCGGGCGCCGATGATGACGAGCTGACCCTCGCGAAAACCCATGAGCATGCGGTCGAGTGACGGGAAGCCGGTGGGCACGCCCGCCGCCTGACCACCGGCCTGGCACACTTCCTCGGCCTCGTTATAGGCCTCGACCATAAACTCGGTCAGTGTCTTGTAGCTCGACTTGACCTCGCGTGCCGTAACCTTGAGCAGTTTGCTCTCGGCCAGCTCCACGACCTCTTTGGTGTCGGTGGGGGCGTTATAGGCCAGCGCGTTAATCTCGTTGGTGGCGCCGATCAGCTCGCGCAGCATCGAGTCGCGACGGACGATGGCGGCATGGTGCTGCCAGTTCACGAGCGACAGGGTCTGACCCATCAACTCCAAAATGTACGCTTCGCCACCCACGGCATCGAGCTTGTTGATGCTTCGCAGGTAATCAATCAGCGAGATGGAGTCGATGGGAATGCGGCTGTTGTACATATCGACCATCGCGGTATAGATGGTCTTATGAATGGGCCGGTAGAAGTCATCGGGCTGCAGCTCGACCTGGGCCTCTTCGACCACCTCAGGCGATAGCAGCATAGCGGCCAGTACATTGGCCTCTGCATCTTGGTTTTGGGGAAGACCCAACTTTGAGCCGCGGTCCTCAACCGTCAGCCCGGTCTCCCTATCGTCATATGCCATGAGCATCCTCATTCATATCGCTTGCGAGCATCCATAGTATCAGCCACGGTCCCAAAACGCGCCGCGCGCCGCCAATCATCACCGAACCAAACGGATGAACGGTCCTGCATATAGGACGTCGACGCAACGTTCACCATGACACCCACTCAGCGCAAAAAACAAAAGGGCGCCCCGGTTTCCCAGAGCGCCCTTCTTAGAACAAGATTGTTGCGTTGCAGCAAATGCTACTCGGCAGCAGCCTCAGTCTCGACCTCGGCGGTCTCGGCCTCGGCGACCTCAGCGGCCTCCTCGACCTCAGCCTCGGCAGCGAGCTCCTCGGCGGTAACGCCGACGAGAACGACAACCTCGGCCTTGATCTCGCGGTACAGCGAGATGGCAACGGTGTGGGCACCGGCAACCTTGATGGGCTTACCGAGCTCGACGCGCTTGCGGTCGATGTCCATACCGAGCTGAGCCTTGATGGCATCAGCGATCATAGCGGCGGTAACGGAGCCAAAGAGGATGCCCTCGTCGCCGACCTTGACGTCAACGGTGACCGTCTTGCCCTCGAAGGCAGCCTTGGTCTCGTTGGCGGTAGCCAGACGGACGGCCTCGCGCTTGGCGATGTTGTTGCGACGCTCGTCAAGCTGCTTGAGGTTGCCCTTGGTGGCGGCAACAGCGAGCTTCTTGGGGAACAGGAAGTTCTCAGCGTAACCCTGAGCGACCTCTACGACGTCACCCTCGCCGCCCTTGCCCTTGATCTCATCGAGAAGAATAACCTTCATGATGCGTCTCCCTTCTTAGCCGCGGTCGCGGTTGCCACGAGAGGAAACCACGGGGACGGTGTACGGCAGGAGAGCCATCTCGCGGGCGCGCTTGATGGCGTTGGCGATGTCATGCTGATGCTGCGTGCAAGCGCCAGTGACGCGACGGGGCTTGATCTTGCCACGGTCGGTCATGTACTTACGGAGAAGCTGAGTGTCCTTATAGTCGATGAACTCAGTGTTCTCCTTGCAGAACTGGCAGTACTTACGACGCGGCTGACGTGCAGAAAAATCATTAGCCATGTCAAAATACCTTTCATTTGGCAACTTCGGCGAACCGAAGCCGCCTCTCACTCAAAAATAGGTGAACAACCCTTAGAACGGGATGTCCTCATCGTAGACGTCGACCGCGGGCGGCGTAGCCACCGGCGCGGCAGGACGTGCTGCAGGCGCGGGAGCTGCGGGGGCGTAACCGCCCTGGTCGTAGCCACCCTGGCCACCACGGGAGCTCATAAACTCGATCTCATCGACGATGACCTCAAGTTTGCTCCGGCGCTGGCCGTCGCGCTCCCAAGAGCTGTAGCGCAGCTTGCCCTCGATCGCGACCTTGTTTCCCTTTGCCAGGAAACGGCTCACGGCCTCGGCGCGGGTGCCGAACATGGTGCAGTCGACAAAGTTGGGATAGTCCTCCCACTCGCCAGTCTGCGCGTTGCGGCGACGATCGTTCACGGCGACGCCAAAGGACAGAACCTGGGTTCCGCCGGCTGTGGCGCGCAGCTCGGGATCGCGGGTGAGGTTACCGGTGATGTTCACTCGATTGATGCTCATAACTCACTACTTCCTCTTGGGGCACAAGCCCAGTCCAAAACGACAGTCTTACTCCTGGTCGTCGCGACGGACGATCATGTGGCGGACCACAGCGTCGGTGATGCGCAGGACGCGATCAAGCTCGGCGATCTGGGTAGGATCTGCGTGGAAGTTGATGAGGGTGTAGTCACCATCGGTGAGGTCGTTGATCTCGTAGGCGAGCTTGCGCTTGCCCCACTCGTCAACGGAGTCGACCTTGCCAGCGCCCTCAGCGATCGTGGTATCGATACGCTTCATAACAGCGAGACGAGTCTCGGGGTCGAGCGACGGGTCAACAAAGAACAGCAGTTCATAAGCCTTCATATTGTCACCTCCTCTGGGCAAATGTGGCTTCAGGTCGTGAAGGTGCGCCTGAAGCAGGAAAAGACTTGGTAATAATATCTTTCAACCTCCTAGGCTGCAAGAATATGCAGCTACAACCTCATGACCTCCACATATGCCCATAGTCGCACGGTGTTTCATGCGCATTCCAACCAAATGCCGACCAAGAGCTTGACGGATTTGTGGACAAGATACGATGCCGCGGGGACAAGCTGAGCCAAGCCGCAGGTCAACGGGCACAAGGCTGTGGTCGCAAAATGCATACCAGTGGTCCACAGCACCACCCAAAGATTTTTAAATTCATTGCCAAGTCGCTTATGAATACCCCTTTTGAACAATTGAGTTGATCAACCACGCTGGTCGGAAGCCGTTTTTTGGCATCTCAAACCCCGCTGCAACGCCAAGCGCGGCCGAGCGTTTTAAAAAATGCCAACTTTTCTGTTTGCACTTTGCGATTCCTCGTGTATACTGACTTTCGCATTTAACGGAGAGTTGTCCGAGTGGCCGAAGGAGCACGATTGGAAATCGTGTAGGCGTCAAAAGCGTCTCCAGGGTTCAAATCCCTGACTCTCCGCCAGTTAATTCCAAAGCAGGCCTTCGAGCCTGCTTTGTTTTTACCCCACGCGGAGGGGTGGCAGAGTGGTTGAATGCGGCGGTCTCGAAAACCGTTTGGCCTGTATAAGGTCACGAGGGTTCGAATCCCTCCTCCTCCGCCATTAGATGGTATGAGCCCCAGCAATGGGGCTTTTTTTCTTTTTGAGCACATTTCAATAACGCGCAGAAGGAGGGATTCGAACCCGCCACGGGCGCGGAGCGTAAAGAAAACGCGCCCGTGGCGGGTTTTTAGCGCAGCGCGGTCGGCGTAAGCCGACCGGATAAATTTTGAGCAAAGCTCAAAATTTGGACATCCCTCCTATTCAGCCACGCCCCCATCGTGGTCGATCCCAGCCCATATCTCAAACATGTACACCGCCCTCCAAAGATGTCAAAAAATGTCGTTTTTGGAGTGTGATGTACACGTTTGCATACGACGCGCACCGAGCATGAGTCGATTTGCTTGCATCCGGTATATTTCCCCACCTCAACGGACATAAGAGTTTGGTGTCAGCTCGAAGCGAGAGGCCCCCAATGGATACTCCTGTTCTCATTTCGCATAAAACGGCGTGGCTCGTCCATCATGCACCGCGGAACCTGGTTCAAGCCGTCGCACAACGCGACTACCAGATAGGTGTGCGGGGCCTCTCTACCCAGCAACGCATCGCGCGCATTCGGCAGGCACTTACCGACTGCGGCATTCCGTCCACCATGCTCAAGACTATCGACATCTCCGTAGTATTTGCTTTCGAGCGAATTCGCACCAACGGTGTCACCTGCCACGTTCTCGCCCAAAACCTACCCTACGACCATATTGACGAGCTTACGCCCGGCATCTTTATCACCGACGAAGCCTTCACCTTCGTGCTCGCTGCCGAGTGGATGGATAGGATCGAATACCTCGAGTATGGTTACGAAGTTTGCGGCGACTATCGCATGGGGCTCAATTCCTCTGACCCTTACACTGAGCAACCAGCCACCACCTCCAAGGACGAAATTGTCGAGCTACTCGATCGGCACCCTGGCAAACCCGGTGCCACACGCGCCAGACTCGCGCTCAGACACATCTACGACCACTCAGCCTCGCCCATGGAGACCGCATCGTCCATCACCCTCTCGCTCCCAACAAGCGAAGGCGGCATTGGTATCAGAGGTATCGAACTCAACAAACCGCTCGAAATCCCTCAACGTCTCTGGCATTGCACAAAAGCCCGATCGCTCAAAATCGACGCTCTTGTTACTTATCAGCGCAGAGAACTCGGCATCGAATATAAGGGCGGTTTTCACGACGAGACCGAGCGCAAGGGCGCAGATGCGGAACGAGAGGCCGTACTCTCCCAAATGGGATATCGAATCGTTACGCTCACCTCGGCACAGTTCGCAAGTCAACTTGCCTTTCATCGCGCCATGAACAGCATTCGCGAAGCACTCGGTATGCCCCGCTGCACGGACGCCGAGTACCAGCGAAAGCAAAACGAACTGCGCAAGGCACTTATCCGCAACTGGAAGAGCGCGCAAGGCGAAGACACGCCTTCCGAGTAGCGTCATCCCAGCGCGCCACACCAAAACATGTACATCACCCTCCAAAACCGACATTTTTTGACATCTTTGGAGGCTGATGTACATGTTTGGAACCTATGACCATACCCGGTCCCGACCGTTTACCGAGCAATAGGGTCGCCACGCCCGCCAACCATGTACTATGTACGGGCATTGTCTAAACCCACAACCCAAAGGACCCCATCTTGCCCGTCGTCGCCGCCATAACCATTACCTCACATGCCTCGGATGCCATGGTCGCTATTCCGTTTTGGCTCGAGATGTTCGCTGTTGTCGCTGCATCGATCTCGGGTGTGTTGGTTGCGCGCGAGCACAAGCTCGACCTGGTGGGCGCGGTCGCGCTCGCGGTGGTCTGCGGTCTGGGCGGCGGTCTCTTGCGCGACATGACGCTGCAGGTGGGCAACGTCTACATCCTCAACCAGCCAATGGCGCTGCCGCTCTCCATCGCCACGGCAGCCATCATCTACATTTTCCCGGCAATCGTCGACAAGCCCGAAAAACTCATCCCCTTGCTCGACATTATCTCGGTCGGCATCTATGCGGCAACCGGCGCAGACAAGGCACTGGTCTACGGTTTTGCGCCCGTCGTTTGCATCATGATGGGCTTCTTCACCGCAGTAGGTGGCGGCATGCTGCGCGACGGCTTTATGGGCGTGGTTCCGGGCATTTTCCAACGCACTAACTTTTATGCCATCGCGGCCATCGCCGGATCGACAAGCTACGTGTGTCTCGTTATGAGCGGCATCATGAGCAATGTCGCCGCGCTGATCGTATGCGTTGTCGTGACCATGGGTCTGCGCTGGCTCTCGCTGCGCTTTGACATCAAAAGCCCCACCGAAGAAGACATCGCGCGCTTTTTGCATCGCAAAAAGTAGGTAGCGCGGGCTCATCCTTCGAAATGCAACCGAGAGGTTCTTTTAGAGCGCCCACGCGTTGGGTACCCTGTTAGGTGCATGTCGAGCATCTGACGAAGGATTCACTATGCCCTGTAATCAATTCCCGTCGACCCAGCGCCGTAAAGCGTGGGGCCGCATCACGATCTTATTCGCGCTCATCGCTCTAGCGGTCACCGCGCTTCCCACGGCGTCGTTCGCCGGCACGGACACCGCAGGCAACGTACTTGCGACCGACAATGACGCCAATTCGTCCGGCGTCGAAGGTGACCTGTACTGGGCAGGTCAGGCCCTCAACTTGGACGATGCGTCCATCGGCCGCGACATAATTGCAGCAGGCGAGAGCCTCTCCATCCGCGACTGCACGGTGGGCGGCGCCATTCGTCTTGCGGCGCGCACGATTGATATCGCCCAGACCACGGTTGATGGCAGCGTGACCGTTGCTGGCCAGCATGTCGTTCTCAATTCCGACAGCACCGCCAACTGTTTCTACGCGATAGGCGAGACGGTTGCCTTGCGAGGCTCCACCAAGTCGGCAGCGCTTGCGGGCGATACGGTGACCATCGATGGCACCGTCGAGGGCGATGTCGAGGTTTGGGCCGACAAGCTCATCCTGGGCAAGAACGCCCACATCACCGGCACCGTGAACGCGCACGTCTCCGAGGACCCCGAGCGTGCCGCAGGAGCCGAGGTAGGCGCGCTCAAGATCGACCGCACCGAGAACGAGGATACTTCCACCGTTAACGATGTCATCGGCGGTATCGTCGCCGCGGCACTCTCGACCTGCTTTGTCGCTCTGCTGCTCGAGCTCGTCTTTCCGTGCGCGACCGCCAGCGCCGCCGGCATGCTCCACCAGCGCCCCATACCCCTGTGGGTGAGCGGTCTTCTGGGCACGATTGCTATCGTCCCCGCCGTCCTACTGCTAATTATCTCTATCGCTGGTCTGTCGCTTGCCGGAGCCCTCTTGTGCGGCGTTATCGGCATCGCGTTGGTGTCGAGTGCCTTTGCGGGGTGCGCGATCTCCCGCATGGTCGGACACAACCAAAACCGCTACGCCATGGCAGCCGTGGGCGGCGTAATCGCAGGCGCCCTCACGGGGCTTCCCCTCGTAGGTGACTTCATCAGCGGCGTAGCCTTTGTCTTTATGCTCGGCTACGTTATCCAGATCATCTGGCGCAACGCCCACCTCAAGCCGCAGCAGCCGGCTAACATGCCAGGACTCCCCACCGCTTAGCCACCAACCACCACAAAGGTGCCAGGTTACTTTGCACCAACAAACGAAGCGGGGCACTCGGTCATGTCGACCGGGTGCCCCGCTTTTCTTGGAGGGTTCTCTAGTAACTTTTTCAAAACCAATGATCATCAGGTCGGTAGGCCTGTGCGTCACTCGCTACGGAGGCAGCACGCCATTAAGCAGGGGGGCAATTATTTTTCACGACGACCGCCTCCCCGCTTGATGACGAGCGCGACAACAATAGCCGCCACTCCGATGGCAGCCAAAGCCGCCACCAGCACCAACGTTCTATCTCCCGTCGAGGGCATAAAGCCTCGACTTGCTTCTTTGCTTGGAGTGTTGAGCACCGACAGTTCAATCGAACCCGTCCCGGCATCAGCGGTATCAACCCGCAGAGGGCTTTCGGC
The DNA here is from genome assembly GCA_900541135.1 of uncultured Collinsella sp. GTDB lineage: Bacteria > Actinomycetota > Coriobacteriia > Coriobacteriales > Coriobacteriaceae > Collinsella. The sequence goes on from UQIG01000011.1 coordinate 55,731, forward strand.
CGACACGGTCACCTTGGGCTTCGCGGCTGCAACCTGTTTAACGTCCAATCCCTCGGACGTAACCGTTACCGTTCGCTTGCCCTCAAAGGCGGTGTATCCCTTGGGAGCCGCGACCTCTTCGACGGTGTAGACGCCCGCGTCCACACCGCTCAATTCCACATGGCCGTCCGCGCCCGTGGTGACGCACGCGGCGGCATCCGTCGACCACGAGCCGTCGGTCGTTAGGATGCGCCCGCGGTCATCGATGATGCGCAGCTTGGCGCCCGCGAGCGGTTTATCGTCCGAGCTTGAGCGCTTGATCAGACTGAGTCCCCAGGTGTAGGCGCACGCGTCATCGCTCGGCGTGCGGGTAAAGCCGGCGTCGCCGGACTGGTCGGCGAGAGGAGAGCGCGGGTAGCGCAGGCAGACCTCGTTGGGGTTGCCCTTGGTAGCGCCCCTATTGCAGCTGGCCCCCAACGGCGCATCGTAGACAGCAACCACGCGGGCGCCCGCGGTAAAGGCGTCGGCCCCGCCGAGCGCGGCGATGAGGTCGCCGGTGCGCACGGTGAAGGTCTTGCC
>UQIG01000012.1 GCA_900541135.1 uncultured Collinsella sp.
GCCTTTGATGATGAGGTCACTGCCCGCGGAGATGCCGTAACTTTCGTTTCCTTTTGCGATCACTGTGCCAGAGGAATCGATGGTGGTCTTGCCCTTGGATTGGATGCCTTCGGTGCCTCCCGTAGCATTCACGGTGCCCGAGCCCGTGATAGAGAGATCGCCCTTTGCCTCAATTCCGTCGGCATTAGTGCTTGTGGTGTTCACAGTGCCTGGGCCAGAAATGGAGAGGTCGCCTGTGGATTTAATTGCATCGGTCTCGGCTGTCACATTGAGCTCATCCGTGCTATTCGAGCTCGTTATGTTCAACTCTGCTTTCTGGCTAGTGCCATCCTGCGCTTTGATGGCGGCTCCAGTGTAATCGGGCTCGGTTTTCACGGTGTTCTTGCCCTCGTAGGCAATGTTGAGCTCGCCCGCAGCCTGGATCGCACCGCCGTCATAGCCGTTGAGCTTCATATCGTCGGCGCCGTCCCAGCTCCAGGTGCCGGCGGCGTCTCCCGTGGGCCCCGCGGCCGCTTCGTGGCGGACGCCGCCAACGTCCACCCACTCCGCCGCGAGCGAGACGCTCGGCATGAGCAGCGAACTTACCGTGAGCGCGCAGGCCAGGCCGCAGACGATGCGGCGCGTCACGCGGCGCCAGCTGCCGTGCGCGAGCAGCGTGCGACGGTGCACGTCGGGCTCGACAAAATGGGCTCCTGAGGTTTTATCATTGCGCTTGGGGGTCGTGAACAAGGCGGCCATGGTTACTCCCATCCTCATAGGGCCTATGCGATTACGCCCAGCATATCTGCAGGATGTAGCCGGCGGTAGTGCCGTTTGGAGGGCAAAATGTCCAAAACTTGGGAGGCAATACATCGCGCGTCCGTGCGGTGCCTGGCTTTAAAAGAAAAGCGCGGAGCCGCTCGATGCGACTCCGCGCTTTGGTGTTCTGCTTTGGCAGCTTTGCCGTTACGCTACAAAGAAGTAGACGAGGAAGGCAAGGGCTGCGATCCACATGAGCGGCTTGATCTTGGAGGCCTCGCCCTTAAAGAGCGCGACGATCACGTAGGCGATAAAGCCCAGGCCAATGCCGGCAGAGATGGAGTAGGTGAAGGGCACGCCGGCGACAATCATGAACGCCGGGAAACCCTGCGACACGTCGGACCAGTCGATCTCGGAGGCCTCGCTCATCATGAGGTAGCCGACGTAGACCAGAGCACCGCAGGTGGCGGCACTGGAAACGATGGTGACGATGGGGGAGAAGAACGCGGCGAGAATGAACAGCACGCCGGTGGTGACGGAGGTGAGGCCCGTGCGACCACCGTCGGCAGCGCCAGAGGTGGACTCGACGAAGGTAGTGATGGAGGAGACGCCCATAAAGCCACCGGCAGCAGCGGCCACGGAGTCGACGACCAGGATGGGACGGATGTCCTCGACATTGCCGTCCTCGGTCAGGAACTCGCCCTGCTTGGCGACGGCCATCGCGGTGCCCATGGTGTCGAAGAAGTCGCTCATGAGCAGCGAGAAGGCAACGACGAGCAGCATCGGGTCGGTCAGGACCTTCACGATGGCAAGGTTGCCGTCGGCAGTGCTGGCAAACGGGGCGCCGAAGGTCGAGAAGTCGAGCGGTGCGATGAGGCCCTCGGGCGCATGGGTGACGCCCAGCGGGATTCCGGCGATAACGGCGACGATGATGCCGATGAGCAGCGAGCCCGGCACGTTGCGGGAAGCCAGGGCAACCGTCACGACGATGGAGATGATGCCGACGATAAAGGTGGGGGAGGTGATGTCGCCCAAGCCGACGAGCGTACCGGCGCCAGCGGTGATGATGCCGGCGTCGCACAGGCCGATCATGGCGATAAACAGGCCCAGACCCACCGAGATGGCGTGGCGCAGGACCACGGGGATGGCATCCATGATGGCCTCGCGCAGGCCGCAAAGGACGAGCAGCAAGATGACGATACCTTCGAGGAAGATAACGCTCATGGCAACGTGCCAGTCACCGCCGCACATGGTGGTGGTGATGCCCGCGATCATGGCGTTGATGCCCAGGCCCGACGCGCAGGCGAGCGGGCGGTTGGCGAAGATGCCCATGCAGATGGTCATGATGCCGGCGCCCAGGCAGGTGGCGCAGGCGAGCGCTCCCGCATCGATGCCAGCGCCCGAGAGCACTGCGGGGTTGACGGCGATGATGTAGGCCATCGCCAGGAATGTTGTCAGTCCAGCGCGAAGTTCGGTCCCGATTGTGGACTTGCGCTCACTGACGTGAAAAAGTTCGTCCATGCATACCCTTTCCTTGTTCGGCCCCGAGTTTAGGCCGATTGACACGAACTCACTTACTATATCGTCTTTACAACCTTGCTGTTCCTCGCATGTTGATGTTCGGCGCTTTGTAACAGACGGACGGTATTTATCGCATGAAAATGTGTGGGTACCGTATACTTAAGCGGTTACAACGACCCCTATGGAGGAACGTATGATTAAAGAGCTTTGCCACGACGAGGCTATCCTGTCCCAGCGTTGCGAGGTTGCGACCGTCGAGGACGAGTCGGTTGCTCAGGACCTGATCGATACCATCAAGTCGCTCGACGATGCCGGCTGCCTTGCCGCTAACCAGATTGGCGTAACCAAGAAGGTCTGCGTCTACCTGGACGACGCCGGCGAGCCCCACGTGCTCTACAACCCCCGTCTGGTGTTTGGCCTGGGCGCCAGCAAGATGGAGGAGAGCTGCCTGACGCACGAGGAGGTCACCAAGTCCACGCGCTATATCAAGTGCAAGGTTGCCTTTGACCAGATCGTCGACGGCAAGATGCGCGAGCGCAAGCAGGACTTTGTGGGCTTCGAGGCTCAAATGGTCCAGCATATGATTGACCACTGTCTAGGAAAGTTGGTCTAAGGGGACCAAAGCACCGCACCTTGCCGCTCAATCGTCGCTCGCGTACCTTAAGTACGCTTCGCTCCTCTTTCGTGGCAATCTGCGGCACTTTGACCCCTTAGACGACCTGCGGGGTTAACTTGGTTGAGTTTATCCTGCTTGAATAGTCCGGGCGTGACATTGTTGTCATGTCCGGGCTTTTGTGTTTAGCGCCTTTTTGTTTGGTGACAATGAACTTAGCGAGAACGTGAAGCTAGGAGGCGCTATGTGTACGAGCATTCGATTTACCGATAATTCCGGCAACATGTATCTGGGCCGCAACCTCGACTGGAGCTTTGACTACGGCCAACAGGTTCGCGTGATGCCGCGCGGGTTTCACATTCCGTATTCGTTTATCGACGACACGACAGCGGCACACGCGGTGATCGGTATGTGCATCGATTACAAGAACTACCCTATGTTCTTCGACTGCGGCAACGATGCGGGCCTCGCCGTGGCGGGTCTCAATTTCCCGGGTTATGCCGAGTATGCCGAGGACCCTGTCGACGGCAAGACCAATATCGCGGCCTATGAGTTTCCCCTGTGGGTGGCAGCGACGTTCTCGACGGTCGATGAGGTCGAGGCCGCGCTGCGCGACACGGTGATTGTCGCCAAATCTGCCGGAGAGGGGCTGGGCGTGTCGCTGCTCCATTGGATTATCGGCGACAGCCAGCGTAGCATCGTGGTCGAGATGATGGCTGACGGCCTGCATGTATACGACGATCCGGTCGACACCCTTGCCAATCAGCCCACCTTCCCGTGGCATATGGAAAACCTACGCACTTATATCACCGCCACAAGCGATTTTCCGCAGACGGCGACGTGGCGTGGCGCCGAGCTTAAGCCCTATGGAGCCGGTGCCGGCATGCGCGGCATTCCCGGCGACTGCTATTCGCCGAGCCGTTTTGTAAAGGCAGCGTACCTCAACGCCAATTACCCGCAAAAAGACAGCGAGACCGAAAACGTCGTCCGCATGTTCCGTTCACTCGAGGGCGTGGTGATGATTGAGGGGGCGTCCAGGATGGGCGATGGCAAGTTCGAGAAGACTATCTACACCGGATGCTTTAGCGCGCGCACGGGCAATTATTACTACGCGATGTATGGGGATCCGTCGATTCGCTATGTGAGCCTGATGGATGCCGAGGGCGCGAGCCCCGATAGGCTCGTGGTTCCCGAGCCGCGTCGTTCGTAGCCGATGGCTTTACTGAAATGCAAAGCGCCCCTGCATCTCCTGTGAGGTGCAGGGGCGCTGTCGTTGATGCGCGACGTCGCTAGAAGTTGGCGTCGTTGAGTTGTTCACTCTCGAGGCCGTCGAGCAGTTGCTGTTCGGGCGTATCGGCGACGCTCTCGAGCAATTCGGTGGGATCGACGTTCATGTCCCTACCGGCCTCGTTGCCGTTGACCAGGTCGTCCGAGAAGATATCGACTTCCATTTCCTCGGCTTCCTCGATCTGGACCTCGAGCGGCACATGGGTGCGTACGAGTTTGACCGCCGGACGCATGCGGGCAAAGAGAGGCACGTACTCGATGATGATCGCCGAGTTCTCAAGACCGTACCAGCGTGCCGGGCTTCCGCAGGCGCGGCGGACGGCGTACTTGATGGCCATGACGCGGTGGTCGTTACGGTTGATGTCCGTTTCGGGGGCAAGCATCTTGCGCAGCATGCAAAAACGGAAGTCGCCCACGTTGCCGCGTGTCTCGTAGATGGAGTAGGTGTGATGCTGTGGTGGCAGCTCACCCGATGTCATCAAGTCGCCAACGATCTGACGCAGATAGGCGTTGATGCGCTGGTTGACCTTAAAGCCCAGGTCCAGGCGCACGCGGAACAAAAAGTCCGTGCCAAAGGTCTCGACGGAATACTCGTGCGTATAGGGCTCGTCGGTAACGTGCACGTTGATGAACCAATATGCCTTGGCGCGCTTGGGGTGCTTGTCCAGGATGGAATAGAGCACGTCGTGGTCGAGCGTGAGCGGGTCGGGGCTGTTGGTGAGGAACACCAGATTGTCGGCGAGCATGGGGTAGGTCTCGTCGTTGCGCAGGCGGTTGAGCTGATCGATGTACTTGGAGACGGGCAGCAGGATCGTCTGCGTGCGCTCGATGGCGGTGCCGCGGCGCCACACGTACATAAGGCCAAACAGCAGCGAGGCCAGGAAGATCATCACATAGCCGCCGTCAAAGAACATGGTGAGGCACGAGGCAAAGAAGCAGAGCTCGATGGCGCCAAAAAGTAGGGCAAAGACGCAGGCGCCCAGCTTGTGCTTGAGGATGCCGGCGATATAGCTCGTCAAAAGCGTCGTGGTCATGAGCATAGTCACGGTGATGGCGAGGCCGTAGGCGCTCTCCATGCGCTCGGAGTTTTGGAACAGCAGCACGATGAAGATACAGCCGACCCACATGATGTTGTTGACGAGCGGAATATAGAGTTGACCCTTGGTGTCGCTGGGGTAGTGGATGCGCAGATGCGGCATAAGGTTGAGACGCGTGGCCTCGGATACCAGCGAGAACGAGCCGGTGATAAGCGCCTGCGAGGCGATGATGGCCGCTACGGCCGATAGCACGATGGCAAAGGGGCGCAGGGGCTCGGGAAGCATCATGTAGAACGGGTTGACGATGTCCATCGCGAGCATCTGGGGATTGGAGTTGTTGGCGAGCAGCCAAGCGCCCTGACCCAGATAGTTAAGGATGAGGGCCGCCTTTACGAACGGCCAGGATGCGTAAATGTTAGCCTTGCCCACGTGACCCATGTCCGAATAGAGCGCCTCGGCGCCGGTCGTCGACAGGAAGACGAAGCCGAGCACCATGATGCCCGAGTGGTTGATGGGCGAGAACAGGAACATGATGCCGCGGATGGGGTTGAGTGCGCGCAAGATGGACAGGTTGCCGAGCATGTTGAACAGGCCGGCGCCCGCCAGGAACAGGAACCATAGCGTCATAAGCGGGCCGAAGAGCTTGCCGATTGACGAGGTGCCGGCGCGCTGCATGGCAAATAGGCCGCAGATAATGATGATGGTAATAATGATGACGTTGGTCTGGCCGTCGCCCAATAGCGCGTGGCCCCACTCGATGGTGCGCAGACCCTCGATGGCTGTGGTGACCGTGACGGCGGGGGTGAGGATGCCGTCGGCAAGCAGCGCCGCACCGCCGATCATGGCGGGAAGGATCAGCCACGGCGCCACTTTGCGCACGAGACTGAACAGGGCGAAGATACCGCCCTCGTTGTGGTTGTCGGCCCTCATGGCGATTAGCACGTACTTGACCGTGGTTACGAGCGTCATGGTCCAGATGACGAGCGAAAGCGCGCCCAGGATCATGTCCTCGCTGACGGTACCGATGCCGCCGTTGTTGGCGACGATTGATTTCATGGTGTACATAGGGCTCGTGCCGATGTCGCCATAGACGACGCCGAGCGTTACGAGCAACATACCAGCAGAAAGGGGAATGGCTCCATGCCCGCTCTGTCCGTGCTGGTCTTGGAGGTTTGCCTCCAGTTTGTTGTGTGCCACGTGGACTCCCTTAGACATCCGGTTATCTGTCTAGGGCAGATAACCTTTATGCCATCTTTATACATATAAGAGCAGTTTGGCACATCGGGGTGTTTTAGACAATAATCCCCATCTGGGGATTATTCATGTACGCAGATAGCATTTCAAAACAGGGGCGCACCGGCTGTATGGTCTTGCTGCAATGTGATAACCACGGACGCGCCCCTGCTTTGAAACTGAAGAGGGGCTTTTAGGCGCGTGCTGCTTGGGCGATGCTTGCTTTGGTGTCTGCGCGTTTGCCGGCGACTTCGCAAAAGATCGCGCCGCCGATGATCAACGCGGCGCCCATGAGGCGGATGGGCGTCATGGTCTCTCCCAAAAGGGCAACGGAGAACACGACGGCCGAAAGCGGCTCGAGGTAGCCGACGACCGCGACGGTCTGGACGGGCAGCTTGGCGACGGCACTAAAGTAGAGCAGGCAACCGATGCCGGTGTTGACGACGCCGAGCATGGCGACGGCGCCCCAATCGATGCCGGCGGCAATGCTGGGGGAGAGGAACGAGGGGGCACCTTGCGTGAAGAGCGTAAGGATCAACGCGGTTACAAAGGCGGCGCTCACCTGGAGCGTGGAGTTCTCGAGGCCTTCGATGTGTGGCGCACCCTTGCTAGCGATGACCATCAAGGCGTAGCAGAAGGCCGAGGCGATGCCGCAAGCGATACCCGCAATGGGCATATTGCCGCCTAGACCTTGCGCCGCAATGAGAACGGCGCCACAGGCAACGGCGATAAACCCGGCGATTTTGCCGCCGGTCAGCTTTTCGCCAAAAATGAGCGGGGAGAGGGCCATAACGATGATGGGGCCGCAGTAATACAACAGCGAGGAGATGCCAACGCCGATCGTCTGATAGGCGCGGAACAGGAAAATCCAGCTGGCGCCCAGCGCGGCGCCCGAGACGATGAGCGCTGCGGCCTCGCGGGGGCGAGACGGAGCCTGCAGGTTATGGCGCTTGGTTATGAAGAGGATGGCGGCAAGGGTGAGAGCGCCCAAAAACGTGCGCAACAGTACGATATCGGAGCTCGGCAGCGCGATGGCAGCGGCGATGATGCCGTTGGAGCCAAACAATAGCAATGCTGCTAAGTACGTAAACAGTCCGTTGTTCATGTGCTGACATCTCCTCTATATCCGAGCATGTTCACTATGGGTGAGGTGGCTTTAGAAGAAAAGCGAATATAATGCATGGATAACATGACAAAAACTCATGTAAAGGTGGAGGGATGCCGTGGAAACGAATATTCAAAAGATGCAAGTGCTGCTCGAGACGGTGCGTGCCGGCAGCTTTACGCATGCTGCAGAGCGGCTGAGCTATTCGCAGTCGGGCGTGAGCCGCATGGTGGGCGACCTTGAGGCAGACTGGGGTTTTAAGGTGCTTGATCGCGGCCGCGAGGGCGTGGTGCTTTCTGCCGACGGGCGGCAGGTCATGCCGGCAGTCGAGGCGTTATGCGAAGAGTTTGGCCGCCTGCAGCGACGCGTGGACGAGATGCGGGGGCTCATGCGTGGCAAGATCTGTATCGGTACATTCTCGAGTGTGGCGACCCATGTACTGCCGCCGGTGATCGCGCGGTTTCGCGCTGATCACCCGGAAGTCGATTACGAGCTGCTGATGGGTGATTACTCCGAGATTGAGCAATGGGTGGCGGAAGGCCGCTGCGACCTGGGCTTTATTCCGCGCGAGCCACGCGGCGCCGGCATGGCGTCGCGGCCGTTGGTGCAAGACGAGCTGATGGCCGTGGTGCCAGCGGACTCCTCGCTTGCCACCGCGGAGGTCGTTTCCCTTGCCGATTTGGCCAATGAGCAGTTTATTCTACTGGAACGCGGTAGCGACGACGAGATTACGCCGCTGTTTCGCCGCGCGGGTCTGGCGGTGCGTTCTAAGCTATCGACCTGGGATGATTATGCGATTATGGCCATGGTCGAGGACGGTCTGGGCGTGAGTATTCTTCCGGCGCTCATCTTGCGCCGCTGTCAGTTCGATGTCGCCGTGCGTCCGCTCGAGGGACATCCCCATCGGCAGATCAACGCGATATATCGCACGGCTGACGTTTCGCTTGCCGCCGCTCGATTCCTTGAATATCTCTAAACGCGTGCGCGTCATTGTCCGCCTTGGGCAAATCTCGGAGTTCGGTACGTTTTCTTGTGAAATTGAACTTCCGAATAAGGTACGGCGCTATACTGCTGCCTAAATTGAACTTAGGTTCAATTCGTGTTCTATAAATTGAACTTTGCCAGCAAGGAGGTTCTAATGGCCCAAGAGACGTTTAGCGATCGCCTGCGACAGACCATGTCCGATCGCGACGTTCGCCAGTCGGACGTAATCCGCGCATCGGAGATGCTCGGAAAAAAACTCGGCAAGAGTCAGATGAGCCAATATGTGAGCGGCAAGACGATCCCGCGGCGCGATGTGGCAGAGCTGCTCGCTCGTATTTTGGAGGTCGATGTTTCCTGGCTGCTCGCCGGTGACGCCGATCAAGGCGAGGAATCATCGCCTCGCAACGTGCCCAAGCCCGAACCCCATCCCTCAGCTCAAATTCCAAGGAGCACCACCATGCGTACTTTTTCTAAATCCACCAAGCTCGATAACGTCCTGTATGACGTGCGCGGCCCCGTCGTCGACGAGGCCGCCCGTATGGAGGACGAGGGCGAGCGTATTCTCAAGCTCAACATCGGTAATCCGGCGCCCTTTGGTTTCCGCACGCCCGATGAGGTCATCAAGGACATGCGCCAGCAGCTGCCCGACTGCGAAGGCTATTCCAACTCGCGTGGCCTGTTCTCCGCGCGCAAGGCAATCATGCAGTACTCGCAGATCAAGGGCCTGCCCAATGTTCAGATGGAGCACATCTACACGGGCAACGGCGTGTCCGAACTCATTCAGCTTTCGATGAACGCGCTGCTCGACAATGGCGACGAGATTCTGATCCCCAGCCCCGACTATCCGCTCTGGACGGCGTGCGCAACCCTTGCCGGCGGTCATCCCGTTCACTATCTGTGTGATGAGCAAGCGGATTGGTATCCCGACCTGGAGGATATGGAGTCCAAGATCACGAGCGCGACCAAGGCCCTCGTCATCATCAACCCCAACAACCCCACGGGTTCGGTCTATCCGCGCGAGGTACTCGAGGGCATCGTTGAGATCGCGCGCAGGCACCAGCTCATGATTTTTGCCGATGAGATCTACGACCGCCTGTGCATGGACGGCTACGAGCACGTCTCGATTGCCTCGCTCGCTCCCGACCTGCCCTGCGTCACCTTTAGCGGCCTTTCCAAGTCGCACATGATCGCGGGCTATCGTATTGGCTGGATGGTGCTTTCGGGTAACCAGCGCTGCATGAGCGACTTTATTATGGGCATCAACATGCTCTCGAACATGCGCCTGTGCTCCAACGTGCCGGCTCAGTCAATCGTCCAGACGGCGCTCGGCGGCCATCAGTCTGTTAACAACTACATCCGCCCCGGCGGTCGTGTCTACGAACAGCGCAACTTCGTGTATGAGGCACTCAACAAGATCGACGGCATCTCGGTGGTCAAGCCGCGTGCGGCGTTCTATATCTTCCCCAAGATGGATGTGAAGAAGTTCAACATCACTGACGACGAGCAGTTCGCCCTTGACCTGCTGCACGAGAAGAAGATCCTGATCACGCGCGGCGGCGGCTTTAATTGGGGTGAGCCCGACCACTTCCGCATCGTGTACCTGCCGCGCATGGAAGTGCTCAAAGAGTCGCTCGAAGACCTCGCCGACTTCTTCGATCATTACCGCCAGTCGTAGGGGATTAAGTATCTGGCGCCGCAAGAATCGAGGCGTCGCAGGATAGACATACGACAGCGAGCGAGCCGCATTTGCGCCAAGGTGACGTGAAATGAGAGGGCGCTGACCTTCTGGTCGCGCCCTCGAAATTGAACGTCAGATTGGCGTGAATGCGGCTCGCGCAGCGTCAAGTGGTCCGCCGTTCGTTAGAACGGCGGAACGATATAACGTCACCTTGGTGCAAATGCGGCTCGCTCGCTGTCGTGTGCTCAACCTGCATCGTTACCCTGGCTGTCTAAATAACAATCCCGTTGCAGTGGTCGATTTCGTGTTGGATGATCTCGGCGGTGTAGCCCGAGAAGTTTTTGATGCGGTGGACGAAATTCTCGTCCAAATACTCAACCTTAATGCGGCGATAGCGAGTACAGGGGCGCTCGCCGGAAAGCGAGAGACATCCTTCGCTCGTCTGATAGGAATTGACCTGCTCAAGAATTTGAGGGTTGTACATCAGCAGCGCCCTGTTGCCGTCCTTTACGCAGATGATGCGTTTGCGCACGCCAATCATGTTGGCGGCAAGGCCCACGCACTCGTGCTCATGCTCATGGAGCGTATCCAGGAGGTCCTGCCCGGTCGCGGCATCGTCGGGTCCCGCGTCTTCGGAAGGCAGGCGCAAAAAGAACTCGGATTTCATGATGGGCTTAATCATGGAGGGCTCCTCATGTCTCATGCTTTCGTGGACTTTCAATAATAGCGCGGAAGGAAAGCTGCGCGTTCGCGTTACAATCTTTCGACGTTGGACCATGTTGCCAGACTCGTCGCGTGCGGCGTCTGGCGTAAGTCTAGGGCTCATCCTCGCCCTGGACTGTTCCTCTGGGGCGATACGACTGTCGTTCCAAGAGGAAGGAAATGCATGGGGAGCAAATCTCAGCAACAAGTTCAAGTAACGTCATCGGCCACTGCGGCAATTCTCGTCGTTATGTATATCGCAGCCTTTGTTGCCGCGTTTAACGAGAACATCATTAACGTGGCGTTGCACGACATCATGGCAGCCTTTTCGGTGAGTGCCATCACGGCGCAGTGGCTTGTTTCGGGCTACATGATCGTGACGTCGATCTTTACGGCCATCATGGCCTTTCTTTCCGGTCGCTTCTCGACGCGCAAGCTGCTGTTTTTCGCATGTGGATGCCTGGTCGCCGGAGAAGTCCTGTGCCTGGTCGCCCCAACGTTTACCGTCTTGCTGCCAAGCCGTATTTTGCAGGCTGCGGGATCGGGCATCTTGTTCCCGCTCATGATGAACGTGGTGCTGTCTTGCGCCCCGCGCGAGAAGCTCGGTCTGTATCTGAGCCTGGGCGGTGCCTGCATTACGCTAGGGCCGGCATTTGGTCCCGTGATCAGCGGTCTTATGTGCACGTTGTTTGGCTGGAGGGCGGTGTTCGTAGTGCCGCTGGTGGGCGGTGTCGTGGTCGCCGCGGCGGCAGCAAAGCTCGTTCGGAATGTTGGAGAGCGCTCGAACACTACGCTTGATATTCTGTCGGTTGCTTTGCTAGCGGCCGGAATCACGGCGTTTGTATATTCCGTAGGCGAGTTCTCGACCAATGTGATGACCGGTATCGTGACGCTTTTCGCCGCTGTGGTGCTGCTTGGCCTGTTTGCGGTCCGCCAGCTCAAGCTCGAACATCCGGTGCTCAACGTGCGCCCCATGGCGAGCGTTCGTTTTTGGCCTGCGTGCCTGCTTGTGGTGGTGTCGATGATGACGACGTTCTCGATGAGCGTTTTGCTGCCGCTCTATTTTGAGGGCGCATACGGCATGACCGCTCTTGTTGCGGGCCTGCTCATTTTGCCGGCGATTGCCTGCAACGCCGTGACCTCGATTGTGGGCGGACGCGTGATGGACGCCCGTGGCGCATGGCCGCTGCTGCCGGTCGGCTTTGCCCTGATTGCCGTGGGGCAGACTGCCATTTCGATGACGGCGGCAAGCATGAACATCGGTGTCGCCGTGGCACTGACCATTGTGGTGTATGCTGGCGTCGGTTTAGTGCTGAGCCCCTCGCAGACGGCCGGCTTGGAGACGCTGCCTGCCGCTGAGCATCCTCACGGAACGGCATTGCTCAACACGTGGAACATGATTGCCGCGTCGTTTGGTCCATCGCTGTTTATCGGTCTGCTTTCGAGTTCTGCGGCGGTTGCCGGCGCCACTGGCGTTGCGGCAGACGTTGCCCGGGCGATCGGATTTGCGGCTGCCGTGCGCGTGGCGGCCGTGATTGCCGTGGCTGGGTTCGCGGTGTCGCTGGTGTACGCCCGCCGCGAGTCGCACATGTCGCATTAATGTGTGCACATAGATTCTGCAGCTAGATTGGATGGCGACACCATAAACTAATGGACGTTTTGCCGAGAGGCATGAATGTTTAAAGCGCAAAGAGTGCGCGACGGGCCCCGCGAATGGGGCGATGATGCCTGAGAGGGCCAAGAAGGAGTCTCATGTCTGAGAACGAAGAGATCATGAACGAGACCGAGAACGAGACCATGGCTGCCGAGGTTGAGGCAGTCGAGACCGTGGAGACCGAAGCTGCCGAGGTTGAGGCTGCTGACGAGGTTTCCGCCGAGGAGGAGGCCGAGGTTGTCGAGGCCGCCGTTGATTACGATGACGAAGAGCTGATGGACAAGATGCAGAAGGCCGCCCGTCTGCTGCGTAGCCGTCGCTTTGCTATTTCCAAGGAGGAGGAGGCCAAGGCCGAGCGCATGGCGAACATCGAGCGCGCCATCAAGCTTCTTGACCTCAAGCCCAAGATGGAGCAGAAGGAAATGTCCGACCTGCTCGGCATGCGCCTCCGCGAGCTCGATGGTCTGATGGCCGAGGCCGAGGCTGCCGATCTGGTCGGCCGCATCGACGACGCCGAGGGCGATATGCGCAAGATCGTCGTCTTCGCTGCCGAGGATGCCGCTGAGGGCCTGGTCGAGCTTGCCAACAAGAAGGAGAAGCTCCTGCCCGAGCTTTCTTACGAGGAGGCCACCGAGCTGATGGCCGCTCTCGATAAGGTTATTGCTCCGCTCGTCGCCATGGGCCTGGACGAGGACCGCGGTCCTCGCGGCGGCCGTGACGATCGCGGCGGCCGTGGCGGCGACCGTGGCGGTCGCGGCGGCTTTGGCGATCGCGGCGGCCGTGGTGGCGACCGTGGCGGTCGCGGTGGCGATCGCGGTGGCCGTGGCGGCTTTGGTGACCGTGGCGGCGACCGTGGCGGTCGCGGCGGCTTTGGTGGCAACCGTGGTGGCTATGGCGACCGCGGCGGCAACCGTGGCGGCTTCGGCGGCAACCGTGGCAACGACCGCGGCGGTCGCGGTGGCGATCGTGGCGGCCGCAACGGTGGCGGCTTCCGCGGCAACCGTTTCTAGTTGGGTTACGCGGGTTTACCAACCCGCGTAACTAGTTGACGCTGCAAACCCGCCAGAGCGGCAATCTGCCTTTCAACTTCGGCGGCATGACCAGAAGGTCAATGCCGCCTTGTTTCAAGGCACCTTGCTCGCTCTGGCGGGTTTTCGCTGTCGGTACCAAGACATCGGCGTTGCCTTAATCCAAGCCTGCCAAAAAGTAGTCATTGGGGACGTTCTTAAACGACTACATAGCATGAGAGTGGACAATCTCCCGGTTTGAGCCTGCATTCAAGCTCAAAGTGGGAGATTATCCACTCTCATTTGTTGTGTGTGCGAAAATCCACGCTCGTTTCTATTCCGCCTACATTTGTAGGAACAGTTCGTGGAGGCGGGTGTCTTCATCGAGTTCGGGGTGGAAGGTTACGCCGAGCTGGTTGCCCTGGCGGGCGGCGACGATGCGGCCATCGACCTCTGCCAGGGCCTTGGCGTCGCCGTGGACCTCGATGATGCGGGGCGCGCGGATAAACGTCAGCGGCACTTCACCGTCGATGCCGGCGACAGGTCCTTGAGTGCGAAAGCTGCCGAGCTGTCTGCCATAGGCATTGCGCTCGACGAGCACATCCATGGTTGCCAGGCGCGGCGTCCCCTTATCGTCGTGGGCAGCAAGGTCGCGCGCCAGCAGAATCAAGCCGGCGCAAGTTCCCAATACAGGCATACCTTCAGCGATGCGGGTACGAAGCTCCTCGAGCATGCCCAACTCATCAAGCAGCTTCCCTTGAACGGTAGACTCGCCGCCGGGAAGTACTAGACGGTCAAAGTCCTGCTTCAAATCAGCCACCTGCCTTAGCTCAATACAACGTGCGCCCAGCTCGGACAGCCTCGCCTCGTGCTCGGCAAAAGCACCTTGGACCGCCAGCACGGCGACCGTCTGGTCTGCGTAATCGCTCATGTGCGATCCTTTCTACCGGACTAGCGCCCGCGCTCCTCCATGATGATCTCGATCTCGTCGGCGTTGATGCCCACCATAGCCTCGCCCAGGTCCTCCGAAAGCTCAGCGATGAGTTTGGCGTCGGTGAAGTTTGCCACGGCCTTAACGATGGCGGCGGCGCGCTTGGCGGGGTCGCCGCTCTTAAAGATGCCCGAGCCGACAAAGACGCCCTCGGCACCCAGCTGCATCATCAGCGCGGCGTCGGCGGGGGTCGCTACGCCGCCGGCGGCAAAGTTCACGACGGGAAGCTTGCCTGTGGCATGGACCTCGCGGACCAGCTCGACCGGAACCTGCAGTTGCTTGGCTGCCTCAAAGAGCTCATCATCGCGTAATGCAACAATGTCGCGGATCTGCTTTTGGATTTTGCGCATGTGACGCACAGCCTGGACGACGTCGCCCGTGCCCGGCTCGCCCTTGGTGCGAATCATCGTGGCGCCCTCGGCAACACGGCGTAACGCCTCGCCCAGGTCGCGGGCGCCGCAGACAAACGGCACGTCAAACTGGGTCTTGTCGATATGGTAGACATCGTCGGCAGGGGAGAGGACCTCGGACTCATCGATGTAATCGATCTCGATGGCCTGCAGGACCTGCGCCTCGACAATGTGACCGATGCGGCACTTGGCCATGACGGGGATGGAGACGGCCTCTTGAATGCCCTTGATCATCTTGGGGTCACTCATGCGCGAGACGCCGCCTGCGGCACGGATGTCGGCCGGGATGCGCTCGAGTGCCATGACGGCGCAGGCGCCCGCCTCTTCGGCGATGCGTGCCTGCTCGGGCGTGGTGACGTCCATGATGACGCCGCCCTTGAGCATCTGCGCGAGCTCGCGGTTGAGTTTAACGCGATCGGCCTTGCTGGTCTGTTCTGCCATGGTTGCTCCCTTGGTTGGCATGTGTATTGCTTGACGGAACATCCTATCGGGGAGCTGGGTATGGCGAAATACTCAGTTTTCGAGATAATAGCAAGGTCAGACTAATGCCAGATTGAATGACTCGATAAGGTCAGGTGACAAACTCATGCTTGACTATAATTTGGAAAACCGCGGCGAAGCATCGCTCTATGAGTATGTTTACCAGCAAATTCGAGATGATATTGTAGCTGGACGTATTGCGGCGGGGGAGCATCTTCCGTCTAAGCGCGCCTTTGCCAGTCATCTGGGAATTAGTGTCATTACAATCGAAAATGCATATAGTCAGTTGCTTGCCGAGGGTTATATTTGCTCAAAGCCGCGCCGTGGTTACTACGCGTGCGAGCTTCCCGATGCACCGGTTTTGGCTTCGGCTGCGGAGGGCATCGACCGAGATGACGCCTCCGTGGGCCCCAGCGCGCATGATGTCAACGGACAGGTCGAGCGATTCGATGCGCTTTCTCCTTCCGCCTTGGAGGCGGCGCGGTTTTGGCAAAGCGCGCTACGGGCGACACTGACGTCCGAAGACGAACGTGAAATCTTTTCGACCGCGCCGGCACAGGGCACCGCTCGGCTACGACGCGCTATCGCTCACCATTTGCGTGGGACAAGGGGCATGAATGTCGACCCCGACAACATCGTTATCGGTGCGGGCGCCCAGTTGCTCGATACCATGTTGGTTCAGTTGCTTGGAGCCGACAAGGTGTATGCCGTTGAGGATCCGGGCTATCTGCGCCTGACGCGCATCTATCAGGCTATGGGTTGCGAAGTGCGTCATATCCCGTTGGACGGTGAAGGCGTGGACTTGAGCGCTCTGCAGAAAACCGGGGCGGATGTCCTTCACCTGATGCCGTCTCACCAATATCCGACCGGCCTTGTGACGAGCATTGCGCGTCGCTATGCCCTGCTGAGCTGGGCCGCCGAGCAGCCGGACCGGTATCTCATCGAAGATGACTTTGATTGTGAGTTTCGCCTTGCCGGCAAGCCGATTCCCGCGCTCGCGTCGATCGATGCCGCCCAATCGGTCATCTACACCAACACCTTTTCAAAAAGTCTGTCGTCGGCCCTGCGTTTGGCGTATATGGTCCTGCCTGATGAGCTGATGGAACGGTTTAGGCGCAACCTTGGTTTTTACGCCTCGTCGGTGAGTTCTGTTGACCAGGTCGCTTTGGCTCGCTTGCTGGAATCGGGTGATTACGAGCGACATGTGAATCGCGTGCGCGTGCGCGCTCGCGAGGCGCGCGATGGCCTGGCGGCGCTTGTACGGAAGGCATTTCCGGCGGGGGAGGTCTCGATCGAGTACGCAGACGCGGGTCTTTACTGCACCGTCGTCCTGACCAAGGATAATGCGGGGGAGAGCTTTGCGAAGGCTCTCGCTGACGCCCGTATTTCCTATATCGATATCGACGATTGCCTATGGGCGTCCGATCGGGCGTTGACTAAGAATGCGCCGTCTCGCGTTCTCATTCAATACGACGACCTGAGCCCTCACTCGCTCATCGTTCTTCAAGAACAGCTGCAATAAGCCCACGAAAAAGGCCCGAACCATGCGGTTCGGGCCTTATGAAGCTAGAGGTTATGTCTCAGGCGGTTGGCTTAGCCAAAGTAGCGCTTGAGCAGGCCGGCGAAAGCCTTGCCGTGGCGGGCCTCGTCGCGAGCCATCTCGTGCACGGTGTCGTGGATGGCATCGAGGCCGGCGGCCTTGGCACGCTTGGCAAGATCGGTCTTGCCGGCGGTGGCGCCGTTCTCGGCCTCAACGCGCATCTCTAGGTTCTTCTTGGTGGAGTCGGTCACGACCTCGCCCAGGAGCTCGGCGAACTTGGCGGCATGCTCGGCCTCCTCGTGGGCAGCCTTCTCCCAGTACAGGCCGATCTCGGGATAGCCCTCGCGATGGGCGACGCGAGCCATGGCCAGGTACATACCGACCTCGGAGCACTCGCCCTCAAAGTTGGCGCGCAGGTCGGCAACGATGTCCTCAGAGACGCCCTCCATCTTGGCGACGCCCACGACGTGCTCGGCAGCCCACTCGAGCTGGCCCTCCTCCTGCTTCAGGAAACGAGAACCGGGAACGCCGCACTGGGGGCACTTGAAGTCCTCGGGCAGCTGGTCGCCGTCGAACTCTTCCACATAACCGCAAACGGGGCAAACAAACTTCATGATTCGATCCTTTCGATCGATGGCGATTGTGCGCTCGTCCGGTCCCGTAAGGGCCCTCTCCGGACGTGCGTCTTGACGAGTTCTATTATCCATAAATGAAACCAAATGTGAAGCCTATTAGGAATGATTTTTAATAAAACAATTTGAGATATGAAGATGTTGATTGATTAACGATTGGCAGGCCGTCTTTGACCGCCGCTGAGTACAATCGGGCGAGCAAATGTTGATCTATCAACAAATGAAGGAGTTTCCTTTATGCATCTAGCCCGTCGTGCCTGGTGCCGAACATATCAGACGGTTTTTCGCATTGCATTGCCGATCCTGCCCTATACCGAGCCGCGCATTTTAGAGCATGCCGAGGATGTGCCCGCGGTGCTTCAAAAGCGCTCGATCCAGAAGGTCCTTATCGTGACGGATCCCGGTATTGCCCGTCTGGGGCTCACGGCACCGCTCGAGACGGCGCTCGCATCCAGGGGGATTGGCGTTACGGTCTATGCCGAAACGCGTGCAAACCCCACGGTTTCAAACGTGGAAGAAGCGGCGTCCCTGTATCGAGAGAGCGCCTGCCAGGCCATTATCGGCTTTGGCGGTGGCTCGGCCATGGACTGTGCCAAGGGCGTGGGCGCACGCATTGCGCAGCCAAACAAGCCCATCAACAAGATGCGCGGCCTGCTGCGGATTCATCGTCGCCTGCCGCTGCTCATCGCCGTTCCCACTACCGCCGGTACGGGAAGCGAAGTCACGCTTGCGGCGGTAATTACCGATGACGGGACGCACTACAAATACCCCATTAACGACTTTGTGCTCATCCCGCGTTTTGCAGTCCACGACCCCGAGTTTACGTGCGGCTTGCCCGCTTCCATTACGGGGCAGACGGGCATGGACGCCCTGACGCATGCCGTTGAGGCCTTTATCGGGCGAAGCACCACGCCCTATACGCGCAAGATGGCGCGACAGGCGGTGCAGCTTATCCACGACAATTTGCTCGAGGCCTATGAGCATGGTGACGACATGCGCGCTCGTCGCAATATGCTTTCGGCGGCGTATAAGGCGGGCGTTGCGTTTACCCGCTCCTATGTCGGATATGTGCATGCCATCGCGCACAGTCTGGGCGGCCGATACGGAATTCCGCACGGTTTGGCCAACGCGATCATCCTGCCGCACATGCTTCGCGCTTATGGTGACGCCGCCGCCCCCAAGCTTGCCGATCTTGCTCGCATGGCGGGCATTGCGCCGGCTACCGCGCAGGATAGTCTTGCGGCCGAGGCCTTTTTCGATTGGGTCGACCGCATGAACGAGATCCTGGGAATCCCCAAATATGTCTCGGGCATTCGCCGCTCCGACATTCCCGAGATGGCGGCGCATGCCGATGCCGAGGCCAATCCGCTATACCCCGTTCCGCTTCTAATGGACCGCTTGGAGCTCGAGCATATGTACGAAGTCGTTGCAGGTGGTATGTTTGAGGACGAGAATTAGGAGGGTCCATGAACACCGAGGAAATTGCGCGCATCGTCGGCGATCAGCGCACTTACTTTAAAACGCACGCTACGTTTGATGTTGATGCCCGACGTCGCGCGCTCGTGAGTTTACGCGATGTGGTACGGGCGCACGAGGCCGATATTGCCCATGCACTCAAGACCGATTTGGGAAAGTCGCATGACGAGGCATATATGTGCGAGATCGGCACGTCGCTTTCCGAGATTCGTCATCAGATCGCTCACGTGGCTCGATGGAGTCGTCCGCGCCTGCGTCCGTGTGACCTTGCCAACGCCGTGAGCGCGTGCAAAACGCAAGCCGTGCCCTATGGCGTCACGCTCATCATGGCTCCGTGGAACTACCCGTTTTTGCTAACACTCGAGCCGCTCGCCGGCGCCCTTGCCGCGGGCAATACCGTGGTCATCAAGCCGAGTGCCTATGCTCCGGCATCGAGCGCGGTGCTCAAGCAAATCTGTGAAGAGGCATTTGATCCGCGCCTGGTGACGGTTGTCGAGGGCGGGCGCGCCGAGAACGAAGCGTTGCTCGATGAGTGCTGGGACAAGATCTTCTTTACCGGTAGCGTTCCGGTCGGCAAGCTCGTCATGGAGCGCGCGAGTAAAAACCTCACGCCCGTGACGCTTGAGCTGGGCGGCAAGAGCCCCTGCATCGTGGATGCGACGGCAAACTTGAAGGTCGCGGCACGGCGTATCGCCTTTGGCAAATGGCTCAACGTAGGGCAGACCTGCGTGGCGCCCGACTACCTGCTGGTCGATACGCGCGTGCACGACGAGCTGCTGGGCCTCATCAAGGAAGAGGTCCGCCGTATGTTTGGCGAGCATCCGCTCGATAACGAGGATTACGGGCATATCGTCAATGCTAAGCATTTTGCGCGCGTGCGCGGGCTGATCGATCCCGATAAGGTCGTGCTGGGAGGCACGGCGCGCGAGTCGTCGCTCAAGATTGAGCCGACGATCCTAGACGGCGTGACCCCCGATGACGCCGTGATGCAGGAGGAGATCTTCGGTCCCATCTTGCCGGTGCTGACGTTTGAGAGCCTAGACGAGGCCGAAGCGTTTATTACGGATCGTCCGACGCCGCTGGCCCTGTATATCTTTAGTCAGGATCGCGCAGTTCAGCAGCGCTTCGTGCGTTACGTGCCCTTTGGCGGTGGCTGTGTCAATGACACGATCATGCACTTGGCTACGAGCCATATGGGCTTTGGCGGCATGGGCGCGAGCGGTATGGGGCAGTACCATGGACGCGAGAGCTTCGATACGTTTAGCCACAAGAAGAGTATCGTGAACAAGGCAACTTGGCTGGACGTGCCGTTTCGGTATGCGCCCTACGCAAGCTGGAAGCACAAGTTCGTGCGCATGTTTGTGCATTAGAAAAGGGCGCAGGTAATACGAACAAGTGTTCCTATTACCTGCATTTTGCGTTAGACTACTGTTATGGAGCACGGATGGGCCAACTCCCTTTAGAAGGGATTTGGTATGAACGTAAGCGATGTTATCTCGTTATTGGCGTTGTTGATTGCGGCTATCGAACTCGGTCTGTTTATCGGCCGAATGAAATAGCCGCCCCCGCGTAAGCGAAGACGGCCACTTCTCACGATGAAAACGTGTATCGGAGTTGGCAAGACCCGCGGCAACGGGTGCCATCCGTGTTCCTATCTTATCTGCAAGCGTTCTGTCGCGCAAGCGTTGAGGCAAACGATTGAAGGACGCAGGCAGGATGTATTTGTGTCCGCACGGGACCGTAGACTTCTCAATAAGGTTACACACCGGTTTATCCGGCCGTTAGAGGAGCTGCTATGTACGAGCCTTCGCGTGTTCTTCTGTCATTTCACATTGCAGGATTTCAGTATGCCGATGGCGCCTTGGTCTTGGGCGATCTTAAAGCGGGCGATAAGCTGACGCTGTGTGCCGAGCGCGATAATCCCCATGACCCTGAGGCGGTTGCGATTTATTACGGCAACACCAAGCTTGGCTATGTTCCGGGAAACGAGGTCGGCCCACTGTCCTTGATGATGTATTACGGCCACGAGGACGTATTTGAGGCCCGCGTGCAACAGGTTGCCCCCGAGCGCAGCCCGTGGCATCAGGTGCGCGTTGGGCTCTATGTGGTGGATGCTCGCTAATCGGTATGGGAGACTGCCATGTTTGATGACGATGACCTGTTCGATCTGACAGACGATCCGTTTGAGTGGGATACGCTACTCGATGACGATGAGCTAGAGCAGGACCGTGAGAAGCGGCAAGACAAGAAAGCGCAGGGCTACGCTTCGAAAAAGCAAGACAAACGCCGCCGAGGTTTGTTCGGCGGGCTCTTTGGCTAACCGACGCGCCAGAGCGTCTGTATACTAGGCACGTGTTAGACGCGTTGCGAAATGAGGACACAGACGATGATGTGGTTTACCGCCGACCTGCACCTGGGCGATACGAATATCTTGCACGACATGGATCGGCCGTTTGATTCGGTCGAGGAGATGAACCGCAAGGTCATCGATGCCATCAATGAGTGCGTGGCTGCGGACGACCGCCTCTATATTCTGGGTGACTTTACCTATCGTTTGCCCCTGGCGGAGGCGGTGCGCCTGCGCGAGCGTATCGAATGCCAGAACGTGACGCTCATCCGCGGTAACCATGACGGCGACTGGGAAGATTCCGACGTACCGCAGATTTGGGAAGACGTGCGCGATTACCTGGAGATTGCTCCCGGCTATGCCAAGGGCCATCGTCTGGTTATGAGCCACTACCCCATGCTCAGCTGGAACGGCAAGGCACGTGGCGCCATTATGCTGCATGGGCATATCCACAGCAGGGGTGACCGCGCCAACGCACGCAACCGCGATCGCGAGCGCCCTATCTTTCGCTACGATGTCGGTCTCGATGCCAACGAGTACAAGCCCGTAAGCCGCGATCAGATTCTTAGCTTCTTTGGGTTATAGGGCGCCAGAGCCACCACAAAGGGGACAGGCACCTTTGTGGTGGTTCTGGCGCCGTTGCCATTATGGCGGCGGCGCCTTTTTTGTCCGCGCGGCGCGGTAGAGTGTAGGCGGTTGATATTTGCGTCCATCGAGGAGCTGCTATGAACGAGATCAAGTGCCCGCATTGCGGCGAAGTTTTTAAGGTCGATGCATCCGGCTATGCGGATATCGTCAGGCAGGTGCGCGATGCCGAGTTCTCGCGCGACCTGGATGAGCGTGTGAAGGCAGTCCAGCGTGAGGGTGAGCAGGCGCTGGAGCTTGAGCGCTCGCGTTCGACGGCTGCCTTGCAACAGGCAAAGTCTCAGCGCAACGCTCAGCTTGTCGAGCAGAAGAATGCTGCAGCTCAGCGGCTGGCACAAGAGGTTGCCAAGCGCGATGCCGAGCTTGCCGAGCTGCGCGCTAAGCTCGAGGGCGCTGCCGCAGAGCGCGAGAGTGCAAGTCAGCGCGCGGCGGTTGAGGCCCGTTCCGATGCCCAAAAGGAGAATGCCGAGCTTCAGCGCGAGATCGACAATTTACGTGCGCAGTTGGAGCGCAAAGATGATGAAGCCAGGCTTGCCGAGGCGGCGGCACGCAATGCTGCTCAAAACGACCTGTCCGCACGCGACGCTCAGATTGCCGAGCTGCAGGCCAGGCTCGCCGCGGCGGACAAAGCCCAGGAGATGGCGCTTGCCGCTGCCGCGGCAGAGTCGCAGCGTGAGCTCGATGCCGCTCGCAGCGAGGCCGAGCGCGCGCTTACTGACTATCGCGCGAAGGTGCAAGAGAAGTTCTCCGCCGCAAAGGCTCAGTCCGAGCAAGAGGCCGAGGGCCTGCGTGCCCAGCTGCGCGAGCAGGAACTGATGGCAAAAATGAACCTGTCAGAGGCGGTCGCCGCGGCGGAGCGTGAGCGCGATGAGGCACGTGCCAAACTGACGAGCGAGCTGGCAGTGCGCGATTCTCGCGAGGAGCAGGCCAAGGCGGCACACGAGCTCGAGCTTGCGCAGGCCAAGCGTGCGAGCGATGACCTGATTCGCTACAAGGATGAAGAGATTGAGCGCCTTAAGGACATGAAGGTCCGCCTGTCCACCAAGATGGTGGGCGAGTCGCTCGAGCAGCACTGCGAGACCGAGTTTAACCGTCTGCGCATGACGGCGTTTCCTAACGCGTACTTCGAGAAGGATAACGATGCGTCCGAGGGTACCAAGGGCGACTTTATCTTCCGCGAGTGCGACGCGAGCGGCAACGAGGTCATTTCGATTATGTTCGAGATGAAAAACGAGAACGACGAGACCGCGACCAAGCATAAAAACGAGGACTTCTTTAAGAAACTCGATCACGATCGTCGCCAGAAAGGCTGTGAGTACGCGGTGCTCTGCACGCTGCTCGAGCCCGAGAGCGAGCTTTACAACGCGGGAATCGTGGACGTGAGCTATCGCTACGAGAAGATGTACGTGATTCGCCCGCAGTTCTTTATTCCCATGATCACGCTTCTTCGCAACGCCGCCATGGGTTCGCTTCGCTATAAGCAGGAGCTGGCGGAGTACAAACAGCAGAATATCGACGTCACGAACTTCGAAGCCAAGATGGAGAAGTTCAAGAATGATTTCGGTCGCAACTACGAGATCGCGAGCCGCAAGTTCCAAACGGCGATTGATGAGATCGACAAGACGATTAGCCACCTGCAGAAAACCAAGGAGGCGTTGCTGTCCTCCGAGAACAATCTGCGCCTAGCCAACAAGAAGGCGGACGATCTTACCATTCGCAAGCTCACGTGGGGCAACAAGACCATGAAGGCCGCGTTTGACGAGGCGCGCGGGGCTGCGACAGAGACAAACGATGAGCCAGCCGAGGCGGATTCGTATGAGGTCGAGGGTGCCGAGTAGGGCATAGCGTATAGCGCAAAAGCGGGGCCGCTGGCTATATTGCCAGAGGCCCCGCTTCGTTTCGTTCCAGTATGTTCGGCTAGTCCTCGAGCAGGTCCTCGATAAAGCCGACGCGGTAGTTTTTGAAGATGACCTCGCCGCCGTCTTGCGTGGCGTCCAGATCGACATCGCCCATGATGCCAAAATCGTGGTCGCCATCCTCGTCGGCAAAGATCTGGTGCACGTGCCATACGTGCGCGGTCTTCTCGTCGGACTCGTCGATGGAAAACATCGCGGCGCTGCGGGCGTCTCCGTCGGTGAGGATTTCCTCGTGCTGCTCATGGTAGGCATCGAGCGCCTTTTGCCAGCGGACCTCGCTCATGCCCCAGTCCTCGTCGAGCTCGCCCAGATCGCGAACGTGCTCGCGGGCGGCAAGGGTCACGCGGCGGAAGAGCGCGTTGCGCACCAACAGCGTGCAGCCGCGGCGGTCCGCCACGACCTCGTCGATGCCCTGCGGCGGCGCGGCGTCGAGGGCTGCCGGGTTGCCGGCGTTCTCCCACTCGTCCACCAGGCTCGAGTCCACCGAGCGCACCACAAAGCCCAGCCACGAGATAATGTCGCGCAGGCGCTCGTCGCGCTTCTCGATGGGCACGGTGCGGTCGAGTGAACGGTAGGCCTCTGCCAGGTAGCGCAGCAAAATGCCCTCGGAGCGGGCGATGCCGAGCTTTTGAATGTAGCCCTTAAAATCGCTCGCGCTTTCCAGCATATCGCGTAGAACGCTCTTGGGCGAGAGCTGGTAGTCGTTTGCCCAGGGTACTTCCTGGCAGTACTTGTCAAAGGCGGCGTCGAGCAAATCCTCGAGCGGCTTTTCGTACGTGACGTCCTGAATGCGCTCCAAGCGCTCCTCATATTCGATGCCGTCGGCCTTCATTTCGGCCATCGCGCGGTCGCGCGCGGCGCGCTCCTGTGCGCGCAGCACCTGCTTGGGATCCTCGAGCGTTGCCTCGACCATCGAGATCAGATCCATGGTATAGGTCTCGCTCTCGGGGTCGAGCAGCTCCAACGCGGCAAGCAAGAACGGCGAGAGCGGCTGATCGAGTGCGAAGTCCTCGGGCAGATCGACCGTCAGCGCGTAGTCGATGTCTGGTGCGGCGTCAGCCGGGGCGTCAGGTGCGGGCGGCACCTCGGTGCGAACGACGACGCCGGAATCGATGAGTGTGGCGAAGATTTCGTCGGCGCGAACCTCGAGCTTGGCCTTTTCTTCGGGAGTCTGCAGGCTCGTTTCGATGAGGTCGTGTACGCGGGCTCGGGCATCGCCGCCCTGCTCGACCACGCTAATCACCATGGAGTGTGTGATGCGAAGGCGCGGCTTGAGCGTCTCGGGCTGCGTCTCGATCAGGCGCTCAAAGGTCTGCTTGTTCCAGGTGACAAAGCCCTCGGGGGCCTTTTTCTTTTTAATCTTGCGGAGCTTCTTGGGGTCGTCGCCCGCCTTGGCCATGAGCTTAGCGTTCTCGATCTCGTGCTCCGGGGCCTCGGCGATGACCATGCCCTCGGTATCGAAGCCCGAACGGCCGGCGCGACCAGCGATCTGATGGAACTCACGGGCGCGCAGGCGACGCATCTTGTAGCCGTCGAACTTGGTGAGCGCGGTGAGCACCACGGTGTGGATGGGCACGTTGATGCCGACGCCGAGCGTATCGGTACCGCAGATGACGGGCAGCAGGCCCTGCTGCGCCAAGCGCTCGACCAGCAGGCGATAGCGCGGCAACATGCCAGCATGGTGCACGCCGACGCCGCATCCAAGCAGGCGTTTGAGAATCTTACCAAAGGCCGTCGAGAAGCTCGTTCCCTTTGCTGCTTCTTTGATGGCCTCGCGCTGCTCCTTGCTAGCGATGCCAAAGTTGGCAAGCGACTGTGCCGTGGCAAGCGCGGCGTCCTGACTAAAGTGAACGATGTAGAGTGGGGCCTCTCCGCGGCGCATGGCGAGCTCGACGGTGCCCTCGAGCGAGGTCGTCACGTAGTCATAGCTCAGGGGCACGGGGCGCGGGGCGTCGACAACCAGGTCGCAAGCAGCGCCGGTGTGCTCTTCGAGAGAGGCGGCGATGGCAGTGACATCGCCAAGCGTGGCGCTCATGAGCATAAACTGCGTGTGGGGCAGGGTGAGCAGCGGCACCTGCCAGGCCCAACCACGGTCGGGGTCGGCAAAGTAGTGGAACTCGTCCATGGCCACGCAGCCCACATCGGCGTCCTCGCCCTCGCGCAGCGCATCGTTGGCAAGGATTTCGGCCGTGCAGCAGATGACGGGCGCCTTGGTGTTGATGTGCGTATCGCCGGTGATCATGCCAACGTTATCGCGGCCGAGCACCTGTACCAGATCGAAGAACTTTTCGCTGACCAGAGCCTTGATAGGAGCCGTATAGTAGCAGCGCTTGCCCTGTGCCATGCCCAAAAAGAGCATGCCTAGCGCGACGAGCGATTTACCCGATCCGGTCGGTGTTCCCAAAATGACATGGTCACCGGCGGCTAGATCCATGAGGGCCTCTTCCTGGTGGTCCCACAGCTCAATACCGCGATCGCTCGTCCATTCAAAGAAGCGCTCGAAGGCCTGATCGGGCGTGAGCCACGGTTCGGGCTCGCTGCCGTCCTCGGGCTCCCACCAGGTGGGGGAGAGCGCGCCGAGCGAGCCGAATTCGGCTTCGGTTCCCGTGCCGCCCGAGAATGAGCTGGCGGCGCCGGCGCCGGAGACGGTGCTGGCGGCGGTATCTGTCGTGGTCTGTGCCATGTGGTTGCTTTCTCTCGCGATTGTCCGCCAACTATTATGGCGTAGCGGCGGCGCGGGGTGCCAGCGCGCGAGAAAATGCAGGAAATGGGCGTTCTGTCCGGCCGTTTGGTGCGGTTGCCAGCTAAGTGAGTAGACTTTTTGCGATGTCGCGAGCACATGGCTTTTGCGCAAGGGCTCTACCTGCGGTTTTAGTTTTCGTTATGCGGGTTGTGCTTGGCTATTGCAAAAAAGTCTACTCACTTAGGTTTTGAGGGTTGCTTGCTGACGCCTATTTGCGCTTGTTTGCCGACACCGCGACCATCAGAGGTCCCTAGGACTCCTGCGGCAGGCGCTTCTTGCCTTTGCGGGCGCGGTTTCTAAAGTTCTCGACGGCCTCTTCCATGCCCAGAGGTACATAGGTGAGCTCATCGAGGTTGTCGGGCAGGTAACAGGCAAGGCTTTGCTCCTGCGCGCGGCCTGCTGCGAGCTGTTCATCGCTGGGCTGCGCACCGGGCGTGGCACAAATGCCATAGACGGCGGCACCCATCTCGCGCGTGCGGCATTCATATTCGGTCTCGGGATGCTCGGGATGGTCGCGACGAACGTCGTCGCTTACCCAAAGCGTGTCGTAGCCTGCCGCGGCAAACTGCCCCAGGGCGTAATCGCGCAACGGCTTGCTGTCGCTGCGCAGTGTGACGGTAGCGCCGGCTGAAAAGAGCGGGCGGTAGAGCATCAGATGGTGGACATGGACGAGTCGTTTTTTGGCGTACTTGGCCTTGGGCTGCGGCGTGGGAAAGTTGATGGTGATGGCATCGAGCTCGCCTGTGTCAAACAGCTGCGGCAGCGATGCGGCGCCTCGGGGCAGGACGAGTGCGTTGGTCAGTTCCTGCTCGCAGATTTTCTGCGCGGCATAGGCGATGCAGATGGGCTCCTGGTCCATGCCGATAAAGAGGGTGTCGGGCTCGCGGTGGGCGCGCTCGACCAGATAGGTTCCCTTGCCACAGCCAAGATCCAGGTGAAGGTGTTCGAAGGGCTTGCTGCCAGCTGGCGCGCAAGCCTCGCGCCAATCTCCGGCATAAGCCTCGGGGTTCGTCTCGATCGCATCGGTGTAGCGCTCCAGGCGCTCCTCGAGCACAAAGTTCTTAGGCGTGCGAACGTGGACGGCTCCCATGATGCTCCTTGGTCATAAGTATGGAACGCATAGCTGCGCGTTCCGTCAATGGGTTGAAAAAAGGGTGGGCATAGTTTGTCCGAAAGACGCGGTGCGGCTCGACGGCGAGTCGTCGGTGCCTACAGGCGCTTGAGGATCACATAGCGGTTGAGCTCGCCGCTGCGACCGTCGGCATGGAAGCGCTCAAGCTCGCGCACGGGGACCTCGCCGCTCTTGTAGAACGTACGGACGCCGCGCACCAGGTCGGTGATTTGCTGATCGTCAAAGTGATGGCAATAGCGGTAGGCGTGGCGGTCGTTTTGCCAGCCAATGAGGTGGTCGCCGGCTTCAAACTGCGCGGAATCGTAACCCTCAAACGGCGGGGTGAGCTCGGCGCGGGCCTCGGCTCGAACGGCCTTGCGCGCCATGCGCTCGTCGTTCATAAACTCCCAAAAGCTGATGGCGATGATGCCGCCTGGGCGCGTCTGGCGCACCAGGGCGTCGAGCACACGTACGCGGTACTCGCACGATGGCACGTGGTGCATAAAGCCAAAGCAGACCGAGATGTCGGCGAGCGGGGCGTCGAAAAGCACGTCGGGCGTCTCGGCGGGGTTGAGCTTCATGAGGGCGTCGAGCACGTCGAGTTCCTGGAAGTGCAGGTTGGGAATGCGAAGCGCGTGGCCATGTGCATCGATAGCCAGGTCTTGGCACGAGTCGACACCATAGAACTCAAACGGGCAGCTGGCATCTGCCGAGGGGTTTGCGCCGTCGACGCCCTTGGCGGCAAGTGCGCCGCCGGCGGCAAAGTTCTCGAATCGCATATTGCCGCAGGCAAGATCGAAGACGCGGACGGGATGCTCGATCGTGGCGGCGTTGAGCTGCCCGAGCGCGATGTCCATGGTGCGCACCCAGCCGGGCCACGGGGCCTGGCGCGTATCGGAAAAGGAAGCGGAGTGCTCGCGATAGAACGTATTGTTGAGCTGGATGAGCGATGAGGCGAAATCGCGGTTCACGGCGCGGAACTCCCTCCGTTGGCGGTGCGGAATAAACAGTACGACCATACTACCGTTAACGCCGCAACGGGGACAACCGAGCCGTGGGTCATTGCTTTGTTTGGACACATTTCCGCAGCTCATATGTGCCCGCAACCGCCGGTTGTCAAAAATCTCACTAGAATAGGTGGCATGCTTTTGGCGGTGGCGGATAGATTTTTAACTGTGCAAGGCGCCTTAAGAACAAAAACGGTCCAGCGGCACGGCTGGCATCACATAGGAGGAACCATGAATGTAGAAACTGCGCAGCGGCTCGCCGACCTTCGTCGCAGCAAGGGTTTTAGCCAAGAAGGGCTGGCGCGAAAGCTAGGGCTGTCGCGCCAGGCGGTCAGTAAATGGGAGCGTGCGGAGAGCTCGCCCGATACCGAGAACCTGATCTCGCTCGCCAAGCTCTATGGCGTGAGCCTGGACGAGCTGCTCAATCCGAGCGATGAGATTGAGGACGATATCGAGTTTGAGAATGAGGACCGCGCTCGTCAGCGCGAGGCCGAGGCGGCAGAGCGCGCACGCACCCATGAGGCGGCGGCACGAGCTACCGAGGCGGTAACACAGGCGAGTGACGCCGCCGCCAAGGCGGCGCAAGCGGCAAGCTGGAGTGCACAGGCCGCTAATGCCGCTACGGCGCAGGCGACGAGTGGCGGCGCAGTTGGCTCGACTCCGGTGAAGGGCCCGTTCCAGTCGTTCCCGTATTGGGCCGTGTGTTGGCTGCTGTTCTTTTTGCTGATGTTCCTGTTTGGTGCCGGCCCCTTTGCTGCGCTGATCTTCTTTACGATTCCCATCTATCACTGGGTGGCGCGTGCGCTCGATGGCGATTGGGCGCGCGGAGATATTCAGGTTGGTTCGGCGCCGGTGGTCGCTAGGGCTCAGGATGTTTCCGCTCCGGTTGATACTGACGTGGCTACCGTGACTACCGCTGACCCGATCGCCAAAGAGGGTGATGAATGATGAAGCTTTCGCATGAATCCAAGGTACGCTTGGGCGTTGGCATCGGAGCGTTTGTGCTCATCATCGGGCTTGTCTTTGGCACTTCTCGGCTATTGGCTCATTCCGATATGGTGCGTACGACCGGTATTCTATCTGGCCATTTGTCTGATTTTGACGATATGTTTGACGAGGACGATTCCTTGAATAGCGGTAACTATTCTGCTCGGCCTCAGCAGCTTTCGAGCACGACTTTTGATGCCGATGAGTTCCGCTACCTCGATTTCGATATCGCTGCGGCTACGGTGGACGTCAAGGTTGTTGATGGCAGCAAGGCTCGCGTTATCGAGCGGGGACGCGTTGCCAATGGTATGGATGCCTCCAAGGCCGCGACGCAAAACATCGCATCCGTCGAGGACTCGACGCTCAAGGTTTCCCAGTTTGGAAGTGATGACGGTAAGGCAATCGATCGCTCGGTTACGGTCGAGCTGCCGCGCCGTGTTGCCGAACATCTGAAGGGAGTCAACGCGCACGTGGGCTCGGGCGATCTGCAGATTGTCGGTGTCACCTGTGATGGTTTCGACCTTTTCCTGGGTGCGGGAGATGTAGAGTTTACGGGCAGCGTGACTGATGCGCTCAGCGCTGAGGTCGGTTCGGGCGATGTGACATTCGAGCTCTACCAGGCCCCCGCTAAGTCGATGGACGTGAGCGTGGGCTCGGGCGATGTGGAGATGACGGTTCCGAGCTCTACGGGCTTTAAGGCGAGCCTCACCTTGGGCAGTGGCGATTTCGAGAGCGATTTCCTTCCGCTTGGCTACGACGGCGAGACCATTTTGAATCTTGAATTCGATAACGGCGATGAGTCTGCCACGTATCGTTTTGAAGTCGATTCGGGCGACATGTCGTTTGATTCGGAGTAGTGAGGCAGACGAAAGCCTAGGCGAAGACATAGACGCGCTGTTTGATGAAGGCGCCGAAGCCGAGATCGGCTCCGGCGCCTTTGCCTTTACAATGGGGGCATGGAACAGATTATCTTGAACATACTCGAGGCTCTGCGTCGCGGCGAGACCGTGGACGACAAAGCGCTCGTCAAACTGATACATGCCGAGGCGCGTTGTGAGGGTGCCGACAAACGCGATTTGGCCAAGCGCCGTCTGCTGCCGTTTTACCAGCGGGTAAAACGTGAGGAGCCGGCTCGTTGGGCTGGGTGGAATGTCGATGCCGAGCTGGAACGTCGACTGCTGCAGGTGCTACGCATGAAGCCTCGTCGCACGGCTTCGGGCGTGGCGACCATTACCGTCATCACCAAGCCCTGGCCATGCTCGGGCGATTGCCTATTTTGCCCCAACGATCTGCGCATGCCCAAAAGCTATCTGCACGCCGAGCCGGCGTGCGCCCGTGCGGAGCAAAATTGCTTTGACCCGTATCTGCAGGTAAGCGCTCGTCTGACCGCGCTTTCGCAGATGGGGCATGCGACCGATAAGATTGAGCTCATTGTGCTCGGCGGTACCTGGAGCGACTATCCGCAAGGGTATCAGACGTGGTTTATGTCGGAGCTCTTCCGCGCGCTCAATGACGATGCCGTGGCTGGTGTGGCGGCTAACCCCATGTTGGCGCGTCCGGGCATCAGTCGTGCCGAGGCGGGGCGTCTGCTCGATGACGCTCCCGCCGATGCCCTGCCGCCTGTGGTAGCAGAGCGCCGTGAGCGCTATCGGGCCGCCGGCATTGCGACAGACGAGGTCGAGCTTGCTGCCGGCGTTGCCGACGAGCAGGGGCGTGTGGATGCTGCCGTGGGCGGCTATAACCGTGCGGTGCGTCGTCTGTACGGTCCCGGTACGCCGTGGGACAAGGTCACTGAGTGGCAGACGGCAACGATGGAGGAGCTCGAGCGTCAGCAGCGCATCAACGAGACGGCGAAGCATCGCGTGGTGGGACTCGTTATCGAGACGCGCCCCGATGCCGTGACGCCGCAGGCCCTCACGCTCATCCGCCGCCTGGGCTGCACCAAGATCCAGATGGGTATCCAGAGCCTCGACCAGCACCTGCTCGATATCAACGAGCGTCGCATTTCGGTGGCGCAGATCGAGCGGGCGTTTTCGCTTGCACGCCTGTTTGGCTTTAAGATCCACGCGCATTTTATGCTCAACTTGCTGGGCGCCACGCCCGAAGGGGACAAGCGCGATTACGAGCGCTTTATGACCGAAGGGGCCTTTATGCCCGACGAGGTCAAAGTCTATCCGTGTGCGCTCATCGAGGGCTCGCGTCTGGTGGGCTGCTACGAGCGCGGCGAGTGGCGTCCCTATACCGAGGAAGAGCTGCTCGATGTGCTTGCCGACGACATCGTGGTGACGCCGGCGTTCTGCCGTATCAGCCGCATGATCCGCGATTTTAGCTCCGATGACATCATGGTGGGCAACAAGAAGCCCAACCTGCGCCAGCTCGTTGAGAACCGCCTGGCTGCTCGGGGTGATGGTGCGACGGTGCGTGAGATTCGCTATCGCGAGATCAGCACGGCGGGTGCCGACTTGGATGAGCTATCTCTTGATGAGGAGGTGGCGTACGAGACGCCGGTGACGCACGAGCGCTTTTTGCAGTGGGTGACGCCGCAGGGCAAGATCGCGGGCTTTTTGCGGTTGTCGCTGCCCGACCATTCGTTTGTTGCCGCGCATGCTGACGAGTTGCCGACGTCGCCGGACGAGGCGATGATTCGCGAGGTACACGTGTATGGCATGGCGGCACGCGTGGGCGACCAGGGACAGGCGGCGCAGCATCACGGGTTGGGGCGTTTGCTCGTAGAGCGTGCGTGCGAGATTGCCCGGGATGCGGGTTATGCGCGTATCAACGTGATTAGCGCGATTGGCACACGCGAGTATTATCGCCATCTTGGATTTTATGACCATGGCCTTTATCTGCAAAAGGAGCTCTAGATGAACAAGCCGAGTGTTTCTGCCGGCGTCGTTGCCGGCGTTGCTCTGGGAGCCGCGGCGCTTGGTGCGGCCGCCGTCGCTGTTCGTGCTGCCTGTCTGCAGGTTGCGCGAACCCGCAATGGGTTGGCGCGTGTGAAGCGCGTGCACGACGAGGGCGGCGACGAAGTCCGCGTATTGGTGCAAGGCGGCGTCTACCAAAGCGCGAGTTACGTTGGCGAGCGTTGGGCTGAGCCCGCCTTTGCGTACTATCGTGCGTTTGACGACGTGTTTGAGGCCGAGGACGCAATGCGTGATGCTTGCGGGCATGGTATCGACCGTATGCTCATGCTGGGCGGCGGCGGGTTTGCCTATCCCAAGTTTGCGCTGATGTCGCACGAGAGCTTGCGCATGGACGTTATCGAGTATGACGGAGAGATTACACGCCTGGCGCGCCGCTGGTTCTACCTGGACGAGCTGGAGCGCGCGGTGGGCGACCGCTTGCGGGTGATTACCGCTGAGGCTCGCTCGTATCTGGGTGTGACGAGCGTGGGGCATCGTCGCTACGACGTGGTCGTGAGCGATTGCTTTGGCGGTGCCGAGCCCGTACGCGAGCTGGCGACGGTTGAGGCGTTGCGTTTGGTGCGAGGCAGCCTGAACCCCGGGGGTATCTACGTTGCCAATATCGTGAGCGCAAACGAGGGGAGCGACGTGACGTTCCTGCGCGACTGCGCTGCCACGGCACTCGAGGTATTCGCCCACGCCTGGGTGGTCCCATGCGGCGATGCGGAGTTTGGCGGCGAGGAAAACTACCTGCTCATTGCCAGTGACGGCGACTATGCCTTTGCCGAAGCCGTGCCCTTCGACGTCGACTTCCTTGGCACTGCTCTCCACGACTAGCCTATTGGGAGTAGTCAGTCCCGTCTTAGGTGTGGTCGCGCCAGCCGAGAACGCGCTGCTTCATGCCTTCGGTGTCGAGCACGCCTTCGGCAAAGCCTTTGCGCACGAGCTCCTCGGGAACGTACTCGTCGTAGCGATCAAAATAAGGCACCTCGCCGGGATAGACGAGCTCGATGGGATTGAAGTCCTTCTCGGCCTCGGCGGCGAGCACCTCAAAGAACGTCTCCTCGTCAGCCTTCATCTTAAACTGCATAAAGTACGGGCGCGATGGGTCGAGTCCGCGAAGGCCCAGCTCCGCGGCACATTTAATCTTGAGCATACGTTCGAGCGCCAGAAAGGCGTAGCTGCCCAACCAGGGGAAGAGCACCCAGGTATCGCCGCCCAGGTTGATGAGTGGCTTGGTCCCTGCGCCCGAAATCTCGGCCATATGGCGAGCCTGCGCCAAGCGGGCCCGCGCGTTACCCATAAGGTACGGATATGCCGCGTGCTCGTTGAGCGCCTTGCGCATGCGCTCGAGTACATGTGTGTTGATATCACCGGGGCAGTCGCCAAAGTAGGCCGGCACACGGCCCTTGACCTGCGTGGCAAAGACGGTATGGCGCTTCCAGTCCACTTCCTCGACAATCCAGCAGTGTCCGGCGATGGCGATGCGCTCACCGGGCGGTGGCGGGTTGACGATCGTGCCCAATTCGGCCGACTCGCTACGAACGGTGAACTCCTCGTTTTCCTGGAATACGGCGTAGAACTTAAAGTTGTTAATGATGCGCTCTCCCGCGAGACCCACGATGAGTCCGCCGCCCTCGGTGACCTGGATATGGTCGATCTTAATGAGGTGACGAAGCAATACGCGATAGTCATCGGCCGAGATGCGATGGAAATAGCTGAGCGTGAGCACGCGCTGGGCAAGTTCGGCCGGCGTGAGCTCGCCGGTGCTGGCGAGGGTCGACATAGTCTGGTGATAGAGCAGGCTGTAGGGGAGTCGATCGAGCTCGGGCGGCTCGACCCACTTTTCCTCGCGATAGAGTTGTACGAGCGCGATACCCTGCAGGAGCTTCCATGGAATGGTTTCGGGCATCATCGTGCGCGGTTCGGGCTCTTCCTCGCGCATGACAAACCACATCTCGGGCGGAAGGTCGCGGCGTCCCGTGCGGCCCATTCGCTGCAAAAAGGAGCTGACGGTAAACGGCGCATCGATCTGGAACGCGCGCTCCAGGCGGCCGATATCGATACCGAGCTCCAGCGTAGAGGTGGTGACGGTTGTCTGCGCCTGCTCCTCGTCGCGCATGAGCTCCTCGGCCGTCTCGCGCAGCGATGCCGAAAGGTTGCCGTGATGGATTAGAAAGCGGTCGGGCTCGTGTCGACTTTCGCAGTAGCTGCGCAGCATGGAACACACGGCCTCTGCCTCCTCACGCGAGTTGGCAAAGACCAGGCACTTGCGGCCGCGCGTATGCTCAAAGATATAGCCCATACCGGGGTCGGCGTTGTCGGGCGCCGTGTCGGTGGGGTTGAGAAGCGCCTGCTCGGTCGCTCGTGGGATGTCGACTTCGCCCTCGGGGGCCGAGGAAGTGCGACGGTCTTTGGGAGCGGCCTTGCCCCGTGCCCGCTCACGACGTTGACGGCGTTCCTCCTGTGTAAGCTGTCCGCTGTGGCGCACGTCTTGGGCGCCAGCCG
Organism: uncultured Collinsella sp.; assembly: GCA_900541135.1. Lineage (GTDB taxonomy): Bacteria > Actinomycetota > Coriobacteriia > Coriobacteriales > Coriobacteriaceae > Collinsella. The sequence goes on from UQIG01000012.1 coordinate 35,256, forward strand.
GCAGCGCCGCGGGCGCCGCCGGCTCAATACGCTCGCAAGCAAGCATCTCGGCTTCTTGTGGACCCGTGCTCTCGAATCCCCGCTGCTGTGCCTGGGGACCCGAGTTGTAGAAGTGCTCCATGGAGATGCGCCACACGCGGCGCGGTTCCTCAAAGCGGGGGATGATGCAATCGCGTCCTGTTCCCTGTGAGAGAAAGGCGCCCGTGCGCTCGGGGTCGCCGATGGTGGCAGAAAGGCCGATGCGGCGGGGCTGCACGCCCGCCATGCGCGAGAGGCGCTCGATAAGGCAGAGCGTCTGACCGCCGCGGTCGCCGCGCATGAGCGAATGAACCTCGTCGATAACCACATAGCGCAGGTCGCAGAACATACGAGGGATTGCCATGTGCTTATGGATCAGGAGCGCCTCGAGCGACTCGGGCGTAATCTGCAAGATACCGCTCGGTTTTTTGATGAGCTTAGCCTTGTGCGACTGCGAGACATCGCCATGCCAGTGCCAGACAGGGATATCGGCCTCTTCGCAGAGGTCGTTGAGACGGACGAACTGATCATTGATGAGCGCTTTGAGGGGGCCGATGTAGAGGGCGCCTACGCTCGCGGGCGGGTTCTCCCAAAACTCGGTCAGGATGGGAAAGAAGGCTGCCTCGGTTTTGCCGGAAGCCGTGGATGCCGTCAGGAGCACATTATCTTGCGTGTTAAAGATGGCGTCTGCCGCTGCAACCTGGATAGAGCGCAGACTCTCCCAATCGTGGGAGTAGATGAAGTCTTGGATAAACGGAGCATATCGGTCAAAGGCGTTCACGGGGCCTCCTCTCAAATACGAATCTCTTAACGCGGTGAGCAGTGGCTCGCTACATTACTGTCTCGACGTTTGCCCAGATAAAACCTGCCAAAATAAACCTGTCCCTTTTTGGCAGGTTAGATGGTGAATTCGGCGAAGTTACGGTCGCCGTCTGCGGTGCCGGTGTCGCCTGTTGCGGCTGCCGGCGCCAGCGCGACGCCACCAACGCTTTGCAGCAGCTCCGCCACATTTGCATCGGGGTTCTGACACAGGATATCGAGCAGCTCGATAAAGTCACGAATGACCTCACGGGGCGTCAGGTGCGTATCGGCTCCCACGCGGCCGAACTCAATCTTGAGGAAGTCCACCAAGTCGTTCTCGGTAAGCGTGGGCGTCCAGACAAAGTAGCCGGCATGGATCTGCATGAGTTTTTCGATCAGCACCAGCAACTCCTCGTAGGTGAGTGGCTGCAGGCGGATGATGGGCGCGAGCATGTCCTTAAGGTCCTCGCGCGCAAAGCGACCCTGAGCGAGTCGGCTACGCAGAGCCTCGTAGGAGAATACGCCGCGGCGGCGGTCTTCGATGGAGGTTGGCGTGCCGCCCATAATCATGCCCAGGTACTGCACTTTGCCCTGAAGCGTGTCGTTGTACATGGTCAGGATCTTCTCGTAGTTGTATTGGCGTGTGATGGCGTTGGGGATCTTATACAGATTCACGAGCTCGTCGATGAGCACCAGCATGCCCTTGTAGCCGCTGCAGACCAAAAAGCGCGCAATGAGCTTAACGTAGTCGTACCAGTCGTCATCGCTGATGATGGTCGAGGAGCCCAGCTCGGCGCGTGCCTCACTCTTGGTGCGGTACTCGCCGCGAATCCATTTGGTCACGCGGCTCATAGCTTCTTCGTCGCCCTCGGATACGGCCGCGCGGTAGCGGCGGAGCATGCGGGCAAAGTCGAAACCGTGGACCATTTCCTCGAGCGGGGCCAGTTGGGCATTGACGGCAGACTCATCGGCATCGGCGCACGAGGCGACCCAGCGATCGAGGATTAGGTTGAGCGCACCGCCCTCGGGGCGCGTTTTAGTCGATATGTTACGGATGAGCTCACGGTAGGTGGCAAGGCCCTGTCCCTGGCCGCCCTGCAGGCGGCGCTCAGGGGATAGGTCGGCATCGGCGACGACGAATCCCTCGCCCATGGCGTGCGTGCGGATGGTTTGGAGCAAAAAGCTCTTGCCGGCTCCGTAGCGACCGACCAGAAAGCGGAAGCTTGCGCCACCGTCGGCAATGAGGCTCAGGTCGGTGAGCAGGGCGCGGATCTCGACCTCACGCCCTACGGTGATGTAGGGAAGACCGATGCGCGGGACCACGCCGCCCTTGAGCGAGTTGAGAATGACGGCAGCGACGCGCTTGGGCACGCGGGGTGCTGCGGATGCGGTATCACTCATAGTCTAGGTATCCTCTCACGTCTGCTTCGTAGTCCTCGATAATGCGCGGTCCTGCCGCGCCAAATTCAATTACGGTGTCACCCACCAGGTCAAAGAGCGCCTCGTTGATGCTATCGACGAGCATGTCCTCGCTCTGTCCCGACCTCTCTACTGCCGATGTCGCCTGTGCCGTGTTCTGCTCGAGCAGTGCGCGCAGATACGCGGTTGCGGCAGGCGCGAGTTTGTTCGCAGCTTCGATGGGCGCGGGCGTTACGGGTGCGGGCGCAGACACGAGGAGCGGTGCCACGACGCCAAACTCTTCGGTGGAGACGGTCGGCTCGTCGGGTTCGTCTTGCTGTATGGTCATCTCGCCAGGTTCGGCAGTCATGCCGGGCGCAGACTCGGTGCTCGGTTGCTCGATAAGCGTCGCCTCGACTTCCACAGGCGCGCTGTCCTCGCGCTCTTCATCGATCAAAAGCGCTTCACGCGTTTGCGCGGCGGCGCTTCGAATGTGCCCCAGCTGACTCAGATCGATATCGATCTTGACGGGCTGGTGTGCGGCGTCCCACGAAAGCCATGCCATGATCTCGTCATCGATAATCTTGGCCAGATATTTGGGGACCTTTTCTTCCTTAAGGGGATGGGCGGGGTCCAGCGCCAGGCGCAGGCGTTGGTCGCAGGCGCGCATCATTTCACCGAGCTTGCTGCTCTTTTGCCTACTGCCATGGATACGCATGCATTCCCAAAAGCCGTTTTGGCAACGGTAGATATGGATAGGATCCAGGCGGTATTCGAAGTCCTCGTGGCGCTCGGGCGCAAAGAATACGGCCGAGGCAAACATGGTGTAGGGCATGGCCGTCTCCTCCCCAAATAAGCTCGCCACGATGCCGGTCTTTCGGTGCGTGTCATAGTGGCGCGCCATGCGGACATACACGGCGCATGCCACGTGGCGCAGATCGCGGTGGTGGCTGCGGTCGAGCCGCGAGTTATTGAGGTTGTACGTGGAGAGGGCGTTGATGGCGGCCATGAGTCGCTCCTCGCGCACCTCATCGGGCGGAAGGGGGAGCGTGGGCTCGGAGGTTTTGCGACGCTTAGGGGTCTGGCCGGACGGTGCCGGTGCTGGTACAAGGTCTCGTGCCGCGCGCCGCAGCTCGATAAGGGCGTTATCGAACATGACGGTTTTAGAGTCGCGAAGCAGCTTGGGGTCGAGCCCGTGGAACACGGCGTAATCCTGCAGCCACACGCGTGCAAATCGGTCGATGCCGGGCTCGAAGGCGCGATAGACATCCCAAAAAGCCTTGATCTTGTTAAAACCATCGAGCGGGTCATCTACGCCAATGCCGCAAATCAGCTCATAGAGATACAGAAAGGCAAAGGACGTAGACGTTTCCTCGACGGTTCCGCGGCGCACTTGGGCACGCCAGGTAAAGTAGCCGCGCAACTGCCGGTCGCTCATGGCGTTGTAGGTGGGAAAGTACGATTTAAAGGTGCCGTTGTAGGGACAGTCGTCCTCAAAATCGGCCATCAGCAGGCCCTGGCGGTAGAAAAGCTCGGCTTCCGAAAGCCAGCGGCCCGCACCGCCCTTGGGGTCATCCTGCCAGCGCGATATCTCGCGCATTTTACGGTACTGGTCGGGGAGGAAATTCTGCATCTGTCGGCCGGTTTTGAGAATCGGCTCGTCTGCGTAGATTTCGTTTGAGAAGCGGGTGGACTGATGGGTCCGGGCCTCGGCCATAATGCGCTCGATGAGCATCTTGATGTCCTGGTCGGCCACCGCTTCTCCTCTCCTAACGCAGCTACGGTGACCTCATATCATAGCACAGCATCAAACAGATGTTCGAGATACCGCTGCGTTGATAGATTTAGAACAGGAGGGCGTAGATGACGGCGATGACGACGGAGGGGAGCATATTGGCCGTGCGGAAGGTCTGAGGACGGATGAGGTTGACGCCGACGCAGAAGATGAGCATGGAGCCTACGAGCGAAAGGCTGTCGAGGGCTGCCGTGGTCATGATGGGGGAGAGCGCGCCGGCAAACAACGTAATCGTCCCCTGGAACACGGCGACGGGCAGGGCCGAGAAGATGCAGCCGCGTCCGAGCGACGCCGTCATGGTGCAGACGATGATGCAGTCCAATGCGCCTTTCAAGGCAAGCGTTGACCAGTCACCGAGCAGACCGTCCTGGATCGATCCCACGATAGCCATGGCACCGATGCAGACGGTCAGCGATGTCGAGACAAAAGCGTTGGTGAACTCGTTATCGCCCTCGCTGCCGGTTTTGCGCTTGAGCCATTCGCCAAGGTTCTCGATGGCGGCCTCCAAGTTGATGGCCTCGCCGATGAGCGAACCGAGCGCAAATGAGACGATGAGCATGGTGGTACCGGTGGTCGCTAGCGCCTTTCCATCGATGATGAGCATCTTTTGCATGGTGCCGCCCAGGCCGATAAACAGGACGCACAGCCCCGATGCTTTCATGAGCGTGTCTTGGATACGCGGTGTAATGAAGCGGCCGCCCGCTAATCCCAAAAGACCGCCCGCAACTAAAAGCACAACGTTGATGATTGTTCCCAAGCCCGGCATGAGCCCTCCTGTATTGATGCCAACGTGGCAATCGTAGCAGAACGAAATGCGAGGCACATCGCGACTCATCTAATACGTTATATAAGTGGTGTTAGGAATGATGCGCAGCATTTAAGCCTCAGGTGGTTGTCGGGACATAGGGATAGTATTCAAAGCGCAGTGTCATAAGCCGCTGTGGGGATTCAATAGCCGCGGCGATGATATTGGCATCGCGGGCACGATCAAACCCTTCGAGTTCGATCTGATACGAGACGTCTTGCATAATGTCCAGACGTCGCCAGGCTAGGAGTGTGTCGCCATCGAATTCCAGGGTCTTGCTTCCGTTTGCGGCAACGGCGTATAGACGCAGCTTGGCGGTGGTTGCAGGGTCGACAACCGTGACCTTTTTAATTTCGTTTCGAGTATTCTTGGCTCCCAACAAGGTGAGCAGTGTTGGGGCCACGACCTCGCCCGATGGCAAAAAGACGACTTCGATGGATTCGGGAAATGCGATGATAGCCGACTTGCGGACGGGCTGATTGGCGGCGGCAACTTCAATGTTCGCAGCGTCGATGACCTCTATGTGGTCGAGCGCGGCAAGCACGCAGCAGTTACCTTCATCGATCTCTTGAGGATCAGCAAGCCCCAGACTGTCCGCGAACTCGGGATCGTTTGGATCGGTAGCGGGCTCATTCGGTGCTTCGAAAGAAGCTGGGACGCTGTTTGTCGGCGACGGCGTGTCGCCCGCACCTGCTTCTTTATCCGTGCTCTCTTCTTGTATGGTTGCGTTGATGGGTTCGTCGTTTGAGGGGAGCGTCTTGGCGTCAAGCGCGGAGGGGAGAATTCCGATGGCTCCGGATCCGTTCCACTCCATTTCGAGAAGCGCCGGGTCGGCAAGAATGCGTTGCCTGCTTTGCGCGTGGGCATCGATTTCAATAGGGCCTGCCTCTATCCCTCGTGTAAGGCTGAGTGATCCGGCTGGCTTCTCGAAATGAGCGTCTGTGTCTTTGGCGCTGACGGCGTAGAACAGCAGGGACGCTTCTCCCGCCGCGATGGCATCGGTGCCGGCTTTGGTCAGCCGCAACGATGCCGTGAATGAGAGGGTGGGCTGCGTGTCGTCTGCATTCGCGGCGGCGCAGCCCAGACATATACCGCCTCCTTTCTCGAAAAACGTACCGTCGAAGGCGACCTTCGCTCCGTTCGCCGAGTCATCGATCGAAGCGATGTCGATGCGCAGCTCTAAATTGCATGGATCGCCATCTGCATCGAGCACAACCGAGCGCCACGTGCAGACGGCGCACCCCGCCTGGGAGCCGTTTGCCTTGTTCGAACGATTGATATCCACGGCTATCGAGCCGTCCGTATTACGACGAAGGCATCCCGAGGTCGAGATTGCGGCCTGTGCGATCGAAAAACGCTTGCACGCAATGGCGCTCGACGGATTTGGTGCGGAGCTTAGGGCTGCTGGTAAGGAGTCTGCCATGACGGGAGTCGCCCAAGCGGCGACAGGCGTTCCGGTTGCGAGCGCGCCGCAGAGTGCGACGACGGGCAAAAGGTTCTTCGATGCCATGGGGTCTCCTTAGCTAATTTAGTGCGGCCTGTCCGTGTTTTGTTTCTGGCTGCGTTTGATGTGCAGCCCGAGGCCGGCGGTCCCCGCGCCTGCTGCTGTGGCGCCTGCTGCCAAGAGCCATCGTCTGTCGCCTGTCTGCGCCAACGGTTCCTCGCGGTCGCCGCGGTCGAGCTCCGAGAGGTCGACCGTCACTTGCGTGGCGGCCTGCGCCTGTTCTTGCTGGGCAAAGGCCATGGCTGGCCCAAACGCTAGGATGCTGACGGCGGCGGCCAGGGCGACGGCCTTATGCCGTGTGCGCACCGGGCTCGACCGTCCAGGTGATCGTTGCAACCTGATCGCCTTCGCCGGTTACGCGGAAGATGTCGCGCGTGACGCGGGCGACGTTTCCGCTTGTCTTGAGCTTAATTTTGTCCGTGCCGCCGGCAATGCCCTGGTAGCCCATGTCGAAGGCTGCGTTCTTGGAAAGATCGAGGCCCGTCCCCTGCATTGCGGCGCTGGCGTTCTGGAGTGCGCCGTCGGGGCCGACCTTAAAGTCGATGGAGTTCTGCGCGGTTCCGGCCTTGGCGTCGGCAGCAATGGTCCAGGTGTTCATGGCGTCGATCTTCATGTTGGTGACATGGATGCCGTAGGCCGAATGATTGTCGATGGTGGTCGCGTCTTCTGAGGGGCCCTGAAGCGTGCCGTCGGCCTTGGCGACGAAGGGAATAACCGTCGGAACTTTGAACTCAACGTTGTCGATCTCGGTCCTGACCATTACTTTCGTGGTTCCAACGCGCCCGGCCGCCATAGCTGGCGTCGGGGCGGCGCCCATTGCGAGCGCGAGCGCGAGACCTGCGCCCACGACGAGCGCTCTGGCTCCGTTCATGTTCCTGGTGATGTCCATGGTCGTTCCTTTCTATTCGCCGCGGGCCGTCCCCGCGATGATTGGACGAATGCTGGTGAATTGCGTGCGGTGCCGCGTCGGCCGGAAAAGCTAGTTCTCGGCTTGCTCAACCCGCACCTTGACACGTGTCGGATTGCCGTGGCTGTCGAGGGTCTTGGCATCGAGTGCCTGGATCTCGATGTACGCCTCGCCTTCTTTGATGTCGCCGGCGGGGCACGTTTCGATTGCCTTGCCGGTCTCGACCACACCGGATTCGTACATGGTCTCGTCGTTTTGGATGACGCGGAATCGCTGGGGAAATTTATTGTCTTGGACGTTTTGCACGTTGACGCGCAGCTTGCCGTCCTCCTGCAGCTGAGCGACCGGTGCGACCGAAATCGTCATCATGTTGTCGCGGACGATGGCGTCGAGCTCATCTTGGATTTCCTGACGCGTTTTGCCCTCGGCCGTCGTAACCGAAGCGCCCGCCTCGGGTACGGGCTGCGACTGCCAAGCGTATAGTCCTACGGCGACAAGGGCACAGACGATGGCCAAGCAGGCAACGATGAGCTTCTTGCGACGACCCAGGCCTGCAAAGTGGGGTGGCTTCTTCGCGCTCATGCGGCATCCTTGGCGGTATAGATGCGCGCAAAGGTGGACGGGTTCGCTCCAAAGAGCATGTGAAGCATCAGGCGGCGTGAGTAGACAAGCTCGTCGAAGTCGGGAGGGAGCTCGATGTCGTGGATATGCGCGATGCGGTGGGCGAGCGCCGAGAACGACTCGGGGTCGCAGATCACATCGGTGGTAACGTGGTAGACCGTCGTATCGGGGAATGCCTCTTCGTCGAAAGGCAGGAGATGGGGATCGTCGTCGACTTCGATGGCGATGCCGTACTGGGGCCAGTAATATGCCATGGGAACCTCCCTGCTTCTGGGGCCAAAACTTCTGTCGGTTTTGGCTGTCGATGCCGACGGTATCAGCCACTACTTGACCAATTGCTGACCAAATGCTTGACGGATTGGTGTCTCCGCAGGTAAAATGCGGCAAAAAATACTCCAACTTTTTTCGAGCGACAATCGCGCGGTCGGCGACGGCGGGGCCATATGTGTCAAAAGCATCGTTTGCCGAGGAAATCAAGCCGCTCGCCGAATTGCACGAACGTAAAAATCGCCAATTATGGAGACGGTCTCGAACACGTCGACGAAACGATGCGGTAACATCTCCCTGCAAACACTGTAGTTAGCTAAAGGGGGAGTTCGCGTGTCTGCAACCATCAAACCCTTCACCGACGAGTTCGAAGAGTATGGTCGCGATGAGTCTCGCGCATCGGGCGAGGCCTCGAGCATCTCGTTTCCGACAACGGAAGACGAGGTCCGTGCCATTTTGGAAAAGCTCCATGCCGAGCGTGCCCCGGTAACGGCTCAGGGCGCCCGAACCGGCCTTGCCGCCGGTGCCGTGCCCCACGGCGGGCATATCCTCAATACTTCCCGTATGAATCGCTACTTGGGCCTTCGCCGCGATGAACAAGGCCAATTTCTGCTGCGCGTGGAGCCGGGCGTTGTGCTCTCGGAGCTGCGCAAGCAGCTGAGCAAGAAGGTGCTGCCGACTGCTGGTTGGGACCAGGCATCGCTTAAGGCCTACGAGGAGTTCCAAGAGGCCCCCGAGCAGTTCTTTCCCACCGATCCCACCGAGACGTCTGCCTGTCTGGGCGGCATGGCGGCATGTAACGCCTCTGGTGCCCGCAGCTACGCCTACGGTCCCATGCGCCCACATATCACGGGACTCCACGTCGCACTGGCTGATGGCGATTTGCTTGAGCTTCAGCGCGGCGAGGCTTTTGCCCAGGGCCGCCACCTGTCGCTCGTGACGGCAGCGGGCCGTACGCTCGAGCTCGATCTTCCCGGCTATACCATGCCCAAGACAAAAAATGCCTCAGGCTATTTCGTTGCGGACGAAATGGACGCCATCGACCTCTTTATCGGTGCTTGCGGCACGCTCGGCGTTATCACCGAGCTCGAGATTGCTCTGCAGGCGGCGCCTGCGGTCGTTTGGGGTGTGAGCTGCTTTTTCGATAGCGAAGACAAGGCCGTGTCCTTTACCGATTCCGTGCGTCCCGTCCTGTCCCATGCGGCTGCCATCGAGTACTTCGACGCTGGCGCCCTGGATATTCTACGTTGCCAGCGCGAGCAGTCGACGGCGTTTGCCTCGCTGCCAGCGCTCGACAAAGAGGCCAAGGTCTGTGTCTACGTGGAGCTCGACTGTGACGACGAGGCGCAGGCGACCGAGGAGCTGTACCACCTGGGATGGGTTTTGGAGCTTGCGGGTGGCCGCGACGACGCGACCTGGGTTGCGCGCACCGAGGTCGATCGTGAATGCCAGCGGTTCTTCCGCCACGCCGTCCCCGAGAGTGTCAACATGCTCATCGACGAGCGTCGCCGCACGGATCCCGCCATCACCAAACTGGGCTCGGACATGTCGGTGCCCAACGCACGCTTGGCCGATGTCATCGCCCTTTATCGCCGCACGTTGGCCGAAAGTGGGCTTGAATCTGCCGCCTGGGGGCATATCGGTAACAACCATCTGCATGTGAACATTCTGCCGCGCGATGCACAGGATTATCGCCGCGGCGCAGAACTCTTTGCCCAGTGGGCTTCCGAGGTCACGGCCATGGGCGGTGCCGTCTCCGCAGAACACGGCGTCGGCAAGATCAAGGCGGGCTTCTTGGAGACGATGTACGGTCACGAGGCCATGGTCGAGTCGGCGCGGCTCAAGCTCCAGCTCGATCCTGCCGGGCAGCTGGGTCGCGGTAACCTGTTTTCGGAGAAGCTCTTGGATGAGCTCGTCCAGAAAGGGGGCGCGTGAAGATGAGCGATTTCCATATGGTGGTGTGCGTCAAGGCCGTGCCGGGCAGCACCGAGGTCAAGATGGACCCCAAGACCAATACCATCGTGCGCGATGGCAAGCAGGCGGTCATTAATCCCTTTGATGCGAGCGCTTTGGAATGCGCGCTGGCGCTGAAGGACGACTTTATCGGCTTTGGCATGGATGTGCGCGTGACGGTGGTGTCGATGGGCATCCCCGCGACCGAGTCGCTGCTGCGCGACTGCATCGCTCGAGGCGCCGACGATGCGCTGCTGCTGACCGATCGCGCCTTTGCAGGTGCCGATACCCTGGCAACCACCTATGCCCTCAAGTGCGGCATCGAGGCGCTCGACGAGGACTTCGACCTGCTCATCTGCGGCAAGATGGCGGTGGATGGCGATACGGCCCAGATTGGTCCCGAGCTTGCCGGTGCCTTTGATATTCCCTGCGTGACCGACGTGAGCTGCGTGCAGAGCGCGGGCTTTACGACCTGTGGCTCGCTGGCGCTCGTTCACGGATGCGATGACGGCGAGGAGACGGTGTACCTTGAGATGCCGTGCGCGATGACGACTGCCAAGGAGATTGGCCAGTTGCGTATGCCGAGTATTGCCGGTATTCGCGCGGCGGAGGAGGCGGACGTGCGCGTGGTCAGTGCCGCCGACGTGAACGCCGACCCCGCGCGTTGCGGTCTTGCCGGGTCGCCGACACAGGTCGTGCGCTCGTTTGTGCCCGACCGTGACCAAACGTGCGAGGCCGTTGAGGGGACGGCGTCCGAGCAGGCGGCAAAGCTTGCCAAGATTATCGAGGGGATGGCATAGATGAGCGGACTGATTATCGATAGCGAAGCCTGTATCGGCTGCGGTCGCTGCGTTCACGCCTGTGCCTCGGGCGGCATCGTAGTGGAAGGCGAGCGACCCAGCCGATGCGCCCGCGTAACCGACGGCTGCATCCTATGCGGTGGGTGCGTCGACGCCTGCCCTGTCAACGCTATCTCGATCGAGCGTGACGAGGCCGCTGGTGCGGTGGACCTTGATGCATATCGAGACATTTGGGTATTCGCGCAGACCGACGAGCACGATACGGTGACTCCCGTTGCCTATGAGCTTATGGGCAAGGGCCGCGAGCTTGCCGATGCTCGCGACTGCCGTCTGGTGGCGCTGATCGGTATGGGTCCCGAGGGCTCTCTCGGCGACCTGGAGCATCTGGTTTGCGCGGGCGCCGACGAAGTCCTGGCCTGTCGCGACGAGCGCCTGCGCCAAAACGATGCGGAGGTCTACGCCCGCTTGATCTGCGATTTGGTAGCCGAACGCAAACCCGAGGCCATCCTATACGGTGCGACCGCTTTTGGCCGCGAACTGGCACCCGGCGTTGCCGTGCGCTTGCAGACGGGCCTTACGGCTGACTGCACCGTACTTTCGATGGATACGGAGACGGGGCTGCTGCAACAGACGCGTCCGGCGTTTGGCGGCAACCTGATGGCCACCATCGTCTGCCCCAATCATCGTCCCCAGATGGCAACGGTTCGTCCCGGCATCTTTAAGGCGCCCGACTTTGACTACGACCGCTCCGGCACGATCACCCAGATATCGCTTGCGGATGATGCTAAGGCTCGTGTCGAGATCTCGATTCCCGCCGAGGAGTGGAGGCAGCAGGCCTCGATCGCCGATGCCGAGCGCTTGGTCGTGGTGGGCCGCGGCATTGGCTCCAAGAAGAATCTGCCCCTGATGCGAAGGCTCGCCGAGGCTCTGGGAGCCGAGCTTGGTTGCACGCGACCTGTCGTGGAGGCCGGCTGGTTGGAGTGTCGCCATCAGATTGGCCAGACCGGCGTATCGGTTTCGCCCAAGCTTCTCGTGAGTATCGGTGTTTCGGGCGCCATCCAGCATCTTGCCGGCATCGGTGGGGCAGAGTGCATTATCGCCATCAACGAGGACCCGGATGCCCCCATCTTTGGTGCTGCCCAGTACAAGGTTGTCGGCGATGCCGTCGAGGTCGTCGAGGAACTGCTGGCCCAGCTTGAGCGCTAGGCGCGCGCCAGCCAGTCGCGCATCTCGTCCTTAAGGCGGCTCCAAGTCGCCTGCGTGGCGGGGTCGGTAAAGGGCCGCGTAATGCCAAAGGGCGCGTCGAGCAGGCGGTAGATATCGCCCTGCTCGCGCGCCAGCGTGCGGCTCGCTGGATAGACGAGCTCAAACATAAAGCAGATGAGTCCCACCAGGTAGTCCGCCGGCTCGTTGCGCTCGTCGCGCGCGACGCACCGATGCTCGTCAAAGGCGGCAAGCGTCGGTACCGAGAAGTGGCTGGTAAGAAATGTATCCTCATCAACCTTGAGGATGGTGTCGACGGTGCTGTCGGCGATGGTGCGCATAATGTCGATCTTGTCGCCATCGCGCACGATATCGCAGAAGCACCGTGTACGCTCGTCGAGTTGTGCCGGCAGGCGAAAGTCGCTGTGATAGGCGATGCTCGCTCGGATGAGCTCGTCATGCGCACCGGTTTCGATAAAGTCACGGATGTTTGTCGTGGCGGGTGCATCGGCGGGATTCTCGCCAAAGAGGACCTCGATGCCCAGCGCCGCATGGCTCATGCTCTCGGCGTCCTTAAAGGTGTCCCAGCGTCGCAGCTGCTCAAAGCGGCCCATATCGTGTAGCAGGCCGCAAAGCCATGCCAGGTCAATATCTTCTGACGACCAGCCCTGCTCGCGCGCTACGGCATCGCATGCCTCGGCCACGTGGTACGTATGCTCGATTTTGAGCGCGATGCGTGGGTTGGTGGCGTCGTAGGCATCGGTGTAGCTTTTGAAGGCCGCGCGCGCCCGGTCTCGATCGATAGCTGTCATAATGACTTCCTAAAAAGTTGTGTCTTTCGATCCGGTGGCAATTGTAGGTGAACTCGGTTGCTGTCGGATGATGATTCTGCCGTATCGCTACATGCGGCTCGGAGACCTTGTCAGGATGAGAAGCGTATGGTGTTCAAAATCGTTAGAACCGTCTGGCCGGTGATGCTTACCTATGTTGCAATAGGCGCGCCGTGCGGAATGATCATGGGGCAGACGGGAATGGAGCCCTGGATGGTCTTTGCCCTGAGCAGCACGTTTGTGACGGGCAGCGGCCAGTTTATGATCTGCAATCTTTGGCTGGCGGACGTGCCGGCACCTTCGATTATCGCGAGCGTTGCCGCCATCTCCTCGCGTTTTGCGCTTTACTCGGCATCGATCGCGCCGCATCTGACGGGTGCCTCGAAGCGTCAGACGCTGGCTGTTGCCGCGACACTTACCGAGGAGGCATATGGCATCTCGCTTGCCAAGTTGGTTGAAGGGGAGGATTGGGGCCCGCGCGAGTCCTTTGTGCTCAACGTGATCCTCATCGCAACATGGGGCGTTTCGTGTACGATGGGCACCATCGTCGGCGCCGTTGTCGATGTTCCCACCGCCATTGCAGCCTTTGTCTGCACCTCGCTCTTTATCTGCCTGCTCTTTTCGCAGCGGCTGTCGCGCGGCAACGTTGTCGCGGCGGTTTCGGGCGCGGTGTCCGTCGCCGTATGCAAGTTCTTGGGCCTCACGAATATTGCCGTGCCGGCAAGCGTCGTGGCCGGCATTGCCATTGCGTTGGCGTGCGATGCTGTATTTGACGGAAGAGGTGCCCGCGATGCCCGTTAACGAGTTCTTGGTTCTGTGGCTGTCGTCGTGGGCTGCTATCGCGTTCTTTCGCATCACGCCGGCGTTCGCCTTGCGCGGGCGGACCCTGTCGCCCCGCATTACCGAGGCCCTGGGCTATATCCCGCCCGCTGCCTTTGCCGCGCTGGTCGCCAACGACTTGGTGAGCCCCGGCGCGTTCGACGCGGGACTCTGGCCTGCCTTGGTTCCCTGGATTGCGGCCGTCGGCGTCGTGGTCGTGGCGGTCAAGACAAAATCGATGCTGTGGTGCTGCGTCTCGGGCATCGTACTCTATATTGTCTTGAGCCTTATATAGGGGTGGCGTCGCGGGCGCCGAATCTCGTTCCATCCCAACTTGTCGAATTTTTCACCGAGCTGGTCTATTTCTTCTGGTACCATGGTCAAACTTTACTGTAGCAAAGCATGACGTGGCTTTTGTTCCGCGTCAGCGGAAATGGGGGTTTCATGGCACAGGAAGCGACTGCCAACGAGCAAAAGAAATTCAAGGTCCCGCGCATCCCGGGCGACATCATGATCTATCCCATGATCGTCGGTCTTTTGCTCAACACCTTCTGCCCGCAGGTTTTTGAGATTGGCGGCTTCTTTACGGCTGCCTGCCGCGGTGGGTCCAATACCATCGTCGCCGCGATCCTGCTGTTTGTGGGCGCCGGCATCAGCTTTAAGTCCACGCCGGGCGCCATCAAGACCGGTATCGTCGTGCTGATTCCCAAGCTGGTCGTCGCAGCGGCTCTCGGCCTAGGCGTGGCATATTTCTTTAACGACAACTTCCTGGGTCTGAGCTCCGTGTCTATCATCGGCGGCATTACGTTTTGCAACATGGCGCTCTATACGGGCATCATGGGCGAGTTCGGCGATGAGTCCGAGCAGGGCGCCGTCGGTATCCTGTTCTTTACGGCCGGCCCCGCCGTCACGATGATCATCCTTGGTGTTTCGGGTCTTGCCAACATCCCTGTCGGTACTATCATCGGCTCCATTTTGCCGCTCGTTATCGGCATGGTTCTGGGCAACCTGTTCCCGTTTATCAAGAACCTGCTGGTTCCCGGCGCCAATCCCGCGATCGCTGTAATTGGTTTTCAGCTCGGTGCGTCCATGAGCCTTTCGAGCTTCATCGCCGGTGGTATTTCCGGCATCTTGCTGGGCCTTGTCACGCTGTTTGTCGTCGGTCCCATCACCTTTGCGTTCGAGCGCCTGTGCGGTGGTAACGGCAAGGCTGCCGTGGCTTGTTCCACCATCGCCGGCACGGCTATGACCACGCCGGTTGCTCTCGCCGAGGTCGCGCCGCGCTACGCCGAGCTTGCGCCCACCGCGTACGCCCAGATCGCCACTGCCGTTATCATCACGGCAATCATGGCTCCGATTCTGACCGGCTGGGTCGACAAGAAGTTCTGCCAGGGCAAGGAGGACCTGTCGCCTGCCGGTGTCGAGGCCATCGAGGAGGCCGTCGCGACCGACATCGATGGCGAGTAACGGCCGTTACCGATAATTGATTCCGGCGTGCAATTCGCGCCGTCCGAGCGCCCGAACAGAAACTGTTTTGCAGTGATGTTCGGGCGCTTTGCTATGATTCCCTTTACCCCTGCGGAGTAAAGGGGTGTTTATTGCCCTGATTCGAATTGGGCGATTCTGACCATTCGGATATTGAAGGGATGGCGTCTAGTGGTTAAGGCACTCAAGATTGAGATATTCCTGCTATGCATGATTGTTCTTATCGGGCTTGCCGCGCGAAGTCGTCGCTCCTTGTTCTCGAGCACCCTGCAGCTATTGTTTAGCATGCTTGGCTACACCTCTGCCGCGTACATATTATTCGATATGATCTGGACGCTTTCGGATGGTGCGGACGGCACGTTGGGTATTGCTGCCAACTGGATTTCCAACGCGGTTTCGTTTTCGCTCTTTGCCATCGCGTGTCTCATTTGGTTTATCTATTCCGAGACGATGCAGGGCTCTCGCCTTGTGACCTCGCGCTATAGGGTGGTGCTTGTAACGTTGCCTACGGCTCTGGTGGTCGTGCTGGCTTTTACCAGTTACTGGACGCACGCCTTGTTCTATATCGATTCGCAGGGCGTGTATCGTCGCGGCTTTGCCTATATGATCCAGCCCATTGTCAGCTACTGTTACGTTATACATACGTCCCTGCATGCGTTTGTGCAATCTCGCAGGGTCGAGAGCCTGCAGACGAAGGCTATCTATCGAACCTTGGCATTTTTCACCATTCCGGCCCTGGTGGGCGGTACCTTTCAGATCGTATACTCGGTGCCTGGCCTTTGTGTCGGCATAATGATTAGCATGTTGCTGCTCTACATTATCTGCCAGGAGCAACTCATCTCGACCGACCCGTTGACTGGCCTCAACAATCGCAACCGTTTTGAGACCTATATGCTGTCGCTCTTCTCAAATGTGGATCAGGCCGAAGATGTGTATCTGCTCATGATGGACGCCGACGGCTTTAAGCAGATTAACGATCGCTATGGGCATGTGGAGGGCGACCACGCTCTTCAGGTCATATCCGCTGCGCTCAAAGAAGTCTGCTCGGCGTCTGGTGGCTTTATTGCACGTTATGGTGGCGATGAGTTCGTGGTGCTCCAAAAGGCAGCAGCGGAACAGGACATCATAGATCTGTGTTCGGCGATTAACGACGAGCTCGCGCGCGCCGAGGTTCCGTATCTGTTGCGGATGTCCATCGGCTACGCACGGGTTGGTGATGGCGTCGATACCTGGCAAGACTTGCTTCGCGCTGCCGACGCGGAACTCTACCGCGTCAAGGCCGAGAAAAAGAAAGCCGGCGCCCAGATACGCTAGAAAAAAGGGCGCACGACCGTTGCGATGGTCGTGCGCCCTTTTTGCGTTTGCGGGGGCCACCGGCCATAACGCCCAGGCGCGGTGCGGCAAGACGAGCGTCTGCCGCCGCGGCTCGGTACGAAATCAACGAGAATCAGTGTGCTCCATTGAGCTAAAGTGTGCGAACGCCCTCTTTAAAAAGGTGAGCTCGCTAGGCTTTTTTGGGTTTGTTGACGATGATGATGCCGCCGCAGACCAACAGCAGGGCAACGATGACGGTAATGGGGCTCGTGCCAGCGCCCTCGCCGAGCAGCAGCGCGCTCAGCAGCACACCAAAGACGGGGTTCATAAACCCAAAGACCGAGACGCGGCTGACGGGGTTGACGGCAAGCAGGCGCGACCACAGCGAGTAGGCGACCGCGGAGATAAGCGCCATGTAGATGATGAGCGCGATGGCGGGGGCAATCGCCGTGGGGGAGAGCGCGCCACCCATCAAAAAGCCGATGGCGGTGAGGACCAGGCCGCCGACCAAGAACTGCCACCCGGCAAGCAAGACGCCGTCGTGCTCACGCGAGAAGATACCGATCAGGCAGGTCGAAAGGGCACCCGCGACGGTGGAGGCTAGGATAAAACCCTCGCCGTCGAGCGTAAAGCCAAAGGTGCCGTCCGCGCCCGAAAGGTTGACGAGCGCGACGCCGGCAAAGCCCAGTACGCAGCCGAGCACTTTGGCCGCATTGAGCTTCTCGGTGTGAAATGCCAGGGCGGCAAAGAGGATTGCGAGGAAGTTGGCGCTGGCCTCGATGATGGAGCTCGACATGGCGCTGGCGCGCGAGAGGCCCAGGTAGAAAAAGAAGTACTGCCCGATAGTCTGGAAGAGCGACAAGATGCAGATGGGCTTGATATCGCGCGCTTGCGGAACGAGCGGTCGGCGCTGGGCCACGCTCATGCCAACAATGACCAGCATGCCGGCAAGGGTGAAGCGCAGGCCCGCGAAGAGCAGCTGCGAGGCGCTGTCGTGCGCGGGAATACCAAAGAGGCCGTAGCCGATCTTGATGCAGGGAAAGGCCGATCCCCAGAGTGCGCAGCAAACAAGACAGCCTAGGATGAGTCCGGGCAGGGTGGCGAGATACGGCTTGCGGCTTTCCATGATGTCCTTCCTACATGCGCGAAGTAAAAAAGAACCCGCCACCGGATGTGTCGGTGGCGGGTGTTGTTACCCGAAGGGATTGTACCTGATGGGAAAGGTTTAAGCGAAGTAGGCCACGCCGCTCTCAAAGATCGGCATGAACTTATCGCCGGGGACATGCTCGGGCACGTTACGGTACAGGTTGTCGCCGCGACGCTCGGCATGGCCCATCTTGCCCAGGACGCGGCCGTCGGGGCTCGTGATGCCCTCGATGGCGAGTGCGGAGCCGTTGGGGTTGACGGAGAGATCCATG
Organism: uncultured Collinsella sp.; assembly: GCA_900541135.1. Taxonomy (GTDB): domain Bacteria; phylum Actinomycetota; class Coriobacteriia; order Coriobacteriales; family Coriobacteriaceae; genus Collinsella. Next base: position 53,194 of record UQIG01000012.1, read on the forward strand.
CTGGGCTTGCCGTTCTCGCCCACGTACTGCGTGGCGACCTGGCCGTTGGCGATCAGCTGGGTGAGCACTTCGTCATTGGCGACAAAGCGGCCCTCGCCGTGGCTGATGGCGACGGTGTAGGGGTCGTCCAGGCTGCACTGCGACAGCCACGGGGACAGGTTGGACGAGATGCGGGTGCGCACCAGACGGCTCTGATGACGACCGATGGTGTTGAACGTCAACGTGGGCGCATCGGGCGTGGCGTCGACGATGTCGCCATAGGGCACCAGACCGAGCTTGACCAGGGCCTGGAAGCCGTTGCAGATGCCCAGCATCAGGCCGTCGCGGGCCTTGAGCAGGTCGCGAACTGCCTCGGTGACCTCGGGAGCGCGGAAGAACGCCGTGATGAACTTGGCGGAGCCATCGGGCTCGTCGCCGCCCGAGAAGCCGCCGGGGATCATGACGATCTGGCTCTGGCGAATACGACGGGCGAGCTCGTGGGTGCTCTCGGCGACGGCCTCGGGCGTGAGGTTGTTGATCACGAAGGTGTCGGCTTCGGCACCGGCTGCGCGGAAGGCACGTGCGCTGTCGTACTCACAGTTGTTGCCGGGGAACACGGGGATGATCACGCGCGGACGGGCGATCTTGGCGCCGCTGTACACGTGGATGTCCTTGGCACGGAAGTCGATGGTCTCGACCTCGGGGGTCTCGCCGGCGCTGCGGTAGGCAAAGACGCCCTCGATGCCGCTCTCCCAGGCCTCCTGGAGCTCGGAGAGCTCGATGACCTCGGAGCCGGTGTCGATGACATAGCCCTCGACGGTGGTGCCCAGGGGCTCGACGACAACGCCGTCGGCGACCTCGGGCAGCTCGGCATCCTCGGCGAGCTCGACGATAAAGCTGCCGTAGAGCGGGGTGAAGAGGCTCTCTACGTCTACATCCTCGGCAAGCTCGATGCCGATCTGGTTACCGACGCACATCTTAAAGAGGCTCTCGGCGCCGCAGCCGTAGCCGGGCGTGGAGATGGCCAGGGCGTTGCCGGTAGCAGTGAGCGCCTCGACGGCGTCAAACGCGGCGAGCAGCTGCTGGGCGTCGGGACGGTAGTCCTCGCCATAGGTAGCGGGGGCGATGCGGACGACGCGGTGCGTGAGGCCCTTGAACTCGGGCGAGACGGCACGGGCGGCCCTGCCCACGGCGACGGCGAAGCTGATCAGGGTCGGCGGAACGTTGAGCTCGCCGGCCTCGTCCTCAAACGAGCCGCTCATGGAGTCCTTGCCGCCGATGGCGCCGGCACCCAGGTCGACCTGGGCCATGAGGGCGCCCAGGACGGCAGCCATGGGCTTGCCCCAGCGCTCTGCCTCGGTGCGCAGACGCTCGAAGTACTCCTGGAAGGAGAGGTAGGCGCGCTTGTGCTCAAAGCCGGCGGCAACGAGCTTGGCGATGGACTCGACCACGGACAGGTAGGCGCCCGCAAATTGGTCGGCTTCCATCAGGTAGGGGTTGAAGCCCCATGCCATGGCGCTTGCCGTGGTGGTCTCGCCGTCCACGGGGAACTTGGCGACCATGGC
>UQIG01000013.1 GCA_900541135.1 uncultured Collinsella sp.
ATCTACACAAGGCTATTCGTCGGCAGCGTCAGATGTGTATAAGAGACAGCACCACCCTCGTGCGCGGTGTGGGCGTGGGCATCGATATGTTCGACTGCGTGCTGCCGACGCGCACCGGCCGCATGGGCACGGCGTTCTCCAGCGAGGGTCGCCTCAACTTCCGCAACGCGCGTTTTGCGCACGACGACGGCCCCATCGATCCCACCTGCACCTGCCCGGTGTGCACGGGCGGCTACAGCCGCGCGCTCATCCGTCACATGGTCACGCAGAAGGAGATGCTCGGCGGCATTCTGCTGTCGATGCACAACATCTACTACCTGCTCAACCTTATGCAGCGTGCCCGTCAGGCCATTATCGAGGGCCGCTACGGTGCGTTCGTGGGCGACTGGATGAACAGTCCTGCTGCGGTGGATTACTAAGGGCGACAGACACGCTTGCGGAGCGTGGGCAACGGCAAAGGCTGAGCGGCAGCCGGTCATCACGTTCGCTAACACCGTGTGCACGACCGCTGACCGATAGCTTGCAAGTGCTTGATGCATCGTGGGTACCATACCGAATAGTTGATGCTCGGGCGGGTGTTTGACGCATGGCGTCGACCCCGCCCGTTTTTCTTTTTCTCGATAGGAGCACCCATGATTAAGAATGAGAACGTCGAGGGCGAGCCTGCCTACGACGAGACGTATCGCCGCGGTCCCGTGGTCATGCGCGGCCCCATGATTCCTAAGGACAACACCTACGCCAACCTGCTGGCGCCCGAGGATTCGACCGACTGGTTGCACGCCGATCCGTGGCGCGTGCTGCGCATCCAGGCCGAGTTTGTCGATGGCTTCGGCGCGCTTGCCGAGCTTGGTCCTGCAGTGACCATCTTCGGCAGCGCCCGCACGCCCAAGACCGATCCACTCTACAAGGCGGCGCGCGCGGTCGGCCGTAAGATTGCCCAGCGCGGCGTGGCGGTTATCACCGGTGGCGGCCCCGGCATCATGGAGGCGGCCAACAGGGGAGCGGCGAGCGTCAACGGCAAGTCAGTTGGCTTGGGCATTGAATTGCCGCACGAGCAGGGGCTCAACAAATACGTGAACCTCGGTATGGACTTCCGCTACTTCTTTGTGCGCAAGACCATGTTCGTCAAATACAGCTCGGGTGCCATTGTGTTTCCCGGTGGTTTTGGTACGCTCGACGAGATGTTCGAGGTGCTCACGCTGGTGCAAACGCACAAGGTCAAGCGCATGCCGCTTGTGCTGGTAGGCAGCGAGTACTGGCAGGGCCTATTCGACTGGCTTAACGGTCCGGTGCTGGACGCCGGTATGATCAGCCCGCTCGATCCCGAGCTCGTGCACATCACCGACGACCTCAACGAAGCCGTCGACATTGCCCTGAGTGGGCTGATGTAGGGCGAGCGTGTCTGTCGTTGTAGTAATGAGAAGAGCATATTGATGCTATTTAACATCAGACTGCCATCTAAATTGGGTATACTGATGCAAAAGACGAGGGTGAGGAGGTCGCGTATGTCTACTGCAACGGTTAAGCCTACGACGGTTCGCATCGAAGAGGGGCTCAAGGAGCAGGCGACTGAGTTCTTGGATTCGGTCGGCCTCAGCCTCAATTCCTATCTCAATCTTGCCGTTCGGCAGCTTGTAAATCAGCGAAAGATTCCTTTTGAGATTGTAGGAAGGGCGGAAGTGCCCAACGAGGCGACGAGGCGTGCCATGGTAATCGCCGAGGCTCATGAGTTGGGGATTTTGCCGGACGATAGCCTGTCATTCAACGACGCTGATGAGCTTATGTCGTTCCTCGATGAGGACTAGCGATGTTTGAGATTAAAGTCGAGGCTCAGTTTAAGGCGGATTACAAACGGACGATGCGCATCCATCCGCAGCTAAAGAGTGAGTTTAAAGCGGCGGTTGCAGAGCTTGTGGCCCATGGGTCGCTTCCAGCGGAGTACGGCGCCCACGAGCTCTCAAACCCGGGCGGAAACTACAACGGCCACATCGACTTCCATCTATCCGATGGCTTGGTCGATGTGGTCGTTCTGTACTTGCCGCATAAGACTAATCCTGTGATCCGACTGGTCAGAATGGGCTCGCATGAGGAACTGTTCCAGGGCCCGCAGGGCTGATTGCCCGCTCATAATTTGCGGTGGAATAGGGATTGATTGGCGGTTAATAAGCCAAAAACAGTCCCTATTCCACCGCAAGTGGTATGGGTAGCCCTAATTGGCGGGTTGGTAGCAGGGGCAGTAGCTGATGGCGATGGCGTTGACGCCCACGTGGGTCGCGATGGTGCAGCCGATGGGGCCGGTGCCGGCGTCTACATAGTCTTGGCCTGCGAGCGCTTGGCTGACGAGCTCCTGCTCCTCGGCGGCGCCGGTCGTGAGCACGCGCACGCTGGAGCCTGGATGCTCGGCCAAAAATGCGAGGCAATCGGCCATGGTGTTGGCAACGATGCGCTTGGCGCCGCGGCCCTTCTTGATGGCCTTGATCTCGCCCGATTTCCACTCCGGCGAAACGGCCAGGCGAATGTTGAGCATCTGCGTCAGCTGGCCGGCGAGCTTGGGCGCGCGGCCGTTCTTGACCAGGTTCTCGAGTGTGCGCGGAATCAGCAGCAAATGGGCGTCGGGCAGCGTCGCGCGGATCTGAGCCTCGGTCTCGTCCAGGCTGCGGCCGTCCTCGCGCATGGCGAGCGCGTACTCCACCAGCAGGCCCTCGGCGCCCGAGCCGGTGCGCGAATCGATGCAGCGCACGTCGAGCTCGTGGGTATCGGCCACCTGGCACGCGTTGGCGTAGCAGGCGGACCACTCGCTGCACAGCGAGATAAAGATGGCGCTGTCGTGGCCGTCGGCGCGCACGCGGTCAAAGAGTGCCTTGAACTCGCCGGCACTCGGCTGCGAGGTGTGCGGCAGCTGCTCGGAGCCAGCCATGCGCGCGACGTACTCCTGGGCGGTAATCTGCACCTGGTCGAGCAGGTCCTCGCCCTCGATAATCACATGCAGCGGAATCACGTAAATGCCGAGCTCTTGAGCACGGGCGGGGGAGATGTCCGACGTGGAGTCGGTTATGATGGCAAAAGACATAATTGCACCTTTCGTTGGGGCGCGACGGCGCCGCCTTCTGAGAGCAAAGTGCGACAAGTATAGTGGAGTCGTTCCACATTTCTAGGTTCAATTGTTGAATAGTCAACAGTTTGAAGTGTCGGTGTGGAAATCGTCAACTGGGGAAGAGGGATGCCGATGGAGGCACTGGAGATATGCAGGCGGCCGGTCGTGCTGTTTGATTTCGATGGCACGGTGGCCGATACGGGTCGGGCGGTGATGACCTCGACGCGCAAGACGCTGGCTGCGCGCGGGTTTTCGGAGGCGCAGATGGGTGATCTGCGCCGCATGATCGGGCCGCCCCTGTGGAAGAGCTTTCACGACTTTTACGGCTTTTCCCGCGAGGAGTCGCTTGTGGTGGCCGATGAGTATCGCGTCTTTTTTGATGAGCTGGGACCGGAGGAGTATCCCGTGTTTGACGGGATCCCCGAGCTGCTGGATGGGTTAGCCGCCCGGGGCAAGCGTATGGCCGTGGCGACGTCGCGCATGGAGGCAAAGTGCATCGACATGGTGCGTGAGCTCGGGCTTTCTCAGTTTGAGGCGGTGGTTGGCATGAATCCGCCGCAGGGTCGCGAGACCAAGGCCGATTCGGTCCGCGATGCTCTGGCGGCGCTCGGCGCGACGGCCGACGTTGCCGTGATGATCGGCGATCGCTTTAACGATGTGGAGGGCGCGCACGCGATGGGCGTGCCGTGCATTGGCATCTATTCGGGCGCGGCGGCGCCGGGCGAGCACGAGGCGGCGGGTGCCGATGCAGTGGTGCACTCGGTGGCCGAGCTTGCTAAACTTTTCGCTATATAAGTACTTGATGTGAGGGGCGGGCGTACCCGTCGCTCATTGGTAAGGAGGCAGTCCATGAATCAGGTGGAGCAGAGCGTCGCTGAGTATGTCGACGAGGTCTGGGAAGATGTCGTCGCCGATATCGAACAACTGGTGAGCTATCCGTCCGTGGCCGTTGCTGCCGATGCGGAGCCTAGCGCGCCGTTTGGCCGCCCGGTTCGTGATGCGCTCGATTGCGCGCTCGGCATTGCGCAAAAGCTCGGCTACCAGACGAGCGACGACGAGGGCTATGTGGGCATTGCCGATATCCCGGGTCGCGGCGACAAGCAGCTCGCGACCATCTGCCACGTGGACGTGGTGCCCGCCGGCCCCGGCTGGAACACCGACCCGTTTGCGATGGAGCGTCGCGAGGGATGGCTGCTCGGCCGTGGCGTGATTGATGACAAGGGTCCGGCGGTGTTGTCGCTCTACGCCGGTGCCTACCTGCTCAAGCACGGCATTGTGCCGCGCTATACCTTTCGCGCGCTGCTGGGCTGCGATGAGGAAGTGGGCATGTCCGACGTTCACCATTATCTGGAGAACCACGCAGACCCTGACTTTCTGTTTACGCCCGATGCCGAGTTCCCGGTCTGCAATGCCGAGAAGGGCCAGTTTGGGGCGACGTTTGTGAGCCCCAAGATCGACGGCGGGCGCATTGTGTCCTGGAGCGGTGCCGAGGCGAGCAACGCCATTCCGTCGCAGTCCATCTGCGAGCTCGCGATTGCCGCCGATGAGCTGCCGGCGCCGGTCGAGAACGCCGACCGCTTGGAGATTACGGCGCTCGATAACGGGCACGCGCAGATTTTTGCCCATGGCATTGGCGGTCATGCCTCGATGCCCGAGGGAACGATTAACGCCGTCGGCCTGATCGTGGCGTATCTGCGCGAGGCCGAGGACGCGTTTGGTGCACGCGACGAACGCCTGCTGACGCCTGCCGAGCACGAGTTCGTCAAGTTCCTGGCCTTTGTGCATGCGGATGCCTATGGCCGCGGCCTGGGTATCGATGCGACGAGTCCGGCGTTTGGCCCGCTTACCTGCAACGCTGGCGTCATCCGCGTGGCGGATGGCCATATTGAGCAGGTCATCGACGTGCGCTTCCCCGACAGCACGAGTGCCGATACCATCCGCGAGCAGCTCGATCCGCTCGTGGGCCGTTTCGGCGTGACGTGCCAGCTGGGTCGCGCGAAGGTGCCGTTCTCGGTCTCTGCCGATGATCCGGCCGTGAAGGCGCTTATCGATACCTATAACGAGTTCACCGGCAAGCATGCTGAACCCTTTGCCATGGGCGGCGGCACGTACGCGCGCAACTTTGCCCGCGCCGTCTCGTTTGGCCCCGAGGAGACCGGCCTGGAGCTGCCCTCGTGGGGCGGCCAGATGCACGGCCCCAACGAGTGCGCCAACGAGGAACAGCTCAAGCAGGCGCTCAAGATCTATATTGTTGCGATCCTCCGTTTGAATGAATTAGAGCTTTAAGGTCTCGCGGTTTCCCAATCTAAGTTGCGGTGGAATAGTTCCTAGAATGGGCCATTTGATGGCCAAGCAGGAACTATTTCACCGCAACTTTGTTTTTATTGGTGTAAAAGGCGGGTCATGCTTGGTGGCGGGTTTGTTATTCGTTTGTAAAGGCCGTGCTGCGCTTGCGGTAAGGGTCTATCAAATGCCCGTAAGAAACCGCAGTTGGCGCGGGCGCTACCCGGTCGGGGTCGTATCTTTCCAAACAGCAAAGCGGGCAGGGTGCCCGCGATTCGCATGTACGAAAGGAAGATCATGCTCGATCAGGCTTATTCTCGTCGTCAGTTCCTCGGCCTTGCTGGTGGTCTTGCCAGCATCGTCGGTCTCGGTCTCGTTGGCTGCGGCGGCGCAGGCGCATCCGACGCCGCCGACAAGGGTAGCGCCGCTGCTGCCGAGTCCGTCTCCGGCGAGGTGACCTACGACGGTGCCTCCTCGTTCCAGGCTCTCGTCGAGGCCGCTGCCGAGAAGTTCATGGATGCCAACCCCGACGTCTCCGTCTCCGGCTCGGGCAACGGTTCGGGCAAAGGTCTGACCGCTGTTGCCGCCGGCACCGTCACCATCGGTAACTCCGACGTCTTCGCCGAGACCAAGCTCGAGGCCGACCAGGTCAAGAACCTCGTCGACCACGAGGTCGCCGTCGTGGGCATGGGTCCCGTCGTCTCTAAGAACGTGAAGGTCGACGACCTGTCCCTCGAGCAGCTCAAGGGCATCTTCTCCGGCCAGATCACCAACTGGAAGGAGGTCGGCGGCGACGACGCCAAGATCGTCGTTCTCAACCGCAAGGCCGGTTCCGGTACCCGCGCCACCTTCGAGGCTGCCGTCTTTGGCGACGAGGCAGTCGACTTTAAGGGCGACGCCGAGCTCGACAAGTCCGGCGATGTCCAGACTCAGATGGGCAGCACCGACAACGCCATCTCCTACCTGGACTTCTCGCACTTCGATGACTCCAAGTTCAACGCCATCAAGGTCGAGGGCGTCGAGCCCAAGAGCAAGAACGTCACCGACGACTCCTTTAAGATCTGGGCGACCGAGCACATGTACTGCGCTAAGGACGCCGACGAGGCCACCAAGGCCTTCTTGGAGTTCATGCTTTCCGACGATGTCCAGGGCAAGCTCGTCGAGGAGCAGGGCTTTATCCCCGTCTCTGCCATGAAGGTCGTCAAGGACGCCAGCGGCAAGGTCTCTGCTAAATAAGTAATCGCCCCCGGAAAGGTTTGCAATGGCAAAACAGCTGCCAAAGCGCGACCTTGAGAACGTGGGCCTGGGCGTCACGGGCGCGTGCGTAGCGCTCGTGACGCTTGTCGTTGCCGCGCTTATCTTCATGGTCGCCCAAAAGGGCCTCTCGGCTTTTCTCAAGGATGGCGTTTCGGTTGTCGAGTTCTTCACCGGCACCAAGTGGGACCTGGCCAACACAGCCGAAAACGGTCTGCCCTATACCGGCGCCCTGCCCCTGATCGTCACCTCGTTTGCGGTCATGGTGCTCTCCACGCTCATCGCGCTGCCCATCGCCATCGGCTCCGCCATCTTTGCGGTCGAGATCCAACCCAAATTTGGTTCCAAGGTCTTTCAGCCGCTTATTGAGCTTTTGACCGGCATTCCCTCGGTCGTCTTTGGACTGATTGGCTTTCACGTGGTCGTCGGACTTATGAAGTCCGTTTTCCACGTGAGCACGGGTCTGGGCATCCTGCCCGGCGCCATCGTGCTGGCTGTCATGATCCTGCCGACGATGACCACCCTTTCGGTCGATGGCCTGCGCGCCGTGCCCGACAGCTACCGTCAGGGCTCGCTTGCGCTGGGCTACACCCGCTGGCAGACCATCTGGCACGTGGTGCTCAAGTCCGCCATGCCGTCGCTCATGACTGCGGTCATCCTTGGCATGACGCGCGCCTTTGGCGAGACGCTCGCCGTGCGCATGGTCATCGGCGGTATTGAGGCCATGCCGACGTCGCTGCTGTCGCCGGCCTCGACCATCACCACCACGCTCACCACGTCCATGGCGGTCTATGCCGAGGGTTCGGCCCAGGACGATGTTCTGTGGGCGCTCGGTCTGCTGCTGATGGGCATGAGCCTCATCTTCATCCTGATCATCCACATTATCGGCCGCAAGGGGGCGAAGGCTCGTGGCTAGCACGCGCATCCATATCGACGAGGCGAGACTCGGGCGCGTCCAAAAGCAGGATCGCATCGCCACGGGCGTGCTGACGGCAATCATCGCCATCGTCATGCTCATCGTCGTCTCCATGGTGGCCTATATCCTGTTCGAGGGCATCTCGACGCTGTTCCAGCCGGGTTTTCTCACGCAGCCGTCGCGCGCCAACGGAACTCAGGGCGGCGTACTCTACCAGCTGTTCGACTCGTTCTATCTGCTGCTGATCACCCTGATCATCTCGGTGCCCATCAGCCTGGGCGGCGCGGTCTTTTTGGTTGAGTACGCGCCGGACGGTCCCATCCGCGACATCGCTTCCACCGCCATCGAGACGCTGTCCTCGCTGCCTTCCATCGTTGTCGGCATGTTCGGTTTCCTGGTGTTCTCGGTGCAGCTGGGCTGGAAGTACTCCATCATCTCCGGCGCCGTCGCGCTCACCATGTTCAACATTCCCATTCTAGTGCGCGTGATCCAGCAGGCGCTCGAGGACGTGCCGCAGGCCCAGCGCGATGCGTGCCTGGCCATGGGCCTTACCCGCTGGGAGGCCACGCTGCACATCCTGATCCCCGAGGCCATGCCTGCCATCGTGACCGGCATCGTGCTTTCGGCCGGCCGCGTGTTTGGCGAGGCCGCGGCACTGCTCTTTACCTCGGGCATGAGCTCGCCGGTGCGTTTGAACTTCTTGAGCTTTAACCTGTCGAGCCCCACCTGCGCTTGGAACGTGTTCCGCCCCGGTGAGTCGCTCGCCGTGCACATCTACAAGATTTACGGCGAGGGCAGCCCCGAGGCCCAGCAGATCGTTTGGGGCACCGCTGCACTGCTGATGATCTGCGTGCTGCTGTTTAACATAGTTGCCCGTATCGTGGGCAAGCAACTGGCAAGGAAGATGACGGCCGAACGAGCGAGATGAATGCAACGCCCGCAACCGAGGCGGCCACGTCCGAGACCCAGGACTTTCTGTCGAGTGTGGGGGAGAGCGAAAAACGCGTGCGCGTGAGCGGCAGGGCCGTGAGCGACGAGGTCGTGCTCTCCACCAAGGACGTCAACGTGTACTATGGCGACCACCATGCGCTGCACGATACGTCGCTCGACTTTCACAAGGGCGAGATCACGGCGCTCATCGGGCCTTCGGGCTGCGGCAAGTCGACCTTCTTGCGTAGCCTCAACCTGATGAATCGCGAGATTCGCGGCTGCCGCGTGGAGGGCGAGATCAATTACCGCGGGCGCAACGTGAATACCAAGACCGAGAACACCTACGAGCTGCGTCGCTCCATTGGCATGGTGTTCCAACAGCCCAACCCGTTCCGCAAGTCCATTCGCGACAACATCACGTTTGCGCCTAAGCGCCACGGCATCACCGACCGTGACGAGCTCGACCGCATGGTCGAGGAGAGTCTGCGCGGCGCGGCGCTGTGGGACGAGGTCAAGGACAAGCTCGACAAGAGTGCCTACGCGCTTTCGGGCGGCCAGCAGCAGCGTCTGTGCATCGCGCGCACGCTGGCGCTCAACCCCGACGTGATCCTGTTTGACGAGCCCTGCTCGGCGCTCGACCCCATCTCGACGCTGGCGATTGAGGACCTTATGTCGTCGATTGTGGCCGAGCGCGCCATCGTCATCGTGACGCACAACATGGAACAGGCGTCGCGTGTGTCCAATCGCACGGCGTTCTTCTACATGGGCGATATGGTCGAGTACGACGAGACCGACGAGATTTTCCAACGGCCCAAGGATAAGCGGCTGAATGATTACCTCACCGGCATGTTCTCCTAGTCCGGGACATGCTTGAGGCCCGTGGCGGCTATGGTTGCCGCGGGACTGATTGGAGAGGCGGGTCATCTCTTTTGCGAGATGGCCCGCCTTTTTGTGTCGCGTACGGCCCGCCTTTTCGCTGCTATCATGGACAACGTTGAATTTCTACGAAGGAGCAGGGCATATGGCGATTCTTTTGGGATGCGATTCCGTCAGCCTAGAGTTTCCCACCAAGCATATTTTCGATAGCGTGACGCTCGGCGTGGGCGAGGGCGACCGTATTGGCATCGTCGGCAAAAACGGCGACGGCAAGTCGACGCTGCTGAGCGTACTCGCGGGCACGCTGGAGCCCGATGACGGGCGCGTGACGCACCGTCGCGGCACCACGATCGGTCCGCTCGGCCAAAAGGACAACCTGGTCGATACCGACACCGTGCATCATGCCGTCGTGGGCGACACGCCCGAGTATGAGTGGGCGTCGAGTCCGCGTACGCGCCAGATTCTGGCCGGCCTTATTAGCGATGTGCCCTGGGAGGGCACGGTGGGCGAGCTTTCGGGCGGCCAGCGCCGTCGCGTGGACCTCGCGCGCCTGCTGATCGGCGACTACGACGTGCTCATGCTCGACGAGCCCACCAACCACCTGGACATGCGCACCATCAACTGGCTCGCGCGTCACTTAAAGGCCCGCTGGCAGCGTGGCCAGGGCGCCATGCTCGTGGTCACGCATGACCGTTGGTTCTTGGACGAGGTCTGCACCAGCATGTGGGAGGTCCACGACGGCCAGGTCGACCCCTTCGAGGGCGGTTACTCGGCCTACATCCTGCAGCGCGTGGAACGCGACCGCATGGCCGCGGTTACCGAGGAGCGCCGTCGCAACATGGCACGTAAGGAGCTCGCGTGGCTGAGCCGCGGTGCCCAGGCTCGTTCCACCAAGCCCAAGTTTCGCGTGGATGCCGCCCGCGAGCTGATCGCCGACGTGCCGCCCGTGCGTGACGAGCTGGAGCTCAAACGCCTCGCCGTGAGCCGCTTGGGCAAGCAGGTTATCGATGTGGTCGACGTGGACGCCGGCTATGCGGATGTCGATGGCGCGCCCAAGCAGGTACTCTCCGACGTGACCTGGTTCATTGGTGCGGGCGACCGCTATGGTCTTTTGGGCGAGAATGGCGCTGGCAAGTCGACGCTGCTTGATGTGATCCAGGGCAAAATTGCGCCCACGCGCGGCCGCGTGAAGATTGGCCAGACAGTGCGCTTTGGCGTGCTGTCGCAGCAGCTCGAGGAGCTCGAGCCCTTCATGGGCGACACGATTCGCGAGGTGCTCAGCAACTATAAGAAGTACTACGTCATCGACGGCAAGGAGACTTCGCCCGAGAAGCTCTGTGAGCGTCTGGGCTTTACGACGCAGCAGCTCTGGAGCCGCATCGGCGATCTTTCGGGCGGCCAGCGCCGTCGCCTGTCGCTGCTGCTGACAATCCTGGACGAACCCAACGTGCTCATCCTGGACGAGCCCGGCAACGACCTGGATACCGACATGCTCGCGATTGTCGAGGACCTGCTCGACGGCTGGCCCGGCACGTTGATCCTGGTGACGCACGACCGCTTTTTGATGGAGCGCGTGACCGACCAACAGTGGGCGCTGCTCGACGGCCACCTGACGCATATGCCCGGTGGCGTGGACCAGTACCTGCGCCTGTGCAACGCTACCGCCGAGGGCGAGCCCGTGGGCGCGCCGAGCGCCAAGACCGGCACGTTTGACACCGGTGCCGCGGCAGCTGCGGCCGAAAAGCCTAAGGCAAGCGGTCAGCCCAATGGCCTTTCCAACGCCGAACGTCAGAAGCTCCGCCGCGAGGTGAGCTCGCTCGAGCGCAAGATGGAGACGCAGCGCGCTCGCGTTGAGGAGGCCGAGGCCGCGATGGCCCAGGTCGATCCCACCAACTACACGGCGCTCGGCGAGCAGCAGGCAAAGATCGACGAGGCTCACGCCGCCATGGACGAGCTGGAGATGGCGTGGCTCGAGGCGAGCGAAAAGCTCGAGGGCGAGGAGTAAGCGAGAATGATCAAAGCCGCGTTTTTCGATATCGACGGTACGCTGCTGAGCTTTAAGACCCACCGGATTCCGGCGTCGGCGCAGCAGGTGCTCGACAGCTTTCGCGAGCAGGGGATTGCGTGCGTGATCGCCACGGGCCGTCCGACCTACCAGATGCCGGACTGGCTGTTCGACCTGGGCTGGGATGCGTACATTACGCTTTCGGGCCAGCACTGCTTTGATGCCGAGGGAGTTTACCGCAGCTGCCCGATCGATCCGGACGACGTCGCGGTGATTGTGGACCAGGTGGCGCAGGGGCGCTACGACTCGCTGTGCATGCAGGGCGAGAACTCGTTTGTGAACCGCCTGTCCGAGCGCGTGGTGACGGCCGGTAGCAACGCGGGAATCGTCTACCACGAGGAGCCGTTTGACCATGCCTTCGATGCGCCGGTTTACCAGTTCTGCGCCTTTGTGGATCCGGCCGACGAGCATATCGTGACCGATGCGGTGTCGCATTCGCTCACTACGCGCTGGTGTGATCTGTTCTGCGATATTATTCCGGCCAACGGCGGTAAGAACCTGGGCGTGGCGGCGACGCTGGAGCGCCTAGGCATCGATGCGAGCGAGGCGATCGCCTTTGGCGACGGCGAGAACGACCTGTCGATGTTCTCGGCCGTGGGCACAAGTGTGGCCATGGGTAACGCGCAAGAGACCGTGAAGGCCGCAGCGACCTACGTGACGACCGCCGTGGACGACGATGGGATCTACAACGCCGCAAAGCACTTTGGGCTGATGTAACTGCGGGCCGCCACCCGGCACCTGGGGACACTCCTTGAGAAGCGTCCCCATTTTGTTTTCGTCCCGCACGTTTTGTGAAACACGGCTAACTTTTAGGCAAAGTAGTAAGACATGGGCAACTTTTGCGGTAAAGTAAGCCGTGGAAAGTATCCAAAGGCTAACTAGCAATCATCGCGAAAGGCGGCCCATGGCCCTACGTGAATCTGGAGAAGACTATCTCGAATCAATCTACGTTCTGTCGGAACGTCAGGTCATCGTGCGCTCGATCGACGTTGCGGAGTACCTCGGCGTAACCAAGGCGAGCGTTTCCAAGGCCATGGCGACGCTGGAAAGCAACGGCTATGTCGAAATGGGCAAACGAGATGTTCATCTGACAGAGCGAGGGCTGGAGGTCGCTCGCCAAATGTGGGAGCGTCACTGCTTTTTCGTGGGGCTGCTGGAGGATGCGGGTGTTTCGGCTGAGGTCGCGTCGCAAGAGGGCTGCCACATGGAGCACTGCCTGAGCGAGGAAAGCTTCGAGAAACTGAGGGCGATGCTGAACCGGGGCGAGGCGACGGGCCAAGCGGCGGAATCCTAACGAACCCCCAGTAGCGCGGAGTTCGCGCAAAGCGCGAACCAGCGACCGGGACCAGCGGCCCTTTCGGCCAAGTCCATTTCAGCAAAGGAACCCCGCCAGCAAGCGATGCCCAAGAACTGCCAGCTACGTCACCGCAGGCCGGGGCCGGGTTTGGTTTTGAAAACATTCCACAGCGCGAGGCCCGCCTTTCCGTTGCTCCGCAGGAGCAGGAAAGACGGGCCTCATGCGCGAGGACGTTTTCAAAACCAAGCCCGGTCCCGGCCGGAGGGACCACAAACAAGCTACAGGTTCTTGACACCCATCGCGCGCATGGCGTTCAGAATGGCGATGATCGCCACGCCTACGTCGCCGAACACAGCAAGCCACATGTTGGCGATGCCGAGTGCTGCCAGCACTAGAATCAGCAGCTTAACGCCCAGCGCAAAGATGATGTTCTGCCAAACAATCGTCATGGTCTTGCGCGCCACGCGGATCGCGCGGGAGATGTTGGATGGCTTGTCATCCATGAGCACGACGTCCGCCGCCTCAATTGCGGCGTCCGAGCCCATAGCGCCCATGGCGATGCCAACGTCTGCGCGGGTAAGCACGGGTGCGTCGTTGATACCGTCGCCGACAAAGGCGAGCTTGCCCTTGCCGCTTTCGGCCGCGAGCAACGCCTCAACACGCTCGACCTTATCGCCCGGCAGCAGCTGCGCGTGGAACTCGTCGAGGCAGAGTTGCTTGGCCACCGTAGCAGCCACTTCCTCGCGGTCGCCCGTGAGCATGACGGTGCGCTTGACGCCGGCGGCGTGCAGGTCGCGGATCGTCTGTTCGGCATCGGCCTTAACGGTGTCTGCAATCACGATGTGACCGGCATAGATGCCATCGACTAGCACGTGGAGGATGGTGCCGACGACCTCGCAATCGGGCGCTTTGACTCCGGCCGCGGCGAGCATCTTTGCGTTGCCAACGACGACGTGCTTGCCGTCGATGATTGCCGTCACGCCGTGGCCCGCATCGTTGGCGGAGTCGCTAACGCGCTTGGGGTCGACCTCGCCCTGGTAGGCGACACGCACGGACTGCGCGATGGGGTGATCGGAGAACGACTCCGCAAGGGCTGCGACCTCGAGCAACGACTGCTCGGTATAGCCGGCCTCGGGGTGCACCGCGACCACCGAGAACGTGCCGTTGGTGAGGGTGCCCGTCTTGTCAAAGACGACGGTGTCCACATCGGCGAGCGTCTCGAGGTAGTTGGAGCCCTTGATGAGAACGCCCAGCTTGGACGCGCCACCGATGCCGCCAAAGAAGCTCAGTGGCACGCTAATCACGAGGGCGCACGGGCAGCTGACGACCAGGAAGGTCAGGCCTCGCAGGATCCAGTCAGACCAGGCGCCGGTGACCAGGCCGCCGCCGAGCGCGAGTATCGCGGCAGCGCCGGTGACGGCGGGCGTGTAGACGCGGGCGAAGCGCGTGATGAAGTTCTCGGTGCGCGCCTTCTTCTCGCTGGCGTTTTCCACGAGCTCCAGGACGCGCGCGACGGTGGACTCGCCAAACGGCTTGGTGGTGCACACGTGGATGAGGCCCGTCATGTTGATGCAGCCGCTGATGATATCGTCGCCGGACTTGGCGGGGCGGGGAACTGACTCGCCCGTGAGCGCGGCGGTGTCGAGCTGGGTTTCGCCCTCGACGATGACGCCGTCGATAGGCACGCGCTCGCCGGGCTTGACCACGATCACGGTGCCCACGGCAATGTCATCGGGAAAGACCTGTTCGAGCGTGCCGTCGGGCTGCTCGACGTTAGCGTAGTCGGGCGCGATGTCCATCATGGCGCTGATCGACTTGCGGCTCTTGCCCACGGCGTATGCCTGGAACAGCTCGCCGACCTGGTAGAACAGCATGACGGCGGCGCCTTCGGCCATGTGCGGGTCGGTATCGGGGAAGAACACCATGGCAAACGCGCCGATGGTCGCGACTGCCATAAGGAAGCTCTCATCGAAGGCCTTGCCGCGGCGGATGTTATTGGATGCCTTTTGCAGTACGTCGTAGCCGGCAATCAAAAACGGCACGAGGAACAGCACAAAGCTGGCGTAGATGTCGCCCGGGGTGCCGAATGCGGCGGTGAGGGTGCCAAGCTCATCGAGGGCGTACACCACGGCAAAAATGCCCAGCGCTACCAGGATGCGGTTGCGCTTATGCTCGAGTGACTCTTTTTTCTTGCGCTTCTTCTTTTTCTTCCTGGGGTCGGCGGTGGCCATGACTCGTATCCTCCCATTTGAATGTATGAACACTCGCTCATATAATTTCGCGAGCAAAGGCCGCGGCAAGCGCGGCCTTGCAGGTTGGCGTAAACCTGGGCTAGAGAATGATCTCGCAGTCAGGCTCGGCGTCGGCCGTAAACTCTACAACGCGGTTGAGCACCTCGTCGAACTCGGCGTCATCGGCCTCGAGCGTTAACTTCTGGGTCATAAAGTTGACGGACACGGATTTGACGCCCTCGAGCTTGGCCAGCTCGTCCTGAAGCTCGCGCGCACAGTTGGCGCAGTCGATCTCGTCGAGCTTAAACTGCTTTTTCATGGTGGGTTCCTTTCCCTGTTTTGCGGCTTGGGTGCAGGCCGCGCTGGTACCGTGGTTGGTTGCTATTCGCAGATATGGCTCATGCCCTGGTTGAGCATGGTGTAGACGTGGTCGTCGGCGAGCGAGTATAGGATATTGCGCCCGTCGCGCCGGAATTTAACCAGGTGCGACTGCTTGAGTGTGCGCAGCTGGTGCGACACCGCGGACTGCGAGGTTTCGGTCGCTTCGGCGATGTCTGCCACGCAGAGCTCGCGGCCCATGAGGGCATAGAGGATCTTGATGCGCGTGGTGTCGCTGAAGACCTTGAACAGGTCGGCGAGGTCGTAGAGAAGCTCCTCGTCGGGAAGGTCCTCGGGCGAGCAGGTGGTGGGGATCGCGGGTTCGGTGGCCTCGATGTCGGGTTTCGTTTCATCAACGCGGATGCTCATTGCGATATCCTTTCATATGAACATGCGCTCATATAACTTGCTTCCAATTATATGAGTGTATGTTCATATGTCAATGACGTTCAGGTAATTCGTTGCACAAAATGATGGGGAATAGTGGACGAAATCCCGGACTGAGCGGTTTTGATAGCCGATGCCGGGGTGGGTGCCCCTGAGCCGTGCAAAAATTGGAGTATTCTGCAACGATAGGGGGTCCGTTAATTTATTGCAGGCCATATAATGCAGTTCAAGAGTTATCTTAGGGTGTTAATCCGATGAGTTCTTCCTCAAATGTTGCCTAACGTTCTCACGCAAGAGTGATTTCGCTTCACTTTTGGATCCACTCGAGTGTGATGGACACCCGGCTCTGCTGAATACTCGCAATTTTGCACATCGCTAGGGTACCCACCTTGTTAGCCGGTCTAGCTTCCGGCCCCGAAGATCCTGCCCTCGGGCGCGAGGCTGTTTGTTTGGGCAAATGATGGGCTGTCGGATTCGACTGTCTGCATGTCATCGATTGCCGGAACTTCATTAATTGTCGGGTCATCCAGCGTGATGCCTTCGAGTGTTGCTTTTTCGAGGTCGATTCGTTGACGATCTTCGGAATCCTGGCGAAGCTGCTTCTGAATTCGCTTTTTCTCTTCTATAAACCTTCTGAGTACAAACTGTCTCAGGTCTTCTTGCATGATTTGAAAGTCTTTTGGTAGACGCGAGGGGCGTATGCCCTCTTTTCGTTGGATCGCCTCCATGACCCTAACGAAAGCGCTGGCATGCATAAAGGAATAACGGCTGACGGTGATGATTCCGTATCCCATGGACGCAAGTGCATTCTTGCGCTCCTCATCGATGGCGCGGTCTCCTTCCGCGTCATGATAAAAACCGTTGTATTCAATGTCTGTGCGAGATTTCTTTAGATACGCATCCATAAAGAACTTCTTGCGTCTCGTGAGATTCTTTGCGGCAGCGGTGACCTGCACCTCGTAATCGGTCTCAATTCCCTTAATACTAAGCCCTCCTTCGCTTTTGGGCAGCGTTAGCATCATGACAAAGGCCGTTTCCATAGGAGACCGGCATCCGTCGCGTACGCATTGGATCGCCTTTCGGGCAAGGGCCAGACCGTCGCATCTGGTAATGGAATTAAAGAACTGCTTTAACCTCTCGGTCGAGGTGAGCGCGAAACGCTCGGTATAGGAGGTGGAAGAGTCGGTTCCAAGGGAATAAGCGCCGCACAGTTCAAAGTAGTACTCCACTAGTTCGCGAAAAGAAAGATAGGTGGCAGCCTGAAGCGCGCAAAGCTCAACGCCAACAACGAAGATGCCATCTTTGAGCTCTATAAAGCGTGAGTTCGAGAATCGTTTTGAAGAAACGTGGCATTGACAGTTCATTGCATAGCGCGCATTCCTGCGATCAAACACCATCACCTCGAGGGAATCATTTGCGCCGAGGGAAACATCATGTTTGGTGAGCCATTCTGCGGCTGCGTCAAGGAGCGTTCCGGTGGGACATGATCCGTAAATCGCGGCAGGACTACAGGACTCGATGCCTTTCGCAGACACCGAATGCGCGGCCTGGTAGACCGCTTTTGCAGTGGTATGTGACAATACGATACTCATGGTATATATCGTGTCAGCTAATACCGTGCTGATGGCGCTGAGTGGAAAAATCGTTTTAGAGGTCTAACCAAATGCTGTCCAAAAGCTTGACGCAATAATGGGTTGGTACGCCCTAAATTAATGTTTTCGCAGCTCGGCTATAGCATAGAAATACTCAATTGCTGCGCATTTGATATCGATGCATCACCATCCGACAACGAATTACGTGTCGGGAATTGGCCGAAATCGTTCAAAATGAGGGTTCAGAATTTGTGATGGCAGATCTATCTGTGGAACGTAGAGCGGCCCCGCTGCGGGGTTTCCCGCTGTGAGGCCGCTCGTGAACGGGGCCATGCTTGTCGCAGGCGTTTCTACTTGGCAAACAGGTTCTTGAGGTTGAACTCGGCTTGGACGGTGCGGAGCATGAGGTCGGTGTCGTCGAGGCCCAGGTGCTGCTCGTTGGCGTCGGCGGCGAGGGTGCCGCGGCGGCGGGCCCAGTTCTCGAGCGCGGCGGGCGCGGATTCGCGGGGGAGCGAGCGGACGTCGGCATCCAAGCTGCGGCAGATCTGGCGCGAGTCGATGACGATGATCTTGCCGGCGCGGCGTGCCTCGGCGTAACCGTCCAGGTGGATCTTGAACCAACTGTCTTCGAACGCGGCGTTATGCGCCATGTACGGGTACTTCTTCATAAGCTTGAGCAGCTGCTTCTGCAGTTCCTTGTTCTCGCGGAACGGCTTTTTGCCGTCGATGTCGTCCCAGGTGATGTGGTGGATATTCGACAACGGCACATCCTCGCCGCGGTAGATGTCGGGCAGGCCGCAGTAGTGTGCCTCGGCGTCGTGCGGGACGGCGTCGCTGGTGAGCTCCATGATCTCCCAGCCCACGTTGATGATGTAGCCGCGCTCGGGTGCACGGCCGGTGGTCTCGATGTCGATACCGAGCACGGTGCCCTGGATGGGCTTGCGGGCGTAGGCCACGCCGAGCGCGTCGCGGTCGCCGCGGATTTCGCGCATAACGGACGCGGCAGTGCGCTTTTGCATCTTGCCGATGGCGGCGCAGGTGTCAGCATCGGACAGGCCGCGCGAAAGCGTCGCGGGTGTCACGTTGCGCAGGCGTGCCTCGCCAATCTGGTCGCACAGGTCGCGGTTGCGGTCAGCCAGGTCGCGCACGGTGGCAAAGTCGAAGCTGGGGTCGCCCTCGGCGGTAAAGTACTCGGTCTCGAGTACCTTGAGGGCCTCTTCGCCTTTCTGACGTTCGGATTCCATGGCGCCGTGATCGCCATAGATAAACATGGGAATAAACGGCTGGCGCTCGTATTCGAGTGCTTGCGATACGTTCATATGCTACTCCTTGGACGGGCCGCGTTGTGCGGCTCGAGGTTACTGAGTTATGGCGAGATGATAGTTTACCATGGGCAACTATTGGCACCGCGCCCGGGACAACTACAATACCCTAGTTGACCGCTAGGACTTTTACAATGCTGCCGAAAGACACGAAAGGTTCCATCCGTCATGGATTTACTGATTGATATTCTGCTCGACGCCGGCAAGGACACGCTGTCGCTGGTGCCGTTTTTGTTGGTGACGTATCTTGCTCTCGAGACACTTGAGCACGTTGCGGGCGACCGTGTCAACGGCGCTATCAAGCGCGCCGGCGCTGCGGGTCCCGTGGTTGGCTCGCTGCTGGGCATTGTGCCGCAGTGCGGATTTTCGGCCATGGCAGCAACGCTGTACGCCGGCCGCGTCGTGACGCTGGGCACCTTGGTGGCGGTGTTCCTTTCGACCTCCGACGAGATGCTGCCGCTGCTACTTGCCGAGCAGGTTCCCGTGCAGACTATGGCGATGCTTTTGGCTTCGAAAGCGCTGATCGCACTGGTCACGGGCTTTATCGTGGACGCCGCCATTCGCGGCCTGCGTCGTAACGTTCGCGCGCATGCGGCGATTCGCCGTACCGTGCTGGGGACCGCTGCCAATCCGGCTCATGTGAACTGCGCGCACGACGACCACAGCGGCGGTGACATCATCGACGAGGTGGCCGAGGCGGGCGTGAGCGCCGATCACATCCATGAGCTGTGCGAGCGCGACCATTGCGGTTGTGATGAAGACGAGGACGAGCACGAACACGGACATGGCCACGATCACGGTCATGAGGGCGAACATGAGCGCCACCACGGCCACAGCCACGACCACTCCCACGAGGGTACGCCCGTTCTGTCGATTATCCGCAGCGCGATCTCGCACACTGTGCAGGTTTCGGTTTTTATTTTCCTGGTGACGCTGATTCTGGTCGCCGTGCTCGAGACCTTCGGCGAGTCCGCGATCGAGCAGTTCCTGCGTGGCAACGAGACGCTCGCCGTCCTGGGTTCGGCGCTTGTCGGCCTGATCCCCAACTGCTCGGCGAGCGTGGTCATTACGCAGCTGTACCTGGAGGGCGCGCTACAGCTGGCGCCGATGCTCGCCGGCACGCTCATTTCCGCCGGCGTGGGCTACCTGGTCCTGTTCCGCACCAACCGCAGCGCTCGTGAAAACGCCGTGTTCCTGGTCATGATGTACGTCATCGGCGCCGGCTGGGGCCTTATCCTTTCTGCCTTTGGGCTCTAAGTGGATGTTTGGGGCTTGCCGTATAAACTAGGGCATGCCATAAAATCCACCGCCATGACCTGGGCGTTGGATGCGCGCCAATCGGCAAAACAAAAAGGTAGATTTTTAGGCATGTCCCAAAAATCTACCTTGGTTAGTGCAGCAGCTCGGTGAGGTTGCGCTTAAAGCGAGCCCGGTCTTCGCTGGTAAATGCCGCCGGACCGCGAGTGCGACCGCCGGCGCGGCGCACCTTCTTTTCCTCGTGGCGAATAAACAGCTGCATGTCGATAGTCGCCTTGTCGTACACGCGCCCGCGCACACCGATGGCGGCGGCATCGCGCCCGAGCACCATGCTCGCCAAGCCAATGTCCTGCGTCACGACCACGTCGCCCGCCTGCAGGCGTTCGACAATGGCAAAGTCGGCGCTGTCGGCGCCCACGCTCACGTCGAGCGTCGTGACCCAAAAGCCGCGTCGCGCGTGCTCGGCATCGCGCGGGTCGTCGCGGCGAATGTGCCGTTCCAGGTTTTGCGTGCTGTTGCCGGCGATAACAACGGCGACGCCCGCCCGCCGCGCGCAGTCAATCGACTCGCGCGTGACCGGGCAGGCGTCGGCATCAATAAAGAGCGTTCGCGGCATCTAGTGCACCAGTTTGCCAAATTGAATAGCGCGAACAATCAGCGTAACGCCAAACACCAGCAGCGCGGCGCCGCTAAAGATGACGAGCATCTTGGCCGACCATAGCGGATAGATAAACACGAACATGCCGGCGATGATGGAGAGTGCACCGCTCAGGATAGCGAGGGCGCGGTTGGACGAAAGCTCGGACTCCAGAATGGACATGACACCTTCGACAATCCAGCCAAAGCCGGCCACGATAACCACCATCGTGGTGAGCGTCGCGGTCGAGAAGGCCTGGTTGCGCAGGATTATGACGCCGCCCAAGATAATGAGTAGGTTGGAGATGATGCTCGTCACGCGCCAGCCGGTGGGCAGCAGCGGCTCAAAAATGGCAGTGAACAGCCTGATGGCAGCAGTGATTACAAAGTAAAAACCCAGGACAGTCATCAAAAAGACGAGGGACTTGGCGGGTGCAAAAAGCAGCGCGATACCAGCAATGAGCGCTAAGACGCCCGTGATGGCGTAGATCCAGCGTACGGCCTTGACGGCTTTGCCCGCCATGCTTTTCTCGTCAAATCCAAACTGGCTCGATTTTTGGTCATCGTTCTTAAAGATGCCCATAATGTCTCCTTTCCGTGCGGCGTAAGCCTTGATCGTTACGACCAGTATCGCCTAAAGGCGCTGACGTATGGGTCGGGGAGGGTGAAACGTAACCCAAAGGCCCCGAATTGTTTCCGTTGTTCCCCACGTCGCGATTTTCTATTCAACAGGTGTAGAACATTGCAGCCCTGTTCGTTATTGCCTACGTTTTAGGTTAGATTTTCCTAAGAACAATTGCCCGAAATTGGGGGTCCCTATGAACGAAACAGTTCCCGCGGCGCCGGTAAGCGCTGAGTCGATGGCAAAGCAGGGTTGCGAAAAGCTCGGCTTGGACGCGTTTGATGCGTTGGTTCGCCGCGCCCGCACGTGCCGCCGCTTTGACGAGTCCATGCGCGTGCCGCGCGAGTTTTTGCTCGAGCTGGCGGAACTTGCGCACCTGGCTCCCTGTGGTGCCAATGCTCAGCGTCTGCGTTTTCATGTGGTAAGCGGTGCAGAGGACTGCGCGCGTGTATTTGACGAGCTCGCATGGGCCGGCGCACTTAAGGACTGGCCGGGTCCTGCCGAGGGTGAGCGCCCGACCGGCTACATCGCGATTCTTGCTGAGCGCGCCGTTCCGGGCAAGCCCGCCGCTCCCATTACCGATGTCGACACGGGCATTGCCGCGCAGACGATGATGCTCGCCGCCCGCAGCGCCACGCCCGAGGTGGCAGCCTGCATGTTCAAGGCCTTTACGCCCCACGCGATCGATGCCATGGGGCTCGATAACGACAAATATGAGCTCAAGCTGATCATGGCGTTTGGCGTTCCGGCCGAGACACAGGTGATCGATGCGATCGATTCCAACCCCGACGGCTCCATCAATTATTGGCGCGACGAGGCGCGGGTGCACCACGTACCCAAGCGTCCGCTTGCCGACGTGCTGCTGTAGTTGTGCGTCGTTGCGGCGCAATCCGGCGGCAAAATCACCACAAAGACTCCTGTCCCCTTTGTGGTGGTACGAGGGGAGGGTGTGTGGCAGATCTGTATTTGGTGCGGCATGGGCAGACTGAGCTCAATGTGCAGAGCATTTTGCAGGGCTGGCACGATTCGCCGCTTACGGCGCGCGGGCGCGAGCAGGCGCTGACGGCGCGTACGGCGTTTGCGGCGCGTGGCGTGGCCTTTGATCATGTGTATTCCTCGCCGTTGGGCCGGGCGCGGCATACGGCCGAGCTTATCGTTGGCGAGGGCCGTTCCATTGAGCTGGTCGATGACCTGCGTGAGTGGCATTTTGGCTCGCTGGAGGGCACATCAAATCGCGAGATGCCGCCGCAGCCCTGGGGCGATTATCCGGTGGCCTTTGGCGGCGAGTCGGAAGTGCAGCTTCAGTCGCGCATGGTCGCGGCGCTGTCCCGCATCATGGCCAGGCCGCAACACGACTGCGTGCTGGCGGTTTCCCACGGCTCAGCCTGCCAGGAGTTTCTTGAGTATGTGACTGGCGAGGGAGAGCTACCCGACAACGGTGCCGTGCTTCATTTTGGCTATTGCGACGGGGCGTTTTCGCTCTTGTGTTGGTAACGAACGAAAGGACCCCTATGAATAAAGACCTGTATCTGGTCCGTCATGGGCAGACAATATTCAACCTTAAGCGCATCATTCAGGGTTGGAGTGACTCGCCGCTTACGCAGCTGGGCTGCGATCAGGCGGCGCGCGCCGGTATGTTTTTGCGCGCACGCGGCATTGAGCCCGATCATGCTTACACCTCCACACTTCATCGCACCGAGCAGACTATCGCCAACTTGTGGCCGGGCTTGGCGTACGAGCGCCTGGACGGCCTGCGCGAGTGGTTCTTTGGCGACTTTGAGGCCGAGCGCGTGGTGCTCATGCCCGAGCGCCCGTGGCGCGACTTCTATTGCCAGTTTGGCGGCGAGGGCCAGATGCAAGTGCGCGAGCGCATGGTGGCGACGCTGACCGAGCTTATGCAGCGTCCGGACCATATGTGCGTGCTCGCGGTAAGCCATGGCTCGGCCATCAAGGAGTTCATGGACCACGTGAAGGGTGCGGCGGCTGACGAGCGCGATCGCGTGCCGGGCAACTGCTCGGTGCTGCATTTCGTGTTTAACGACGAGGCCGGCACGTTTGAGCTGATTGAGATTTTTACGCAGGAGGATTACGCGCGCGAGCTGGGGCTTGAACCGCTTGTGGCTACTGCAGGTCCGCAGCGCGGATAACGCGAGCGCGGCGGCACGGGTCGCCGGCATAACTTCTCGACGCAAAAGGGGCGGAGATGCATGTACCTGCTGCATCTCCGCCCCCTGTTTGTTGAGCTGCCGATTTTTGTGCTGGGCGGTCTGGTCTTGCTAGAACCGCGCGACCTGGTGCGTGAGCAGACCTGTCGGAACCTGCGGCGCGCCGCCGCTGACCTGCGCAGCGGGGAAGAGCACGGCAACGGTAAAGTTGAACGGCTCCTTGCCGGTGTACGTTCCGGCGGAACGGGCCTCATCGGCCAGCAGCTGCGACGCCCCGGTCAGCGCGGCAGCGTAGGCGGGGTCGTCGGCCAGTGCCGGCTCCGGTGCTTGGTCGAGCATAGCGCGGATGGCCCCGACGGCGTCCTCGCGCTTGACCTCCCACGCGCGGTGCGTAATGCCCGCGGGGTCGGTGACGGCGTAGAGCGACGCGCCCTCTTTGGCGGCGCCCAGGATGATATCCATGACGGGCGAGGCCTCGTAGGCGAGCGACACGGGGCGCGGCTGCACCTTGAGCTCGGCGATCGCGCGCGCGGCGGCGGCCACGTCAGCGCTGGCATCGCCCTTGCCACCCGCAAGTACACTCGTCGGGCAGATCGCCACGACACCCGTCACACGTCCCGGCTCGCCCGAGCATTCGTACACGTAATACGCCGCACCCGGGTCCTTGAGCATCAGGCCATCGGCAATGGCTCCGCGCAGAGCATCGTTGCCGCTCAGGATGCTGCCCATTGCGGGCAACGCCTCGAGCACGCGGTCCTGAGCCGGGCGGATGCAGGGAAACGGAAGTGCTTTCATGGGCGGTCCTAACGCACGAGTCGGTTTGTTCGCGGCTTATTATGCCCCAACTTGGCCGCTCGCGTCCCAGAGCACGTTATCGGCGAGCGCGATTAGCACCTGCTGACAACGAACGATATCGGCGTGGGGCACATATTCGTTGGGCTTGTGCGCGAGCGCGAGCGACCCGGGACCGTAGCTCATGCAATTGCGGTTGTCTGTCTTGCCGGCAATGACGGCGGTGTCGGTGTAGCCGGTAAAGAAGCCGACGGTCGTGTCCGCGTCCGTCACGTCATCGGCGGCACGCTTGAGCGCTGCTAGAAGGGGAGAGTTCGGGTCGCGCTCGATGGCGGGGCGGTCGCCCGTCACGGTGTAGCTGCCATGGCAACCGGGAACGGCGGCTTCGGCGCCGGCGATGGCCTGCTCTACCATGCGCGTCGCGGCGGCCGTATCGGTCGGCGGGGTCAGTCGCATGTCGACCCAGGCTTTGGCGCGGTCGGGTACGACGTAGGGGCGATATCCGCCCTCGATTTGGCCAAACGTGATGGTCGAAGGCCCCAGCTCATCGTGCGCGGGCAGCGCCACAAACGCGCGACGGAGCGAACACACGACCTCGGCCATGGCGGCGACGGCATCCGCGCCCTTCCAAGGCTGGCTCGCATGCGCCGTGACGCCGGTCATCTCGATCTCGAACCACGTGCGACCCTTGTGCGCCACCTGGATCTGTCCGTCGGTGGGCTCGGTGTCCAGCACCCATTCACGCGAGCCGACCCAGCCGGCATCGATAGCTGCCTCTGAACCACGCATAAAGTCTTCCTCGTCGACCGAGCAGATGAGTGAAAAGCCGCGGTGGGGCAGCTCGCCTTCTGCCGCCACGCGCTCGAGCGTATGGACCAGTGCGGCAATGGCGCAGGCCAGGCCACCCTTCATATCGCAGGCACCACGGCCGTAGAGTTTATCGTTGCGCACGATCGCTCCGAGCGGCGGAATGTCCGCGTCCCAGCCATCGCCCAAGGTGACGGTATCCAAATGGCAGATGTAGACGAGCCGTGGCTCGTCGCTTTGGCCCGGCACGGTGACCATTAGATTGCGGCGTCCGGGGAGTACTTCGTGCTCTGCAATCTGCACGGCATCGAGTACCGGATAGCTCAGCTGCGCCAACCGTTCCTCAACCAACGCTTTGATATAGCGCTCAATCTCGTCCTCATACGCACCCGGGTCTGAACTGTCGATCCGCACGAGCCCTTGCGTAAGCCGCCAAGCAAAATCTGTATCAACCATAGGCACCTCACAGATAGTTAGGTCAACATACAGATTGTATGCCAAGAAGCGGCTCAGTGCATTTAATGGAGCGCTCACAAAAATGGGGGCGCCTCTCGTGCGAAAGGCGCCCCCGCGGGCATTCAATGTCAGCGACGGGCAGGCCACATGGGGAACTGCCCGTCAGGTCAGTCGGCGCTATTTGATCACGCGCACGCGATACATCGACGGAATCTGCTTGAGTGCCTCGATGGTGCTGCTGTCCAGGTGTTCATCGGTGTCGAACATGGTGTAGGCGTTCTCGCCGGCGGACTCGTTGGTCATACGCTGCACGTTGGCGTTGTCCTTGGCCAGGATGGCCGTGATCTGGCCGATCATGTTGGGCACGTTGGCGTGCAGGCAGGCGATGCGGCTCGCGGCGCGCGCCTTGCCCATGCTGCAGGCGGGGTAGTTGACGCTGTGCGCGATGTTGCCGTTCTCCAGGTAATCCTTGAGCTCGCTGATGGCCATATCGGCGCAGTTGGCCTCGGCCTCGCCAGTGCCGGCGCCCGAGTGCGTGGTGATAAACGTATTGGGCATCTTGACGGTCTTGGGCGTGGCAAAGTCGCAGCTAAACCAGCTGAGCTTGCCCGCGCGCAGGGCGGCGTCGACGGCGTCCTCGTCAATGATGGTTTCGCGCGCGTAGTTGATGAGCACGGCGTCCGGGGCCAGCAGGTTAATCTGCTCGGTGCTGATCATGCCGATGGTGTCGGCCTTGCTGGGCACGTGCACGGTGAGGTAGTCGCAGCCGCGGCAGAGGTCCTCGAGCGTGCCGACGCGCTGCACCTCGCGGCTCAGTACCCACGCGTGCTCTACGGAAATGAACGGGTCGTAGCCGTAAACGTCCATGCCCAGATCGACGCAGGCGTTGGCTACCTTGGAGCCCACGTTGCCCAGGCCGATGACGCCGATGCGCTTGCCCTTGAGCTCGCGGCCCACAAAGGCCTTCTTGGCCTTCTCGGCATCGACCTGAATCTCGGGGTCGTCGGCGTTGTCGCGCACCCAGTTCATCGACTGCACTACGCCGCGGCTCGAGAGCACCAGCATGCCTAGGACGAGCTCCTTGACGGCGTTGCTGTTGGCTCCGGGGGAGTTAAAGACGACGACGCCCTTCTTGGCGTACTCCTCGACGGGGATGTTGTTGACGCCGGCGCCGCAGCGGGCGATGGCGCGGATGCCCTCGGGCAGCTCGTAGCCGTGCAGGTCGGTCGAGCGCATCAGGATCGCGTCGGCCTCCTCGGCGGTGCTTACAAACTCGTAGCCCTCGCCAAACTCGACGTTGCCGTCTTTAGTGATGTCGTCGATGGTCTTGATCTTACGCATGGAAAAACTCCTTAGCAGGTTTGTCTAAAACAAGTGGTTTGAAGTGGCTGGTCGGCCCGCGGGTTGCGGGCTAGTTAGATCGCGGACTCAAACCATGCTGCGCTTCGAAGTCCTTCATGTACGTGGCCAGTGCCTGCACGTCCTCCATGGTGACGGCGTTGTACACGCTGGCACGCATGCCGCCCACCAGTCGATGGCCCTTGACGTTTTGAATCTGGTGCTCGGCCGCGCCTGCGACAAAGGCCGCGGCGAGCTCGGCGTCGCCGGTACGGAACGTGACGTTGGCGATGGAGCGGCTGTCCTCCTGCGCGGTGCCATGGAACAGCTCGCTTTGCTCGAGCAGGTCGTAGAGCAGGTTGGCCTTGGCCCAGTTGCGCTCGGCCATGGCGGCAAGTCCGCCGGTCTGCTCAACCCAACGGAACACCTTGCCGCATACGTAGATGCCAAAGGTGTTGGGCGTGTTGAGCATGGAGCCCTTGGCGGCCTGGGTCTTAAGGTCCATGTACTGCGGCGTCTGCGCAAAGGCGGGGCCTTCGGCGATCAGGTCGTCGCGCACGATAACCACGGTGACGCCCGCGGCGCCGGCGTTTTTCTGAGCGCCGGCGTAGATGAGTCCGTAACGCTCGACGTCGAGCGGCTGCGATAGAAAGCAGCTCGAGACATCGGCGACCAGCGGCACGTCGCCGCAATCGGGCAGCTCGTGGAACATGGTGCCAAAGATGGTGTTGTTCTGGCAGATGTAGACGTAGTCGAGCCCGTCGCCCGTGGCCTCGGCGGCAATGCGCGCGTTGACGTCGGTCATGGCGGGAATGCGGTCGAAATTGGTGTCCTCGGAGCTCGCGAGCAGCACGGCCTCGCCGTACTTGGCGGCCTCTTTGTACGCCTTGTTGGCAAAGTTGCCGGTCACGACGAAGCCGGCGCGGCCGCGGCGCATGAGGTTCATCGGGATGCCCGCAAACTGCAGCGTGGCGCCGCCCTGCAAAAACAGGACACGGTAGTTGTCGGGGATGCTCAGCAGACGGCGCAGGGTTGCCTCGGCGTCGTCGATGATCTGCTGGTACATGCTAGATCGATGGCTCATCTCGAGCACGGACATGCCGCAACCGCGGTAGTCCATCATCTCGTCGCCGATCTCGGCGAGCACGCTTGTAGGCAGTGCAGCCGGGCCAGCTGAGAAGTTGTGCACACGTGCCATCTTCTAGTTCCCCTCGTAGTCGTTTGAACGTTCGGGATACTTTAGCACAGTGGAGCGCCGGGCGCGACCGCATCGCGGTAAAACTCGACTACGCCGCTATGATTTACAGGATGGTTACATGGGGGAGGGGTGACCTTACTCCTCAGGCAAATCCAAATCTGCGAGCGAAGACATGAGGTTCTCTAGGCGCTTGATCTCTTCGTCCTAAATTAGCTACCTCCTAGTCACTACGATGCCAGTGTGGCGATGACGGCTTCGTCGCCGGCGTATATTAGGGTGTTGCCATCGGGGATGATCGTCTGGCCTTCGCGCTTGAGCATCACCACAATAAACGGATGCTTGCCTTGCGGCACATCGCGCAGGCGCTGGCCGGCCAGGCGACCGTGGGGCGTCACGGTGACCTCGCGCAGCGTAACCTCGGCGCGCTCTTCAAACGTTGGGGCGGCCATCACCAGCAGGTCGCCTTCCTCGATGACGGTATCACCGTTGGGCAGCACCGGGTGCGCGCCATCGCGCAGCACCAGGACCACGAGCATGTCTGTGGCGCTGCCAATGTCGGCGAGCGAGCGACCGGCAAACGGATGTCCAGCGCCTACCTTGAGCTTGACGAACGACATGCCGTCCTCGTCGCGGTAGTCGTTAAAAGTGCGGCGCACATCGCCTTCCGCATCGATCATATCGAGCTTCTTGGCCACCGCCGGCAGCAGCGAGCCCTGCACCACAATGCTCGACACGGCAATCACAAACACCAGGTCAAACAGGTCGTGACCGCCGGGAACACCGGCTACCACGGCAAAGAGGCTAAACACGACCGAAGCGGCGCCGCGCAAACCCGCCCAGCTTACGAGCGCGATCTGGCGAGGGTTCGTCCTAAACGGCGCCAGCAGCATGCCTACGGCGATGGGGCGGCTCACAAAGAGCATAAACGCCATGAGCGCCAGGCCCGGCAGCAGCATCTGCGGCAGGCGCGCGGGCGTCACGAGCAGACCGAGCAAGAAGAAGATCGTCATCTCTGCCATCTCGGTGAGGGTGTCAAAGAAGTGTGCCATCTCGACCTTGCCGGTGATGTCGCTGGCACCCAGCACAATGCCGGCCAGGTATACAGCCAAAAAGCCGTTGCCGCCCAGATAGCTTGGTAGCGCGTAGGCGACGATGGCCACGGCGAACAAAAAGATGGTCTGCGCGTCCTTGGCCGTTGCGTGCGCGCGTTCAATCAGGCGGCCCGCCGCCCAGCCGATGGCAAGGCCCAGGCCCACGCCCAGGATAATCTGCTTGGTCAGCAGTGCGGGAATGTTGATGTCGCCGCCGGCCGCGAGTGTGGCGAGCACGGCGGTGAGCATGTAGGCGACGGGGTCGTTGGAGCCCGATTCAACCTCGAGCAGCGAGTCGGTGCCGCCCCTCAGCGACAGGCTGTGCTCGCGCAGCACGCTAAAGACGCTGGCCGCGTCGGTGGATGCCACGACCGATCCCAGCAGCAGGCCGCCGATCCAGTCGAACCCCAGCGCGAAGTGGGCGAACACGCCGGTGATGCCGGCAGTGATGACGACGCCGAGTGTGCTCAGCAGCACCGCCGGCGCAGCGACGGGCTTGGCGCGGTCGATATTGGTGTTAAAGCCGCCGTAGAACATGATGAACAGCAGCGCCGTGCTGCAGACGGTTTCGGTGAGTGCGTAGTCGCTAAAGTCGATGTGCGCCGGGCCGTTGACGCCCAACAGCATGCCGAGCGCGATAAAGATGAGCAGGGTGGGGAAGGGGAGTTTTTTGCCGACGGGTTTGATGGTCAGGCACAAAATGATGACGAGGCCGATAAAGAGAAGGATCTGGTTCATGGATGGTGTCCGCTCCTGGGTGGTTGGCGTGGCACGGTCAGTTGTCTGCGGTTATTTGTACCCAAAGATGGTGGGTTTATGGGGTTGGATTGCGGGCATGCGCGATACCGTCATAGACGGCTGCCGTCTTTGCCTCTGCACGGAAACCCTTTCCAGCTTTATTGCAACGGAGTACAATGGGTAACGTTTAAGTTCAACTTGAAGTTTTAGTTGCGGCGCCGGGCTTAGGCCGCAATGCAAGGAGAGGCGTACCATGGCGATCTATGTGACATCTGATGCTCACGGGCACGTGCGTGCGCTTGACGAGGCCCTGTCTAAGATCTCGTTGACGTCCGACGACACGCTGTACGTGCTGGGCGACATGATCGATCGCGGGCCCGATCCGGTCGGCGTTATTAAGCTCGTGCGTTCGCTGCCCAACGCCCACGTGCTCAAGGGTAATCACGAGCAGATCATGCTCGATGCCATCATTGGCCAGGATCCGCTCGATGCCGAGACCTGGGATATCAACGGTGGCTGGACGACGCGCGAGCAGCTCAACGACATGGAATTTGAGGCATACGAGGAGCTCGTGCGATGGATGGCCGCGCTGCCTCTGTACGCGGTGGTCGAGACCGAGGAGCGCCCGTATCTGCTGGTACATGCTGGAATCGAGATGAAGGCGGCGCGCGCGTTTTTGCTTGAGCATGGTGTCGATTGTGCCGATGGCGTCGGAGCGGTGGGTGCCGATCGCGAGCTGCTGCAGCAGATGCTCGCGGTGCAGTCGTCCGATGACCTGCTCTGGATTCGTCACGGCTATTGGGATGTGCCGACCGGGCTGCTTTCTGCCGAGGGCAAGGGCCCGGTCGTGGTGAGCGGCCACACGCCCACGGTATCGCTTGGGCGCTATTGCGAGGTCGGTGGTCTGGCGGGGCTCGATGAGGAATCGGGACGCGGACAGATCGTGCACTTGGGCGGCGAGGACACCGCCGGTGTGCCCGATCGTATCGATATCGACTGCGCCGCCGCCACCGGTTCGGAGTTCGGTCGCGTGGGCATCCTGCGCCTGGACGACGGGGCGGAGTTCTACGCGAACATCAACCCGGGCGAATAATCGGTGCAAGGGGTAGCTAATTTGGGACGGGGCTTATTTGACTACTTTCGGAGAGTAGCGCCTTCTTGCTCGGTAAGCGCTAGAAATGAGGAGCGTCTGCGTCCTCGACAGCGCGAAAATGCTCGAAAAACCGTCGCAACGGAGTCAAACGACGTCGCGGCGGTTCTTTTTTGGCTGCCCGCTGGCTAAGTGAGTAGACTTTTTTGGAAATGCCGAGCACCCAACATATTTGCCTCAATAAAACCGCAGGTCACAGACTTGTGCTCTGTTGGTGTGGTCGGGGATTCGGTAAAAGTCTACTCACTTAGTTTTGCGTGATGAATATTGTCCGCAACGAGACCCCAGACGGGGTGATTCCATCGCAAATTCCGGTGACCGGGCAGCTAATTAGGCGCCGTATGGGTTGCGGTCGCGTTCGATGCGTTGGCGGATGCGGCGGTACTCGATTATCAGCAGCACCAGGAGTAGGGCCATGATGGCTAGGTAGCTCACTACAGCGCCCATCAGACCCAGCAGCTTAATCAGGATCACCGGCAGCACCACGCTTACGGCGAAGCAGATCAGGTAGATCTTGGTGACGTCTCTAGCGTGGCGTAGCACCGTGATGATGGCGTAGATAAAGTCGATGGCCGCGGTGACGCCGCCGGCGACGACCATCAGCAGCGCCAGCGTACGGTAGCGCTCAAAGCTGAGGCCGTACATAAAGCTCATGAGGGGAATACCGGGACCTGCCATAAATGCGGCGCACATGCCGGTGATGACCACGATCAGCGCCATAACGGCAACAATAATCAGGTCAAAGCGACGACGCTTGCGAGGATTAGCCCAAATGTTCGACAAGCGCAGGAGCTGCGGTTTATAGATAAATCCAATGCTCAGCAAAATAGCCTGCGCAGGAAAGAACAGGGCATTAAAGTACAGCTGATATTTGTATGCCAGCGTGCCTTCCATCACAAACTTGGGCATGCTCTCGATAAGGTTGAACAGGAACAGTGCACCAAAGAGCGGGGCGCACTGGACAAACAGGTGGCCGACCTCGCGCAGGCTCACGCGGCGCGATTTTTCGGTCTCGAGCAGGGCGAGCGGCGCGGTGACCAGCACGAGCGAGGCGATCGCGGTGACACCCATGTCCATGGCCGCGATGGGCATGCTGCGCGTGAGGAACAGCGCCACGCTGAAGACCGCGATGACGCCGACGGAGCGTAGCGTTTGGCTCATTCCAGCCAAGTAGAGTTTGTCGGCCTGCTGCAGGCGGCCTTCGTACACGTCGGCGACGCCGTCGATGACCTTATACAGGTAGACGCCCAGGCCGATCGTCGCCATCTGCGCGTCATAGCCGCGGGCGCTGCTATACATGAGGCCGCAGCCTAGGGCGAGCGCTCCGCAGATCCAACGATTGAGCTGGTAGGAGGCGAAGGACGTCTTTTCGTCGATGTCCGAGACCTGGAAATTGCGCACGCCGTAGTTGCACGCGATCATGATGAGCGTGCCGGTGACAAAGGCGATGGAGAACTTGCCGGCTTCTTCGGCGCCCACGAGCTGTGTGGACACGATGGTGAGCAGCGGAAACGCCAAGCCCCACACGGCGGTGCCGAGAGCGTTCCAAAGGTAATCGCGGCGGGTGGCGTGCTCCTCGTATTCCGCTTCCTGCATGGAGAACCCGCCGCCGTAGACGGCGCCGAGCAGACGGTTCCACCAAGCGTTGACCATGCGGCGGACGGGGCCGGGCTCCCGATCGCGTTCGCGCCGGCGACGTGTGGCTTGGCTGCTATCGGGCCCGCCGGCGTTGCGCTGACTCAGCTCTTGGATGCGTGCGAGTTCCTCGGCAGTGTGCGAGGCAGGGAAGAGGCCGTTCTCGATGCGGCCGCCCTGGGCCTTCGCGGCGCCGTCCTTCGATGCAGCGGGGTTGGAGGTGCCGTTGCGGCGGGCGATGGCACGGCGAATGCTATCGAGGGGCGTGATACTCAAAGCGGAGTCCTTTTCTATTGCTGCGCTTTAGTATAGACGCGACGGTGTTCGCTCGTGTTTTTGAACAGGTTGTTCAATAATTTCGGCGGCGCCATTCAGTAGTCGGCACTTAGGGACGTTCCTTATGTGCCGGCACTTTGGGAACGTCCCTAAGTGCCGGCATCCGGGGACGCTCCTTGAATGCTGCCTGTTCAAGAGTGTCCCCAATGACTAGTCGTTTAAGAACGTCCCCAATGACTGGGCCGCTTGCCTGCGATTTTTGACCGTTGGGCGGGCTTGCCGCCCTTGCCGCAAAAACGTTTTTGCATATCGGGTACAACGGGCTTTACGTGAGTAAAGTGCGCGCCGCGTCCACGTGCCGCGTTTTTAAAGGAGGCCCCATGCCTGGTGTTACCCCTGCAGAAGTTCTGTCCAACTTTGGCATTACACTCGTTGAAGATCCCGCTGAAAATCAGCCTCGTCTGCTGGTCGATCTACCCGCTGCGGAGCTTGTCGAGTACGCCATCCGCCGCGAAGAAGGCCGCATGGCATCCAACGGCGCGCTGGTGATCGAGACGGGGGAGCGCACCGGCCGTTCACCCAACGATCGCTTTATCGTTGACACCCCCGATGTTCACGACAAGATTGCCTGGGGCGCAGTCAACCGCCCGCTGTCCGTCGAGAGCTATGAGGCCATCAAGGCCGGCATCGTCGACTATCTCAACGAGCGCGACGTGTTCGTCACCCGCGGCATGGCAGGCGCCGACCGCAACCACACGCGTCGACTGCTCGTTGCCTGCGAGCGTGCCAGCCAGGCACTTTTTATTAAGCAGATGCTCGCCCGCCCGCTCGCTCGCGAAATCGCGCGCACCGGCGAGCCGGACTTCTGCGTCCTTGCCGCGCCAGGTTACCAGTGTGACCCCGCCATCAAGGGCCTCAACTCCAGCGCCGCGGTGGTCATCAACTTCCAGGAACGCGTGATTCTGGTCGCCGGCACCGGCTACTCCGGCGAGATTAAAAAGTCGATCTTTAGCGTCATGAACTATCTGCTGCCCGTCGAGGACGACGTGCTGCCCATGCACTGCTCGGCCAGCATGGATCCCGTCACGCACGAGACCGCCGTGTTCTTTGGCCTGTCCGGCACCGGCAAGACCACGCTTTCGGCCAATCCCACGCGCCTGCTGATCGGCGACGACGAGCACGGTTGGTCCGACATGGGTATCTTCAACATCGAGGGTGGCTGCTACGCAAAATGCGAGGGCCTGGACGCCTTCCACGAGCCCGAGATCTTCAACGCCGTCCGTTTTGGCGCCATTTGCGAAAACGTGGTGCTCGACGAGAACCGCAAGCCCAACTACGACGACATCTCGATCACGCACAACACGCGCGTGGCCTATCCCGTGGAGCACATTCCTAACGCGTGGACTAAGGGCATGGGCACCACTCCGAGTGTCGTGCTGTTCCTGACTTGCGACGCTTTTGGCGTGCTGCCGCCCATCTCACGCCTGACGGCCGATGCCGCTATGTACCACTTTGTGACGGGCTTTACGGCTAAGATTCCCGGCACCGAGGTCGGCGTCACCGAGCCCACGCCCACGTTCTCTTCGCTGTTCGGCGAGCCGTTTATGCCGCTCGACCCCATGGTTTACGCCAAGATGCTTGGCGAGCGCATTGCCGACGGCCGCACGCGCGTGTACCTGGTCAACACCGGCTGGATTGGCGGCGGCTACGGCGTGGGTCATCGCATCGAGCTGGCCTACACGCGCTCGCTGGTCGCGCGCGCCCTCGACGGCACCATCGAGGACAGCGAGTTCGTGCACGACGACATCTTTAACGTTGACATTCCCACGACGTGCCACGGCGTGCCCGATGGCATCCTGGTGCCGCGCCAATACTGGCAGAGCACCGCGCGCTACGACGAGGCCGCGCACAACCTGGCGGTGATGTTCGAGGAGAACTTCGAGAAGAAGTACTCGCACCTGCCCGAGTCCGTCAAAGCCGCCGGCCCGCACGCCCAGGTGTCCGCCGAGGCCCGTCATCGCGGCCACGGCTTGCTGGGACTCCGCCACTAGCGTCGCCTCAGACCCAAAACCACCATAAAGGGGCCAGTGCATCTTTGTGGTGGTTTTGCTCGCGTGGATGACTCGGGTTACAATACGTCTGACATATCGTCCCCTTCTCCGGATGGGGACAGCGCAAGCGTTCTTGTGACGGCACCGTAGGACTTTGAAGGTGGCCGTTGTAAGGGCGCTTTTTGTTTAGGCGCCCTCACTCGGGCGCGCACAATGAAGGGAGAGCGTATGAAGAGCTTTATTACCGAGGATTCATTCTGGGAGCTGTTTCCGCAGGCAGCGGTCGGTGTTGTGATCGTGGAGGGCATGAAGCCCACGGCTCAGATTCCTCAAGAGGACGTGGATGCGATTGCGGCGTTGCTCGACCGCGCCAATATCGATGCGGAGCGTCATCTGACCAGCGACACTATCAGCGAGAACGCACCGGTCAAGGCATGGCGCGAGGCCTATCGTCTGTTCAAGACCAAGAAAGGCGCGCGCTGCTCGATCGAGAACTTGCTCAAACGCGTGCTCAAAGGCAAGCCGGTGGGCCACATTACGCCCGCGGTGGATATTTACAACACGGTGTCGCTGACCTACGCGCTGCCCGTGGGAGGCGAGGATCTGCATGCGATCGAGGGAGACCTTCGCTTGAAGGTGACCGACGGTGGCGATGCGTTCTTGCCGCTTGGCGAGGAGGCGGACGATCCGACGCTGCCCGGCGAGCTCGCCTACATCGACGATGCGGGCGCTGTGTGCCGCTGCTGGAACTGGCGCGACGGCGTTCGCACGGCGCTGTCCGATGATTCGGCCGATGCGTTCCTGGCGATTGAGTGCGTGGAGCCCGAGCGGATGGGGGATTGCCAGGCCGCGATCGATCGCTTAGCCGAGCTGCTCGAGCGCTATCTGGGAGCGACGCTTGTCGTTAAGACGCTTGTGACCCGCGACAGCCCCTGCGTGGAGCTGTAGCGACGCCTGCGGATCATGTTCGCCGGTCAAAACCACCACAAAGGTGACTGTCCTCTTTGTGGTGGTTTTTATGTTGATGGGTTAACAAATAGGGCGTGCAGGGCTGCCGGCCGTTAAGTACGGCTAAGATGTTTACCCGTTAGCATTATGCAAGCGAAAGGCGGTCGTCTCCCATGCAGCAGAGCGACGAGACACGTTTCGAGGACTTTGTCGGACTGATCAGCGGACTCTACAAGGAGATCCAGCGCATTAAGACGTCTGAGGGCGCAAGGCTGGGTCTCAAGGGCTCCGACGTTATGTGCCTGTACTATCTTGAGCGCAGCAAGGACGGCCTGACTGGCGCCGACCTAGCTCGCATGGCAGGCGTGACCCGCGCCGCCGTCTCGCGTACGCTGGCGCATCTGGAGGAGGGTGGCTACGTCGAGGTCGATGATTCGGGCGATGCCGCCGTTAAGTATCGTGCTCCGGTGCGCCTGACCGCTCTGGGCGGCGAGAGCATGAGCGAGGCGGACCGCATCATTCGCGAGGTGCTCGATACCACCGGTAAGGCTATGGGTGTGGAACAGCGCGAGCAGATGTATGCGTCGCTGCGCACGATTCTCAACACCCTGCGCGAGATCTAAGGCCGCCAAGGCATTTGCTTCCAATTAACAACTGCATAGTCCCGTTTGAGTGCGTATGCCGTGCCGGGGCATTGCTGTCAAAATTCCCCGCGAGAGGTCCGCGAAAGAAAGGATTCGCTATGTCCATTCGTATTATTACCGATTCCGCGAGCGATATGTCGCCGGCTGAGCACCCCGCTCTGAGTGTTCTGCCGCTGTCCGTCACCTTTGGCACCGATGTGTACATGGATGGCGTCGACATCGATCACCAGCGCTTTTACGAGATGCTCGTGGAGCGCGATGAGCTGCCCAAGACCGGCCAGGTCAACCCGTACGCGTTTTCGCAGGCGATTGCCAAGGTTCGTGAAGCCGGCGATGAGGCTGTGATTATTACCGTGGGCGCTAAGCTATCAGGCACCAATCAGAGTGCCCGTACCGCACTTGCCGAGGCGCCAGGCGGCGACGTTTACGTGGTGGATAGCAATAACGTCACTCTGGGCGAGCGTGTCATGGTCGAGTATGCCCTGCGCCTGGTGGATGAGGGTCGTAGTGCAGCTCAGATCGCGGCGGCCGTCGAGGCCGTGCGCGACCGTGTGGTGGTTATCGGCCTGCTCGAGACGCTGGAGTACCTGGTGCGCGGCGGTCGTCTGTCTGCTGCGGCCGGCGCCGTGGGCACGCTGCTCAACGTAAAGCCCGTGGTGGCTGTCGAGGACGGTCTGATCGTGCAGCTGGGTAAGGCGCGCGGTTCCAAGAACGGCCGCAATCTGCTCAATCAGAAGGTCGAAAAAGCGGGCGGCATCGACTTTTCCATGCCGCTGGCGCTCGGCTATACGGGCCTTTCGGATGCGGTGCTCAAGAAGTATATCGAGGACAGCGCGGCACTTTGGGCTGGCCACACCGAAGGCGAGTTGCCCGTTCACACCATCGGCGCCACCATCGGCACCCACGTAGGCCCCGGCGCCGTCGCCGTAGCCTTCTTCCAGCCCGCCAACTAACCGATCTGCCATAAACCACCACAAAGGGGACAGGCACCTTTGTGGTGGTTTATGCTTTTCCGGGTGGAAGGGAGCGAGCAATGGCGTCTGAGGGCTTTTTTGAACGGGTGTACGAGGTGGTCGAGCAGATCCCCGAGGGGATGGTCGCCACGTATGGTCAGGTGGCGCTGCTTGCCGGTCGTCCACGAAGTGCGCGGTACGTGGGGT
Organism: uncultured Collinsella sp.; assembly: GCA_900541135.1. Classification (GTDB taxonomy): domain Bacteria; phylum Actinomycetota; class Coriobacteriia; order Coriobacteriales; family Coriobacteriaceae; genus Collinsella. Next base: position 37,590 of record UQIG01000013.1, read on the forward strand.
ATGCCCTGCATAGTAATCCGCGTCCCGGCGAGATTCCCTGTCACCGCGTGGTGTTTGCCGACGGGCACATATGCGAGGGCTTCGCTTTTGGCGGTCCCGATGCTCAACGTGAGCTTTTGCTAGGGGAGGGTGTGGCGTTTAAGGACGACATGCACGTCGACTTGCCCGCCTGTCGCTGGCCAGCAGGGCTCTAGCGCTCTGCCGTGGCCAAAACCACCACAAAGGTGCCTGCCCCCTTTGTGGTGGTTTAGTTTACTTGGGCTAACTTATGGAGAAGCTATGGCGGCGGATATTGATGCTGCAAAGTAAACCACGGTGAACTATATTGGTTTCAGCAACGGAGCAGGCAATAGGCGATGAAAAAGCCTGCCCTGTTGAGTTTGATTCGCATTCCTCCCCTCTGTGCGATTCAACGGTGTACTTCGGGAACAGGCCCGCTGGCAACTAACTGCCAGCGGGCCTGTTCCTGTTTGTCGGGGGAGTGCGATGGACGGAGCCGAAGCGGTCCGCTCCAAAAAAGGCGGACGCCGTAGCGCCCGCCCTATAGCAATCGAAAGCTCAAGTCAGCAGATCGGCCTAGTACACCATACCCATGGCGTCCTGAACCTCGGCCAGGGTCTGCTCGGCGATCTCGTTGGCGCGACGGTTGCCCTCATGCAGGACGTCCTTCACATAGTCCAGATCGTTCTCGTAGCGCTGGCGACGCTCGCGGATAGGTGCGAAGTACTCGTTGACGGCCTCGGTCACGTACTTCTTGAGCTGGCCGGAGCCGCCCATGCCAATCTCCTCGGCAATCTCGACCTCGGAGCGACCGGTGCAGATTGCAGCCGTCGAAAGCAGGCCGGACACACCGGGGCGGTTCTCGGGGTCGAACGTGATCATGCGCTCGGAGTCGGTCTGGCTCTTCTTGATGCGCTTGGCCGTTTCCTCGGCGGTCATCGAAATATTGATGGCGTTGCCGTAGCTCTTGCTCATCTTGCGACCGTCAAGGCCGGGCAGCAGCGGGGTCTCGGACAGCAGCGCCTCGACCTCGGGAAATACCTTGCCGTAGCGGTTGTTAAAGCGGCGGGCGACGGTACGGGTGAGCTCGATGTGCGGCAGCTGGTCGCGGCCGACGGGCACCACATTGCCCTTGCAGAACAGGATGTCGCAGGCCTGGTGCACCGGGTAGGTGAGCAGAAGGCCGGTGAGCTCGTGGCCCGAGGCCTCCATCTCGGCCTTGACCGTGGGGTTGCGCGCCAGCTCGGCCTCGGACACCAGCGACAGGAACGGCAGCATGAGCTGGTTGGCGGCGGGCACGGCGGAGTGCGCGTAGATCATGGTCTTGTCGGGGTCGATACCGCAGGCAAGGTAGTCCATGACCATGTTGTACACGTTGTCCTGGATGTGCTCGGTGGTGTCGCGGTCGGTGATGACCTGGTAGTCGGCGATGAGTACGTTGGTCCTGGCGCCCATGTTCTGCAGCTCCACGCGGCCCTTGAGGGTGCCAAAGTAGTGACCCAGGTGCAGACGGCCGGTGGGGCGGTCGCCGGTAAGCATGGTGAACTTCTCGGGCGTCTTGGCCAGGCCCTCGCGAATGGCGTTGCTCTTTTGCAGCGCGACTTCGTAGCTGTTCTCGTTTGGCATGATTGCTCCTAACGTATGTTCATGGGTCAAGATGATAACGCGTTTATTGGAGAGTCGGGGCGTAAGTAGGCGAGGGGCGGGAGAGGGGTGGCTTGTGCGATGGGCGCGGCGCGGCCGCGCTTGGCCAACGGTGCCTTGGCACATCCTCGACAGCTTGCCCTAGAGCTTGTGGTGGCGCTCTTCCTTACGTTCCTCAGCTGCCTGCTCCTCCTGCTTAAAGGCGGGGTCGTCGGGGGTGACGAGCTCGTCCTCGTGCGTGCGCTTGTTGTAATGGTGGCGCAGCACGGGCTCAAACAGGTGCAGGTGCTTGGCGAAGGCCGCCGAGCCAATGGCGAGCACGGTAAAGATGAGCACGCGCATGGGCACCTCGACCTGGTTAATCGCGGCGGCGCCGGCCGAAAGCATGATGCACCAGGCATAGATGAGCAGCACAGCCTGTTTTTGGTTGTAGCCTTCTTGGATCAGGCGGTGGTGGATGTGGCCCTTGTCGGCCTGCCCGATGCTAATGTGGGCGCGCTTGCGGCGCACGATGGCGCTAAACGTGTCGATGATAGGCACGCCGGCAACGATGAGCGGGATGATAAGCGAGGTGAGTGCGGCGGTGCGGCTCACGTTGAGCAGCGAGATGGAGCCCAGCGCAAAGCCCAGAAGCAGCGACCCCGAGTCGCCCAAGAAGATGCTTGCGGGGTTGAAGTTGTAGCGCAAAAAGGCCAGACAGGCGCCAAAGAGCGCAATGGAGAGCGCGGCGGCGTCGATGCGGCCCGAGAGAACGGCCATCGAAAACATGGTGAACGACGCGATGCCGCAGATGCCCGTGGCCAAGCCGTCGAGGCCGTCGATGAGGTTAATGATGTTGGTGAATGCCACCAGATAGATCACGGTAATGGGGTAGGCGAGCCATCCGAGCATGATCTCGCCGGGAGCAAACGGGTTGACGATGACGCCGATCCGCAGGCCGCCCATGCAGGCGATAAGCGCGGCGAGGACCTGTCCGGCCAGCTTTTGCTTGGGCGTGAGCTGGAAGACGTCGTCGATAGCGCCGGTCGCAAAGATGACGGTAAAGGAGAGCGCCAGCATGGGATAGCTAATGTGAAGGCGCGGGTGCGGCACCAAAACGGGCGGCCAGCCTAGGTGCCAGGTGCCTAGGATTTGCACAATGCAGGCAACGACCAGGCCCAAAAACACCGCCGCTCCGCCCAAACGTGGGATGGGCCTGGTGTTGATGCGGCGCTTAGAAGGATAGTCGACGGCATCGAGCTTAATTGCCAAGCGCTTGACAAGGGGCACCGCGAGGAAGGTCGTGATAAAGGCCGCCGCTGCCACGCATAGGTACGGTATGTAGCTCGGGGATGAAGCCATGAATCTAAAAACCGCCAAGCGTCGAAGGAAAAGGTCAAAGGTTGCTACGCGGAAATGGCATAGCTGTCCCATGATACTCGACCGAGGGGGGTGCGGAGGTTTGCACCGTGCGATTATCACGCGCATACCAGATATTGGGATGTTGTCGATGGCTTGTCGGGATGCCGGCGGGGATCCATATGGACTGTAATGGTGATTTTCGGCAAAAGAAAACCACCCCCCACGTTACGAAAATGAACCCACCTAAAACAGGTGGGTGCCCTCATCGACTGTTCCAGCGTCCTTAACAACGAAGGATACCTGTACTAGGTACGACTGTGTGGGCTCCCTAAATAAACGCGACGGTTCACCCAGTTGCTCCGCGGGGGGCGGAATACCTACATCATAAAGCGGCACTTTATTGATTCCAGTCTTGACATTACAAAAATCGTGTCGGACGATTACGGCGCCTTGGGCTCGAGCCGTCTGTGGGGTTGATCCCTTTACGTTTGAGCTGCTGAATCGTTGTTTTGGAGCATGGTTTTATGCCGACGTCGTTGACCGAACTTTTTTCGCCCGCCTGCCATTTGTGTCCGCGCCGTTGCGGTGCGGCGCGCGATGAGGGCGCGCACGGCGTCTGCGGTGCTAACGACACGCTCAAGGTGGCCCGCGCCGCGCTTCATATGTGGGAGGAGCCGCCTATCTCGGGCGAGGCCGGTTCGGGCACGATCTTCTTTAGCGGCTGCTCGCTCAAATGTATCTACTGCCAGAACCACGAGATCTCGACCGGCAATTTTGGCCTTGAGATTTCGCCTGAGCGCCTGGTCGAGATTATGCTGGAACTGCAGGACCAGGGTGCCAACAACATCAATTTGGTGACGGCGACGCACTATGCGCACCTGTTGCCTGCCGCGATTGCCGCGGCACGGGCGCGCGGACTGGTTATCCCAATCGTCTACAACACGAGTGGTTACGAGCGCGCGAGTGCCGTGGCGGCGCTGGGCGACCTGGTCGATGTGTGGCTCACCGACTTTAAATATGCCGATGCCGGGCTTGCGCAGTCGCTCTCCCATATAAAGGATTACCCGCGTGTGGCCGTGTCGGGTCTGGCCCAGATGGCGCGCGAGATCGAGCGCCGCGGGGGAGAGTTGGTGGACGAGGACGGGCTTATGAAGCGTGGCATGATCGTGCGTCACCTGGTGCTTCCGGGGCATGCAGACGATTCGTGTCGCGTGCTGGACCTGGTGTGGCAGACGGTGGGCGACGTGCCGATCTCGGTTATGAACCAGTACACGCCCAATGCGCTCATGCGCGAGCAGGGCGGCGACCTGGCACGCGCCGTGACGCGTGAAGAGTACGAGCAGGTGCTCGACCATGCCGACGACCTGGGTTTTACGACGATGTTCTGGCAAGAGGGCGGCGCGGTAGACGAGAGCTTCACCCCGGCCTTCGACACCACCGGTGTTCTTACCAGCGCAAAGTAGCGCGTTCGTCGATGATTTTTCTGGGACGGGGATAAAAAATCATCGAGAGGATCGCCTGTTCGAAAAGTTGCCAAAATAGCCGCGCCCCAAAAAGACTGGTTATTGGGCGTTGACAGTTGGCGAGCCGTAGGTAAAATATCGACTTGTCCTGGGGACGTAGCTCAGTTGGGAGAGCGCTGCCGTCGCATGGCAGAGGCCGAGGGTTCGACTCCCTTCGTCTCCACCCTTGGATTTGATAAGCCGCTGACATTGTGTCGGCGGCTTTTTTTAAAAGAAAGGGCTATACCATGGCCGAGCTTGAGTCCCAACCATTGTCCGACGAGGAGCGCGCTGAGTTGGAAGAGCTCCGCGCTGAGAAGGCCCGCCGCGAGGCTCGGGAAGAGGCCCGTCGCGAGCGTGAGGAGCTGGCTGCCCTGCGCGCCGAGCGTGCGAAGGCCGAGGAGGTCGCCTCGAACGCCGCATCCGAGCGCAAGCCCGCGCCCGCACCCAAGCCCGCTGCTGCGAAGCCTGCACCTGCCGCGCCCAAACCTCAGCCTAAAAAGGCCGCTCGTCCCAAGTCCGTCGAGCCCAAGCCGAGCCGTGACGAGATGACCTTTGCCCAGCGCATGGTTGCCTCCAAGGAACCTACGGGCGAGAACGAGATCCCTGGCATGGCGCCGGCTCAAAAAATCATCATTGTCCTTGCCCTCATCGCGTTTGTCATCTTTATGGGCTACACGATCCTGACCAGCATGGGCCTGCTCTAACCGATTTGCATCGGGCGTCATGTCCGCATGCTCTGCTCTCGTCCAACCCTCAAATTCTGCACCACACATCTGAAAGGTCGCCCCATGGCTTTGACCGACATCTCGCATCCCACCGACATTGCAATGCTCACCGATCTGTACGAGCTCACTATGGCCCAGGGCCTGTGGGAGAGCGGCAAGGCCAATGAGCAGGGTTGCTTTACCGCGTTTTACCGCGACCATCCCTTTGGCAGCGCCTATGCCGTCATGTGCGGCACCGCCGAACTGCCCGAGCTGGTCGAGAACCTGCGTTTTACGCCCGAGGATATCGACTACCTCGCATCGCTTGAGGCCCCGGCCGGCGGCGCGATGTTCAAGTCCGCATTCCTCGACTACCTGCGCGATTTTCGTGCGCATGTAAATATCGACGCCGTCCCCGAGGGCGAGCTCGTCTTTCCGCGCGAGCCCATGGTGCGCGTCACCGGTCCTGCGCTCGAGTGCCAGCTGCTTGAGACGGCGCTGCTCAACATCGTCGGGTTTCAGACGCTTGTCGCCACCAAGACGGCGCGCGTGGTGTTGGCGGCCGACGGTCGCCCCGTGGCGGAGTTTGGCCTGCGCCGAGCCCAGGGTCCCGATGGCGGCCTGGCCGTTGCGCGCGCGAGCTACGTTGCCGGCTGCTCCTCTACGTCCAATGTGCTCGCCGGCCGCCGCTACGGTATTCCCGTCTTTGGCACGCATGCTCACAGCTGGGTGATGAGCTTCGATTCCGAGCTCGAGGCCTTCCGTGCCTTTGCCAAATCGAGCCCCAAGAACTGCACGCTGCTCATCGACACCTATGACGTGCGCGAGGGCTGTGAACATGCCATTACGGTTGCCAAGGAGATGGAAGCGGTGGGCGAGCGCTTGTCGGCCATTCGCATTGACTCCGGCGACCTCGCCAAGCTCTCCAAGTATGTTCGCGGCCGTTTTGATGCCGAGGGCCTGCCCTATGTGGGGATCTCGGTTTCTAACGATCTGGATGAGTACACGATTCAGTCGCTGCTCGACCAGGGCGCGCCCATCGACAGCTTTGGCGTGGGTACCAAGCTCGCGACCTGCTATGACCAGCCGGCGCTGGGCGGCGTGTACAAGCTTTCCGCCCGCCGTGCGAGCGAGGCAGATCCATGGACTCCGGTGGTCAAGCTCTCCGAGCAGCCCTACAAGCGCACGATCCCGGGTGTGCAACGCGTGCGTCGTTATTACGACGGCTTTGGCGGCCCGGTCTGCGACATGATCTACGACGAGGACCATCTGGCGGGGGAGGGCGCCGCGCGCGGCAATACCCTCGTGGCCGTGAATGATGCCGCCCTGGTGACCGACGTGTCCGAACTTGAGTATCGCGAGCTGCTGGTGCCGATCGTGCGCGATGGCAGCGCGGTGGCTCCGCGTGAGAGCATCCAGGACGCGCGCGAGCGCTGTGCTTGGGCGCTCGATCATCTGGACGCAGCTTTCAAGCGCTTCCTGTACCCGCAGACCTATGTGGTGGGCATGGAGCAGGGCCTGGCTCAGGTGCGCGACGAGCTCGTGCGCAAGAACATGGCCGCGGCCTCTGCCTTTCCTTGGGCTCACTAATTCCTTGGGCGGTAGGGGCGAGTCACGCTTCCTTGGCCGCCGGCTCGGCCGTTCGCTGAACAGTTGATTGGTTTGACGTATGACGACTTCTTATAAAACGATGGTGGTAAAGATCGGTTCGTCCACGGTGGTGGGTGCCGATGGCAAGGTCAACCGCGCCTTTATCGGCGGACTTGCCGATCAGGCCGCAGCGCTGCGCAAGCTCGGCTGGCGTCTGGTCGTGGTGAGCTCGGGCGCTATCGCCTGTGGCTATCCCGTGTTGGGCTTCGACCGCAAGCCGGTCGGCGACCTTCCGAGCTTACAGGCTTGCGCCTCTGCCGGTCAGTGCATCATCTCGTCGGCCTACGACGAGGAGTTTCATGCGCGCGACCTGCTCACCTCGCTCGTACTGCTCACGCGCCATGATACGGCCCGCCGCACGTCCTACCTGCATGCACGCGACGCTCTGCTGCGCCTGGTGAAGCTTGGCGTGGTGCCGGTCGTCAACGAGAACGATACCGTTACCGTCGATGAGATTAAGTTTGGCGACAACGACACACTGGCGGCGCTTGTGAGCTGCCTGGTTTCTGCCGATCTGTGCGTGACGCTCTCGGACATCGATGGTCTCTATACTGCCAATCCGCATGAGGACCTCACGGCCGAGTTTGTTCCTGTCGTGCATAAGATCGATGCCAAGATTATTGCCTCGGCGGGCGATTCTTCCACATCGGTGGGAACGGGCGGCATGATTACCAAGATCCGCGCGAGCCGCATCCTGATGACGGCGGGCATTCAGAGCGTGATTTGCTCGGGCGAGGAACCCGATGCGCTCGTGCGCCTCGCCCGCGGCGAGAGCGTGGGCACGCTGTTCGATCCGCCGGCGGAGCGTCTGGACATCGCACCCCGCAAGCTGTGGATCGCACTGGGCGACAAGGCGCATGGCTCGGTGACGGTCGATGATGGTGCTGCGAAGGCGCTGGTCAGCCGTGGCTCTTCCTTGCTTGCGGTGGGTATTCGCGAGGTCGATGGCCAGTTTGCCGAGGGCGATGTGCTCGACGTGTGCGACCCGAGCGGTATGGTTGTCGCCCGCGGTATCGCCGAGGCCGATTCGGACGTGCTGGAACTTGCTGCCGGTCGCCGCCAGGACCAGATCGCCAGCAACCGCCTGCTCGCTAACCTGGCCGAGAAGCCGGCGATACACAGGGATAACTTGATCGTATTTGCATAAAGAAAGACAGCGCTGCGGATCGTTTCCCGCAGCGCTGTCTTTCTCGTGCCGGCACCTGGGGACGTTTCTTTTGTGCCGGCAGGTGGGGACACTCCTTTGCTAGAAGATTCGGCGCAGGTCTCCGCGGTTGAGGGCCTCGTCGAAGAGGTGCTTGAATACCACGCTGCCGTGCAGGCCGTCGTGCTCGAACTCGTTGGTCACCCAGGCATGCGAGTTGCCCACGCGGCTGAGCGTATCAAGCTGCAGGCCCGAATCCACGTACATGTCGTCGAAATACACCGCGGCCTGCAGGGGCACCTCGTTGCACGCCAGTCGCTGCGGGTCGTAGATCTTGTCCCAGCTGGTGTCTTCCATCAGCAGGTCCATGGCGGGCTTGAAGGGCTTGAGCTCGGGCATCTGCTCGAACATCCACGGGAACATGGCCTCGCCGGTAAACATGAGCGGGCGCGCGAGTGTGTCGAACTCGGCACGATGGGCCTTCTCCTCTGCTGCGGCCCAGCGAATGGGCATGGTGTCGCCGTCGGCGTAGATAAACTCCTGCAGTGTCCAGTACAGCGGGTTTGTACGCGTGTTGGTGCGCTCGAAGGCGCGCATCAAAAAGCTGTCGGATACCGAGGAGCCGCAGCTCAGCGTACCGTCGCCAGTAACAAAAGCGTGATCGATAGTCCAATGCATGCGCTCAAAGCTCGGCTTCATGCCAAAGTCGCTGCCCATGAGCTGTAGGCGCTCGACCGTCATCGGCGAGCCGTCGGGCAGCACGGGCTTCTGTGCCTCGAGCGCATCGGCCAGGGCTGCCACGCGCTCGACGTCGGCGGGGTAGCGGTCGTAATACTGCTGCGTCTTGGCGGCCATGCGCGGGAAGGTGTGCGCGTAGACCTCGCTGGCGCTCGCCGGCACGTGGGGGATGCCGCCGCAGGTAAAGCTCGCCGCCACGCCCTCGGGGAAGAGCGACAGATAACTCAACGTCAAAAAGCCGCCGTAGCTCTGGCCGAGCGTGACCCAGGGCTTGCCGCCAAAGCCCACCAGACGCAGGTACTCAAAATCGCGCACGATGGAGCTGGCGAGGTGGCGCTTGAGGAAGTCGGCCTGCGAGCGTGCTGTATCGGCGCCGGCGGCCGTTGCGCGATCGCCCAGTGCCTTGATCGTGCGTCCGTCCACGCAGCTACTGCGTCCGGTGCCGCGCTGGTCGGGAAGGACCACGCGGAAGTGCTTGACGGCCTCCTCGATCCAGCCGTCGCTTGTAGGCGACAGCGGACGCGGGCTCTCGCCGCCGGGGCCGCCCTGCAAAAACAGGAGCAGCGGCAGATCGTCGTTGATGCGGTCAGGCGCGCAAACCACGCGGTAGAAGAGCTTGATGCTCTCGGGCGCGCCGGCGATTGGTGCCGGCATAGCGCCGCGGCGCATGGTGCTGCCGACGGCCAGGAGCATCGGCTCCAGGCCGCGCCAGTCAAGGGGGACGTCGATGCTGTGGTCCTCGACATAAAGGCCGGGGACGTGGTACGAAGTGATGAGGGCCATGTGAGTCTTCCGTTCGTTGCGGTGTTTCGGGTTGACCAATTCTACCGCCGCGGGCGAGGCCATGCGCAAATCGGCTACCATGGTTGCAAACTTCTAGGAGAAAGGGCCGCCCATGTCGGTCGATATAGCCACGTATGTCCACGATCTTGCCGTTGCCGCCAAGGCAGCGTCGGCCTCGCTTGCCACGGCGAGCGATGAGCAGCGTCAGGAGGCCGTGCGCGCCATGGCCGCAGCACTGCGCAACGGTGTCGACTCCATCGTCGCCGCTAACGAGCTCGATATGTCCGCCGCACGCGATGCGGGCACTTCGGCCGGTCTGCTCGACCGTCTGCTGCTGACGCCCGAGCGCGTCGAGGGCATGGCCGCCGGCCTGGAAAAGCTCGCCGAGCTGCCCGATCCCGTCGGCCGCGTGCTCGACCACCGCGTGCTTGCGAGCGGTGTGGACCTGACCCGCGTGAGCGTGCCGTTGGGTCTGGTTGCCATGGTCTACGAGGCGCGCCCCAATGTGACGGCCGACGCCGCGGGCATCTGCATCCGCACCGGCAACGCCTGCATTCTGCGCGGCGGCTCGCTGGCCTATCACTCGTGTGCCATGATCGCCGAGCTGCTGGCCGATGCGCTCGAGGCCAAGGGCTTCCCGCGCGAGGCCGTGTCGATGATCGAGTCCACCGACCGCGAGGCCACCGGCGAGCTCATGAAGCTCCGCGGTATCGTCGACGTACTCATTCCGCGCGGCGGTGCAGGCTTGATCCAGCGCTGCGTGCGCGAGTCGCTTGTGCCGGTGATCGAGACGGGCACGGGCAACTGCCACATCTACGTGCATGAATCCGCCGACTTTGATAAGGCGCTCAACATTATCGTCAATGCCAAGACCCAGCGCGTAGGCGTGTGCAATGCCGCCGAGTCGCTGCTGGTCGACCGTGCTGTGGCAGATTCGTTTTTGCCGGCGGTCGTTGCCGTGCTGCACGACCACGGCGTACTGATTCACGGCGACGAGGCCACGTGCGCCGCATGCGCCGACGCTGGGCTTGCCGAGGGCGACAACTACGTCGCCGCGACTGAGGAGGACTGGGGTCGCGAGTACCTGGCTCTCGAGATGAGCGTGAAGGTCGTGGCGAGCGAGGACGAGGCCATCGCACACATCAACCGCTACGGCACGATGCACTCCGAGGCCATCGTTGCCGAGGACACGGATGCTTGCGAGCGCTTCCTGGATGCGGTCGATGCCTCGGCCGTGTACGCCAACGCCAGCACGCGCTTCACTGACGGCGGCGAGTTTGGCCTGGGCGCCGAGATCGGCATCTCGACCCAAAAACTCCACGCCCGTGGCCCCTTCGCCGCCGAGGCCCTCACCACCTACAAATACAAGCTCCGCGGCACCGGCCAGGTCCGCCCCTAAACCTACCAAAAAGGGACAGGTTTATTTTGGCAGGTTTTATCTGCGGTTTTGCCGGGCGACGCGTTCGCCCGGCTTTTTTCTCCGTATGCCTTTTCTGCCTTTCGGCTTGAGCCGCGGCGATATACGATAGTGACACCGTGTCCTAGCACCGACTCACTTGGAGGTATTGCCATGTCTCAGACGCTTTCCGCCGGAATCACCCGTGACCGTGCGTTCGAACTGCTCAACGAGCACAACAAAGATCCGTTCCACATCACCCACGGCGAGACGGTCGAAGGCACCATGCGCTACTTTGCGCGCGAGTTCGACCCCGAGAACGAGGAGTTTTGGGGTATCGTCGGCCTGCTGCACGACTTGGATTGGGAGGAGCATGAGGACGACCCCGTGAACCACACCATCTATGCTGCCAAGATTCTGGAGGGCGAGGGCGCACCGCCCGAGCTCATCCGCGCCATCCAGACGCACACGTCCGATTTCAACGCCTCGCTGCCCAAGCCCGAGTCGCAGATGGAGAAGATCCTATTTGCGTGCGACGAACTTACCGGCCTGATCGGGGCCGCCGTTATCATGCGTCCGAGCAAAAGCGTCATGGACTTTACGACCAAGTCGCTCAAGAAGAAGTTCAAGGACAAGCGCTTTGCCGCCGGCTGCTCGCGCGACGTGATTACGCAGGGCGCCGAGATGCTGGGCTGGGAGCTCCCCGAGCTTTTCGACCGCACCATCGCGGCCATGCAGTCCTTCGCGCCCGACCGCGACACCTTCCAGGCCTAACCTGCCAAAAAGGGACAGGTTTTTTGGTAGGTTTTATCTGGGAAAACGCTTCCGTTGGACGTTATTCAGCGGAAGCGTTTTCTGTTTGACATGGTGACGTTGGCGAATGGCGGCGCCTCGCGGCAGGCAGCTGCGCTTCGCCGTACTCGTAACTCGGCAAGCGCGACGCTAGGACGCGTTCTTGATAATCCATGTCCCCAGTCCGGTCAACAGCTGAACCTGCCTAACCGTTAACCCTTCTTTTCGAAGCGCGAGAATCGCCTCATTGCGAAGTGGCTTGGAGACGGATTTGAGTTCCGTCGGAGCACATCCTGCGACACTCTGCACGATTGCCGTGCCAAATTCGCATAGATCTTCCTCGCGAACCTTGGCTGTTGCGCTGGGGCGATAGGGAAGCGACGGCGCACTTTCCATGAGCTGAAGGTATGAGCGAGGTGTTGGGAATAAAACACCGACAACGCTGCCGGTGACATGCGGCCGTGACCTGGCACTCATTAGATACTCACGATGGCTGCTCCAGGGATATTCGTCGTATGCCGCCAGTCCTGCTTTTTGTGGATTCAGATGAATGTATCGAATTGCCTCGAGTAAATATACTTCCGACTTAATGGGCGAATCCCAAAACCGCTCCTGAAACACGTGGCCGATATGTCCCGTCCGCGCATTGTACCTGCCCGCATACGATACGGCTACCGCGTGCATCGCGTCGCTCTTGCGGTCGTCCGGATCGTCGATGAGCAGATGAATGTGGTTTCCCATAAGGCACCAAGCGATAAGCTCGATATTGTGTTTGGGGAGAATCGCATCGAGGATCTGAAGCATGGCGATTCGGTCCTCGGCATCGTCAAACAGCAATTGCCCTCCGTTTCCACGCAACGTGACGTGGAAATAACCGGTTGGTGACTTTGAACGAGGTTTTCTCGGCATGGCCCCTCCTTTAGCTTGGATGGGCTGAAGATACCTCATTCGGAGGCTTCGGTTGTCGAGATTCAGTTCACCGACCATAGCTGCTACCTGCCGAAATGTTATTGCGTTTTCAAATTGATGCTTTTTAATGGTAATTGAACAAGACGGGCGCGCTTGTTGTGGATGCGGGCGTTAGTTGCGTCGATCTGGACGGCCCCCCTCGCGTGATGTCATCGCAAATGGGCTTCACGCATTTCTACGGCGATAGAAAAATGGCCGGGCGCTCACAAACAAAACGGAGAACTCGGCCATTTACTGATTGTTTGTTGACGTTTGGCCAGATAAAACCTGCCAAAATAAACCTGTCCCTTTTTGGCAGGTTAGTTGAGGGCGGCTTGGGCTAGGCGGGCTTCGGCGGCCTCCTCGGTGACGCCCAAGGCCACGGCGAACTCCTCGATGGAGCGGCGCTTGGCTTCCTTGAGTACGCGCATGTAGTAGGAGCTGGGCTTTTTATCAGCTTCCTCGGCCTGGCGAATGCGGTACATCATGGTCTTTGCCACGCGGACCGTCTCGGGCGCGCCCAGCTTGAGCTGCTGCTTAAAGTGCGTCTCCTCAAGCGAGCTGTTGCGCTCGGTAAAGGTGTCGCACTCCAGCTCGTCATAGTGGCTCAGCAGGTGCTCGGCATCTTGCTGCGAGATGGCGGCGTGCAAACGGTCGGCCTGCGCCACGGGGTACATGAGGATCGTCTGCGCATGTCCCTGCTTGGTCTCGAGCAGCAGCATGGGCTGCGGTGTGTCGTCCCTAAAACCGACGACGGTGCAGACTCCCTGGCCCGGATGAATGACGTGTTGACCGATTGAGAACATGCTACCTCCAACTTATACGAATTTACGTATGTCTAGAATAACACGCTGACGTGCGCAAACCCTTACTTTATGCAGGAAAAACACACAACTCTGATAGGTAAGAGTATTCGATAACAGACGCAGCTCATTCACACCTTTATGCATTTTCAACGCCTGCATAATCTGCAGGCAGACTGGCATCTTTGAGTGACTCCATACAAGCTGTAGTCATTTTTGTGCATATGCAATATCTATTAGCTTTACCCTGCGACAGTGCCCGTCGCTTGTGATAGAGTGCTACAAACTCTGGCTTTTGCCCTACGAGTGACCAAGAGCTCGGGGGCTTTAACACAAGGAGGATCTATGCCCGAGAAGATTGAAGAGCTGGTACGCGCTGCGCTTGCTGCGGCCCAGGAGGCCGGCGACCTTTCCGCATTTGAACTTGACGATTGCGCTATCGAGCGACCGGCTGACACTTCTCATGGCGAGTGGACCTCTACCATGGCCCTGAAGTCCGCCAAGCTGGCCCACTGCGCCCCGCGCAAGATCGCCGAGGCCATCGTTGCCCATATGCCCGAGGACCCCGCGATCGAGAAGGTCGAGATCGCAGGCCCCGGCTTCATCAACTTCTACCTCTCCGTTGCCGTCAAGAATGCCATCTTTGGCGAGGCTCGCGAGAAGGGTATGGACTTCGCTAAGTCCAACGTCGGTGGTGGCCTGAAGACCCAGGTCGAGTTCGTTTCCGCTAACCCCGTCGGCCCCATGCACATCGGCCACGGCCGCTGGGCCGCGCTGGGCGACTCACTCTGCCGTGTTATGGACCACGCCGGTTACGACATCCAGCGTGAGTTCTACATCAACGACCACGGCTCTCAGATGAACACCTTCGGCAACTCCATCAGCACGCGCTATATGCAGCTTGCCGACATCATCGCCAAGCAGGGCGTGGATATCGACGAGGCTCACAAGCTGCTGATTGCCGACCGCGACGCCTTCGTTGCCGACGAGAATGACGAGCATCCCGAGACTCATCCGTACCAGGATAACTTTGCCGAGACCCTTGGCAAGGACTCCTATGGCGGCGACTACATCATCGACGAGGCCGCCGAGTTCTGGCGCACTGACGGCGATAAGTGGGTCAACGCCGATCCTCAGGAGCGTATGGAGAGCTTCCGCGAGCGCGGCTATGTAAAGATGGTCGACAACATGCGCGACCTTTGCCATGCCGTTAACTGCGACTTCGATCGTTGGTTCTCCGAGCGCTCACTGTATGTGAAGGACACTGAGGGCGAGACCGCCGGCACCTCCGCCGTCGACCGCGCTTTTGAGAAGCTCGACAAGATGGGCTACCTCTACACCAAGGACGGCGCCCTGTGGTTCCGCTCCACCGACCTGGGCGATGACAAGGACCGCGTCCTGATCAAGTCCGACGGCGAGTACACCTACTTCGCCTCCGACGTTGCCTATCACTGGGATAAGTTCCAGCGCGTCGACCACGTCATCGACATCTGGGGTGCCGACCACCACGGCTACATCGAGCGCGTCCGCTGCGTCTGCGACGCTCTTGGCTATCCCGGCAAGTTTGAGGTTCTGCTGGGCCAGCTCGTCAACCTGCTGCGCAACGGCAAGCCCGTCCGTATGTCCAAGCGCAAGGGCACCATGGTGACCCTGCAGGAGCTCGTCGACGAGGTCGGTTCCGACGCCGCCCGCTACACGCTCATCTCCAAGAGCTCCAACCAGATGGTCGACTTCGATATTGAGGCCGTTAAGAAGCGCGACAACTCCAACCCGGTCTATTACGTGCAGTATGCTCACGCCCGCGTGTGCTCCATCCTGCGCCGTGCCGCCGACGTTACGCCCGAGCAGGCTGACGAGATGGGCATGAAGGCCGTCGCCGCCAAGGCCATCGGTGAGAACGTTGATTACTCGCTGCTGACCGACCCGACCGAGCTCGCCCTTTCGCGCAAGCTCAACGAGCTTACCGACCTCATCGCCAGCTGCGCTCGCGACCGCGCCCCGTTCCGTCTGACGCACTTTGCCGAGGAGCTCGCCGGCGACTTCCACAGCTTCTACGCTGCCTGCCAGGTTCTGCCGAGCGAGGGCCGTCCCGTCGACCCCGAGCTTTCGCGTGCCCGTCTGGCCGCTTGCGACGCCGTCCGCGTGACGCTCGCCCTGGTGCTCACCCTTGTTGGTGTCTCCGCTCCCGAGCAGATGTAAGCTACGGGTCATTTGACCGCGCAAGTTTGGTTTAACTGAGCCTTGAAAGCCCGATCTCCCATATGGAGGTCGGGCTTTTTGCACAAACGCCGTCGTATTGACGAATTTGGGACTGCTGGAAATACGAAACTATGCCGGTTTACTACGATGAATTGAGAAATTCCAACCACGCCGGCTTTTCGCAAAAAAGTGCAAGGCATCTACCTGCGGTTTTAGTTCAACAAATTTCGGAGTGGTCGCGGTTGAGCGATTCGTCGTAGTAAACCGTCATAGTTTTGGCGGAGGCATTCAGGTTTGTGGGCGGTAAACCAAAGATTGTCCCTTTTGACTAGTCGTTTAAGAACGTCCTCAATGACTAAGTTGCAGGTGGTTGCGGTTGTGTTACACTAACGCTGCGTATATGACGCAAATATCTCGATACAGATCAATGATGTCCGTCGGTATTTGACGGAGCTAGACTGTTTAGCCGCCCTGAAGGTTTATGCAGGGAGCATGTGATCACAGGGCTTGAAAAGAAAGTTGAGCAAACACTGTGTCTGATCAACAGCAAGAAAACGAAATAACGACGACGCAAGCCGCTCCCGCTGCACCGGTTGCGTCGGACCAGGTCGCGGCGCCCGCGCAAGCCTCGGCTCCTGAGACGCCTAAGGCTGCTTCGACGCCTACGCCTGTAGCGGCTGAGAAGGCCGTGTCTGCAACTGGTGAGGAGGCTGCTCCGGCAAAGCCCAAGCGTACGCGCCGCGCGGCCAAGCCTGCCGATGACGGCGAGGAGGTCACCAAGCCCAAGCGCCGTACCACGCGCACGACGCGCGCCAAGCGTACCGTTGCAGCTGACTCCTCGGCGCCGATTTCCGATGAGGTCGCGCAGGCACGTGCGTTGGCGCAGATTAGCGAGGCTCAGGTGGTGCGCGCCCGCCGTCGTGCTGCCGAGCGTGAGGCCGCGGCTCTGACCGAGCTTGCAGCTCCGTTTGTGCCCGAGACGCCTGCCGCCACCGAGACCCCTGTCGCCGACCAGCCAACCGAGAAGCCGGTACCGCGCACACGCCGTCGCACGGCTGCTAAGGCCTGTCTCTTATACACATCTCCGAGCCCACGAGACTAAGGCGAATCTCG
>UQIG01000014.1 GCA_900541135.1 uncultured Collinsella sp.
CCGCATTCCTGTCGTGCGTGCTGCCGTATGCCGACCAGTTCGATCCGACGCTCATGCGCCTCGCCTTTGCGTTTATCGTGATCGGCTTTGGCACCAAGGCCGGCCTGTTCCCCATGCACACTTGGCTGCCCGATGCCCACTCCCAGGCCCCGAGCCCTGTCTCGGCCCTGCTCTCGGGCGTGCTGCTTAAGTGCGCCATGCTTGTGATCATGCGCTTCTATGGCTTTACCATCCAGGCCGTGGGTGCCGAGTATCCGCAGCTTTTGCTGCTGATCGTCGGCACGCTGTCCATTTTGGTGGCGGCACTTTCGATGTTTCGCCAGGACGACCTCAAGCGCCGCTTTGCGTACTCGTCTGTGGAGAACGTGGGCGTTATCGCCCTGTGCCTGGGTATCGGTGGCCCGCTGGGTATCGCCGCGGCCCTGCTGCACTGCGTGTTCCACGGCTTTACCAAGACGCTTGCCTTCTGCGTGTCCGGTAATATCCAGCACGCCTTTGGCACGCGTAGCCTGGCTAAGATTCAGGGTGTCGTCGAGGTTGCCCCCGCAACCGCCGCGCTCGCCGTCCTGGCGCTGCTCGGTCTTGGTGCCTTCCCGCCCTTTGGCATGTTTATCTCCGAGTTCCTGACTTTTGTCGCCGGTGTTACCGCCGGTCCCATGTGGCTGGTCGTCGTGGTCGCCCTCGGTCTTACCGTGGCCATCTCCGCGCTCACCCGTATCGCACTCAAGTCGGTGTTCGGCCATGCGCCCCAGGGCATGGGCAAGCATGAGGCCCCGGCGCTCATGCTTATCCCCGAAATCATCCTGGCCGTCATGATCTTGTGGTTTGGCATCGCCACCCCGCTGCCCCTCGTGCACGGTGTGGAGACCGCGACCGGCATCGTACTCGAGCAGAGCACCGAGGAACTTCACGCGACGCCGATGTACCGCGCTGTGTTCGGTACCGAGACCGCTCAGAGCGAGGTGGAGTAACGAATGATTGAAACTGAGAACAAGGTGTATGCCCGTCGCTGCGAGAGCCATGTCGAGGCCCTGCGCCGCGCCGTTCCGGGCTGCATCGAGAAGGTCGAGTGGCAGTGCGAGGACCAGCTGACGATTACCGTCAAGCAGGACAAGCTGCCCGAGGCCGTCCACTACCTGTACTACGAGCGCTACGGCTGGATTCCCGTGATTGTCGGCAACGACGAGCGCTCCCTGTGCGGCCGTTACGCCGTGTACTACGTCATCTCCATGGAGGGGGAGGACCCCGGCTGGGTTACCGTGCGTGCCGAGGTCGACCCCGCCAAGATGACGTTCCCGTCCGTGACGCCGTTCGTCCCCGCCTGCGTGTGGGGCGAGCGCGAGCTGCGCGATATGTTCGGCCTGATTCCCGAGGGTCTGCCCGACCGCCGTCGCCTGGTGCTTCCCGACGATTGGCCCAGCGGGCTGTACCCGTTGCGCAAGGATTCGATGGATTACCGTTTCCGCCCCGCCCCCGCGAGCGACATGGAAAACTACGAATTCTTGGCCGACACCAAGGGCAAGGAGACCACGCTCGTCCCCATGGGACCGTTGCACATCACCTCCGACGAGCCCGGCCACTTCCGCCTGTTCGTGGAGGGCGAGACGATCGTCGATGCCGATTACCGCCTGTTCTACGTGCATCGCGGTATGGAGAAGGTCGCCGAGACGCGCCTGAACTATGATGCCGTGACGTTCCTTGCCGACCGTATCTGCGGCATTTGCGGCTGCGCCCACTCGGTGGCCTACGCCGAGGCTGTCGAGCGCGCCCAGGGCATTCACGTCCCGCCGCGCGCGCAGTACATCCGCGCCATCATGCTCGAGGTCGAGCGCCTGCACTCGCACCTGCTCAACATTGGCCTCGCATCGCACTACACCGGCTTCGATTCCGGCTTCCAGCAGTTCTTCCGCGTTCGCGAGAAGTCCATGGACCTGGCCGAGAAACTCTCCGGCCACCGTAAGACCTATGGCCTCAATGTGATCGGTGGCGTGCGTCGCGACATCCTGGCCGAGCAGAAGCTCTCCACGCTCACGACCATCCATCAGCTGCGCTCCGAGGTCCAGGAGCTCGTCGACGTTTTGCTCTCCACGCCCAACTTTATTGAGCGCACGAGCGGCATCGGCATTCTCGATCGTAAGATCGCTCGCGACTTTTCGCCGGTCGGCCCGCTCATGCGTGGCTCTGGCTATGCCCGCGACGTGCGCTTTGACCATCCCTTCGACGGCTACGCCGATCCGGACGTTCAAAAGATGCACGCTGCCACGGCAGACACCTGCGATGCCTTCGGCCGTACCGCCGTCCGCATCCAGGAGGTCTACGATTCGATCGACATGATCGAGACCATGCTCGAGAACTGCCCGTCGGGCCCCATCCTCACCACGGATTGGGAGTACACCCCGCACAAGTACGCCATCGGTGCCACCGAGGCGCCGCGCGGCGAGGACGTGCACTGGGCCATGCTCGGCAACAACCAGAAGTGCTACCGCTGGCGCGCCAAGGCCGCCACGTACAGCAACTGGCCAGTCCTGCGCTACATGTTCCGCGGCAACACCGTGGGCGACGCGGCGCTGATCGTCGGTTCGCTCGACCCGTGCTACTCCTGCACCGACCGCGTGACGGTGACCGATGTCGCCGCCAAGCGCGACCACGTGCTTGACAAGGAGCAGTTCGAGAACGTCTGGCGAGACAAGTCGCCGCTTGCGGGCGAGGGCACCATCGCCGCTCCGCTCGATGAGGAGGCGCTCTAATATGCTGAAGCTTTGGAAGGTTAACGCCAAGGCCGGCGACGCGACGGTCAAGTACCCGTTTGCGCCGTTCCCCACCAACAAGGACATGCGCGGTAAGCCCGAGCACAACGCCGAGCTCTGTATCGCCTGCGGTGCCTGCGGCGTGGCGTGCCCGGCCGATGCCATTCGCATGGACACTGACCTTGCGGCCGATACCATCACTTGGTCGATCGACTACGGTCGCTGCATCTTCTGCGGCCGCTGTGAGGAAGCCTGCCCCATGGAGGCCATCAAACTCACCGAGGAGTTTGAGCTGGCCGTCATGAGCAAGGATGACCTCACCAGCAAGAGCGTCTATACGCTCGAGCACTGCTCGCGCTGCGGCAAGCCGTTCGCCCCACACAAGGAGATCGACTACGCTAAGCGCCTGCTGCAAAAGGCCGGCGGCATGGAGGCCGAGCAGGCCGCCCGTACCGTCGGTATGTGCCAGGAGTGCAAGCGCGAACTCGACGCCCTGCGCGCCGCCTCGGCCGTAAAGACCGGCAACGCTGCCGGCATGGCTGCCAACGAGACGCTTGCGTCCGGCGAGCCCCAGGGCCCCGGCATGGAGTATCTGGGCGGCCACGGCGTGAACCCGGAGTATATCGACCGCGAGCTCAACCCCGATGCGCCCGAGATTCCCGCCGGTCCGGCGCCGGTCGAGGGCATCATCATGGATTTTGAAACGAAGGAGGAGTAACCATGGCCGAACCCACGCTTTTGCCCGAGCGGCTTCAGTACCGCCCGACCAAGATCGAACTCGACGAGAGCATCGAGAAGGCCAAGGCGACCCTTCTTAAGAAGATCAAGCGCTCGGTGTACGTCTACCGTGTTGACTGCGGCGGCTGCAACGGCTGCGAGATCGAGATCTTCGGTTCCATCACGCCCGTCTTCGACGTCGAGCGCTTTGGCATCAAGGTCGTGCCCTCGCCCCGTCACGCCGACGTGCTGCTGTACACCGGCGCCGTGACGCGTGCCATGCGCATGCCGGCCCTGCGCGCCTTTGAGGCCGCACCCGATCCCAAGATCGTGGTGTCCTATGGCGCGTGCGGCTGCACCGGCGGCATCTTCTACGACAACTACTGCGTCTGGGGCGGCACGGACAAGATCTTGCCGGTCGACGTCTACATCCCCGGCTGCCCGCCCAGCCCCGCGCAGACCGTCTACGGCTTTGCCATGGCACTTGGCCTGCTGGACCAAAAGCTCCATGCCGAGACCACGGTGGAGGCCGCCGGCGAGCAGGCCGATATCCTGCACCCCGGCGTGCCGTACAAGCTGCGCGTTGCCATCGAGCGCGAGGCTCGCGCCATGAGCGGCTACCGTTACGGTCGCGACTTGGCCAACGAGTTTATGGATACGCTCGAGGGCGCGCCCAAGGGCGATATCCGCGGCGCCATGGCGCTGCTCATCGACAAGCAAGATGATCCTCGCCGCGTTGAGGTGTACTCGGCGTTACAGGATCTGGTGCTGGCCGGAGGTCGCTAAATGGAGCTCACGGACCGCTCTGGTTACTTTGCGGGCCCCGGCATGCTCGGCGGCTCCTTTGGCGATGCCTCGCGCGCAAGCGACGAGGCCGCCGAGGGCGTCGCCGACCCCTGCCTGGGCCATGCGCCCGACCAGGTGGTCTTCTATGAGCTCACGCGTAAATTTGTGGAGACCGAGGAAGACGTTCCCCAGGAGGCCTGCGACGTGCTGTACTACACGCTCGCCGTGGGCCACCACACCGGCGTGCTCGACTGCTTTGAGCCGCGCCTGTCGGTGCCGGTGAACGTGTTCTATTCGCTCGTCGACGCGTTGCCGGAGGGGGAGGCCAAAACCAAGTTCGAGGCCATCCGCTCCTTTGGCGAGTGCCAGCTCGACAAGGCGGCGGTGCCGTCGCTGCTCGAGGCCTGCGATGCTCTGCTCGACGAGCGCGGTTTTCGTGGTTCGGCCAAGGCTGGCATTTCGGTGTTCGATGACGACTTTGGCCTGCATGCCCAGCAGGTCGCTTTCTTAATGAAGTTTCGCGATCTGGTTGAGCGCGTGCGCGATGTGTCGGGCGTGTATCTGACGGGAAGGTTGCAGTAATGGGTCGCGTTGTAGATGGTCGTGTGAACGGCGCCCCGTTTGCGGGTATCGTGCTCACGGCGGGAAGCGTGCTGCGCGCCGACGATGCCGCCGGCCCCGTGCTCTCCAAAAAGATGGAGGACGCACCCATCGCCGGTTGGTACACCATTGACGGCGGCCAAACGCCCGAGGACGACATCATCGAGGTCAAGCGCGAGCGTCCGCCGCGTCTGGTCTTGGTCGATGCCGCCGACATGGCGCTGCCCGTCGGCGCCATCCGCTTGCTCGACAAACGTGATGTGGCCCGCAAGTCGATGTTCACCACGCATTCGCTTCCCTTGTCGATTCTGATCGAAGAGATTGAGCAATCGTGCGATGATATCGTTTTCGTCGGAATTCAGCCGGGCGACACGGAGTTCTACAACCCCATGTCCCCGGAAGTCTTTGACGCCGTCGACGCCGTGTATGACGCCGTGGCCGCCAACGACTTTTCCCACTTTGTCCGCTTGGGGCAGGAGCTATAGGAGCGCTTGTCCCTGCTGATTAGGAAAGAAGTGATTGACATGGCAGATTCCAAGGTGGAGTACCCCGCTCCCGATTGCCTGGCGCCTGCCGCGATCGAGGCCAAGACCGAGGCCGCCGGCGTGACCAAGGCCAACCTGCCGGTCGCAAAGGCCTTTCTGTTGGCAATGTTCGCCGGTGCGTTTATTGCCTTCGGCGGCCTGTTCTTTACCGTGTTCTTGAGCGATAGCACGCTGGGCTGGGGCGCCCAGCGCGTCGTGGGCGGCCTGTGCTTTTGCCTGGGCCTGGTGCTCGTGCTGGTGTGCGGCGCCGAGCTGTTCACCGGTAATTCGCTTATGGTCTGCGCGCTCAAGAGCAAAAAGATCACCCTGGTCCAGATGCTCAAGGCTTGGGTCGTCGTGTGGCTTGGTAACTTTGCTGGTGCCCTGTTCATCGTCTTTTTGGTGTACATGGCTGGCATTTACAAGCTCAACGGCGAGGCGGTCGCCAATTCCATGGTGAGCGTCGCCGCCGGCAAGGTGACGGTCGACTGGGTGACGATCTTCTTCCGCGGCATCCTGTGCAACATCTTTGTGTGCCTGGCCGTGTGGATCGGTACCGCCGGCAAGACCGTGGTCGATAAGGTCGTGGGCATTTTGCTGCCCATCGCCGCCTTTGTGGCCTGCGGTTTTGAGCACTGCGTTGCCAACATGTACTTTTTGCCCATGGGTGCCGTGATACACGCGTGCGGCTATGGTGCCGACGTCGCCGGCGCCGATGCGCTCAACGCCGCGGGCATTGCGTTTAACCTGTCCGCCGCCACGCTGGGCAACATCGTGGGCGGCGCGGTTCTGGTCGCGCTCGGCTACTGGTTTATCTACGCCAAGAAGTCCGAGGCGTAAGGTACCGTCTGTTTGACGTTGGGCCTCCCGCGGGGCGTTGCCGTGCGGGAGGCTTTTTGGGTCTGGGGGCTCGTTGCCGGGCTTTTGGCCTGTTGTGTTTGGCTGATGAAAGGGGTAATCGAGATGGCATCTGCTGTGAAGCGTGACGGTCGCGCCGTGGTGACCACATGCGGGGGATGCTATGCCGATTGCGCCTTTGCGGCACGCGTTGAGGACGGTCGCGTGGTGGCCGGGCTGCCGGTGCCGGGGCATCCGTGCGCGGCGCGTGCCCTGTGCGCCCGCGGACGGCATCGCCTGGCAATGCCGTTTGATGAGCGCGACCGGATTTTGCACCCCATGCGTCGCCGAGCTGATGGCTCGGGGTTCGATGCGATTTCCTGGGACGAGGCGTTCGCGCAGATTGCAGAGCGTCTTTTGGGGATTGTTGACGGGCATGGTCCGCGCGCGCTGGGCATGACGCTCGGCGTGCCCTCGTTCGACCGTTACTGGGGCTATCGTCTTATGCACACGCTGGGTTCGCCCAACGTGTACGGTGCCGATGGCGCCTGCGAGGTAAGCCGTCTCACTGGTTGGGAGCATAGCTTGGGCTATAGCCCCGCCTCCGACCTGGCGCATACCGATTGCATCATGTACCTGGGGCGTTCCCTCGTCGATTCGTCGACGATGGGGGCCGTTGATGCACTCAACGATGCGCGCCGGCGCGGGGCGAAAATCATCGTGGTCGACCCCCGGCGCAGCGGCTCGGCTGCTATTGCCGATCGCTGGCTCCGCGTGCGCCCGGGCTGCGACTTGGCGCTGCTGTTGGGTATTGCCCACGTGTTGATTGCCGAGGACCTGTACGACCTCGAGTTCGTCGCCCGCTATACCACGGGTTTTGACGAGCTGGCGCAGGCGGCCGGTGCTTGGACTCCCGAGTGGGCCGAGTCGATGTGCGACGTGCCGGCCGCAGAGATTGTCGCCACGGCGCACGATCTCGCTGCCGCCGCGCCTGCCGCTGTGGTGGATGCGGGTTTTCATGGTGGCATCGGTATCGCGTATGCCAATAGCACCCAGACAGCGCGCGCTATCTGCTTGGTCGATGTGCTGCTGGGCTGTATCGGGCATGCGGGCGGCGCGCTCAACCCGCCCACGCCGCTTGTGTTGGGCGACCTCGATCCCACGCGCTTTGCGACGCCGTCGGTGCCGCGTGGGCCCAAGCTGGGGTCCGAGCGCTATCCGCTGGTCGATCCGGTGCGCGGCCTGTGCACGACCATCGGTCAGTCGATTCTTGCCGGTGATTTGCGTGGGCTCATCGTCTATGCCAGTAACCCCGGTGCGGGCTATGGCAATGCACAGGCTTGGCTGGGTATTTTGCAGCAGCTCGACTTGCTCGTGACGATTGATATTCGCTGGTCCGAGACGGCGCGTGCTTCTGACTTCGTGCTGCCCGACGTGACGTATCTGGAGGCCGACCGCGGCGTGGGAACGGTGATAGGCACCAACGATGCGCGCGTGTTCTACCGTAATGCCGTGCTGCCCGTGCAGCATGACGACACGCGTCCCGGTCGGGAGATCTTTGCCGGGTTGGCTGCTGCCTGCGGCGTGGGCGAGTACTTCCAGTTTACGTCTGACGATCTGGCGGCTGCCCAGGTGGCGCCTTTTGGGATCAATCTGGACGAGCTCAAGGAACGCGGCTGGGCCGACACGGGTGTTGCGTTGCCGTCGCGTACGGGCGAGCCGGCGATTCCCTTGAACGGTGGCAGGATCGCGCTAGCAAGCGACGTGTGGGGCCGAACCGGCCTGGGCCGCGTTCCCGGTTGGATCGCGCCCATGGTGGAGCCCGGCCCGGGGATGTTTCGCCTCATTAGCGGCAACCGTCCCTTTGGGTCGCATACCTCGCGCAGGCTTGCGGTCCAAGGTGCCGCCGAGGCGGGATCGGACTTGGACGCCGTGCAGATGAACGCCGATGTCGCTGCGCGCATGGGCATTGCCGATGGCGAGGTCGTCGAGCTCGTGAGCGACGTGGGCCGTGATCGCGTACGCGTGGAGACGACGCCCTATCTGCATCCGGCGTGCATCTTCACCTCGGCCGCTCCCGGCGGGCGTTCGTTTGGCGCCGATGCCGGTGGCGCTCAAACTTTGGGCGTGGGGCCGCTCGACCACACGCCGCTGCGCTGGGACCCGTTGACGGGTGCCGCGCTCACCCAGGAAAACGCCGTTCACGTGGAAAAGATCGCGGAGCACGAGGATAATAGTGAATGATTGACTCAGCCGATCGATTTGTCTGATTGCTTGACGTCCGAACGATTGATTTACCTTTGGTTTTGAAAGGCCGCACATGAGCGATAGCCAGAACATGTCCGATGAGGTACGCGCCCGCCTGCGCGCCATTCCTTCCGTCAATGAGCTGCTTGCCGAGTGGCCGGTGGTGAAGGCGGCGGGGGAGACCTGCGACGCGGTGGTCCATGCTGCCGTGACGGCCGAGCTCGACGAGGAGCGCGCCGCCATTCGCGCCGGCGCCGCCCCGCGCTCTAAGCGCGACCTGGCTTCGGCTATTGAGTGGCGTGCGCACCGCTCCGCGCTGCCGAGCCTGCGCCCTGCCGTCAACGCTACGGGTGTGGTCATCCATACCAACTTGGGTCGCGCCCCGCTCGCGGAGTCGGCTGCCAAGGCCGTGGCCGAGGTCGCGCGCGGGTACAGCACGCTCGAGTACAGTGTGGACACCTGCTCGCGCGGGTCGCGCAAGGAGCATGCGGCGCAGCTGATCCGCTCACTCACCGGTGCCGAGGACGCGCTCGTGGTCAACAACAACGCCGCCGCGGTGCTGCTAGTGCTGGCGACTCATGCCGCGGGCAAAGAGGTTATCGTCAGTCGCGGCGAGCTTGTCGAGATTGGCGGCAGCTTTCGCATCCCCGATGTCATGGCGGCTTCGGGCGCCAAGCTCGTCGAGGTCGGAGCCACCAACCGCACGCATTTGGGCGACTACGAGCGCGCCATCACGCCCGACACGGCGATGATCCTTAAGGTCCATCCTTCCAACTATCGCATCGAGGGCTTTCACGAGGAGGTGGGCTCTCGGGAGCTTGCCGCTCTGGCCCACAAGCATGGCCTGCTGTTCTACGAGGACCAGGGCTCGGGCGCGCTGCTGCCCGACGACATCCTGGTTCGCGGCGGCGAGGAGACTACGCCCACTTCGGTGGCGTCGGGGCTCGATATCGTGTCGTGCTCGGGCGATAAGCTTCTGGGCGCGGCGCAGGCTGGCATCATCATGGGCCGTCGCGAGCTGGTCCAGGCCTGTGGGTCACATCCGCTTATGCGTGCCCTGCGCCCGGGCAAGCTCGCGCTGGCGGCGCTCGAGGCCACACTGCGCATTTACATGGACGGGGCGGGTGTTGCCCATCGTGAGGTGCCGGTTCTCAACATGCTCACGCTTCCGCAGGCTCATCTGGAGCGTCGCGCACGCAAGCTGCGCGAGCTGATGGTGGCGGGCCTCGATAAGGCTGGCTGCCCGTGTGCCGTGCAGGTGGAAATCGTCGAGGAGTCGTCGACTCCCGGCGGCGGCTCGCTTCCTACCGTCGAGTTGCCCACGATGTGCGTGGCTGTCTGCCCGGTCGACGAGCGCCTGTCCGTCGACGCGCTCAAGCGCTCGCTCGTCCAAGACTTCGACACGCCGGTCGTCACGCGCGCCTCGCACGATCGCGTCCTGTTTGACGTGCGCACGCTCGTGGGCGACCGAGATATCGAGACGGCGGCATCGACGTTCGTAGCGTGCGTTGAGAAGGCGATTGCACGATGAGTGAGGTTCAGGCGTTGGTGGAGTGTCCCGTTATCGTTGGCACGGCGGGCCACGTCGACCACGGTAAGTCGGCGCTGATCGAGGCGCTGACCGGCAAGAATCCCGATCGCCTAGAGGTCGAGCGTCGTCGCGGTATGACCGTGGAGCTGGGCTTTGGCGAACTGGCGCTGCCGAGCGGCAAGATCGTTGGCCTTGTCGACGTGCCGGGCCACGCGCATTACCTGCGCGCTATGGTGCAGGGTGCGACAGGCATCGACGTTGCCGTGCTGGTGGTCTCTGCCGTTGAGGGCGTAATGCCGCAGACCCGCGAGCACGTGCATGTGCTGGAGCTGTTGGGCGTTACGCATATGGTGGTCGCGCTGACGATGTGCGACCTGGCCGATGCCGAGATGACCGAGCTTGCCGAGCTCGATGTCGATGACTTTTTGTCGGGTACTGTGTTTGCGGGCGCGCCAATTGTGCCCGTGTCGTCTAAGACGGGCGAGGGGATCGAGGGGCTGCTTGCGGTGCTCGACGAGCAAGTAAGTGCCTGCTGGGATGCCTGCCGCGACCGTTCCGATCGGAGCGATGCCGTGCCTCGCCTGCCGATTGACCGCTGCTTTACGATCAAGGGGGTCGGCACCGTCGTGACGGGAACGTTGCACGATGCGCCGGTGGCGGTGGGCGACGAGCTGATGGCTTTGCCGTCGCGTACGGTCTGTCGCGTGCGTGGGATTCAGGTGCATGGCGATACGCCGCAGGCGTTGCCCGGTCAGCGTGTGGCTCTCAACTTGGCGGGCGATGCCGTCGCCACGCTCGATCGCGGTGAGATGCTGGGCGTGGCGGGCCGCTTTGGTCAGACGTTGCGCTTTATGATGACGTTCACCTATCTGGGTCGCGAGGGTGCCAAGCCGCGCGTGCTGGAGTCGGGCGCGCGCGTGCACGTGATGGCCGGTACGGCCGAGGTCGTCGGCCGCATCATGTTCATGGAGGGCGAGGCCCCCATGGCAGTGGGCGAGACCCGTACCGTACAGGTGCGCTTGGAGGAGCCGTTGCCGCTGCGCGCCGGAGACCATGCCGTGGTGCTGTCGTATTCGCCCGTTATGCTCATTGGCGGCGGGCGTGTGCTGCTTTCGCGCTGCCGTCGCTCGCGCGAGCTTTCGGCGGAGGAGTGCACGCTGCTTGCGGCGCTTGAGGCCGGCGATATCGCGGGCGGTGTGGGTGCTTGGCTGGCGCTGCAGATGCTGCCGGTTTCGGCGGTTGATGTTGCCGAGGCTTTGGATCTTGGTGTCGGCGAGGTCGATGCCGCACTGCGCGGGTTGGTGTCGCAGGGCTCCGTTCGTAAGCTTGCCGTGGGTGATGCTGACCTCTTGGCGGATGCCATGGTGCTCGACGCCGCGATGGATGCATTGGCGGCGACCCTGTCAGCTATGCACGCGGCGGCTCCCAAGGAGACGGGCTTTACGCCCGGCGCCGTTGCCCATGCTGCGTGGCCTGCCGCTGATGAAGGCGTTGCCGCGGCCCTGATTGCCGAGGGATGCTCGCGTGGCGTGTGCGCCGCCGAGGGCGCCGAGGTATTCGATCCGCATTCGGCCGCCGCAGCGGCACGCGTGGTGCGAGAGGCTTGCGAACGGATCGTCGCGCTTCTTGACGAGGCCGGCCTGGATGCACCGGCGCTGCCCGAGGTGGGCGAACAACTGCAGCTCGGTCGCGACACCATGACGCGTGCCCTGCGCGAGCTTTCGCTCAATCGCTCGATCGTTAAGGTCGAGCGCGACGTTGCCCTGTCCGCTGCCGCCGAGGCCCATGCGCGCGAGCTTGTTGCCGCCGCCATTGAGGCAGCCGGCGGTGCTGCCACCACGAGCGTACTGCGCGAGGCCCTGGGTGTGTCGCGCAAACGTGCCATCAGCATCTTGGAGCACCTAGATGCCGTGCGCTTTACGGTGCTCGACAAGGATTCTGGCGGCCTGCGCTCCCTGCGTTAGATTGGCTGCTCGGTTTGGTAAAATACCGCCGCACTTGGGAACGGATGGGCTCCGG
Organism: uncultured Collinsella sp.; assembly: GCA_900541135.1. Lineage (GTDB taxonomy): Bacteria > Actinomycetota > Coriobacteriia > Coriobacteriales > Coriobacteriaceae > Collinsella. Next base: position 12,009 of record UQIG01000014.1, read on the forward strand.
TGGGCTCCGCGGTCCTCAAAACCGTTGCGAGGCGTGCAAAACGTCTTGGATGTGTTCGATTCACATACGTTCCCGCCATACGCTACCAGCGCTTTTGTGCTCGCGGTCTTGCTGCGTGCCGCAAAGGCGCTGTTTTGTTTTTGCACAGGTTTGCCGTGCCGCCCGCTTTATCGGCGACGGTATCTGGCTTCGTGCATCGGGTTTCGAGCATGCCGATGGAGGTGTTTTGTCGTATGACTACCGTAAGACGTGCCGATCTTTCTTGTGTCGTCCAGGCGGGCGGGTTGTCGTCGCGCATGGGCTGCGATAAGGCGCGCATGGCGTTTTGCGGCGAGCCGCTCATCGAGCGCGTGCTGGGCCGGCTGGCGCCAGTTGCCGGCGAGTTGGTCGTGACGACTTCGCGTCCCAGCGAGCTTGTCTATCTTGAGGAGCGCACGTTTGGCGGCCTGGTGCCGCGTGTGGTGGCGGACCTTGAAGGACCGGCGGGTGCCATGCGCGGCATCGCGAGTTCGCTGACTGCGGCCCGATTGCCGTTCGTGGCGATCGTCGCCTGCGATATGCCGTTTGTCTCGCCGGAACTCATCGGCGCGCTCGCCGATCGTGTTGAGGCCGAGGCGCTCGACGTGTGCGTGCCATGCGAGGAGCGGGGGATTGAGCCGCTTTGCGCCGTCTGGCGCCGTGACGCGTGTGCGCCGGCCGCCCATGAGCTGCTCGCCTGCGACCGCCAGCGCATTCGCTGCCTGATCAATCGCGTTCAGGCTGGTTATATGGATGAACCGCAGATCGTTAAGGCCGCGGGCTCGACGCTCTGCTTCGAAAACGTCAATACGCCCGAGGAGTTTGCGGCGGCCGAGTTACTCGCCTAGACGATTGGAGTTGCCATGTCTCACGATATTTGTCCCGACACGGGAGAGCCTTGCACTTGCGACGGATCCGAACCCTGTACCTGCGGTTGTGGTAGCTGTGGACATACTGCGGAAGAGGAAGCGGCCGCCGCGGCGTATCGTGATGCACACCGCGAAGGCCCGTCCGGTGATGCTCTCGACCGCGAACGCAAAATTATCGTGTCGTTTGACAGCACCTTCGATGTGATGGAATGCGAGAAGCTGTGCCTGGATGCCGGCGTGCCCGGGCGCATTATGCCTTTGCCCGGCTCCATTACCGCAGGTTGCGGCCTGTGTTGGGCCATGCCGTTCTCGGGCGATGCACTCTCCGCCTTCCGCACTGCCACCGAAGGCCGCATAACCCCCGCCGACTACCATCAGCTCGTTCTCTAACCACCAACACCAACACAAGGGTGCCTGTCCCCAATGTGGTGGTTGGGAACATGTGGACGAAACAGCTTCGAAACACGCGATTTGTACGTCGAGTGCTCAAAAACGCATCTACCTGCATCGTAATCAAAACGAAACATCTGCTCGTCGGCTTATGCGTAACTTTGCTGCAACAGTGCGATATTATCCATACTCGATAAAGCTCGCGGCGCATGGGGCGCCTCGAACGACACCTTTCTTTTCCATCAATTGGAGGAAGCATGAGCTACACGCAGAAAGTTCTCGACGAGCTCAAGGCCCGCTATCCCGAGCAGCCTGAGTTCATCCAGGCCGCGACCGAGATTCTCGGCACCATCCAGCCGGCGCTCGACGCCCACCCCGAGTACGAGGAGGCCGCCCTGTTGGAGCGCCTCGTCGAGCCCGAGCGCATCGTCATGTTCCGTGTCCCTTGGGTCGACGACCAGGGCAAGGTCCAGGTCAACCGCGGCTACCGCGTCGAGTTCAACTCTGCCATTGGACCCTACAAGGGCGGCCTGCGCTTTAACCCGACGGTCACCCTGGGCATGCTCAAGTTCCTGGGCCTGGAGCAGATCCTCAAGAACAGCCTGACCACCCTCCCCATGGGCGGCGGCAAGGGCGGCTCCGACTTTGACCCCAAGGGCAAGTCCAACAACGAGATCATGCACTTCTGCCAGTCCTTCATGACCGAGCTCTATCGCCACATTGGCCCCAACACCGACGTTCCCGCCGGCGACCTGGGCGTTGGCGGTCGCGAGGTTGCCTACCTGTTCGGTCAGTACAAGCGCCTGACCAACGAGTGGACCGGCGTCCTCACTGGCAAGGGCCTCTCCTTTGGCGGTTCGCTCGCCCGTACCGAGGCCACCGGCTACGGCCTGGTCTACTTTGTGGACGAGTACCTCAAGAGCCGCGGTGACTCCTTCGAGGGCAAGAACGTCGTCGTTCACGGTTCCGGTAACGTCGCCATCTACGCCGTCCAGAAGGTCTCCCAGCTCGGCGGCAAGGTGCTCGCCTGCTCCGATACCCACGGCTGGGTCGAGGATCCCGACGGCATCGACTACACCGTGCTCGAGCATGTCTACAACAAGAAGCGCTCCGGCCACGACAAGGGCGTTACGCTCGCTATGTACGTTGACGAGAAGCCCAACGCCGTGTGGCACGAGGGCGACGGCCGCGGCGTATGGCAGCTTCCCTGCGACATCGCGCTGCCCTGCGCTCGCGAGAACACGCTGCTGCTCGAGGACGCCCAGGCGCTTGTCGCCAACGGCTGCAAGGTGGTCGGCGAGGGCGCGAACATGCCCACGACCATCGAGGCCACGACCTACTTCCAGGAGAACGGCGTCGCCTTTATGCCCGGTAAGGCTGCCAACGCCGGCGGCGTGCTCGTGTCCGGCCTGGAGATGAGCCAGAACGCCGAGCACCTGTCCTGGACCTTCGAGGAGGTCGACGGCAAGCTCGAGCAGCTCATGCGCGGCATGTTCCACAACGTGGACGACACCGCCAAGGAGTACGGCGAGGAGGGCAACTTCGTCATGGGCGCCAACATCGCCGGCTTCCTGAAGGTCGCCGACGCCATGCTCGCCCAGGGCGTCTGCTAAATCTTCGCTCGACATAGCATGCGATGAGGCTCCCAGCTATCCGGCTGGGAGCCTTTTCTATCCCGGAGGACTCCTCATAACTTGCGGTGATATACGGACTGTTTTGCGTTCCAGAACGGCTAATCAGTCCGTATATCACCGCAAGTTATGGATGGGTGGGTGGATTTTGTCCTAAAACGGTGTGCGGCCCCTCGTTTGGTACACTTAAAAGTACTGGACAAGTGAAGAGATGGGGGAGAACGTGCTCAAGTTCGGTACCTACGTCCGTGTTGGAAACGCGGCCGAAGCCTATGAGCTCTTACAGAAGAACCGCAACAACAAGATTGTGGGAGGCGGCATCTGGATGCGCCTGGGTTCGCGTCGCGTGGCGACGGCGATTGACCTTTCGGCCTGCGGACTCGATCAGATCGAGGAGACCGAGACCGAGTTTCGCATCGGTGCCATGTGTACCCTGCGCCAGCTCGAGCGCCATGCCGAGCTCAACGCGCTTGTCAACAATGTCTTTGAGTTCGCCGTCCACGATATCGTGGGCGTGCAGCTGCGCAATACCGCCACGGTGGGCGGCAGCATCTACGGCCGCTTTGGCTTCTCGGACGTTCTCTCCGCCTTCCTCGCGCTCGATTCCTATGTTGAGCTGACGGGCGCCGGCCGCGTGCCGCTCGCGGAGTTCGTTGACATGGGCTACGTGCGCGACGTTATCGAGCATGTCGTGGTCGTCAAGCACGATTACCGTGCGAGCTACGAGGCCGTGCGCAAGGCCGCGACCGACTTTCCCTCGCTGAACTTTACCGCCGCCTGGTGGGACGGCTCCTGGCATGTCACCGTGGGCGCCCGCCCGCTGCGCGCGACCCTGCTGCAGGGCGAGGCATGCGGCCTTACCGCCGAGCATCCTTCCGAGGACGAGCTTCGCGCCCTGGCCGCATCCGTGCGCTCGCTGGGCTACGGCACCAACCTGTGGGGCTCGGCCGAATACCGCCGCCGCATCTCGGCCCCGTTGGCGATTCAGGCCGTGCGCCGCGCCGCCGGCATCGAGCTTTCGGCCGCGCTTGCCCGCGAGCTCGAGACCGTGCAGGTCCCCAAGTTTGCCACGGACGAGTATTCCTGCCGCCGCGTGCCCGGCGTCGATTCTAGCGAGGTGCGCTAATGGCTGCCAAACTCATCGATCTTTCCTTTACGCTCAACGGCCGTAAGGTCAAGGTTCAGATTGCCCCCGACACCATGCTCTTTGCGCTGTTGCGCGAGCAGGGTTGCGCGTCGGTGCGCTGCGCCTGCGAGACTACCAACTGCGGCCTGTGCACGGTGTGGCTCGACGGCGACCCGGTGCTGAGCTGCTCGGTTCCCGCCGCCCGTGTTGAGGGCCGCTCCATCACCACACTCGAGGGTCTCAAGGCCGAGTCTGAGGCGCTGACCCGCGCAATGGCTGCCGAAGGCGCCGAGCAGTGCGGTTTTTGCGCTCCCGGCCTCATCATGAACGTGCTGGCGCTTGCCCGCGCTGCCAAGGAGGACCCGAGCCTCGTCGCCACGCGCGAGGAGCTCTCGCGCCAGCTCGCCGGCAACCTCTGCCGTTGCAGCGGCTACGAGAGCCAGTTGCGCGCCATCGTGCGCTTCCTCAACGAGTCCGGCGTGCAGGTGGGCTTTGAGATGCCCGAGCTGCCGGTCAACGACACCAGTTCTGACGGCGTCTCCTATAAGCAGATCACTCATAAGCAGCCCAAGAAGGACTCGAAGGCCCTGCTCGAGGGGCGTCCCGTCTACACGGGCGACCTGGTGCCCGCCGGCGCCCTGATCGTCAAGCTCAAGCGCAGCCCCTATGCCCGCGCCAAGATCCGCTCCATCGATACGTCGCGCGCCCTGAAGGTGCCCGGCGTCGTGGGCGTCTACACCTACGAGGACGTGCCCAAGCGCCGCTTTACCATCGCCGGCCAGAGCTATCCGCAGCCTTCGCCTTACGACCGCCTGATTCTCGAGAACCTCGTCCGTTACCAAAACGAGGAGGTGGCGATCGTCGCCGCCGAGACCGAGGAGGCCGCCGACAAGGCGCTCAAGCTCATCAAGGTCGACTACGAGGTGCTTGAGCCCCTGCTCGACTTTACCAAGGCACTCGATAACGACATCGTGGTTCACCCCGAGGGCGACGTGACCTTTATGTTTCCGCAGGGCGGCGACGTTGCTCGTAACCTGGTGTGCAGCGGTACCAGCGATTTTGGCGATCTTGATGAGGCGTTCGCCCAGAGCGACATCGTCTTCACCCGCACCTACACCAGCCAGGCCACGCAGACCGCACCCATGGAGACCTTTCGCGCCTTCGCGACGACCGACGCGTTCGGGCGTATCTCGGTGACCACCTCTACGCAGGTGCCCTTCCACGTGCGCCGCATGGTCGCGCAGTCGCTCGACATCCCGCAGTCGCAGGTGCAGGTCATTAAGCCGCGCATCGGCGGCGGCTTTGGCTCCAAGCAGACGGGTTGCTGCGAGATCTTCGTTGCGTTTGTGACCCAGCAGACCGGCCGTCCGAGCTACTGCTGCTATACCCGCGAGGAGACCATCACCGCGGGCAACTCGCGCCACCAGATGCAGATGACCGTTAAGCTGGGCGCCATGAACGACGGCACCATCACGGCCATCGATCTGCATACGCTGTCCAACGCCGGGGCCTATGGCGAGCATGCCACCACGACGATCGGCCTCTCGGGCCACAAGAGCCTGCCCATCTACAACCACGTGAAGGCGAGCCGCTTTAGCTGGGACGCCGTCTACACCAATACCAACCGCGGCGGCGCGTATCGCGGTTACGGTGCCACCCAGGGTCAGTTTGCCGTGGAGAGCGCTGTCAACGAGCTCGCCGACATGCTGCACATGGACCCCGCCGACCTGCGCCTTAAGAACATCGTGCGCGAGGGCGAGATCATGCCGCAGTACTACAACGAGAAGCTCAACGCCTGCGCGCTCGACCGCTGCCTGCTGCGCGCGATGGACATGATCGGCTGGCGCGACAAGCCGCTGGCCGTGGACCTGGGCGACCGCGTGCGCGCCCTGGGCTGCGCGCTTACCATGCAGGGCTCGGGCATCTCCAACGTGGATATCGCCGGCATCGACATGCGCCTTGAAGAGGACGGCTTCATTACCATTGGCACCGGCGCCACCGATAACGGCATGGGCGTCGACACGATCCTGGCGCAGATTGCCGCCGAGGAGCTGGGCGTGGAGAGTTCGCTGATCGTGGTGCGCGGCGTAGACACCGACGTGTCGCCGTTCGACGCCGGCTCGTACGCGAGCTCGGGCACGTACGTGACGGGCCTGGCAGCCAAGAACGCCGCGACCGAGCTGCGCGAGAAGATCTGCGCCAAGGCCGCCCAGATGTGGGACGTGGACGCCGCCGACGTGGTCTTCGACGGCCAGTACGTGCGCCTGTCCGACGAGCGTGCCGCGCGCGAGCAGAACCGCTACCTCACGCTGCGCGACTTTGCCAACCTGTGCGTCAAGAACATTGCGGGCGGCGACGCGCTCACCTCGCATGCCTCTGCCTGCCTGCCCGTTTCGCCCCCGCCGTTTATGGCCGGCATTGCCGAGGTCGAGGTCGACAAGGCCACCGGCAAGGTGACTGTGGTGGACTACGCGGCGGCCGTCGACTGCGGCACTGTGATCAACGAGGCGCTCGCGCGCGTCCAGGCCGAGGGCGGCATTGCCCAGGGTATCGGCCACGCGCTCTACGAGATTGTCGAGCACGACGACCGCGGTCGCCTGCGCACCGGCAACTTTATGAGCTACAAGCTGCCCACGCGTCTGGATATCGGCAGTATTCGCGTGGCCTTTGAGCCGAGCTACGAGCCGACGGGCCCGTTTGGCGCCAAGTCGATCGGCGAGGTCGTCATCAACACGCCGCTCGCCGCCGTGGCCTCGGCCGTGGCGCACGCCACCGGACATCAGGTCCGCTCGCTGCCCATCACGCCCGAGAAGGCCCTGCTGGGGGAGTAGGCGAGGAGCCGCTGTATCTGCTCTTTGCCTAGCCCGGGGAAACTGCAGCCCACTTTTCGACCGAATTGTGGGCTGCAGAGGATAGCCGATGGGGGTAGCTAAAAAAGCCCCGTCCCAAATTAGCTACCCTGTTCCGCTGTAACTCGTGGTGAGGTCGTGAGCCTGTAAAAGGTGTGCGTGCGCTTGTCGTTCGTATCTGCTATCATTCCTAGTCTGTGCGCTCATGCGGGCGTGGCGGAATTGGTAGACGCGCCAGATTTAGGTTCTGGTGGGATTCCCGTGAAGGTTCGAGTCCTTTCGCCCGCACCAACGCACCAGCGTCGGCCTCGGCCGTCGCGACTCTTTGTTGCATAAAGGTACCAGCACCTCAGATAAGCTGGGCAGTATGAGGAGGAACGTGTTGAACATCACCGCTTCTGACGTCAAGGACGCCAAGCTCACCGCTACGGTCACCATCCCGGCCGCCGACGTCGACGCCGCGATCAAGAAGGCCTACAAGGACACCGCCAAGAAGTACCGCTTCCCGGGCTTCCGCGCCGGCAAGGCTCCCCGTCCGGTCATCGACTCCGCACTTGGCGCCGAGGCTACCCTCGCTCAGGCCACCAACGACCTGATCGCCGCCAACGAGCCCGCCGTCCTCAACGAGCTGGACATCGTCCCCACCAAGAACGGTGACTACAAGGACCTCGACCTCGCCAAGGATCACGAGGACTACACCTACACCGTCGAGTTCTCCCTGCGTCCCGCCGCTGAGCTCTCCTCCTTCGACGCTGTCGAGATCGAGATGCCCCCTGCGGAGGTCACCGAGTCCGAGATCAACAACCAGGTTGAGATGCTCCTCAACTACCGTGCCACCTTCGAGGACGTCGAGGGTCGCGCCGTCGAGGCCGAGGACTACGTTACCGTCGACCTCAAGGCCGTCGAGAACGCCGACAACTTTGCCGCCGAGGGCCGTATGCTCATCGCCGGTAGCGACAGCAACCCCAAGGAGTTCAACGAGGCCCTGATCGGCGCTAACGTTGACGACGTCAAGACCGTCACCTGGACCGACGAGGTCGAAGAGGGCGAGGAGGCCGAGACCCACACCGTCGAGGTCACCGTCAAGGGCATCAAGGCCCGCAACACCCCCGAGCTCACCGACGAGCTCGTCAAGTCCGACTTTGGCTTCGACAGCATCGACGCTATGCGCGACGCCATCAAGATCGAGATCGAGCAGGACAAGGCTTCCCGCCTCCCGGCGGAGAAGGAGAACCGTTGCGTCTCCGCTCTCGCCGAGCGCCTGCAGCTCGACGAGATGGATGCCGACTACGAGCAGTCCGTCTTTGAGGAGCTTGGCCAGAACTTCCTGTCCAACCTCGCTGCCCGCGGCATGACCCTGGACACCTGGCTGCCCGCTTCCGGCCTGACCATGGAGCAGTTCATCGGCGACCTGCACAAGCAGGCCAACGACGTTGCCCGTGAGTCCCTGGCTCTGGACGCCCTCGCCCGCGAGCTCAAGATCGAGGTCACCGAGGATGACATCAACGCTGAGTTCGAGAAGGCCGGCGTCAAGGACGTCGAGGCTTCCAAGGCCGAGTTCATCGCCGATGGCCGCATGCCTGCCGTCCGTGAGTCCATCCGTCGTTCCAAGGCCGTCGACCACCTGGTCGAGAACGCCAAGGTGACCGAGGTCGACGAGACCGCCAAGGACGCCGAGTAATTCTCGCCACCTTGCCCGCGAGCGCATGGGTGCGCCCGTGATGGGGTAAAGTTATACACCGGTTATCCGGTTGCTTCGTACGGTGCCAGCCAATGCATAGCATGCGGGCACCGTACGTTTATCTAGAACCAATTTGGTCCGCAAGAGAGAAATGGAGATGCGTATGATCGCCAAGTTCGATTCCGCCCTCGTGCCATACGTTATCGAGCAGACGCCGCGCGGCGAGCGCAGCTACGATATCTATTCGCGCCTGCTCAACGACCGCATCATCTTCTTGGGCGAGGAGATCAACTCCGTCAGCGCCAACCTGGTCGTTGCCCAGCTGCTGCATCTTGAGAGCCAGGATGCCGAGAAGGATATCTCGCTCTACATCAATTCGCCCGGTGGCGAGGTCTACTCCGGCCTGGCGATTCTTGACACTATGAACTTCATCAAGCCGCAGGTCTCCACCATCTGCGTCGGTATGGCCGCGTCCATGGCCGCCGTGCTGCTTTCGGCCGGCGCTAAGGGCAAGCGCTTCTGCCTGCCGCACTCCAAGGTCATGATTCACCAGCCCAGCGGCGGTGCCCAGGGTCAGCAGACCGAGATCGAGATCGTGGCCGAGGAGATCAAGAAGACTCGCCGCGAGCTCAACCAGATCCTGTCCGACGCCTCGGGTCAGCCCATCGAGAAGGTCCAGGCCGACACCGAGCGCGACAACTACCTGACCGCTGCCGAGGCCCTCGACTACGGCCTGATCGACCGTATCGTCACCTCACGCGATCTCGCCGCGAAGGACGCCTAGGATGGCAGGTAACATGCAGGACAACTTTGACGAGAACGGCAACCCCATCCGCTGCTCCTTCTGCGGAAAAGAGCAGGGCCAGGTTCGTCGCCTCGTAAAGGGCCCGACCAACATCTTTATCTGTGACGAGTGCGTCGCCGCCTGCTCCGAGATCTTGGAGGAGTCGCTTGCTTCGGACTTTATGGACGCTGCCCGCAACGGCAAGCTGCCGGGCTTCCTCAACGACCACGGCCAGGCTGCCGGGCAGCCCTCTATGGACCCCGAGGCCGAGGGCTTTGAGCTCGAGGACGACCGCCAGGTCATCACGCATGTGCCGACGCCGCACGAGATCTATGACGAGCTTTCGGCCTATGTTATGGGTCAGGAGGACGCCAAGCGCGCCATGTCGGTGGCCGTGTACAACCACTATCGCCGCGTGATCGAGGGCGGCGCCGCTCTTTCGGCCTTTGACGACGGCTTGGACTCGCAACTCGACGATGATATGGATGAGGTGGAGCTCGCCAAGTCCAACATCCTGCTGCTCGGTCCCACCGGTACCGGCAAGACCCTGTTGGCCCAGACGCTCGCGCGCATCCTCGAGGTGCCGTTTGCCATCGCCGATGCCACTGCGCTTACCGAGGCCGGCTACGTGGGTGAGGACGTGGAGAACATCCTGCTCAAGCTCATCAACGCCGCCGATGGCGACATCGAGCGCGCTCAGGTGGGCATTATCTACGTGGACGAGATTGACAAGATCGCCCGCAAGGCCGAGAACCTCTCCATTACCCGCGATGTTTCGGGCGAGGGCGTTCAGCAGGCGCTGCTTAAGATTCTTGAGGGCACGGTGGCAAGCGTTCCGCCCACCGGCGGCCGCAAGCATCCCCAGCAGGAGCTGCTCCAGATCGACACGACGAACATCCTGTTTATCTGCGGCGGTGCCTTTGTGGGTTTGGACAAGATTATTGCCGATCGCGTGGGCAACAAGGGCGTGGGCTTTAACTCTGAGATCGCCGGCCCCACTTCGGTCGACGAGAACGACCTGCTGCGTCAGGTGCTCCCGCAGGACCTCAACGCCTTTGGCATGATTCCCGAGTTCGTGGGCCGTACGCCCGTTGTCACCCAGACGCAGGCGCTCGACGAGGACGACCTGGTGTCGATCCTGACCGAGCCCAAGAACGCCGTGGTGCGTCAGTACCGCAAGATGTTCCAGCTCGAGGACGTCGATCTTGAGTTTGAGGACGCGGCCCTGCACGAGATCGCTCGCATGGCGCTCGCCCGCAAGACCGGCGCCCGCGGCCTGCGTTCCATCTGCGAGGACGTGCTGCAGCAGACGATGTTCGACCTGCCCAGCGAGGAGGGTGTCGCCAAGGTCATCGTGACCGAAGCCTCCGTAAAGGGCGAAGAGCAGCCCCAGCGCATCTACGGCTAGACCTGCCTAAAACGTGTTTGCAAATAGCCTCCGGCCACCCGCGGTCGGAGGCTATTTTATATATGCGCAATAACCCCAACTACCTGTGTTATTCTGTGTGTTTGTTTAAGCCTCAGCGAAGTCATATCAGACTGAAGTAATCGATACCTAAGGGGAGGAATGTAGGCCCGATTTTCGTAGATTCCGCACGAGCCGAAGACCACTTAATGTGGTCTTCGCGCGAGCCAGGACTTGACCGAGCGAAAATCGGGCCTACATTCCTCCCCGGCGGGACAGGGAGAGATATATGGAAGAAATGCCCAAGAACTACGATCCGTCGACCAACGAGCCGGCGATCCTGCAGAAGTGGCTCGACGGCGGCTACTATAAGCGCCGTGAGGGCGTGGGCGACTGCACCGTCACCATTCCGCCTCCCAACGTGACCGGCAAGCTCCACATGGGCCACGCCACCGACGACTCCATCCAGGACGCCATCATCCGCATGGCCCGCATGCGCGGCAAGTCCACGCGCTGGGTGCTCGGCACCGACCACGCCGGTATCGCTACGCAGACCAAGGTCGACAAGAAACTCAAGAGCGAAGGCATCAGCCGCCTGGAGATCGGCCGCGATAAGTTTGTCGACGCCTGCTGGGATTGGACCCACGAGTACGGCGGCATCATCGTCGAGCAGATCAAGCGCATGGGCTGCTCTGTCGACTTTGATAACGAGCGCTTCACCATGGACGAGGACTACGCCCAGGCCGTGCGCAAGGTGTTCTGCGACTGGTACCACGACGGCCTGATCTATCGCGGCAAGCGCATCGTCAACTGGTGTCCCAACTGCACCACCGCTATCTCGGACGACGAGGCCGAGTACAAGGACGAGAAGGGCCACCTGTGGCACCTGCGCTATCCGTTGACCGAGCCGGTCAACGGCCAGGATTACATCGTCGTCGCTACCACGCGCCCCGAGACCATGCTCGGCGACACGGGCGTTGCCGTTTCCCCGAAGGATCCCGAGAAGGCTGCCTTTGTAGGCAAGACTGTCAAGCTCCCCATCGTCGACCGCGAGATCCCCATCTTTGAGGATTGGCACGTCGACGCCAACTTTGGCTCTGGCTTTGTCAAGGTCACCCCGGCCCACGACCCCAACGATTACGCCATGGGTCAGGCCCACGACCTGCCGCAGATCAATATCTTCGATGAGCACGCGGTGGTCGTCGAGGGCTACGGCGAGTTCACCGGCATGAACCGCGACGAGTGCCGCGAGGCCGTCATCAAGTGGTTTGAGGAGCATGACCTGCTAGATCACGTCGAGGACCTCGATCACTCCGTCATGCACTGCTACCGTTGCGACTCCGCTCTGGAGCCGTGGCTGTCCGAGCAGTGGTTCGTCGCCGTTGACAAGCTCAAGGGGCCGGCGCTCGACGCCGTCAACTCCGGCAAGGTCACCTTCCACCCCGCGCGCTGGACGCAGACCTACACCACCTGGATGGAGAACCTCAAGGACTGGTGCATCAGCCGTCAGCTGTGGTGGGGCCACCGAATCCCCGTGTTCTACTGCGAGGACTGTGGCTGGGAGGACGCCCTGACCGAGGACACCGACGTGTGCCCCAAGTGTGGCGGCCATCACGTGCATCAGGACGAGAACGTGCTGGACACCTGGTTTAGCTCGCAGCTGTGGACCTTTGCCACGCAGGGCTGGCCGCAAAAGCCGGAGCTGCTCGAGGGCCATCACCCCACGACGGCGCTGGTCACCGCGCGCGACATCATCGCGCTGTGGGTCGCTCGCATGGTCATGAGCTCGCTGTACTTCCTGGACGAGGTACCGTTTAAGGACGTCGTCATCTACCCGACGATCCTGGCCAAGGACGGCAGCCGCATGTCCAAGTCCAAGGGCAACGGCGTTGACCCCATGGACCTCATCGGTATGTACGGCGCCGACGCCATGCGTTACAACCTGCTGACGCTGTGCACCAACAACCAGGATGTTAAGTTCGACGCGAACATCGACAAGAAGACCAAGAAGCTCATCGACAGCCCGCGCACCGAGCAGGCCAAGTCGTTCGTCACCAAGATCTGGAACGCCAGCCGCTTCCTGCTTATGAACATGGAGGGCTACACGCCCGGCGAGCCCGTCGTGGAGACGCCGGCCGACGCCTGGATGTTCAGCCGCCTGGCCAAGGCCGTGAAGATGGTCACCGAGGGTATTGAGAACTACACCTTTGGCGATATGGCCCGCGGCGTGCAGCAGTTCTTCTGGAACGAGGTCTGCGACTGGTACGTCGAGGTCACCAAGGCCCGCCTGAAGGGCGAAGGCCGTCTGCAGGCCCAGCGCAACCTGATCTTTGTGCTCGACACCTCCATTCGCCTGATGCACCCGCTTATGCCGTTTGTCACCGAGGAGATCTGGGACAACATGCCGGCGAGCGTGCTCGATCTGGACGCCGAGGGCAACGTGCACCGCGCCGAGGCGCTCATGATCGCCAAGTGGCCCGAGCCCGCCGACTATGCCAAGTATGTCGACGAGGACGCCGAGCGCGCGTTTGAGCTTTGTCGCGCTGTCGTTTCCGCCGCCCGCGCCACCCGTTCGCGCTATCGCTTGAGCCCCAAGGCCGAGCTCGACGTGGTCGTGCGCGCCGGTGCCGAGGACATCGAGAAGCTCGAGAGCCTGCGCTCCACGATTGAGCCGCTGGCCAACACGGCTTCGCTGGTCATGGGTACCGACGTCGAGAAGCCGGCTGCGAGCATCGCCGTGGTCGACGGCGGCGTCGAGGTCTTTGTGGTGCTCGAGGGCAAGGTTGACCTTTCGGCTGAGAAGGCGCGTCTGGAGAAGGAGATTGCCGCGGCCCAGAAGGAGCTCGCCGGTTGCGAGAAGACGCTCGCCAACGAGGGCTTTGTGGCCAAGGCCGCGCCTGCCGTGGTGCAGAAGAAGAGGGACCGTGCAGCTGAGCTCAAGGAGATCCTGGCGGCGCTGACTGCTCAGGTTGCTGACTTCTCGTAGGCGGTACTGGGGGACGCGGTTTGGGGCTTTGCTCGCTACTTCGGACAGTCCTGCTCGCACGAAGGCCACATTAAGTGGCCTTCGGCTCGTGCGGAACTTGTATCGAGCAAAGCCCCAAACCGCTCCCATAGCGGTTACGGGGGCGTCCGCTGCCTGGTAGGGCCACTTGGTTGCGGCCTTGAGGTCGCTGCAAAGCGGTGTTTGGCTGATATTTTGAATGGGAGGGGCTCGCTGTTGATTCGGGCCTCTTTTTATGTTGAGGGGACTTTGGGTTATGGCTAAGCGTTCTGGGTCGTATGTCGTTCCTTTCTCGTTTGAGCTGCTTTCGTTTGATGAGGCTGTGGGACTTGCTGCTGATACGGGGCGGATTTCTGGGGATGCTGGTCCTCTGCTTGAGACGGTTGTCGATATGCTCGATGAGCTGGGGCGTCCGGACGAGTATTTCGATTGCATCCAGGTTGCCGGTACCAATGGCAAGACTTCGACTACGCGTTTTTCGGCCGCCATCCTTCGTGGTGAGGGGCTCAAAACCGCGCTGTATACGTCGCCACAGCTGGTGCGCTATCCCGAGCGCATGGAGGTTGACGGGCGCGTTGTGAGCGACGAAGCCTTTGCCCGTGGCGTTTCGGCAGCTGTCGAGGCGGGGCATCGTGTGAATGCTCGTCGTGTGGCGGCGGGGGAGCGCGCGTACACCATCACGCCGTTTGACCTGCTGACGGCTGCCGCACTTGTAGTGTTTGCCGAGGCCGCGGTGGACGTTGCTGTGCTCGAGGTTGGCATGGGCGGGCGTTGGGATGCCACGAGTGCGACCGATCCCGTCGCCGTTGCCATTACGGGCATTGGGCTCGATCACACACGTATTTTGGGCGACACGCTCGAGGCCATTGCGGGGGAGAAGGCTGCGGTCATCAAGCCCGGACGTCTGGTTGTGCTGGGTGAGGGTACGCACGAGTCGAGCGTTCAGCGCGTAATGGATGCTCGCTGCCGCGCGTGCGGCATTGTGCCGCTCGTGGTGAACCATGCCACGACCAAGGTGCCGGAGCACGTGGGCGATACGGTTGAGTTTAGCTGCACCACGCCGCGTGCGATCTATACGTCGAGCATGGTCAAGCCGGCCTATCAGCCGCAGAATGCTGCGTGCGCGATTATGCTCTGCGAGGGGTATCTGGGTTGCGAACTCGATCATGACAAGCTCGATGCGTCGCTTATGGGCTGCCCCACGCCGGGCCGATTTGATGTGCTGGGAACTGACCCGCTCAAGCTGATCGACGCCTGCCATAACCCCCAGAGCTGCGAGAACTTTGTGAGCGCGCTGGACGAGATCGATCCGTGTGTTGAAAATCGCCCCACGCTGCTGTGCGCCGCGCTGGCAGACAAGGACGTGGCGAGTATCGTTGACGTGCTGATCCCGGCTTTCCCGCGCGTGGTCGTGACGCAGACCGATTCCGATCGCGCCCTGCCGGCAGAGGAGCTCGCCGCCCTCGTTGATGCCGATAAGCTCGCGGGCGTATACCCCAGCGTTTCCGAGGCCCTCGCAGCTTTCAAGGCCGCGGGCGAGCCCTTCGTAGCAGCCGGCACCATCACCCTAGCCGGCGAAGTAGCCGGCCTGCTGCGCTAACCCATCCCCTCATCAGTTGCGGTGAAATACGGACTGTTTTACAAGCCAGAGGCCTCAAACAGTCCGTATATCACCGCAACTCAAAAGCAGCCAATTTGGGACGGGGCTTTTTGGCTGCCCTGTGCCCCGAGTTGACTCGCTTGCCACGAAATGGGCCTATCTACTACGTTTGACCGGTTACCCTCGACCACACGGAACATCGCGAAATAAAAACCGCAGGTAGACGGCTTGCGGATTTTGCGAAAAGCCGGTTATGGTCGACCCGTGCGGGTTAAACGTAGTAGATAGGCCGTTTTTGTGGCGAAGCATTGGCAGGATGCGGCAAAGGGCTGCCCCTTTGCCGCATTGCCTAGTCTAGGCGGACCGAACCGTGGGGGTAGGCGTTGAGAATCTCGACGCCTGACTCAGTAACTAGGGCCAAGTCCTCGATACGGACGCCGGTGCGGCCGGGGAGGTAGATGCCCGGTTCGATGGAGAACGTCATGCCCGGCTCCACGACCTGCTCGTTGACGAGCGAGACGTCGCCCGGCTCGTGGTCCTGCAGGCCGATCGAGTGTCCCAGGCGATGCGTAAAGTACTGCCCATAGCCCGCATCCTCAATCACGTCGCGTGCGGCGCGGTCCAGGTCACACATGCGCACGCCCGGTGCGATGAGCGCCTCGGCGGCCTCGTTGGCGCGGCGCACGATGTCGTAGATGCGCGCCGTCTCCTCGTCCGGCTCACCCCAAAAGAACGTGCGCGTCATGTCCGAGCAGTAGTTGCGATGCCGCCCGCCAATGTCGAACAGCACCACGTCGCCGCGCTTGAGAACCGTATCGTCGGGCTCGTGGTGTGGGTCGCCGGCGTTGGCACCAAAGCTCACGATCGGCGGAAAGCTAAAGCCCTCGCAGTCGTGTTTTCGATACAGACCGAGCATCTGGTCGGCAATTTCGCGCTCCGTTACGCCCTCGTGGACGAGCTTGATGGCGTCGGCCATCACGTCGTCGTTGGCGGCCGAGGACGCGCGCATCAGCTCCTGCTCGGCTTCGTCCTTGTGGGTGCGTGCGGCGGTGACGGCAAAGTCGCCCAGGAAAAACTCGCTGGCGGCGTGGCGCTCCATGAGCGGCATCAAAAAGCCGGAGCGCATGACGGTATCGATGCCGAGCGGCTTGGTCGGATCGATCTCACTCGCGATGGCGTCGGCCACGACGTCGGTATCGGTGTGGTAGGCGACGCGGGCATTGTCATACTCGGGCAGCCGATGCAGGGCGTTGACCAAGATCACGGGCTCGCAATTGCGTGCGAGCAGCACGCCACAAAAACGCTCGAACATATCGGCATAAAAGCCGGTCAGGTAATAAATCGACCACGGGTCGTTTACGAGCAGCTGCGAGCCGGGGTGCTGAGCCTCGAGGGCATCGAGCACGCGCGCCACACGCTGGTCATCGACATGTGCCATGAAACATCCTTTCGCTAGGGTGCCACCATGGTATCTCCAATGCCAGGGTAGTCAATTTGGGACGAGGCTATTTTAGCTGCGTCAAACATGCGGAATGATTGTTTTGGGGCGGGCTGATAGGTAAAAGTAGTCAATACAGTCCCGTCCCGAATTAGCTGCCTTCAAAAGTATGGCGGATTACGGGGCTGGACCTGTTTTACTTGACCATTGGAAAAATCGCGAAATTAAAACCGCAGGTAGAGAGCTTATCAAAAATCGATAATTGCCGGTATGGATGGGGGTCTCCGAATCAGCCCCGTAATCCGACATAGTTTTGAAATGGCACTAAAGTAGACACAAGCTAAATACCGATCCCAAGGCAAGTTGCGGTGGAATAGTTCCTGGATGCCGGGGTTTTGGCGGAAATCAGGAACTATTTCACCGCAATTGAGGAAGGGCGGGGTGGATGGCAGGGTAGCTAAAAGGACCCCGTCCCAAATGAGCTGCTTAGGCTGGGTCGATGTCCATGCTGGCGATGAGGTCGATGTTGGTGTTGAGGAGGTTCTCCAGCACGACGCCGCCCATGCGAATGGGGGCGTCGATGACCAGACCGCGGATGAGGTCCATGGCCTGGGCGTGGAGTGCCAGCGGGATGGCTTCGGCCGTGCGCACGGGCAGCAGCGCCTCGTCGCCGCCGGATACGGCTACGGTGGTGGTGAGCACGCGCATGGGGCAGGTGAGCTCCTGGTGAGCGAACTTATCGCCGCGCGGGCAGCTGTTGCCGGTCACGGAGCTCACCTCCACCACGACGCCGTTTGCGTTACGCTCCACCTCCACGGTCAAGAGGCATTCGGATGGGCAGGTGGTGCAGTTGAACTGCAATGTCTCGGTCGCATTCGTGCTCATGGCTTTACCCCTCCTCAACGGGGTCGACAGACAGGACAATTTCGCTAACACCCAGGTTGAGTGCGCGCTGAATCACCTTTGCCGGCAGCGGGAAGCTTTCCATTACGCTCGGTTTAAACGGGCGGACCTTGCCTGCAAACAGTTCTTCGTCGCCTGCCAGAATGCGCACGCGGGCGGCGTCGACCGGTCGGCGCACGCGGAAGTTGAGTTTGGTGAGTGCCACAGCCGTAATGCGTCCCGGCAGCGCGTAGCCCGCGATACCGGCGGGGGAGACCGTGAGCTGGCAGCTCGGGTCCGCAGTACCGTGCCCGACGTTCGCGCCGCTCCCCAGCGCGTACGCCGCCGCAGCCGCACCGGCGCGCTCGGACTCGGTCGTCACGTTGTCGGCCAGATCGTGCACGTGCAGTACGTTGCCGCAGGCAAAGATGCCCGGCACGCCCGTTTGCAGGCTCTGGTCCACGACGGCGCCGCGCGTGCGCGGGTCAAGCTCAACGCCCGCGCCCACCGAAAGCTCGTTCTCGGGAATCAGGCCAACCGAAAGCAGCAGCGTGTCGCACGGAACAACGTGCTCGGTTCCCGGAATGGGCGCCTGGCTCTCGTCGACCCGACTCACCTCTACGGCCTCCACGCGATCGCGTCCTATCACGCGCGTGACGGTGGTGGACAGGTGCAGCGGAATGCCAAAGTCGTCCAGACAGTTCTTGACGTTGCGGCGCAGACCGTTGGCGTACGGCATGAGCTCGTACACGCCCTCGACCGAAATCCCCTCGAGCGTGCAGCGGCGCGCCATGATGAGCCCGATGTCGCCCGAGCCCAAAATGACGGCACGCGAGCCGGGCTTGAGGTTTTCGATATTGATGTATCGCTGCGCCAGGCCGGCCGTAAATACGCCGGCGGGGCGGCTGCCGGGGATCTTGATCTCGCTGCGCGTGCGCTCGCGGCATCCCATGGCAAGGACGACCGCACGCCCGGTGAGCTGAAGCATGCCGGTACGGCTCATGAGCGTGACGGTATGGACTGCGGTGGTTCCCGCGGCCTCGCCCGTGTCCGGGTCGCCTACGCTCGCGCCCTCGCCCGAATCAATCCTAAGCACCATGCTGCCCAAGAACAGCGCAATGTCGGTCTCGCGCACCCGGTCGATAAAGCGCTGCGCGTACTCGGGACCGGTGAGCTCCTGTTTAAAGTGCGACAGGCCAAAGCCGGGGTGGATGCACTGGCGGAGGATTCCGCCCAGGTGCTGCTCACGTTCAACGATGGCCACGCGCGCGCCGGCCTTTTGCGCGGCAAGCGCGGCCGCCATGCCAGCGGGGCCGCCTCCGATGACGACCACGTCGAAGGCTTGCGTTGCCACGGCGCTCGCCTCCGCGCGTCCGTCGTGCATATCAATCGTCGCCATCCTAGCGCACCCCCTTCAACGGTCCCTCGACCAACCAAGATCCGGCATCCTCCAACAGCACCTCGCTGGGGTCGCAGCCTAACTCGCGGGCAAGGATCGCAACCACGCGACTCTGGCAAAAACCACTCTGGCACCGACCCATGCCGGCACGGCAGCGGCGCTTGACGCCCTCGACCGAAACCGCGCCCGGCTGGCGTCGGATCGCGGCCACAATCTCGGCCTCGGGCACCGTCTCGCAGCGGCAGACAATCTGTCCCCACGCGGGATCGGACTTGATCAGCTCCTCCTTGCGCGCCAGCGATGCGCGGTCAAAGTCGTCCGGCGCGTGGCGGATTGGGTTCCAGTCTGCCCGCTCGTGCAGCTCCGCGCCCGCATCGCGCAGCACCTGCTCCATGCGCTCGGCAATTGCCGGCGCGCTCGCCACGCCCGGCGACTGTATGCCCGCTGCCTGGAACAGCCCCGGCACCACGGCTGACTGTCCAATAAAGAAGTCGTTCGTTCCCTGAATGACCGGACGCCCGCCGGCAAATGCGCGCACCACACGTCGCGTATCCAGATCGGGCACCAGCTTGCGCGCGCCGGTCAGCAGCGCGTTCACATCGCTCGCATAGGTCTGCGTGTCGCCCGGCTCGCGCACGGCAGCGGTCGCGGTAATCACTGTGTTGCCGTGCACGGTGCCCGTGACGATAACGCCCTTCGACACCGGCGTCGGTACGGGGTAGAGCGGCATGAGCGTGCGCGGTTCCTTGTCCAGCACCACGATGTTGCCCTGACGCCAGACCATCTGGAACTCCTCGGCACCCGCCATATGCGAGATGTCGGCGGCGTCGTTGCCCGCGGCGTTGATCAGGTAGCGGCAGCGCACGTTGCCAGCGGGGGTCGCCAGCGTAAAGCGCGTGTCGTCGGCTGACCCCGCGACTTCAATCGCTTCCACCGGAGCGGACCGTATGAACGTCACCCCGTTGGCCACGGCGTTCTCCAGCGCGGCGATGGCAACCTCAAACGGATCGACAAACCCAGTCGAGGGGCACCACAACGCGCACGTTGCATCGGCACTGGCGCGCGGCTCTAATTCGTGGATGCGGTCGGGTCCGACGATTGACAGCTCGGGCACACCGTTGGCAAGGCCATTGCTTCGCAGCTGCTCCAGATGCGCGCGGTCCTCGTCGTTAAAGCCCAACACCATCGAACCGGTGCGGCGGAACAAAAAGCCTAGCTCCTGGGCCCACGTGCCATATAGCTCGCAACCACGGGCGTTGACCTGCGCCTTGACCGTGCCCGGCGCCGGATCGTAGCCGGCGTGCACCAGGCCGCCGTTGGCCTTCGACGCGCCCAGCGCAATATCGTTAGCCGCCTCGACCACGCAAATGGACTGGTCAAATCGCGCGAGTTGCCGCGCAATGGCGCATCCCGTGATGCCCGCGCCTACAATTGCGATATCAAACGTTTCTGCCACGGTGCCTCCCAGACAAGTTGACAGGCCGTCAATAAAACCATCCTACGGTCTGTACGCCCCCAGTGCGGCGGCAATGCGGCGAACAGCCCCTCAACACCCGCCAACGGCAGGCGAGGGGAGAACCGGCAACGTCGACAACCTCGTCTGCCGGCTTCGGTGTCGGAGATTTGTCTCAATCTGTAACATCTGGGACTGTTTTTGCCGAGTTACTGTTACAGATTGAGACATTCGGTGCGGACGGCTTTCTTTGTCTCAATCTGTAACAGTTAGCTGATGATTTGGGTTCTAGATGTTACAGATCAAGACAAACCTTCCGGCGGATTTTGAATGTCTCGATCTGTAACAGTAAGAGGGGAAATTTGGCCCCAGTTGTTACAGATCGAGATTGAGGTCGGGGAGGGACTCCTGTGTCTCGATCTGTAACATCTAGACCCGGATTCCGCTCCAACCTGTTACAGATTGAGATGTTTGTGTCCGCGCCAGCCCCGTACCCAGCCGTAGTCCCATATAAACAAACCCCGTGGTAAACTTGACCGGACTGTTAATATTCCGAAAGGTACCCGTAATGTCCAAGTACATCTCCGAGCTCATGTCGCCGCAGCTTATGGGCGTCGTCTATGCCTTCGTTGGCTTTATCGTCGCCCTGTATGTGCTGTCGGTCGTCTATGTGTTCATCGACGCTCGCCGCCGCGGCGCCAGCGCCTACGTGGCATGGGGCATCATCGCCCTCATCCCGTTTGTCGGCCTCATTGCGTACCTGGTCCTGCGCCCGCACTCCTACGCGTCCGACCGCGAAGAGCAGGAGCTGGACATGGCCCTGCGCGAGCGCCAGCTTGCCCAGTACGGCACCTGCCCGCAGTGCGGCGCGCCCATCGAGAAAGACTTCGTCGTCTGCCCGGTGTGCGATACCCAGGTTCGAAACGTGTGCCCCAGCTGCCATCGCCCACTCGATGCGCACTGGAAGGTCTGCCCCTACTGCCGAACTCGCATTCAGTAACGCATCCATCGCCGGGCCGGCCGCAAGCCACGGGCACGTCGCAAGCCACGCGCGCCTCTCATCCCGCCCCACACGATGAAGCATGCGTAGAAAATCGCCCGCCGTGCCATTAAGGTGCGGCGGGCGCTTGTATACCAAGGCAACCTGCCTATAATGATGCAAGTCAAAAACACCGAGCGCATCGCACGCACTTGCATCAGGCATCCGAGAGGAGAAAACATACCCATGAAGGCACTCTACAATGACGGTTCGGTGGCCGAGCTCCCGCAGGACGAGGTCACGCACGTCATCCGTCACTCCGCCGCGCACATCATGGCGCAGGCCATCAAGCGCCTCTATCCCGAGGCCGACTTTGCCTACGGCCCCGCGACCGACAACGGCTTTTACTACGACGTCGACCTGCCCGAGGGCGTCAAGATCAGCGAGGACGACTTTCCCGCGATCGAGGCCGAGATGAAGAAGATCGTCAAGGAGAACCTCAAGTTCTCCGTGTACGAGAAGCCCCGCGCCGAGGCCATCGCCCTTATGGAGGAGCGCGGCGAAAAGTACAAGGTCGAGCACATCGGCGACCTGGACGACGACGCCCGCATCACCTTCTATCAGCAGGGCGACTACATCGACATGTGCGTCGGCCCCCACATCTGCTACACCAAGGCGCTCAAGGCCTTTAAGCTCACCGGTGTCTCGGGCGCTTACTGGAAGGGCGACAAGGACAACAAGATGCTCACCCGCATCAACGGTGTCGCCTTTGCCACCAAGGAAGAGCTCGACGAGCACATGCACATGCTGGAGGAGGCCAAGAAGCGCGACCACCGCAAGATCGGCCGCGAGATGGACCTCTTTATGATGCGCGACGAGGCCCCTGGCTTCCCGTTCTTCCTGCCCAACGGCATGATCCTTAAGAACACGCTGCTGGA
Source organism: uncultured Collinsella sp. (assembly GCA_900541135.1). Classification (GTDB taxonomy): domain Bacteria; phylum Actinomycetota; class Coriobacteriia; order Coriobacteriales; family Coriobacteriaceae; genus Collinsella. Next base: position 34,455 of record UQIG01000014.1, read on the forward strand.
CTACTGGCGCGAGATCCACCACAAGGCCGGCTACGTGGAGATCTCCACGCCGCTCATCATGAACAAGCAGCTGTGGAAGACCTCGGGCCACTGGGACCACTACAAGGACAACATGTACTCCACCGTCATCGACGACGAAGAGTACTGCATTAAGCCCATGAACTGCCCGGGCGGCGTGCTGGTGTACGCCTCCAAGCCGCACTCCTACCGCGAGCTGCCCATTCGCGCCGGCGAGATTGGCCTGGTGCACCGCCACGAGCTGCGCGGCGCCCTGCACGGCCTGTTCCGCGTGCGTTGCTTTAACCAGGACGACGCCCACCTGTTTGTGCGTCCCGACCAGCTGACCGACGAGATCGTGGGCGTGGTCAACCTCATCGACTCCGTGTACCAGAAGTTTGGCTTTAAGTACCACGTTGAGCTTTCCACCCGCCCGGAGGACTCCATGGGTTCGGACGAGGACTGGGCTCGCGCCGAGGAGGGCTTGCGCACCGCTCTGGAGCAGTTGCACATGGACTACGAGGTCAACGAGGGCGACGGTGCCTTCTACGGGCCCAAGATCGACTTCCACCTGGAGGACTCGCTCGGCCGCACCTGGCAGTGCGGTACCGTCCAGCTCGACTTCCAGATGCCGCTCAACTTTGACCTGGAGTACGTGGACGCCGACGGTACCAAGAAGCGCCCCATCATGCTGCACCGTGTGTGCTTTGGCTCCATCGAGCGCTTCATCGGTATTCTGATTGAGCACTTTGCGGGCAAGTTCCCCACCTGGCTGGCCCCCGTGCAGGTCAAGGCGCTTCCCGTCTCTGAGAAGAGCCGCGACTACGCCCACGAGGTGTGCGCCAAGCTGGAAGAGGCCGGCATTCGCGTGGTCTGCGACGACCGCGACGAGAAGATCGGCTACAAGATCCGCGAGGCCCGCAGCATCGACCGCGTGCCCTACATGCTCATCCTGGGCGAGAAGGAGGTCGAGGCCGGCAACATCTCCGTCCGCGATCGCTCCAACGAGACCGTTCAGATGAGCGTTGACGAGTTTGTTGCTAAGGTGCTCGAGGAGATCAAGACCCGCGCCTAAGGCAAACTTCACAACAATTAACAAAGGCGACCGTCCACAAAGGACGGTCGCCTTTTTTCTTACCCAAAATAAGAAAAGCCGCTGGTTGAGCGGCTTTTTTTGTTGCACAAAAAGGTACAGGTTTTTGTAGAGGGGTATGGAGATGCATCTACCGGCAGTACATTTTGTGTAATCTGGGCAATCGCTGATTAATTGCTCGTATAATGGCCTATGTCGAAAGAGGAAAAACCTGTGCTTTTGCGACTGCGCGCCTAGCTGTGAGCGAGAAGCCTGTTCTAAACGCCCCTGCATTTGCGTGCATCGTAAAGCCAAAAGAGGGGGCGAGAACATGGAACAGACGGCACGGCGCCAAGAGCAGCTGCCGGGCGCATTTAACGGCGTAACTACCAACAGCCAGCATGGCCGTGTACGCTGGTATCTGGTTCACACCCCCCATGGAAAAGAGCGCGAGACCTGTGAAAAGGTTCGCCGCATTATCCCGCACAACCTTATGAAAGACGCCTTTGTAATGCAAAAGGAGTTCTGGTTTAAGCGGGACGGCGCCTGGTCGCTCCAAACCAAACCCATGTACAAGGAATACTTCTTCGTCGCCACGCACGATGCCGCCGCGCTCGATAGGGCTTTGGCCCAGTTGAGCTTTGGCTGTCGCATCGCCGGCAGTAGGGAGCGGGCGTACATGCCCATGCCGGACGATGCGCAGGATTGGTACTGCAGCGTGCTAGACGGCGACGGCGTGGTGCGCAACAGTGTCGCGCGCATAGAAGACGGCGTGTTGCACATAGAGCAGGGTCCCTTGGTGGGGCAAGAGGCCCGCGTTAAAAAGATCGACCGTCATAAGCGCTGGTGCCTGGTAGACGTGGGCGAGGGTGACTCCACATTTAGGGAGCTGCTACCGCTCGACGTTCCCAGCAAAACGTAAGGGAAACGTTGCACCAGCTATTCGTTCGCATTTTTGAATTTACCGATTTGGGGATCCCTGGGGAACAGGGACGTAAGTTTGACTATGGCTGCTAAAGAAGTAACAGAGAGCTGTGTATCCGTGGGGGACGCACTGGCTATTAAAGAGATTAAGCCGAGCGGTACGCTTAGTTACCGCTTTATTAAAAGGCTGTTTGACCTGGTGTTCAGTCTTTTGATGAGCGTGCTGCTGCTTGTTCCCATCGCTATCGTGTGCGCGCTCATTAGCCTTGAATCACCCGGCAGTCCTATGTATACGCAAGAGCGCGTCGGCAAGGGCGGAAAGACCATCAAGATCTTCAAGCTTCGTAGTATGGTCGCCGATGCGGGTGATGTGCAGAAGTATTTGAGTCCCGAGCAGCTGCATCAGTGGGAAGTCGAACGCAAAGTCGACGATGATCCTCGCATTACCAGGATTGGTCAATTCATTCGTAAATGCTCTATCGATGAGATGCCTCAGTTTCTCAATGTGCTGAACGGCGATCTTTCAGTCATTGGCCCCCGTCCCATTACAAGGGATGAGCTTGAGCAGCATTTTTCGGATGAAGAAAAGGCTGAACTGCTCTCAGTTCAGCCTGGAATTACTGGACTTTGGCAAGCGACTGATCGCAATGAAGCGACCTTTGAGAGTGGTCTGAGGCAAAAGATAGAACTTCGCTACGTTCAGAATCGCTGCTTCCGTATGGACTGGAAATGCTTCGCTGGCACTTTTGGTGCCATGTTTGGAAAACGTAAAAGTGGAAGGTAGACAATTGTCGTCACAGAAGGATATTACGGTTGCTGTTGCAGCTCATAAGCCGTATTGCATGCCGAATGATAAGTGTTATCTCCCTCTTCACGTTGGGGCAGATTTGCATCCGGAAGTTTGTTTGGACATGCAGCAGGATAACATGGGGGATAATATCTCTCAAAAAAACGCTTCTTATTCTGAGCTTACTGGGATGTACTGGCTTTGGAAGAATTGTAGTTCCTTTTATAAGGGCTTGGTACACTACAGGCGGCATTTTAAAACCATTGATCCGTCAAAGGCAAAATCCAAAAATCCTTTTGATCTAATTGCGGGTAGCGAGGATTTTAAGGAAGTATTTGACTCAACAAATTCACAGGTAATCGTTCCCAAAGCTCGTAACTATTATATCGATACCGTTGAGGCGCACTATCGTCATACTCTTCCGTGTGAACAGCTAGATGCAACGCGAGCGGCACTTAATTGTTATTGCCCCAAATATATTCCCGCCTTCGAACGTGAAATGTCTGGCACCAAAGCTCATATGTTTAACATGTTCGTTGCTGAAGGTGCTGTATTTAACGCTTATTGCGAGTGGCTCTTCTTTGTGCTCGAGAAAATAGAAAGTTCTTTGGATTCAACAGAATACGATGCATTCAATGCTCGATGGCCTGGTCGCATCAGCGAGATGTTACTAGATACCTGGTTGTCGACAAATGACATCAAGTTGGCAGAAATGCCTACCATCAGCCCGGAACCAGTTGACTGGATTGCTAAGGGTAGCGGTTTTTTGGCAGCCAAGTTTTTTGGCAAAAAATATAAACGTAGTTTTTAGGTCGGATAATTAATAATGGGTTTATCAACTTTTGAATTGTTTAAACATATAAAGAACACAAACTCAACAATCGAGCTGACGGGAGATTCACTCTGCTCGCTTCAAAATGTTCTTAAAATGATGCTTCAAGATTTTCAGGTTGCTGCAGATAAAGCTGAAGCTCGATGGACCTTAAGTGGCGGCACCTGCCTCGGGTCTCTTCGCCATCATGGATTTATTCCATGGGACGATGATATTGACATCAATTTGATTCATGATGATTTGACAAAGTTTGTTGATGCCATCAATTCTTTATTCCCAGGTAAATACACCATTCAAATTCCTGGTTTGACCGATGGTTATGATTTGGGCTTTGCGAGAATGCGTCTTAACGGCACCATTGTCCGAAACAGAGATGATATCGGTCTTCCTAGTTCGAGTTGCGGCGCTTATATCGATATTTTTCTACTCGAAAGTGTTCCAGATAATTTTATTTGCCGCGGAATTCATGGCTTTATATCTATGGCTCTGGGGTTCTGCTATTCGTGTCGTCGCTTTGAGGCGCATGCAGATTTATATAACTCTTTGGTTGCCGGCAACGAATCTGCCTTAAAAGTCTTTAAGCGTAAGGAAATGATCGGGAAGTTGTTTTCTTTCTACACCCCTGAAAAATGGGTGGCGCTTTGGAATCGATGGAATTCCAAGTATCGCAATAGTAGCAGTAAGTACATTTCAATACCGACTGGACGCAAACACTATTTTGGTGAGCTGTATAGTCGCGATGCATTTTTTCCAACAGAGCCGGGTGAGTTTGAAGGACTTCTGCTTCCAGTGCCCAATGATTTCAAGGTTTATATGGAAGCGCTTTATGGGCCCGATTACATGACGCCACCGCCATTAGAGGACCGAGAAGTACATGTTGTCTATGAGTTTGATTTAGGAAAGTACTCAAATATCGAGAGTGAGGATTTGTAAAAATGAACGTTGCAATTGTTATCGCTGGCGGCGTCGGTTCTCGTATGGGCCAGCAAATCCCCAAACAGTTTATTAATGTGCGCGATAAGCCTGTTTTAATATATACACTTGAGGCATTCCAGGCGCATCCGCAGGTCGAGGCTATTGAAGTTGTTTGTATCGATGGCTGGGAAGACATTCTCAAAGCATATGCAAAGCAGTTTGGTATTTCTAAATTAAAATGGGTTGTTAAAGGTGGAAAGACTGGCCAGGAGTCTATTCGCAATGGCGTATATGGGCTCGAGGGAATTCTGTCTAATGATGACATTGCTATTATTCACGATGGTGTGAGACCGATGTTGGATTCGGACGTGATTACCGACGTGATTCGCGTTTGCCAAAAATATGGTAATGCTGTTACAAGCTTGCCTTATAACGAACAAATATTTGTTGTTAATCAAGACGATGAATCAACTACCGACAAATTTATTCCAAGAGAGACTCTTCGTCGTGTTTCTACTCCGCAGGCATATCGCTACGGTAATTTATTGAAATCCTATAAGAAGGCTTTTGCTGAGGGTATTGGTATTTACGGTTCGCATTACACCAATACGATGATGGTCGAGCTTGGCGAAACTCTACATTTTGCTGCTGGTTCGGATAAGAATATTAAGCTAACTACCCCTGAGAACCTCGACACTTTCCGCGCTTATTTAGCCACGTCAGGATGTAGGGATTAAAAGTAGGGTATTTCTGATGAATAGACTCGAATCTAACATATACATCTCAGAGCTGGATTCTGTTTGTAGCCAAGATCTCCCATGGGAAAAACTAGCAGGGAAGACCCTTTCTCTTTCTGGCGCTACTGGAATGATAGGTTCATTTCTCATTGACGTTATTATGAGGAAAAATAGAATAAATCACCTTGGTTGCCGCATCCTTGCTATCGGTAGAAGTGAGGAGAAAGCTCGAGCCAGGTTGCCTTATTTTGATAGTGCTTTATTTAAATTTGAGGAGGCGGATGTTACCGAAAGAGGGGTAATGCCGTCAGCTCCTTCAGATTTTGTTATCCACCTTGCTAGCTCTACGCATCCACGTCAATATGCGAGTAACCCTGTCGGCACTATTTCCTCAAATGTTGACGGACTTCATAATTTGCTTGAGTATTCCTCGGAACACGGTGCAAGACTGCTCTTCGCCTCTTCTGTTGAGGTGTATGGAGAAAACCGTGGAGATGTTGAACGATTTGACGAGGGGTATTGTGGATATATTGACTGCAATACTCTTCGTGCCTGCTATACGGAGTCCAAACGTCTTGGCGAGACTATGTGCCAGGCTTACCGTTCACAGAAATCTGTTGAAACTGTTATTGCTCGCATAGCCCGAGTATACGGACCAACTCTACTTCCCGATGATTCTAAGGCGCTCTCTCAGTTTATGCATAAAGCGCTTTGTCACCAAAATGTGGTGCTTAAGAGTAGCGGAACTCAACACTATTCATATTTACATGTTGCAGATGCTGTTTCCGGATTGCTTTACGCGCTGCTACTTGGTGTAGATGGCGCAGCATATAACCTTGCTGACCCCTCATCGGATGTCACCTTACGTGATCTGGCAATGATGGTTGCTTCAGCCGGAGACGTTGAAGTTGTTTTTGATTTGCCAGATGCTGAGGAAGCAGCGGGTTACTCAAAAGCTTCGATCGCACTCATGGACGGTAGCAAAATGAGAGAACTTGGATGGATCCCATGTAAGGGAATAAAAGATGGTGTGGCTGAGACGCTTTCCGTTCTTCAAAACTTGGAGGCGGAATGAGGAGCGCAAAGCTCGATATACAATCTAATCTAAATGGAGATGAGAAAGATCCTCTTGTTTCGATTGTTGTTCCCGTCTTTAATGCCCCGGTTAAAGCGCTTGAGAGATGCCTCTTGTCGTTATTTAATCAAAGTTATTCCAATGTTGAATTCATTATCGTTGATGATGGAAGCGATGATGAGTGTTTAGCCGTTGAGCAGAGACTTGTATCGGCGGAGGCTCGTGCGCGAATTGTTAAGGGGGGTCATAAAGGCGTATCACACGCTAGAAACATCGGAATCCGCGAAGCTCAGGGCGAATGGGTTGCTTTTTCTGATTCTGACGATGAATTGGATCCTTTGTTTATTAATCAGGCTCTCCAGATTGCATTGGGAGAGAATGTCGATCTTGTCTCTGGTGGCGTCGCTTCTCTATATCTCGATGATTCTCCGACCGACGGCTGCGATGTGCTTGATTATTGCGTCCTTGATGAGTCTTGTGAATTAATGGCAGCACAACTTCAAATGCTTGGACATGTTAAGTATAGCTTCGAATCTTTGCCTGATTTTAAGGGTCGTGGACCTGTTGCAAAGCTTTATCGTGCTGATATTCTTGAGACCTTGCGTTTTGATGAGGGTATTCCCATCGGTGAAGATACGGTCTTTAATTTCCGGTTTATTGAGAAATGCAAATCGATGGCAATTGCTTCTAATGTCTGGTATTGGTATTACCAATACAAGGGGTCTGCTGTTCATTCGATTGAGGTTGATCCATGGGAGCGCTCCATTACGGGAATCATGTCAACATGTTCATTAGAAGATGAACAGGTGCCATTTATTTCACGATGTGCTTTTTTAACCACCCAAGGTATTGAGAATTTTGTTCGAAACTCAGGTCTGATTGGGGCAAAAAAATCGAGTGTGCGGCTTCTTTCCTTTGCTTCCGATCAGGGGTGTTTTTCTGAGCATTGTTTCGAAGGTTACTGTCTTTCTCTCTGGCTTCAAGTATTCACGATTCTTTGTAAAAAAGGTTTCTTTACCTTTGCCTATCTATTTTGGGGATTAAGAACTGTAGTCAAAGTCCACCTAGCGGGGAAAGTTCTAATTGATAAGGACACGCATTAATGAGTGATATTGGAATAAATGGAAATGGAAAAACAGGCAATGCTGCCTCCGTTATTGGATGCATGAGCATAGGGGAGTTTGTATTCTACCTTGCTTACGCCTTGTATTTTTTCAGCTGCATTCTCGATCGAACGACATTCGTTGAATTTCTCTTTATTCCGGTTTCACTTTTGTCAAATATTCTCAGCCTGGCAATTCTTTGCCTTTTGATTTTTAAATTTATTCTTCAAAAGGCTTCTGTAAATGGCTGGCTAATGGCAGCACTTGTCGTTCTTGTTGGCTTTGTTTCATGGAGGAATTCGCAGGAAGGATGGTTATTTTGGCTTGCTCTCTTTATTGTCTGCTCTGAGGGCGTCAAATTGAATAAACTTGCGTTTATTTCACTTGTCCTGTCGATCATGATTCTAGTCATTGCGCCATTGTTTGCTGTCTCGGGTATTATTGAAAATCTAATTCTAATTCGCTCAGGTATTGCTCGTCAGTCGTTGGGCTTTACTCACCCTAATATTTTCGGCATGTATGTTTTTCTCGCATGCACATCAATTTCTGTTCTGCGATTTGGAAAAACCCCTTTGTTCCAATCAATGCTGCTTATATCTGCTGCCATTCTAATTTTGGTTGTGTCGGATTCAAGATCAACAGCAATTCTTGCTGTTTTCCAAGTTTTACTATTGTTTGTTTTCTACAAAGTGGAAAACAAACGTTTAAGAAGAATCATTTCGATAGGTTTTGTTATCGCCGTTGTTTTGATTGTTTTCATTAGCTTTTATTTTATGGTTAACTATAACCCAGCTCGCTCAATAGATTCAGTTTTGAATAACCTTTTATCGGGAAGATTGAGATTGGCTCATGGCTATTATCAGATGAAGGGTCTCTCGCTATTTGGTACAAATTATATTGATAGTCCTGTAATCTATTGGGAAAATGGTAAACCGTACCATTTCGTCGTTGATAACGCGTACTGCCATTTGATTTTGCGTTACGGTATTATTCCGTCTGCGTTATTTTTAATTGGACTATTTTCACTTTTAATTAAAATGGTTCGCCAAAATCAATGGGACTCACTCTTGTTCGGTATTGTTTTAATGTCGGTATACGGTCTTACCGAAACTTTGGGTGTTCGCATCGAATGTAATTATTTTCTTTTTGCAATCGGACCCGAGCTTCCCTTTTCTCTATCCAAAGTCGATAAGAGGGAAGTCGGTTTTCAAAAATATGCTGGAGTGCCGCATGAGTAGTATCGTGACGCGAAAAACCGATGTGATATGGAATTACATTGGGACAATAGTTTCGATGGCAAGTGGTTTCATCCTTCTTCCGTTGCTTATGCGCTTTCTCTCTGATGAGGAATTGGGACTTTGGTATGTCTACATTGCTCTCTCTAATTTCGCCATGCTCTTTGAGTTTGGTTTTAATCCAACGTTTGCGCGAAATATCGTATATGTAGTGAGTGGTGCCCGCCGTCTTTCCGTTAAGGGGTGTGATAAGGAATCAGTTGAAGATGGCATCGATTGGCATCTTTTGAACACGGTAATTAAGGCTTCCAAAGTTATATACGCGATTCTTGCGGTCGTTGTGTTGCTTCTGCTTTCTACGGCTGGCTCAGCTTATATTTTCTTTGTTGCTTCGAATATGAATCCTGCTGACGTTTGGCTTTCATGGGCACTCTTCTGTGTTTCAATTTTCCTTAATCTCTATTTTCTTTGGTCGATCACGGTATTAAGAGGATACGGAGATATTGCTGGAGAAAATAAGGCGGTCGTAATTGGTAGAGTAGGACAGCTCTTTATCAGTGGCGTTTTGCTCGTTGCGGGCTTTGGGCTTGTTGGCGCATCTATTGGGTTTCTTATGAATGCTGTGCTTCTTAGGGTTTCTGCCTTAATTATGCTTAGGAAACATCGAGAGATCGAAGATGGACGACGTTCGGATAAGTTGTCGGTAAACTTCTCTTCAATTCAGGATATTTTTTCGACCATTTTCCATGTCGCATGGCGTGATGGCTTGGTTCAGCTTTCTCTTTATGCTTCCACTCAAGCCATGAGTATTTTGAGTTCCATATTTCTTGGCCTATCCGAGACGGGCACCTATTCTATTCTGCTGCAGTTTGCAAATGCAATTTATAATTTTGCATCTACGTATCCAAAGTCTTTTTATCCTGCGATGCAGTCAGCTTATGCGGAGGGTGAATCTGGTAATCAGAGGAAATTTGTATCGACTGGGATTGTAGGTTACTGGATGCTGTTTATGCTTGGAACCGCTGGGGTCTGTGTTGTTATTTTTCCTCTCTTGCCATTATTCAAGCCTGGCATCGATATTGACTATGCTTTGTTTCTTGTAATGTGCTTGTATGTGGGGCTTCTTCAGCAGCATTCTATTTTTTGCAATTACATTATCAGCATGAACGAGATTCCTTATATGTGGGGATATATTATTGCATCCATTATTGGCTGCGCTCTTGTGTGTCTGTTTTCTGGTCTTTTTGGTATGGGGGCTTGGGGCATCATATTGGGCCAGGGAATTTCCCAGCTAGCCTATAACAATTGGAAATGGCCTGTGTACCTATGCAAGAAACTGGGAAGCTCTTATCACGAGATTATCAAAGAGGGCGTTCAATTGTGGATTACTAAATTTGTTAGCCGTTTTAGTAGATCGCGGGCATAGCGAAGCTCTATTAAATTCAGTCCGGCTTTTGCCATCTTCATATTTTATTTCACTCTATTTGCATGAATGGGTTGGGCATCGGCGAAGGTCGGTGCCCTGCTTTTTTCGAACAGAAACGTCGACTCAACTGTTGTAAATAATGGGGATGCAGATCTGTTCTAGCATCCCCATTAATTAATTTATATTGATTGACGCGATGACTCTCGAATGGTTAACTACGCCTCTGTCGGCTCCACGCCCAGCTCGTTGCGGACGAGCTCGAAGGCGGCGGCGATGGCCTTGTCCATGTCGTAGTACTTGTAGCCGCCCAGGCGACCGGCGAAGACCACGTCGCCCTCCTGCGCCGCCAGCTCCTCGTACTGCCTGTACAGGGCCTCGTTCCTGGCGTCGTTGATGGGGTAGTAGGGCTCGTCGCCGGGCTTCCAGTCCGCCGGGTACTCGCGCGTGATGACGGTCTTGTCCTGCGTGCCGAACTCGAAGTGCTTGTGCTCGATGATGCGGGTATAGGGGACCTCTCGCTCTGTGTAGTTGACCACGGCCACGCCCTGGTGGTCGGCCTCGTCGAGCGTCTCGGTCTCGAAGCGCAGGCTGCGGTACTCGAGCGCGCCCAGCTTAAAGTCGTAGAACGCGTCGATGGGGCCGCAGTAGATCGTCCTGGCGGCGATATCTGGCTCGGCGGCGGCCAGCTCCTTGTACTCCACGCCGCAGCGCACCTCGACGCCCTCGAGCATGTTGGCGACCATCTTGGTGTAGCCGCCCATGGGGATGCCCTGGTAGCGGTCGTTGAAGTAGTTGTTGTCGTAGGTGAAGCGGCAGGGGAGGCGCTTGATGATGCTGGCGGGCAGGTCCTTGCAGTCGCGGCCCCACTGCTTCTCGGTGTAACCCTTCACAAGCGTCTCGAAGATGTCACGGCCGACGAGCGACAGCGCCTGCTCCTCGAGGTTTGCCGGCTCGCCGATGTTCTCGGCGGCCACCTGCTCGGCGATCTTGGCGCGGGCGTCGGCCGGCGTGACGACGCCCGGCCACATCTTGGCGAAGGTGTTCATGTTGAAGGGCATGTTGTACATGCTGCCGTGGAAGTTGGCGACCGGCGAGTTGACGTAGTTGTTGAACTCGGCGAAGCGGTTGACGTAGTCCCAGACGTCCCTCATGGAGGTGTGGAAGATGTGCGCGCCGTAGCGGTGGACCTGGATGCCCTCGACGTCCTCGGTGTAGACGTTGCCGGCGATGTGGTCGCGGCGGTCGATGACCAGGACCGACTTGCCGGCGCGCCTGGCGGCGTTGGCGAAGACGGCGCCCGAGAGGCCGGCGCCGACGACGAGGTAATCGTACTGGGACATGGATGTGCTCCTTTTGATTTGGCGTTGGGTGGGGTTGGCGGAACAAGTGCAGCTGATTGAGTTGTGCTGGTGAGTTAGTTCCAATTGGTAGTTTAGCAGATGGGATTGGTCTTAATCCAAAGGGCTTGATCCTTGTTTTGATCTGTGCCATCTGAACACCTGGCCCTGACTTTCAGCTTCATCATTGGGGTGCTCAGCTGGAAATGGAGAAGCGCTCAGTCGATATTGCGCATGGGCAACCTGGACAGGCTTTGTCTCGGTGCCCTTTTGTTATTGGTGGTCTGCACGCGACGTTGACACGTCTTAATCGCGCGCATGCCGACTTGGGATCTTCGTTGAAAACGCTGGTGCAAGGGCGGCGCCCTACCGACACCGGTATGATATTTACCGCGCTAATCGGTCATGATTGGCGGCGCTTCAATCGGCCGTATTCTCAAATCGGCGCTGCAGCTATTGCAGGCTGACACCGCTAGCGTTTTGATCGATAGCGGCCCTTCGCGATTGAACACTTCTAGCTTAGTTTGAAGAGCTTCTCTAACTCTTTTTGAATGCTATTCCGAACATTGTTATGCACAAATGCAGGCTCGCATAAAAGTTCTGCACTGCCATAAGTATGCTCACAATAATAGTTGCCGGGTCTTCCTAAAAGCCTCTCAGTGCGTAGGCAGTTTTCAGCTTGTGTTTCAAAATCGTTTTTGAAATGGCCTTCTTGAGAATTATCTTTCGTAATAGCTACCTTGATTTCTTCTTCACTTTCGACGGGAGATAGTGAGACTCGAATCAGCCTGTCTTGAGGGTATTCACCTTTTTCGGCAGGCTTGATACTTGCTTTCAGGCTAAAGGGTCCATCGGCATAGGCGGGTAGATATTTTCCAATATCCTCCATAAAAGTCTTGATGAATTGTCTGTAAGATTTCTCGCATTCGGCAAGGATGAATTTGCACCACGATGCACAAAGCTGATCTGTATATAAATCCCAAACCCAATGGTAGCCTTTGCCTAAATTATCTGGTAAGGGAGGAAGATACTGCAGAGGGGCTTCTTGATCTAGCTCAAGTATCCGGGCTAGGGCGGGTACTACTGAAATCGGTATATCTATGTTCGCAACATTGATGAAGTAAATTGGCTTCCCGATGAGCGCCTGGTCAATCTCCTTTGCCGTGCTGTTGCGTAGGCTGGGCTTCCGAGGCCGCCCTGTGCTTTCCCCGATATTGATTCGGCTTTTTCTAAGTGCTTCTTCCACAAACCCGACTTTCATGGGCAATGGTTCGAAAAGCACGGTCTCTGCTGAGTTGAAAAAGTCTTTTAGATCATCGTTTATCATTGAGATGGATAGCTCTCTAGCGCAATCTACCCCTTCGTAGAGCCTATCTATTCGATAGACATGGGTTTCCGGTTGATCTGATGATCTTATCGAAATAAGGGGTACGATGAATCCATCTGCGGTTTTCATTATCGGCCCCTGCGCATCATCGGTAATTCTGAGGCTTATGTTTTCCTCTCCAGGATGCTTTTCTTTTAGTGTGATTCGGGCCACTGTGCTTTCAGCGCTATAACTCATTTCCATGCGTATCGGTGCGTCTGGTGAAGATAGAGTATGCCGGAACGGTATATAGGGCTTCATTTTTCTCAGATAGCGGTCAGTAATGTTCGTATAGGTTTTAAGTGTTTGCTCTGCAATTTTAGTCAGTTCATCCCGGCTCAATCGAGCTTCTAACTCACCCGAGAGGTTCATGCGTCCTTTCAAGCATTTCATGAATAAAGGAAGATCGTTGTTTTCGAGATGATCGAGAATTGCTGTTTGTTTTGAAGCGTCTGTTGTGCAGCCGCATAGTATTACAAAGAAGTTCTCCAGCAACGGGTTTTTGAGGCATTGGTTGCAGTAAGTAATAATTGTTGTAATCGACTGACTTGAAAGGAATTTTGCTGCTAAGTATTCCTGGAGAACTGAATGTGAAAAATCCACCACGCCATTGGTAATACTCAGGAGGCCAGATCCCTTTCCTGCTTGCTCTATGCGCTCGGCTTCGGATGGCGTTTGCTTGGTCAGAAGGAAAACCCTCAATGGCTTGGGGCTTTCTTCTGTCATGCACTTCAAGGTGTAAGATCCAAGCTGATATTTAAGATAATCGGAATCAAGCTCATCACTAGAAGCAATCTTGGCTTCGATCATTGAGTCAATACATGACTCAAAAATGGTTGCGAGATTCCTAGGCGCTGAATAAGTTCCTTTCTTTAAGAAGTATTCTGCTAAACAGGAAAGACGTAGCGGGTTATGCATTAGCTCTCGTCCAGTATTGCTTAGATTTGTTAGTATGCTACCCGGAGAGTCGATTCCTCTTTGTTTAAGATAGGAGATCATGTCCTCGTCGTTGAATTCTTGCAAACGCATGCCCTGAATACCGATACGCTCGCAATCTTTTTCGAAACGCGAGGAGCAAATGAGAGGGGTATTTGCATCATCTGCGTATTGTGCCAACTCATCAAAGAAAAGGTCCCTGTCGCGTCGAACTTCATCTAGGCCGTCTACGATGAGCCTAAAGATTGAAATGTTGTCCCTTATAAGCGATATAGCCGCCTCGGATGCATTGCCAATGACTTCTTTTGCTATGCCCTCAATTAGACTTGAATAGCGGCGCGACCAACCTCGTGCTTCAAGGAATACTGGGGCTTCGTTTCGTTTGCGGCCGAGCCAATCTTTTGCAAGTTCTGCTGTGATATTTTTCAGCAATTCGCTTTTGCCCGCGCCGGGATCTGCGTAGATGAGTGTTGGTTTCTGGTTGGTTAATATGTCTGTCTGCTGAACGGACGCCGATGAGCCGTTAATGAATAAACGCCTTGAAACGTTTGACCCGTTGCCGCCTTTTGCTAATCTGGCGCAGTAGCTTGATAGATATCGAAACAGCTGTGCTTGATCCAGTCGATTTGTCCCTAGAGCCCCGGAGATGGTATCGAGCTTCCTGCGAATAGCTTCGGTTCCCTCGGCGGCTTTCCTTGCCGCAAGAGACTCTTCTCCTGTAGCCATAATTATATTTACGGAGTTCCAGAATTCTTCAACAAAATCGTAGGCAGTTTTATCGAACTTGTCGCCGAGAAAAGTCCGTATTGCTTCATCCTTGTCTTTATCGAGGCAGCTGCGATGGGCCAATAGCTCTTCGACAAGATGAACATCTCTGAATTTCTGCGACAAATCAACGCTGGTGAGAATCATTGCTGCGCGCATAGCGGTTTCTTCGATAAGCTTTTCTACTTCCCGCCTTTTATTGATGCCTTGAATTTGTAATTTGCCCCAGTCAATAAACCGAGAAACCGCCTCTGATCCGACAAGGTCAATTGGATCCATGTTTACCGCCTTACAAAATGCGCCAACTAGGATTTAATTATACGATTAACTGAGTCTTGGCCCCTTTCGTCACCGCCTATGTTGCGGGTCGGAGCCGCCGGCACCGCCGACGTCCACTCGGCCGAATAATGCACCGCGGTGGATGGGACCAAGACCCCCTCGAGGGACGCGCCAGCTCCTAGGGGCCTATCGCCCCACACCCGGTCCACTCCGCGCTCGACCTTTCCAAGCCCGAGTCGGTCGGCTTCCACATGCCTGACTGGGAGGAAGAGTTGGGGGCACCTCAAGACGCTCAATGAATAGCGGCTGATCGCGTCGAAAATGTTGGTGTAAGGGTGATGCCCTGGCGACCGCTTAATGAAAAACGGCCTTCGTCCTAGGATCTGAAATCACCACAACAACAGGTTCTTGGATAGGTACCGTCAAGATTCTTTCGCAAATTGATTTAGCCGTCCTCGGCCCCGTCCTCTTCTAGCCCTCCGCCTTTCCCTTCGGCTCGTCCATCTCCTCCAGTGTGGACATGTCCAGGTACCTCCTCTTGCCCCATTCGTGCTCCACTATGTACTTCAGCCTCGCTGTCGCCAGCATGAGGGTCGAGTTGCCGTCCGGGAAGGTCCCGACGGCCCTCGTCCTCCTCCTGATCTCGCGGATGATGCGCTCGATCCTATTGTTCGTCCTGATCCGGCGCCAGTGCTCCGGCGGGAATTCCGTGCAGGCCAGCGTCTCGGCTAACCCGTCGCGCACCGTCCTCGCGGCCGCTCCGAGCCTCATCGACTCCAGCTCCTCCGTCACCTCCTCGGCCTTTCTGACGCATACCTCGCGCGATTCCCTCGCGTGGATTGTCTTCAGCATGCGCGCCGCGGCCTTCCGCCTGGTCACGGGCACCCGCCTCAGCACGTTGCGGTAGAAATGCACCGTGCAGCGCCGGTGACGGGCCCCGGGAACACCTCCTTGAGCGCACCGAGCGTCCCCACGCACTTGCTTCGACCTCCCCGGCCCCGGTGACGAGCTTTCTGACGTAGTGGCCGCTGCGGTAGGCCTCCCGGCCCGCCGTTCTCTCGTGGCGCTCGGCCCTGACGAGCTCGACGCCACCTCTTCGAGCGGCGGGTTGAGCGTCTCCTCGATGGTCTTCCCCACCAGATTCTTTATGTCCTTGCGCAGCGACTCCTCGCCGGTTGGTACGATGTTCGCAGACGCGTCCCGTGCTCCCTTCGTCAATGATTTGTTGTTTAGCCGCTGGAATCCATATGAAGGGGCGCGGGCCGTGTTCCGCTATGCGGTTGTCAATTTGCGAAAGAAATTATGCGTCACCTCTGAATCCCCGAGATGCTCGGCGGGAACGACTGGTTTTCAGCGTCAATGGAAAAGCTCTCTTCCTTGGCATCTAGGTGCTGCTGAATGCGGTCGGCGTACTTCTCTGTCCATTCTTCGGCCTTGCCATTTCGCACAAAGTAATTGTTGGATAGGTCGGTCGAGCGGTAGGCGTAGTCGTCCTTTTGGTAGTTTGCCGTGTGGTCGGAGTGGGCGATTGCCATGAGCTCGTCGGTCAGGCCAAAGTACAGATGGCGCTGGTCCAGGTCCCCGTACCAGTTGTCGCTGGTTTCGTCCCAGGTTAGGTCCATCTGGCACCATTTGCCGTCGATCTTTACGGCGTTCCAGGTGTGGCCGTTGCCGGTGATGCGGCCGTTGGCGATGCCCGCGGCGTCAAGGAGCTTGGCGTAGATGCGCTGGTAGCTCTCGCAGGTGCCCTGGTGGCGCGTGAGGCCGCTTTCGGCCGAGCACCAGTTGCGGCTGTGGTCGTACTCCAGCTGGTCGAGCGTCCAGTCGTGGAGCCATAGCGCCATGTCGTATTCCGAGCCGTTTGTCTCTTGCCTGCACAGGTCCACGGCGTCGTTGACGATCTGCGTGACGCTTGGGCGGGCGGCGTCGTTTACGGTCACCTCCGCCGTGGTGCGCAGGTAGTAGATCCCCTTGTCGTTTTGGGGGTCGTTTCTGTCGTTGTCCATAAAGTAGAAGTAGATGCGGTACGTGCCCGACGCCGTGAAGTCAAAGGTAAAGTCGTGGCCCGCGGTGCCCAGGGTGTAGTAGCTGGACCATGCCTGGCGCGACGGGTCGTAGACGCTTTCATGGCTGCCGCCGTCCCAATAGGTGGGCACGTCCATGCGCGCCTTGGCCTGGGACGAGCCGTTGGCTTGGGTTACGTGGAAGGTCGTCGGGGTGCCCGCGGGGGCGTCGTTCCACGAGACGGTAAAGGTGACGCCGTTTTGGCTTGCGGTGGCGGAGTGGGCGCTGTCTCTTATACACATCTGACGCTGCCGACGAATAGCCTTGTGTAGAT
>UQIG01000015.1 GCA_900541135.1 uncultured Collinsella sp.
AGACCGGAGGGGCGCCGGGGGCGGGAATCGCGCACTCCATATTTTGTTCACAAATGAATATGTCCCTCAGTCGCGTCCCTGAGGTTATAACTGAAGCATTGGCTTCTGATATTGGCGATGACCAGCTGGTTTATAGGTGTTAAGGCATCGGTCATCTCTGGAGCGCCACTTTACTCCAAAAGCATCAGCTATTTGTTTCCCGTCGGTAAAAGGCAGGTTTTGTTCGCCAAGCGTTCTTATATATAGATGGATACGGGTTCGAACCCGTGCACCGGCAACAAAAAAGACGGCCAACCGAAGTTGACCATCTCAACAATCTTTGGGTGGGCCGTCAGGGGTTCAGCCTGCTTCGCAGGCGGCCGCTGCGGCGCTTTCGCGCCTTGCGCGCTGCGCTGGCAAACGCTCATGCGTTTCCTCAGCTCCGCGCCCTTTCGGGTTCGAACCCGTGCCGCGGTAACAAAAAAGCGGCCGGCATCCGCCAGTCGCTTTTCTATTCTATGGTGGGCCGTCAGGGGTTCGAACCCTGGACCTTGGGATTAAAAGTCCCCTGCTCTGCCAGCTGAGCTAACGGCCCGCGGGTGGCATTGTACCACGGTCTGGGACTATTCCCAACTCCATTGGCCGTTCTGGAAAATCACAACTTCACGTCCATCAGGCGTAATGCCCGTAATATCGATGTCGTCCGTGCCGATCATAAAATCGACGTGCGTGCTCGAGACGTTAACGCCATGCTCCAGGAGCTCCTCCTTGGACATGTCATACCCACCCTCGATGCATTCGGGGAAACCGACACCTAGCGCGAGATGGCAGCTAGCGTTCTCGTCATAGAGCGTATCGTAGAACAGAACACCACTTTCGCGGATCGGCGTGTTCTTGGAAATGAGCGCGACCTCTCCCAGGTGAGCAGCGCCCTCGTCAGTATCGATGATACTTGCGAGCGTTGCCTTGCCCACGCGGGCGTCGTAGTCCACCACGCGGCCGCCCTCGAACTTAATCCAAAAATCTTCGACCTTATTGCCGTGATGGATGAGCGGCATGGCCGAGTACACGATACCGTCGGCGCGCATGCGATCGGGCGAAGTGAAGACTTCCTCGGTGGGAATGTTGGGGAAGAAGGGGTGCCCATCGGGCGTCTTGCCCTTGCCGCCGGCCCACTCGTGACCCTTCGTCATGCCAATCGTCAGATCGGTTCCATTTGCCGCGGTGTAATGCAGGCAGTCGAAACGATTGTCGTTCAGGAAACGCAGGTTCTTTTCGAATGCGGCGTCATGGAGCTCCCAGTCGCTCTCTGGGTCCTGGCCATCGGCGCGAGCGGTGTGCAGAATCGCATTCCACAGCTTATAGATTGCAACCTCATCGGCGTCTCCCGGGAACACCTCGCGCGCCCAAGCCACGACCGGAGCGCCGGCGATGCACCACGGATTGATGTTGTAATCCAGTCCACGGCGGAAAACTTTGCACTGCGTGTTCTTTGCCTTAGAAGCTGCAGCGGGCTTAGCGGGATCGATGCCCTTAAGGGCGGCGGGGTCCGCACCCTCGATAAAGATAAAGCAGGCACCGTCCTGGGTCAGGGAATCCAGCTGCAGGCGCTTCCACTCGGGCGTCTGCTCAAAATAGCTTTTCTCGACATGCTCGTACGTGAGCCTCGTCACGGCATCATCGGCCCAGATGACCGTCACGTGGCCGGCGCCGGCAGCATAGGCCTCCGCGACCACCACGCGCGCAAACGGCGCGCACTCAACCGGAGACTGAACGACGACTTCCTGGCCGGGCTTAACGTTTACGCCCTTGCGGACAACCAGGCGCGCATAGTTTTTAATCTTGGGCTCCAGGGACTTCATACCCTCCAGGGCCTCTTCGACCGTCAGGGCAGCTCGAATCATGTGCCACTCCATCTATCTATAGAACAGTAAAAAGGCGCGCCGCAAAAACGACGCGCCTTATATCTTAGCGATAAGTATGTATGCAAACGCTACTTCTTCTTGGAGTCCTTCTTGTCCTCCTCGGCAGCTGCGCGCTCGATAAGAGCGTTGAGCTTGTTCTCGGACATGCCCTCGGCCTGCGCGCGGTACATGTTGCGCAAGGGACGAATACGAGCGAAGTCGTAGATAAAGTCACCTAGGATGATGACATAGGACAAAACGATGCCGACCATCTGGACAGGGCTGGACACCATGCCAGCGGGAGCGAAGTACAGCGAGGCCCAAATTGCCACGACGAGCACCATGCCAATGGCGAGCACAATCCACCAGATGCGACGGCGCTTGGTGTAGTCCTCGTCCTGCTTGAGGAGGATATTCGACACCGTATAGATGCGGTCCTCCTTGGCGCGCTGCTTAGCCTTGCGGGCGCGCTTCTCCTCTTTAGAGAGGCCCTCGAGGTTCTCGCCCTTCTCGAGCTCTTTGCGGCGTGCCTTAGACGAAGCCGGCACGACGCGAACGGAGCTCGCTGCTTGGCGGGCGGGCTTAGCAGATGCGGCAGACTTGCGCGCAACCCCGGTAACTTCGTGGGATTGCGTGCGCTTGTTCGTGGCGCTACGGGTACTCACTTATGCATTCTCCTTCATGCTTGTGAACTGGGAGCCCGTGATGATCTGGAAGGCCTCGCGATAGCGCTCGGACGTACCATCGATGACCTCGGCGGGCAGGTGCGGGGTCTCCCCCGTCATATCCCAGTTGGCCTTGAGCCAATTGCGGACGAATTGCTTGTCGTAGCTAGGCTGGATCTTACCCTCCTCGTAGCTGGCAGCAGGCCAGAAACGGCTGGAGTCGGGCGTGAGGCACTCGTCGATCAGCGTGACCTTGCCATCGATGACACCAAACTCGAACTTGGTGTCGGCAATGATGATGCCACGGGTCGCGGCGTACTCGGCAGCGGCCTTGTAGATCTTGAGGGAAAGGTCGCGAATCTGCGTGGCGATGTCCTCGCCCACGATCTCGCAGCAACGCTCGAACGAGATGTTCTCGTCGTGGTCACCGATCTCGGCCTTCGTGGACGGCGTGAACAGCGGTTCGGGAAGCTTGGAAGCCTCGGTCAGGCCCTCAGGCAGCTGGATGCCGCAGACGGTGCCGTTCTCGTCGTAGGTCTTCTTGCCCGAACCGGTCAGATAGCCGCGGACGATGCACTCGATAGGAATCGTCTGGGCCTTCTTAACCAGCATGGCGCGGCCAGCGAGGTAGTCACGATACTCAGCAAACTCCTCGGGGAAATCCGCCGGGTCGATGGAAACGAGATGGTTGGGGACGATGTCGGCAAACTCATCGAACCAGAATGCCGAGATGCGATTGAGTACCTCTCCCTTAAACGGAATCTCGTCGGGAAGAATGAAGTCGAACGCAGAAATGCGATCGGTGGCGACCATCAGCAGGTTTTCACCGGCATCGTAAATATCACGAACCTTGCCACGGGAATCCGGACGACGCTCCATCGTTGTCACGTGAGTCACTCCTTACCTAAATACGACAGAAATGCGGGTTCTTTCCCGCATGTTTTCGCAAACTCGGAGCGGCAGGGACGCGGCCCCTCCTTCACCGAATAGCGAAAAGCTAGTGCTCCATTGTAGTAGATGCCGCGTCTGCCGTGTGCTCGCGGGGCAGATGAATTGTAAAAGTCGTACCCTTTCCAAGCTCCGACTCCACGGATATGTAGCCATGGTGACGCTCGACAATCTGCTTGGTCACGGCGAGGCCGACGCCCAGGCCGCCGGCTTCGCGGGCGCGGCTGGCATCGGCGCGCCAAAACCGCCCGAAAATGCGCGACAGATCGTCCTTGGCAATACCGATGCCGGTATCAGAAACGGCAATGCTGACGTGCCTGCGGTCACTGAGCACCGACACCACGACCCAACCGCCCTCGGGGGTGTAGCGCATGGCGTTGCTCATGAGGTTGATAACACATTGCGTGATCATGTCGGGATCTGCCTCGACAACGTCATCGTGGCCCTGCGTCTCATCTGCAAAGCGCAAACGCAGGTCACGGTCGGCAAACAGGCGCTCCTGGCCATTCACAATCGATCGCACGAACGGAACCATGTCCACCGGTTCTAGATTGAGCGGAGCCGTGCTGTTTTCCATACGCGATAGGTCGAGCATCTGCTGCACCAGACGAGCCAGGCGACGCGTCTCGGAAGCAACGGTCTCCAAATGCTCATCGTCGGTTGGATACACGCCATCCTGCATGGCCTCGACCGTTGCGAGCATGGCCATAAGCGGCGTGCGAAGCTCGTGTGCAACGTCTGAGGTCAGGCGCTTCTCGTGTTTCATATCCTTCTCGAGCGAAGTGGCCATCTCATCGAAGGTCTCACCCAGCTGATCGATCTCGTCATCACCGCGCAGTCCCGTGCGAGCCGACAGGTCGCCGTCACGGATTTGCTTTGCGGTACTGGTGATGCGATGAATCGGCTTGGTGAGCATGCGCGACACGAGCGATCCGATAACGACCGAAATGCAGATTGCAACAACCGCGGCGAGGGCCATGGCGTTAAAGGTCTTCTCCCTAAACGCAGAGTCCGCCTTGGTGAGCAGAGCGTCGGAGCCGATGGCCCACAGCTTTACCTGTCCGACATGCTCGCCGGAAGACGTTACAATCTCGACGTTAGCAACGCTATCGGAGTCGGTTGGAGTAGACGAGACCGGGCTATGCGATGCCCTCTTGCCGCTCGTGTCGTCGGTCGTAGCCTGGTTTTCGCGTACATCGGCGGTGGCGCTTGCCGAGGGCCAGGAATCGTCATAAACGATCACGCCCTTTTTATTGACGACCTGCATACCCAGATCGTCGGAAACCAAACTCGACGTTGCGACCGTGCGCAGTTCTCCCGCGGTCCAAGAGCCGTTTTCCTCATATGAGGTTGCCAACTTCTCGGCAGCGGAATTTGCGATTTCGACGATATTGGAGCGTGTGTAATCCGAAAAGACCGTGCCCCACACAACAGAGACAACGCCCACCAGCACCAATACCGTCATGAGCGATGTCAGAGCAAAAGCAAGTGCCATGCGCGAGGGATAGCTCATCGTTGGCCGTGAATCGGAACGAGGCGTGTTCCAACTAGCCTTGGAACCCGCCTCGCTCTCCTGCTTGTGCTTTTGTCCGATTTCAAAG
This sequence comes from uncultured Collinsella sp., assembly GCA_900541135.1. Classification (GTDB taxonomy): domain Bacteria; phylum Actinomycetota; class Coriobacteriia; order Coriobacteriales; family Coriobacteriaceae; genus Collinsella. The sequence continues at coordinate 5,098 of UQIG01000015.1, forward strand.
CGCGCAGGTGTCATATGTGATTTCCCTATTTCTCGTCCGACTTATCGGTCTTGGCCGGAGCCTCGAAGCGATAGCCGACACCATGGACGGTGTAGAGCCACTTGGGCTTCTTGGGATCATCGCCCAGCTTGGCGCGAAGATTCTTCACGTGGCTATCGATGGTGCGCTCATAGCCCTCAAAGTCATACCCGAGCACTTTCTCGACCAGCTCCATGCGGTTATACACACGGCCGGGATGGCGGGCAAGCGTGGTGAGCAGCTTGAACTCGGAAGCCGTCAGATCGACTTCCTTGCCCTCGACCAAGATCTTGTGGCCCGAGATATCGATGACCAGATCGCCGAAGTCGAGCACCTCGACGGCGGGCTCGTCGGCCTGATGGGCACGGCGGAACAGAGCACGAACGCGGGCGACGAGCTCGCGCGGCGAGAACGGCTTAATCAGATAGTCATCGGCGCCGAGCTCAAGACCGATAATACGGTCCTCGATCTCGCCCTTAGCCGTCAGCATGATGATGGGGACATCCGAGGTATCGCGAATGGTGCGGCAAACGCGCTCGCCGGGAATCTTGGGGAGCATAAGGTCGAGCACGACCAGGTCGAACTGATGCTTCTCGAACTCCTCGATCGCGGACTGACCGTCGCCGACGCCCACAACCCAGTAGCCTTCGCGCTCGAGATAGGCAGCGACGGCGTCACGGATTGCCTTCTCATCCTCGACCAGCAGAATCTTTTTTGCATCTGAAGCCATAACACGGCCCCCCCCTGTCTCAATTAGCTAAGAACAAGCCCATTTTAACGCACCTGAGCCCGTCGGATGCCGCTATGACGCGGCAGCTCGGCGGGCGGTACTCACAATTACAACGCGTTTATTCCCCTGTTGGCGCCTTTTTAACCCCTCTAAGCTTAAAGAGAGAATAGGCGTGCAGTGACCGTCTCTGGTATACCCTGGCTGTTGCGCACCGTGGCGTACGTAAGGAATGAGTCCGACTTTCCCGCCGTAGCTGGATAATCGCCATACTCCAAAGCGCGGTCGGGCGACAGCAGCGAGCCATAGGTCTTGGCAGAGGTGTCGATCAGGAAATGCGACGCCTGTACCTTAACAAGGTATTTATTCTTCTTGCCAGCCGCACATGCAAGCGGCTCGCGGGACAGGAAGAGATACGGCCCTCCCTCATTACCGATATACGTGCCCATGTTGCCCAGGCTGCCCACGCCACTATAGGTCGCCTCGATAGAAAACACGAAGGTATCGCCCATATATACGGCCTCGAAAGGCGAGACTGACGAGGGAAGAACTAGCTGGGCACGTTTGGTGTTGTTGCCGTCGGTCAGATCGATTGCCGTTATGCCGTAGTAGACGCCCTCGTCGTTGCGGACACGCGGCGAGATGGTCAAAATGCCGTCGCTCGCGCGCGGGGCCGATGCAAAGCGGCCCGTCGATTTCCAAATTACCTCGGCCTTGGATTCATCAAGCGAGCGACGATAGCAAAACGAATCACTACTCGTTTTATTGCCGCCTGCCGAAGGCATTTTATACCAGATGACTGATGACCCGAACGCCGTGAACAGGGGCGGATCATAGTCCTTGCCACCTCGATCGAGCTCAACCACGTCGCCAGAGAGCGAAGCGCCCGACAGATTTTGAGCGTAGAGCTTCCACGATGAATTGGCAAAGTTCATCTCAACCCACGCGAATACGCCGTCGCCGGCACGGACATCGTAGAATGCGTATCCCGTGCCCTCGATAGGATCCTCGATTAATGTGGTAAGCGAGCCATCGCCCAGGTTGAGCACGCCGAGTGTGTTGGCGTGCAGTGCCGATGCGGGCGCCATCATCGCCGCGGCGTAATCGCCGTCGCAGTAGTACAGCAGCGTACCCAGAGGCAGCGTCCACGATGACGCCGGCTCAAGATCGATGTCGACAGCCTCATACTCATCCGTAATCGAGATGATTTTGGAATCGTCCTTGATAACCTGCGGCTCGCCGGCGGCATCATCGCTGGTACCCGTTTTTTTCGAGCATCCGGCAAGCACCGTGGCAGCGCCCGCGGCAGCCCCACCGAGTACAAAGCCGCGACGCGATATTCCGTTCTTGATGTGATCGGCGATACCCATTAGGCGATCTCGGCGCGAGCGGCCTCGATAGCGCGCGTAAGCTGGTCGGCGCAGGAGGTCTTTTTCATACCGCAGGTATTACCGGCGAGAACCTCGATTACGCGATCGGCGGGAGCGCCCTCGACCAGCTTGGAGATAGCCTTGAGATTGCCGTCGCAGCCGCCGGTAAACTCAACGCCCACCACCTTGTTGCCGTCATCGGAAAGGTCAAGGTGAATATTGCGAGCACACACGCCCTGAGGCTTGTAATCAAACGAAATCATGCGATCCCCTCTCAGAATGTTATTCGAGACGACTATTATCCCCGTCTTTCCCTAAATGCAACGAGGCGCTTTGCCGGCAACACACATTACCAGCAAAGCGCCCTAAAAAGCTAACGTTATGCCCGAACCTACTCGAAGCTCAGCTGCTCCAGACGATCAAAGACCGTGTCGATACGGGTGAGGAAGTCCCACGGATCAAAGATCTCGTCGAGCTTCTCCTGACTGACGGTGCAGCGCGGGTCGGCCTCGAGACGCTCCTTAAAGGTGGGGCCGGAGACACAATCCTGTACCTCGTGCCAGGTTGCCATAGCGTTCTCCTGCACAATGGCGTACGCGTCCTCGCGGGTGATGCCCGTGTCGACGAGCGCGAGCAGTACCTTGGAAGAGAAGATGAGGCCGCGGGTCTTATTGAGGTTGGCCATCATGCGGGCGGGATACAGCTGCAGGCCGTCGATAACGCGGATGAGGCACTGGAACATGTGGTCGAGGGCGATGAAGCTATCGGCCTGGGCGACGCGCTCGGCAGAGGAGTGCGAAATGTCACGCTCGTGCCACAGGGCGACGTTATCGAAGGCAACCTGGGCGTTGGACTTCACGACGCGCGACAGACCGCAGACTTTCTCCATGGTGATGGGGTTGCGCTTGTGCGGCATGGCTGAGCTGCCCTTTTGGCCCTTACGGAACGGCTCCTCGGCCTCGAGCGTATCGGTCTTCTGTAGATTGCGAACCTCGGTAGCGATGCGCTCACAGGTGGCTGCGGTGGTGGCGAGAACGCCGGCGAGATAGGCGTGATGGTCGCGGCTGATAACCTGCGTGGACAGCGGGTCGTGAACCAGGCCCAGGTGCTCGCAGACGTACTCCTCGACAAACGGCTCGATGGAGCTGTACGTGCCGACAGCGCCCGAGATGGCACCGAAGGCAACATTCTTGCGGGCGTCCTCAAGACGATCCAGATCGCGCTTGAGCTCCCAGGCCCAAGAGCCAAACTTCATGCCGAAGGTCATCGGCTCGGCATGGATGCCATGAGTGCGGCCGGCACAGAGCGTGTTGCGCTCCTCAAAGGCGCGACGCTTGCAAATCTCGCCGAGCTTCTTGACGTCCTCGATGATCAGGTCGCAGGCCTGGGTGAGCTGGTAGCACAGGGCCGTGTCGCCCAGATCGGAGCTGGTCATGCCATAGTGAACCCAGCGGCTGGGCTTGGGGTCGCCCTCGGGAACATCGGCATCGATGTATTCCTTCATGTTGGTCAGGAAGGCAATGACGTCGTGGCGCGTGACTTCCTCGATCTCATCGACCTTCGCCTTCTCAAAGTTGGCATGGTCGCGGATCCACTGGGCCTCGTCTTTGGAAATACCGATCTTGCCGAGCTCCGCCTGGGCCTCGCAGGCCAGAACCTCGATTTCCTGCCAAATGGCGTACTTGTTCTCGAGGGAGAAGATGTGTCCCATCTCCGGGCGGGTATAGCGATCGATCATAGCGGCTCCTTTTTGGTTATTGGCACGTTGGTCGTAACCCAACCATTGTACCGTGCGCAGGTGCAAGTATGGGCAGTAGGCATTAACCTAACATTTTGGAATTGGAGCGACCATGAGGACGTCCGCGTATTTGCTTCGCAAATCCGCACCGGCTGCGGTCGATCTCCTCGGATTCACGGAGACGATGGGGAAAACTTTGTTGAATTGGCCGTCCCGAGTTCTCCCGCGCTCGGCGGAGCGGGCAACGGGACGTCCGCGTATTTGCTTCGCAAATCCGCACCGGCTTCAGGCGCCTGCCGGCGCCTTCGCCTGCTCGCTATAAACGCTTCGCGTTTATTTAACGCTCGCACCCTGTCGGGTTCGAGTCCCGGCGCTTTATTGAAAAAAGCACGGCACCGTGATGGTGCCGTGCTTGTGCTCTTAACTGGAGCGGGCAACGGGACTCGAACCCGCGAGTGTCAGCTTGGGAAGCTGATGCCTTACCACTTGGCGATGCCCGCATATGTGGGGGATAGTATAACGCGGTTGTCTTGTTCGATACAAGGGTGTCGATGCTTGTTTTAGCTGTGGAGAATCGTTTGAAAACCGCGCCAATTGTGGAGATGAGGACCTTTGTCTTTCTTTTCTTACCATCTTCTACCTGCACTTTTATCTGATTGTTGTATTTGAGCTCGATTTGTCAGAAATCGGGCAAGCTTTTGGTCAGGCTCCGGTACTTACCCGCATGAACCTCGGGGGTAGCCTCATCCTACGCGTCGCAGCCTCCCCGTGCGGCGCACGAGGGATAAGGAGCAGCCATGTCCAACGCACCCACGCACTCTGTCCACAGCGCAATCGCAACAGGTCCGCTGCTCCTGCTCCTCTTCCTGCTTTTCGGCTGCCTGACACCGGGAGCCGCATTTGCCGTCGATGGCTACGATCAGCTCGGCTTCCGCACTATTAGCGATGATTGTGGGCCCTTCTTCATCGGCAAGTATGAAGCTCAAGACACCTCGATTGCCTACTGCATGAACCAGGAGCGCCCCGGCCCCACCAAACCGGGTGGCCCATGGCTCAACTTTGATCAAGGCTGGGTGTGGCTCGACGACGAGTTCGCAGCAATCGTTTGTCACGGATATCCTACCGCCACGTCGTTTGGCGGTTACCATCTTTCACCCGATCGCGCCCGCGCCGCAACCCAGCTTGCCGTATGGATGCTCAACGGCACTACCCATGTCGACGGTACCTATTCCTACACGACCGCTCAGGGCAAAACCAAGAGCGGGCACTTTACCGGCGACAATGAAGTCGTGGCGGCTGCGCGGTGGCTCCACGACAACGCAAAATCAGGAAGCATCAAAGCCGCTCCGCACCGCGCGCGGCGCTATCTAGGAGCCGTATCGGGCGGCAGCAAACGTCAAGACATGCTCTATGTACTGCCGGCAGTCTCTGTTTCCTTCAAAAAACAGTCTGCAAACGCCGCCATTACCAGCGGAAACAATACTTATCAGTTTGACGGGGCAACATTCGATATTTTTGAGAGCGCCAGCGGCGCGCATGTCGGCACCGTCCAGATGGACAGCAACGGTCGAGCGCAAGCAACACTTCTGCCCAACACGGCATACTACCTAGTTGAAACGAAGGCGCCGGCCGGCTATGTCCCCCGCCACGATCGTATTGCCTTTACCACGGGGAATGACGGCGGGCGGGTCGCCATTGATGAACAGCCCGGCACCATCAACCTGCGTATCGTAAAACTCGATGCCGCGACGAATGCCGGCCACCAGGTGGGAGCTTCGCTCGCAGGAGCAGAGTTCACGTGTGTGTCGCAATCAACCCCTGGATGGGCACAAATCCTCACGACCGACGAAAGCGGTCGGGCCACCCTCGCCGATGTCCCCTTAGGAACCTTTACCATCTACGAATCAAAAGCCCCCGAGGGCTACCTGCCATCCAACGACAGCTGGACCTATACCGTTGGAGCCGACCAGCTCGGCGATTCAGGCGTGGTCGAGATCGAATCTCGCGTTTCCGATATCCCCATTGCGTTTAACCTTGAGATTTCCAAATTCAAGGATTACGGCAATAGCGACCAATCCGGCCTGGAGCAGCCGGCGGGTGGTGTTGTCTTTGAGGTTGTCAGCAACAGCTCTCAGCAGGTTGTTGGCACACTGACCACAAACATCTATGGCTTTGCCTCCACCGAAGATCAGCCCGAAGCATGGTTCGGCACAGGCAAGCGACCCGCCGGTGTCCACGGAGCCGTCCCATACGACCGTGCCGGCTACACGGTTCGTGAGGTTCCGGAAACCGTCCCCGAGGGTTTTAAACGTGCAGGGGAATGGACCGTCGGGGCAAATCAGATTTCCGACGGCGCCGAGCTTCAATATATCGTGGACAACCACGCTCTGTCGACGCATCTCCAGATTGTAAAACGCGATGCCCAAACAGGCGCTTCTGTTCCACTAGCCGGATTCACCTTCCAACTCCTCGACAGCAATCACGAACCTGTCTCACAAACTTGCTGGTATCCAGCACATAACGTAATGGACACCTTTACGACTGACGCGACCGGGACCGTCACACTGCCCGAATCGCTCGTGCCGGGCACCTATTATGTACGCGAAACCTCGGCCAAAGAGCCCTATCTTGTCGGCGAGGAGATCGAGGTAAACATACCCGCCGACATGAACCTAACGCCCGTTGCAATCGCCTCGTATTATGACCACGCCGCGACCGGAAACATCAGGATCGTTAAAACCGATGCCGTAGACGGCAGCAGCCTCGCGGGCGCCGTCTTTGAGATCCGTGCCTCGGGTGATATCGTGCGCCCCGACGGTAGCATTGCCGCGCTCGACGGTGAGACTGTCGCTACCGTCACGACGGATGAAACTGGAGAAGCACGCGCGGACGACCTCCCGCTGGGATCTGGCACCGCACGCTACGAGGTTGTCGAGACTCAAGCGCCGGCAGGCTTCTTACTCGATCGGACATCCCATATTGTCGACCTTACTTATGCCGACCAGAAAACACCCGTTGTAGAAGCACGGCTTAACGTATCCGACGATTACACCAAGGTTGATATCTCCAAGGTCGATGCAAGCGGTGAGCAGGAAGTGGAGGGCGCACAGCTCACCTTATATGGTCCCGATAAAACCGAAATAGACTCCTGGACCTCATCCGACAAGCCGCACCGCGTCGAACATCTTGCACCTGGCACCTACTCGTTGCGCGAAATGATGTCTCCGCGGACCTATGACCTTGCCGAGGAAATAACGTTTGAAATAAAGGATACGGGAGAAGTCCAATCCGTCGCGATGAAGGATGCGCCCATCGAGATCAAGGGACAGGTCGACAAGCGTCAGGAACTTGTCCAACCTATCGAAAAGGGCCTGTTGGCTAACGGCGATGGTAAAAACCGCGCCACGACGCAAACCAATAGTGATGGGCTTTTCTCCTATACCATCGATGCTCGAAACGACTCCGCTACTTGGGTTGATGAGTTTACGATTACCGATGATCTTGAGTGCGCCAAAGACGGCACGGCGAGATTCATCTCAATCGAAACCCCCGTCGCCATCGGCGACCTCAACGGTCTGTGCAACGTATGGTATCGCACGACGCCGTTGGACTCGACAGACGTCGATGAGCCGGCAAACGCGACACTTGACGATGGGCACGAAAATCCTTGGCTTGAGTCCGACGAAGTAAAAGAGAGCCTGGGTGAGGACTGTCGCCTCGTCGATTACGACGGTTGGCACCTCTGGAAGGCGGATATCTCGACCACGGAATCCACCACACTCGAGGCGGAAGAGCTCGACCTTGCATCCAATACCGTCGTAACGGGCATTCGAATTGAATACGGTGCGGTAGCCGCCGACTTTACGACTCGAAGCGATGCGGATTCTTGGACCCGCGATGATCTCAAAGATGAGCACGACGACCTTGACGATGCCAAAGCAATCCTTGGTGCAGACGCTCGGGGCGCAGTCGTGCACATGCAGGCAACATCGGCTTATACGCCCCAAACCGCACTCACCAACAGCGCACGCGTCGATCTTTGTCGCAACGGCGGCGGCGATAAACTTGAGTCACATGACGAGGACTGTGTCATTCAACGCTGTACCCTACCGCAGGACCTACCGGCAACAGGACCAGTTCCCATCGCCGCTTGCATCACCGCGCTCCTGACCTCGGGTGCCGCAGCCCTATGGTTCGCTCGCCTTAGGTCGATCCCAAAGAAGCGCTAGCGCGATGAAAAAGCGGGCGAGCCAGTCCCCTGGCTCGCCCGCTTTCAATCATTTAAATCGCCGTATCTACTCTGCAGACGAAGATCCACCATCAACGATTGCCTGCTCGGACTCAGGAATCCCATCGGCACCCGTGCTCTGTTCTTGCTCCACCTCTTCGCTGATTGCGGAGGCGGGGGTCGAGCCCTTCGCACCCACGATGTAGGCAGCCCCAAATCCTAACGCAATGGCAATCAAGGTCAAAATCACGTAGACAGGCCAATGGCGCTTAATATACGAAAACACGTTGACTCCTTAGAGCTCCGTCTACGAACGGCGGATAACCTCGGTCACGACCTCGGATACCGTAGCAATGTTCGTCGGGTTGACATTGTGGGGCAGGTCGTCCTCGGTACGAGCGCAAGCCAGACGCGTGCCGTCCACGCCGGCGATGGTGAGGGCTCGGCGGCTCGCCTCGAGCGCGGCATAGGCATCGGTCTTGGCATAGGGCATCTCGAGCGCGCCACAATCGACATGGAACGACTTGCAGACCTTGCTGACCAGGTTCATGATGCGGCGATCGCCCTTGAGCAGTTGTTGTTCGCCCTCGACCGTCACAACCGAAAGCCTACCGGCGCCGACGGATTCAAGATTGATGAAAAATACGCCGCGGAGCTTATCGCGATGCGAAGCCAAGAAGGCCTTCATGCCGGCGCCATCACAATCCGAGGCGCCCGTTGCCACAAACCAGATATCGTGACCAAGCAGCTCATCATCGCCCATAGAGGCGACAGCCGAGAGCATATCTTCGGAAGAAGCGCCGTCGGAAGACGTAGCGCCGCCCTTCCAGCCATCGTTATCGTCCTCGAAATTATCCCACGAACCGATGCCGCGACCGGACTTCTTGGCATCGTAATCGTCTTCGACGCCCAGCCAGTCACTCATGCTGTCCTGCTCGTTTTTCTTTTTACGACCGAACAGGCCACCCAGGCCGCGCTTACGAGACTTGGGTGCCGCCGGGGCGGGAGCCGAAATGGTCTCGATCGGCTGCGCGCCCGACGCAACGGGCATAGGAGGCGCAACGGGTGCCGACGTGGGTTCGGGACCTTGGGCGGTAGCAAAGGGGTCGTTGACCTGGGCAGAGGGATCGGGAAGGTCGAACAGCGACGTGCGAGACGCAACGTTTGCCTGCTTCATGGACGGCAGCGACGGATCGGGGACCGAAGCCAGCGGAGACGAGGAAGGTGCAGGCGACGGTGCCGACGCCGGATCGGGAACATTCATCTGCGGACGCGGCGATGCCTGGGAGGAAATCTGGGCCATAAGGGAATCGACCGTTTCGTCCTGGGTGGGAGCGACATTGGCAACCGTGGCACCGGAACCACTCGGGGTCGGCATGGTGAAAATCTGCGTGGAGTAAGGCCTCGACTCATCCGTCTCGGGAGTCTCGGAAACCGCAGACACTTCCTCCTGCTCGGCCTCGGTCGAATCATCTTGCTCGGCTGCCGCGTACTGCTCTTCGTCAGAGTTGGCCTCGACGGGCTCGTCCTCAGCAGCATCCTGAATTTCGGCAGCATCAATGGGGCCGTCATCGTCTGCCACGTCGTCCTGCTCATCGGAAGCAGGAAGGGGCTCGGCAATCGCGGTGCCTTGCTTTTCAAACGTTATCGTGGAATCGAACTGCGCGGCATCAAACGACATGGTGCTATCGACGTGCTGCTGGGCCTCGAAAGACGTTGTAGCTTCGGCGGCGTCGACGGGCACGGACTGCACAGCCTCGTTCTGCTCGAACTCTTGCGCCGCGCGCTCACGTGCCGCCTCGGCTGCCTGCTGCTGAGCGATAGCCTCCTGCTCGGCAGCCTCGCGTGCGGCAGCGCGCTTCTCCTCGAAATCGTCGACAAATTTCTTGCCCTTTGCAAGCGCGCCCTTAAAGAAGTTGGAAGCGCTGGCGCCAATCGAAGAGAACGCGGATGCAATATCGGCATGGGGCGTTGCCGCGGGAATCTCGGCCGAGAAATCAGTATCGCTCTCGTAAGACACGCGCCTCGGCTGTTCAACGTAATCGTCGTCAGCCTCGTCCGCAACGTCTTGCGCCGGCGCGGCGGGAGCCAAAATGTCCAGTCCTGCCGCGGGATCGATCGCGGTCACCGCCTCGGGCTCGGCAACGGCAGCGGTAACCGCGGCAGACTCATCATCCACGGTGACAACGGGGGCAGGCTCGGGCTCAAGCGTCGGCTCCTCGCCCTCCTCGTAATCGAGCGTGCAGGACTCGGGAAGCATTCCGAGCGCACGGATGGCATCCGAACCAAAGCGGATGTTGCCGGCGGCATTGCGATAGAGCTTGGGCTCGGCCGCGGCAGGCTCCTCCGTCGGCTCGGCAGTGGGAACCTCGTCATTGAACTCTTCGGCCTGGACAGCCTGATTCTGATCCTCGGGCACGATGGCGCCAATCAGCGTCTCGTCAGCAGACGCACCCTCAAAGCCCTCGATCTGCTCGTCGAAAGCCTCACCCTGTTCAGGCTCGGTCTGAGCGTCGGGAGCAATCGGCTGACCAAACTCGTCCTCGACGTAGGTAGGCTCTTCATACTCGATGGTGTTGCCGTAGTCGTTTTGCTGCTGGGCCGCGGCATACTCCGCCGCCGCGCGCGCCATTTCCTCGGCACGACGCTTCTGCTCCCCAAAATAGGTATCGAACGGAACATCGTCGGGAAACTCGTTTTCGCCCTGGAAGGGAGCAACGTTGTCCATAACGCCGAGCATAGCGGCGACAGAAGACTTGTTGCACACCGCGCCGGACGTATAGGGAAGAATGTGGCGGTTAGAGATGATGTTTGCCGCGTTGGCAAGTGCAACGAGGGAAGCGAGGATCGCGACAATCCACAGCAGAACCTTGAGCGCGCCGGGGAGCGGCAGAATACGCAGGATGGCAACGGCAGCGGGGGCAACCGTGGCAACGGGCAACAGCTTGGCGATGAGCGCACGATACGAAGCATAAGGCTCGCGGGCGAGCAGCTCAGCACGGGGAGAGTCGTAGTGTGCGACAACGACCACCGGGCGGTTACGCGGGGACGCGAGCGGGCCCGAGGCCTTGTGGTAGGCGATGACATTTTGGCTCACGCCCGTCTTGCCCAGGCGCGAAACCACGGGGTGGCCCGTGCGCTCGAGCACGTAAAGAACGGCGCCGACAATGGCCAGCAAGGTGCCGACCAAGCCGATACCGCCGCCGATGCCCATCAGCAGGGCGCCGGCAAACGCAAGAATACCGGTAACGGCAAATGCCAACCTACCGGGCGCCGGGGCATTGAACTCCTGAACCTCGGGGTCAAAGCCGTGGTTGCGGAAGATCTGAGCGATATCTTCGGCAGCCAAGCGCTCTTCTTCGCTGCATGCCGGCGTAATGCCGGTGTTCTGCAGCAGGTGGTTAATATAGTTCTGGGTGTTCGCCATGTGCGCTCCACATCCATAATCCGACAAATAGGCCCAATGCATGCACATTAGAACCGTATATAGTCGAAAGTATACCCCGAGCGAGCGCAAACGACCGAATTCGGGCCATCTTAACGCCCCGAGCGGACAAGGATATAGCCTAATCTCCATATCGGACTAAAATCATGGCAGCAAACCACCTTCTCATGCGAGGACTCTATGACGGCAAGCGACGCGACCGCGACAATTAAAAAGGGAAGTTCGGAGCCCGGTTTCGATAAAACGGCTCAGCGCATCCTCAATCTTTTCTTTGTGCTCAACAGCTCCCCCGAACCGCTGACGACCGAGCAGATCGTCTTGGATTCTGACCTGGGATATGGCTCGGGCAACATCGACTCGGATAAGCGCAAGTTTCGGCGCGATCGTGACAAACTGCTCGAGCGTGGCATCTTAATCAAGGAGGTTCGCCCCGCCGGTGCGCAGGAGACCGAGGAAAGCTCGTGGACAATCGACCGCGAGCACACGTTTGCTGCAGGCGGCCTCATCACCGCAGACGACGCCGATATCCTACTCAACGCCATCGACCAGACGCTAGCGGCCGGCTCTTCCACCTTTGCCGCGCCGCTTGCCGATATTCGCTCCAAAATTGCCTACCTCACCGGCATGTCGGCGGTGGACGAAGTACCGATCCGCCGCTCTCCCACCGTCGATGCGGTATGGAGCGCCTTTGCCGAGCGATGCGCGCTGCGATTTTTATATCAGAACGGACGCGGCGAGCAGAAAGAACGTACCGTCTGTGTCTACGGCATGTTCGAACGCGAGGGCGTGGCGTACTTCTGCGGCCTCGACAATGTCACCGACGGCATCAGGACATTCCGCTGCGACCGTATCGTTCGCGCATGGCGTCCTTCGAAGGCCTACGCCATCCCTGCGGACTTCAATCTCAACGACTATCTGTTCTTTGAATTCGATTTCGCCGACCGACCGCCCGTTGCAGCCACGTTCTCGTTCGCCCCTCAGACGCAGATCGATATGATCAACGGCCTCACGCGCGGGCGAGGTGAGCTCACACACACCGATGCGGGATGGATCTGGACCGTTGACGTGCGCGACCTTGAAGCCGCCGCCTCATTTTGCATGGCCCACGCCATGGACGGCATGAGGCCCATGGCCCCCAAATCGCTCAAGCAGGCGTGGAACCACCTCATAGAAAGGACGGTGCACGAGCATGCCCGTGCGTAAACTCACCAGCGAGCAGAGACTCTCGCGCGCCATCGACATCATGGAGGCCCTCTACGCCGCCGGCGATGGCGGCATGACACGAACCGAGATTTGCAGCCGCTTTGACATCACGGGGGCGTCGCTCGACGAGATTCTCGAGATCGTCTCGACGCTCGCGGACCGAGAATCGGGCGCGCGCATCATCTGCGAATGCCGCGGCGAGCGCGTGGCCCTCACTGGTGACGCCGGGCGCGTGCTACCGTTGCGCCTGAGTGCCGCCGAGGGCGCCGTGCTCAACCATGAACTTGAATCGTTGGGGATCGAGCCGCAGACGGCAGCTCGGATTCGACATGCCCTTCTGCCCGAAGAGCTCGGCTATAACCAGCGCGTCTTTGACACCGTCAACCACGGGTCGCACTGGCAGCAGCTGAGCTGCGCCATTCAGGACGGTGTTCGTTGCCGCATCTCGTATCGCTCGATGGACGATGCGCGGCCACGCGAGCGTCTGGTCGACCCCTTGCGCATTACGGCAAACGGCGACCAAACATACCTGATTGCCTGGGACATCGCGATCGATGAGCAGCGCACCTATCGCATGGATAAAATCGAGGGACTCACCTTGACGGAAGACTCCGTCGTGCCTCACACACCGGGCGTCGCATCCCTCCACGATTCCCTTGCCCGGACGCAGCGTAGTGCAAAGCTCTTGATGCCATTCGATATGGCGGAGCATCTGGACTGGGCCGGCATCACCCTAATCGAGCGCAGCGGGGCAGACATGGCAACGGTAACCGTGCATTACGGCTCCGAGCGTTGGCTACTGAGCCAGGTAATCGCAGCGGGCGGAGCCATCCGCATCTTGGATGACCCCGCCCTGTCAAAGCGTCTGTGCGATATGGCAAAAACCCTCGTCTGTCCGCTTTAGCGCCGCCGCTCGTGACGTGCGCGCCACAGTTGCAGATAGTGACCGATCTGCGCCGATTCGATGCGCTGGTAGGAGCTCGTGGGCAGCGACGTTAAGAACTTCTTTCCGTAGCCCTTCGTCACCAGGCGCGGGTCGGCCAGAATCAGCACGCCGCAATCGGTCGACGAGCGGATAAGGCGGCCGGCCGCCTGCTTAACCTCGAGCACCGCCTCGGGCAGCGAATAGCGCGCCCAAGCGCGGTCTTCGCGCAGGTTGCGCTCGCACGAGAGCGGGTCCGTGGGGCTCGAGAACGGCAGCTTGGGAATGATGACGCAACGCAGCGTCTCGCCGCTGGCGTCAAACCCCTCCCAGAAGGCCTTAAGCGCAAAAAGCGACGAGGTCGGCTCGTTGATAAACCGGTCGCGCAGGCGACGAGGAGATGAGTTGCGCTGCTGGCAGTCGAGCTCCAGACCCGCACGGGCCATCTTGGGCTCAACGCGGGCGTACAGGTCTTCCATGTCGCGCCGATTGGTGAACAGTGTGAGCACCGATCCGCCCATGGCAAGATGGGCGTCGACCAGCACGCGCTCGAGCGCCGTAAGATAGCTCTCGCGATCGCGCGGATCGGGGATATCGCCCGCAACGACTACAGCCATGTTCGAATCGAAGTCGTAGCTCGAGTCCAAGTGCAGCGATGAGGATGTTGAAGCACCGATGCGATCGAGGCCGACCGCATGGTTAAAGTGTTCAAAGCTTTTGGACACCGTCATAGTCGCCGAGGCAAAGATAGCCGTGTGAACCTCGGGCAGCCACTCGGTTGCCAAGGCCTCGCCAATGTCGATGCGCTCTGCGGTCATCGACTCTCCGCCGGCACGCAGCCTGCGATTGACCTGCAGCGAATACACGTAGTGTTCATCGGTGCCATCAATGATGAGTTTGAGGTTCTCGACCAGCTCGTGCAGGCGACGCGAGATATCACCCAGGTCAACAACAACCTCGGGCTTGTCGGCGGCGACGGCTTGCACCAGCGCGTCGACGCTCTTGTCAGCCTGTTCCAATGCGTCGATGCAAGTGTAGGCCGACTGTAAGAAATCATGCCAGTCGTCAGATTCGCGCAGCTCGGGGCCAATCCATAGATTGGCATTGTCATAACCCCCACGCGCACGGCGGCCGAGCTCGCGAACGCCATCGAACACGTCGGCGATTGCCATGCTCGCGCGCGCAACCGTCGACGTCGCCTTGGCAGTAAGGCCCAGATAGAGCGTAGAGCCCTCGGAGGTTGCCAAATCACGGGAAACCTGGCTTAGCGCGCCGGTGCTCGAGCCACCCAGGCGCTCAAACAGAACGCGTGATTCGTCCGCCGACACCACGCGCGCCCACTGGCGGCGCGCCTCGCGCTCGATGGAATGGGCCTCGTCGATTACCCAATGACGAATCGGAGGTAAAATCCTGCCCTCGGCCGCGACATTGCGGAACAGCAGGGAATGGTTGGTGACCACCACATCGGCATGCGCCGCACGACGGCGAGCGCCGTGGACCAAACATTTATCAGGGAAAAACGGGCAGAGGCGACGAGCACACTCGCGCGAGGCCGTCGTAAAGTCGGGACGGTTGACGCTGCGCCACCGAATGCCGAGCGAGTCGAGGTCGCCATCGGCTGATTGGCAGACGTACGCCATAATGACCGCGACCGCCGTGAGCGTGTCCGCCGGATCGCGCTTGGTGGTAATCTCGACCTGGCTGCGGCTCATGCGCTCAAGCTTGCGCAGGCACGGATAGTGGTCATAGCCCTTGAGAGCGCAAAATGACAGACCACCGTCCAGTTGCTCGGCAAGTTTTGGCAGCTCATGGTACATGAGCTGGTCGGCAAGATTGTTCGATTTGGTCGCAATACCAACCGTGATGTTGTTACGGCGCGCTGCCTCGGCAAAAGGCACCAGATAGGCCATCGATTTGCCGACGCCCGTGCCCGCCTCAATTACACGATGAGTGCCCGTGACCAGCGCATCGCGGACCTCGAGCGCCATCGCGATCTGCTCATCACGCGGCTCGTAAGTGGGATACATGCGATTGACCAGGCCACCCGGCGCATAGTCTGCCTCAATCTCCTCACGACTCGGCATCTTGAGGACCGGCAGTTCGTCGGCGTCAACCCGATCGTCGGCGCGATCGGCCTTGAGAACGTCAGCACGAGCGGCGCCGAGAGAGAAGATAGAACCAGGGTTCTGCCCTGCCAAGAATGAGAAGATAGGACGATAGGACCAAGGCACATCCGGATGCATGTCGGCTAGGCGCGCCATGAGGCCCTGGGGCAAGTCGGTGAGCGCCACGAGCAACACGCGCCATACGCCACACAGGGCGTCGACGTCGGCATTGGCACGGTGTGATACCGAGTCACAGCCAAACAGATCGGCCATAAAAGACAACTTGTGCGAGGCCAGGCGAGGAAGCGCGATGCGCGACAGCGCCAGCGAATCGATCCAAATATCGCTCACGTTGACACCGCCTTTGACCGACTCGATAAACGAGCGGTCGAACGTGGCGTTATGTGCGATCACCGGGCAACCACCGACAAAATCGGCGAGAGCGGCGACGGCCTCAACGGCCGACGGGGCATCTGCCACATCGGCATTTGTAATGCTCGTGAGCTCGGTAATCTCGGCGGGAATCAGCTGTTTGGGATGCACGAAGGTATCGAAGCGGTCGACGATCTCGCGGCCCGAAAGACGGGCCGCCGAGATCTCGATCAGCTCGTTGTCCTGCACCGAAAGACCTGTGGTCTCGGTATCGAGGACAATCACATCTTCCTCGATAAGGCCGAAGGACTGCGTTTTGGCGCGTTCGGCAAGCGTGGCATAGGAGTCGATGACAAACTGCGGCGTTCCTGACGAAACCGCGTCCTCGATTAGCATGCAATGCCCGCTCGACGAAGGCCCATACGGATCAGGCTGTCACAGACCTGCGGGAACGTCATGTCGTCGGTGTGACGAATCTCATCCGGATACAGCGACGTATCGGTCATGCCGGGAATGGTATTGGTCTCGAGGATGACGGGGCCGTCCTCGCTCACGATAAAATCGCTGCGCGAGATGCCCAGGCAACCGAGGGCCTTGTGAGCAGCACAGGCAAGCTCCTGAGCGCGAGCGTAATTCTCGGGTGAAATCTGCGCCGGAATACGATGGATGTCCGTAGGGTCGACATACTTCACGTCCAGATCGTAGAACTCACAGTCCTCGGGCTTGCGAATCTCGACAATCGGCAGGGCGCGCACGTCATCTTCACCGTATACGCCAACGGTGATCTCGGTACCCTCGATGCACTTCTCGACCAGCACTTTGTCGCCGTAATCAAACGCCTTGGCGATTGCCGCGGGCAGCTCGGAGGGCTCATGGACCAGGGAAATGCCATAGCTGGAACCGTTGACGGCCGGCTTCACAAAGCAGCGCTCGCCACAAACCTCAACGATATGATCGATATCGACTTCATCGCCCACCTCGAGCGCAAGGCCGGGGGCAATGGGAATGCCCGCCTTGGCGTACAGGAGCTTAGAGACCTCCTTGTCGGCACCGCAGGCGCTGGCAAGCACGCCCGAGGCCGTGTAGGGAATACCCAGGGTCTCCATGGCGCCCTGCATGGCACCATCCTCGCCGCCGGCACCGTGCATGGCGATAAACGCCACGTCAAAGCCGCCGGTCGCCATGGTTACCATAAAGTCATCAGCGGCCGTATCGAGCAGCTCCACCGAGGTGTAGCCGGCTTCCTTCAGTGCCACCACAACGTTCTTTCCCGAATTGAGCGAGATCTCGCGCTCAGCGGAATGACCGCCCGCCAAGACCGCTACGTGCATGTTCTCTAGGCTTTTACCCGGCATGGGCAGACTCCTCCTCTATAATTTCTGCAGCTGATACCATATTGTAGCGATACCCTCTACGTTTCCCCAAAATCGAAAGGCTTCCATGAATCCCAGGACTAAATCTCAGGACATTCGCGACTTGAGCCAAAACGATATTCGCGAGCTCGTGGCCGAACTTGGCCAGCCCGCCTTCCGCGCGAAGCAGCTCATCGAATGGGTCTTTGAGAAGAACGTTTGTTCGTTTGACGACATGACCAACCTTCCCAAGGCTTTCCGCGAGCAGCTTAAAGAGGCTTTTGCCTTTGACACGCCGACTGAACTCACCAAGCAGGTTTCCAAAGATGGCTCTCGCAAGTACCTGCTCGAGTACCACGACGGCATTTCCGTCGAGACCGTCGGTATGCCCCGTCGCAACAAGCTTTCCGTCTGCGTTTCAACCCAGGCAGGCTGTGGCATGGGCTGCGCCTTTTGCGCTACCGGTCTCAACGGCCTCAAGCGTTCTCTGACCGCTCAAGAGATCGTCGACCAGGTACTTCATGTATCCAACGACTTTGGCGAGCGCGCCACGAGCGTTGTCTTCATGGGCCAGGGCGAGCCGTTTGCCAACTACGACGAGGTTCTCAAGGCGCTGCGAATCCTCAACGACCCCGAAGGCATCGGTATCGGCGCTCGTCACCTCACCGTCTCTACCAGCGGCGTTATTCCCGGTATTCGCAAATTTGCCGACATCCCCGAGCAATTCACGCTTGCCGTTTCCCTGCATTCCGCCATCCAGTCGACGCGCAATAAGCTTATGCCCGGTGTTAAGAAGTACACGCTACTTCGCCTTCACGAGGCGCTCCAGCTCTACACCGAGAAGACTGGCCGCCGCCCGACCTATGAGTATGCCATGATTGAAGGCGTCAACGATACGAATCCCGAGATGCAGGCGCTCTGCGACTTCTGCGAGGGAACGTTGTGCCACGTTAACCTGATTCAGCTTAACGACATCGAGGGCAGCCCGCTCAAGCCGTCGCCGATTCATAAGGTTGAGGATCTTCAGCGTCGTCTTGAGTCCCGTGGCATCGAGACCACGATTCGTAACTCCCGTGGTAACGATATTGACGCCGCTTGCGGACAGCTGAAGCAGCGCTTCAAAGTTCAGAAGAACGCATAGGGGAGTCGCATCCCAAAACGTTTCATGTGAAACATCGAACGACCCCGGTTGCAGGATATGCAACCGGGGTCGTTTCATTTATTGGCCTTAATTTTGAATCAGCTGCTACTGGTCCCATTTTTACGGCCAAAATAAGGGGTCCTTGTCTCGTGAATCAGACAAGGACCCATCACAATATGCTAAGTAATTGTTAGGTACCTAATAGCCTACATTTTCCCATTGGTTACTAACCCAACCTTGATTAATCTTGGGATTCTTCGTTACCTGAGCAGTACGCATCGCAACATCTTCCGTCATAACATCCATTTTCTTTTTGGAAGTATCGACGATATCTTGCGCGCCACGAAGCAAACGACCTCGAAGTTCATCGTCTGTTGCGATCTTATAGCCAGCAAAGGCACCAGCCGCGACAGTCGTCACCAATGCAATCGCTGTTAAAATCTTATTCCTCATCTTGGCCTCCTTGATCAAACTGAATCATTTCGCCAAGAATACGAGATAACTCTTCCTCGTCTTTAAACTCAATCTCAATCTTATTCTTTCCACGCGAGCTCTTCACACGCACGTTGGTATTAAAAACCTGACGAAGCACGCGGGCAGCCTTTTTAAAAGACTGAGGCGTTGCAGGCCTCTGAGTCTTAGGTGTCTCTCCGGCAGAAAACAACGGAGCAAGATTTTCTGTCGCTCTTACGGAAAGGCCCTCTGCAACAACCTTCTCAGCAAGTCGAATTCGTGCATCCTCATAGGGAACTGCAAGAATCGCACGTGCATGACCAGCAGTAAGTTTGCCCTCAAAAATCATCTGCTGAACTACTTCGGGGAGATCGAGAAGACGCAGCGAGTTTGTAATTGCAGAGCGTGACTTGCTTACAGCCTTTGACAATGCCTCCTGGGTCATACCGCTGGCATCGATGAGCTGTCGATAGCCCTTAGCCTCTTCGACGGGATTCAGATCAGAACGCTGAAGGTTTTCGATGAGAGCAAGAGCCAGCATCTCTTCATCATTTACCTCTTTAATGATGACTGGCAATTCTTCAAGGCCTGCAAGCTTTGACGCCTGGTAACGACGCTCACCAGCGATGATCTCATAGCCGTTTCCATGCTTGCGAACCAAAAGCGGCTGCAAAACGCCATGTTCTTGGATTGACTCGCTCAACTCGCGAAGTTCAGTTTCGTTAAAGTGAATTCGCGGCTGATTAGGGTTGGGAACGATATCCTCAATAGGCAGTTTTGTTTCAGATGCAGCATTTGAAGCCGATGCAGCAGAACCGCCGGTCTCATACTCGGCCTCTGAGACCAAAGCATTGAGTCCACGTCCCAATCCGCCACGTTTCTTTACGCTAGGCACGCTTGATCACCTCTTTTGCAAGGTTCATATATGCTTTTGCACCCTTATTTTGAGGTGCATAGGTAATTACCGGTTCTCCAAAAGACGGAGCTTCGGAGATTTTAACCGTACGGGGGATTAGCGTCTTAAACGCCTTATCACCAAAGTACGATTGAACCTCCTCAACAACCTGATTCGATAGTGAAGTACGCGAGTCATACATGGTCATAAGCACACCATAGGTGTCTAAGCCCTTGTTCAGACGTGATTTGACCATCTTCATTGACTCAAGCAGCTTTGTAACGCCCTCGAGTGCATAATACTCGCATTGGATCGGAATCAAAACGCTGTCTGCTGCGGTCAAGGCGTTGATAGTAAGCAGGCCGAGCGAAGGAGGACAGTCAATGAAAATAAAATCGAACTCGTCCTGAATCGGCTCAAGCAAATCTTTGAGGCGGGTTTCACGTGCAATTGCGCTTACGAGCTCAATTTCGGCGCCTGCAAGCTGAATTGTAGCTGGAATTACGAATACCTTTTTGCAATTTGTATCAAGAACGAGTGATTCTGCCGGCACATCATTCAACAATGCATCATAGATGCAGTGATCAAGGTCTTCTTTTTCAATTCCGAATCCACTGGTGCTGTTTCCCTGCGGATCAAAATCGACAATCAGTGTCTTACGACCCTGCTCACCCAGTGCCGCTGCAAGGTTTACAGCCGTCGTTGACTTACCGACGCCGCCTTTTTGATTGATGATTGCAATGATACGCGTGTCTTTTGCGCTCTTAGAACGCTTAACGTCGCGAAATCCCACGGTCCCTCCCGGTGTGTATTAAAGCTGTCAAACGGAGGATGTTTCACGTGAAACATTCCGAATCGATATCAACCGCCATGTTTCACGTGAAACACTGCAAGTTGTTAATATCCATTATGTTTCACGTGAAACATCTAGGCAAGCGGATTCTTCTTTGCCACGCCATTTGCACGAGGCAATGAAACGGATGCTGGATGACTCTTCTTAAGAACAATGAACTCCCTGTGACCCAAGCCTTCAGGCAAATCATTTGCGTCATTCAGAAGCAAAGTGAAGCCGCAAATCTTAGCTGCTGACATGCCAGAAGCAAGCTCCTCATCCGAAGGATTGCCCTTGGTTATAACAAATAGCCCTCCATCCTTGAGGTACGGAGCCGCATACTCAACAAGAATCGGTAGAGGGGCCAGTGCGCGGGCGGTTACAACAGAGAACTGCTTCTTATGGCTTCGAGCATATTCTTCAAGACGATCATGAACCGCATGAGCGTGTTTCAATCCAAGAGCATGGACAAAGGAATTAACCGCATCAACCTTCTTGCCAACAGAGTCAATATAAGTAGCTTTACGATGCGTGGTTATGGTTAATGGAATACCAGGGAAGCCCGCACCTGTTCCCATATCGAGCAAAGCTCCCTCAGGAGCCTTGTTGATATAGGGGAGCAAAACAAGTGAGTCGAGGATATGAAGTACTGCAGCATCTTCTACGTTAAGAATACGGGTGAGATTGGTTGTCTTATTTGTTTCTAGAACCAAATCCAAATGCTGAATACATTTCCTCAGCTCAACATCAGTTACGCTCAAGGAATACTCTTTGCAATAGAAAGCTAGACGACTCAACATCTCGTCAGCCTGCTGATCAGTAAGCACTAACAACGAAAGCTCCTTTCTGACAAAAATCAGTGTATCGAGAAATTTTGACAAAAAAAGGGGACGTGGAAACCACGTCCCCCTAGCATAAGCTCGAGTAGATTATCGAGCAACAATCACCACATGGCGATCAGGGTCAGAACCCTCAGAATGAGTATCGACTGCATCGTTGCCACGAAGTGCAATGTGAACCAGTCGGCGCTCGTAGGCATTCATGGGCGGAAGCGAAACACTCTTATGAGTGCGGATGGCACGCTCGGCAGCAGACTGAGCCATGGAGGCGACCTTATCCTGACGGCGACTCTTGTATCCCTCGACGTCCACTACAACCGGATACCTAAAGCCAAGCTTGCGGCTCACCAGCAAAGAGAACATAACCTGAAGAGCATCAAGAGTGCGACCATGACGGCCAATGAGAACAGCAAGGTCGGGAGCCGTTACATCCAAAATCAGCTCACCCTCGTCGCCCTCATACTCATCGATAGGAGAGTTGGCGGCATCGAAGTGCGAAAGGATGGAACGCAGGATGGAAATCGCAACATCGGCAATGGTGTCGAGCTCCTCATCGGTCAGCTCTTCACCAGCCTTGTAGCGCTGTGCAATCTCGGGATAATCGCCCGCGACCTGCGGGGCAACCTCCTCAAGCATATCCTCGATGATCTCTTCAGACATAACGTACTCCAAAAGTTAGGTACCTAAATAAGATTGATATCCCACTACTTCTTCTTGTGCGGACGCGGCTTCTTCTCGCGACGAGTGACCTCAACCTGCAGCGGAGCGTTCTTAAGACGCTCCTCCTCATCGGCCTTCGCCTTGTCGATGACCTTCTGCGTCACAAAAATCTGCTGGATAACCTGCCAAGCAGACGAGACGTCGTAGTACAGCAGAACACCAACGGGAAGGCTCCAGCCCATCCAAAGCATCATGACCGTCATGACAACGGCCATCATACGCATGCTCTGAGCCTGCTGGCCGGTCTGGTTGCGCGACATATAGAGCTGCGGAATCAGGGTCAGGACGGCAAACAGGATCAGGCAAACCAGCGCAGGCAGTGCAACCATAAAGCCATCGGCAAAGGAAGCGCTCGGCGTGGTGGTCAGGTCGGGCAGGATGTTGAAGAACGAGAACGTGCCGTTGTTAAAGTACTGCGGCAGGTTGCGCAGCAATGTAAACAGGGCGAACAGGATAGGCATCTGAATCAGCAGCGGCAGACAGCCAGCCATGGGGTTGAACTTGTTCTCGCTGTAGAACTTCTGCATCTCCTCGGCCTGACGCTGGGGATCGTCGGCATAGCGCTCCTGGATCTCGAGCATCTTGGGCTGCAGCACCTGCATGCGAGCCGTCGACTTGGTCGACTTGAGCATAAGCGGCGTCAGCAGCAGACGGATGATGACCACCAGGATGATGATGGACAGGCCCCAGTCGACCGCAAAGGTCTGGATGAGCTTGAGCAGCTCGAAAAGGATGTTAACGATCCAATCCCACATGTAAGTTTTCCTCCGATAGCGAGTGCCCGCTAGGGCACAGGGTCATAACCGCCGACGTGCAGGGGATTGCAGCGAGCGATGCGCCTCACGGCAAGCCAGCAGCCTCTCAAAACACCGTGCTTCTCAATCGCCTGGATGGCGTATTGCGAGCACGTTGGGTAATAAATGCAGGCGT
Organism: uncultured Collinsella sp.; assembly: GCA_900541135.1. Classification (GTDB taxonomy): domain Bacteria; phylum Actinomycetota; class Coriobacteriia; order Coriobacteriales; family Coriobacteriaceae; genus Collinsella. Next base: position 28,388 of record UQIG01000015.1, read on the forward strand.
CAGGCAATAAGGGCGAAATAACCTGTTGATATATGCGAATAGGAGCGATGGCAACACGTCGCAAAACGTGATTGCTCATCGCTCCTCCCCGGCAACGCCGGCGCGCTTCATAAGCGAACGCAACGCCTTGTCCATCTCCTGCGGCGAGGAAACCCTCGTCTTGGGAGTTGCAAACAAGATGATGTCATAACCCGCAACGGGAAATCCGCAGCTGCGGGCGGCCTCGCGCATCACACGCTTAGATCGGTTGCGCACGACGGCACAACCGAGTCGCTTAGCACCAACGAAGGCGACCCTTCCGGAGTCGCCTTCGCCAACCGATTCACATATGGTCATTCGAATCAGAGGGTGATTGAAACGACGCCCCTGACTGAACACATGCTCGAAATCTTGCCGAGACTTAATAGTCTTCATGCGAGATGTGTGTATCGCTGCTAGACAGTGAGACGCTTGCGGCCCTTGGCGCGACGACGGGCGAGCACGGCACGACCACCCTTAGTGGCCATACGGGCACGGAAGCCATGGGTCTTGGCACGCTTACGCTTATTAGGCTGATACGTACGCTTCATCTTAAGTTCCTCCTGCTGCATTTCGAGTGTCCGCGGGGACGCGGACGCAGATATAGACACGTGAGCTTGAAGATTGTAGGGAAATCAATGTTCAAATGTCAAGAAATCAAAGGTAAAAGGTTGCGCAGTTCACACGGTTCCCCCATAAGCCAAGCTCGATTTAGCGGTGCATGGCAACTTTTCACGATATTTCATCGAGTTTTCAACAGGTCATGTTGGCAATGTTGAGAACTTTTCGTCCGTTTTCAAAAGTTTTCAACAGGTTTTGAAAGTTTGTCGAAAGATGAGAAACATTGCACGGTGAGCTACTATTTGTTCGAAACCTTTTGGAAGATTGCGAGCGGCATGTCTGACGACTTTTACACCATGGTCGATTCCGGAGACCCGGCACCCGACAACGAGCACATCACCGGCGTGCGCGAAGAGCGTGACGAAGGTGAACAGACGACAACGCAGGCGCCAAAAGCCATGTACGCCGCGCGCATCGCCGTCTATGACGACATGCTGTCGACACCGCGTGTGATCGTCATCGATCCGCAAGATGTCCGCACGTATTTGGAAGAGACGACCAACACCGTCTACCAGTGCATGAAAGAACAAGGTGGCCATATCTCGCTCATGGTCATCCGCGAGATTGTCGAAAACTTTATCCACGCACACTTTGCAGAGCCCATCATCTCGATTCTGGACGGCGGAGACACCATCCGCTTTGCTGACCAAGGACCCGGCATCGACGACAAGGAACGCGCTTTCGACTTTGGCGTTACCAGCGCAAACAGCAAGATGAAGCGCTATATCCGTGGAACCGGAGCAGGGTTTCCCATGGTGCAGGAGTATTTGGAAAACGCCGGCGGTGCCGTATCCATCGAGGACAACATGGGCAACGGCACCGTGGTTACGGTAAGCCTGAACCCTAAACGCGTGCAGGAAATCGAGCGTGCCGGCGGACGCGGTGCTGCCGTGCGGCCCGAGACGGAGCAGCCCACATATCCCCTGCCGGGAGCTTTTGCGCAGCAGCCCATGGCAACGCAGCAGATGCAGCCCCCCGTGGGGCAGATGCAGCAGCCCGGAATGCTTCCCACACAAGAGCCCCAGGCGGCATCTATGTCGATGACGCCAAACATGCCAGAGGCCATGCCGCTGGCAGATCAGGATGCAGCAGCAATGCAGCAGGCGACGGGGGCACCGGGTGGCCAGCAAATGGGCTATCAGCCGTACCAACGGGGATATCCATATCAGCAGATGCCGCCACTGGGGTATGGCCAGCAGTTCCCGCAGCAGTACCAGCAGGGATATCAGCAGCCGTACCAGCAGATGCCGCAGCAGCAGTACAACCCCTGGGCCCAACAGATGCCTCTGCAGCCTTACCAACAGTGTCCTCAAAGTTTTCAACAGCAAATGCCGCCGATGCAGAGTTCTCAACAACCAGCAGCTCAAATGATGTATCCTAATGCAGCAAATCAGTATGCGCAGCCACAACCGGACGTGTTCGTAAGCGATCGCGGCAACGCCGCGCTGGGCTATCTGGCGCAAAATCAAGCGTGCGGTGCAACCGATCTGGCGAGGGCGTTTGGAAACTCGGCCCCCACTTGGTCACGCACGCTCAATGACTTGGCGCAGGCCGGCTTGGTCATCAAGCATGGCCAGAAATACCATCTGACCGAACTCGGCGCCGCTCGCGTGCGAGCTCAGAGCTAAAGAACGGGAGAGACAGTGGACGAGGAAGCAAGCATCATCCTGGGGGATGCCATCGCCTTTTGCCAGCGCGACGGCCAAGATGCACGCCTCATCAACATGCTGGGGCAATCGCGGGCCATAAGCCTGACCGAAGATACGCTCACGATCGAGGCCCCCTCGCGCTTTGCCATCGCGCAGCTCAAAAAGCATCAGCCGACTATTGAGGCCTATCTGGAAGAAATCGCCTTTGCACCGATCGCGCTCGACATCGTGGCACCGCAAGGCGCCGCAACGGAATCCGCTGCCGCGACGGCGCCCGCCACGGCTCCCGCCGCTTCCCCGGCGGCACCGACCTCCGCAGGCGACGTGCCGACAATCGAGCACCAGCACAGCGATGTTTCCCGTGAAACCATGGCACCGTTGCCGACCGCGGCGGCGACGTCAACGAACGCACCCGTCACGCACATGCCTATCGCTCACGACGCAGCGGCGGGCGCGGATTCGGGCATTGCAATCAAGAACACGCTCTCGGCCGATGATTTTCGTCGCATGATGAACCAGATGAAGGGCGGAGCGCCGACTAAATCCACGCAAGCTGCGACCCCCGCTTCACCCATACCGGCGCCGACCGTGCCGGCCGAGCAGAATACGGATGGAGCCCCGCTCGCCGCGAACTCAAAATTTACCTTTGAGAACTTTGTCTACGGCCCCGAAAACAGCCATGCCTATCGCTCGGCACTCAAGTTTGCCGCCCTCGCGGACGAGCGCGGCACATGCACATCACTGTTCATCTACGGCAAATCGGGCCTGGGCAAGACGCACCTGCTGCTTGCCATCAAAAACGAGCTCGCCGAGAAGTCGCCCGAGATCAAGGTCAAGTATGCCAACTCCCAGGCATATCTGGACGACCTGATGACCGAGTTCGACCGCCAAAAGAAGAGCAACGCCCCCATCATGCAGGCGTACCACGGCGTGGACGTGCTCATCATCGATGACATCCAAAACATCATCGGCAAGCGCGCGAGCGTGGACTACTTTTTCCAGCTCATGGACGAGTTCATCCGCAACAACAAGAAGGTCGTCATCGCGGCAGACCGTGCCCCCAAGGACCTGAGCATGGACGAGCGTCTGACCAGCCGCTTCAACGCCGGCATGCTCTGCCTGGTCGCAGAGCCCAGCTACGAGATGAAATACAAGATCTTGCAGCGCTATTACGAGAACACCATCGTCGCCGCTCCCGAGGCAGGCGACGACTCGCTGCTGGCGGCCTATGGGGGCGACGGCGGACACCTGACCGACGAGCACTTTAAACACATGGCCGAGGTCTCGGGCACCAACATCCGCGAACTCGAGAGCTTTTGCGAGCGCTGCGCCGGCGAGGCGGGCGACCGCGAGCGCGAGGGCGGGGAGCTCACCTTTGACGATATCGACGCCATCGCCAGCCAGTACTTCGACACATCGGCCAAAAAGATCAACGTCCAGACGGTTCAGTCCGTCATCGAAGAGCAGTACGGCGTGACACACGAGGAGCTCATCGGCCCGCGTCGCAACGCCAATATCGCCAAAGCACGCCATATCGCTATCTACTTGGCCATCGAGATGTGCGAAATGACGACCACGGCGGTGGGCGCCGAATTTGGCAACCGCAACCACTCGACCGTCAGCACGAGCTACAAAAAGGTCCAGAAGATGATCCAGGAAGACCGCACCGTCACCGAAGACCTCAAGTCGCTGCGCGATAAAATTACACTGCGCTCGTAGGGAAATAGAGACACCTGTTGAAAACTTGTCGAAACCACGGGCATAAGGTGTCTAAAACCCAACCCGCGGTGATGAAAAGTTTTGCGCAGGTTTTGAACGTGGAAAACCACCCCTGTTGCACACAGGCTGCTGTCGATTCTCTTTCTGGGTCTGACCTGCGTCTTTGGGAGTAATCAACAGTTTCGTCAGTGCTATTACTATTATTAAGATATTTATATCTATAGAAAGGTATTAAAAGATGAAGTTCACCGTCAGCCAGAGCTCGCTTACACAAGCCATCGGCGTCGTTATGAAGGGTGTCGCTTCGGCATCCACCCTTCCCATCCTGTCGGGCGTGCTCGTCAAGGCCCAAGACGGCATCTTGGAATTCCAGACCTCCAACTACACCATCTCGATTCGTCATCGCATCGCGGCACATGTCGAAGAAGAGGGCGAGATGGTTATCCCTTGTAAGATGCTCTCCAATATCACCAAGACCCTCCCCGATGCCCCGGTCACCTTTGAGCTGTCCGAGCGCCAGGTGCTGATTGGTTGTGAGAAGAGCTCTTTCCGCCTGAACACGCTCGATGCCAACGACTTTCCCGAGTTCCCGGCATACGCCATCGAGAGCGCCGTCGAGCTGCCGACCGATATCCTGTCCGAAATGGTGAGCCGCGTATGGCGCGTCACCTCGACTGACAAGGCCCGCCCCATCCTGGGTGGCGTGCACATGAAGGTCGAGAACAACACCGTGCGCCTGGTGGCGACCGACTCCTTCCGTCTGGCCGTGTGCGATACACAGGTCGAGACCTCGACCCTCGAAGGTTCCTTTGAGCTCAACGTGCCTGCTGACGCCTTCAACGACGCGCTGAGCATCATGGCCAGCCAGGCGACCATCATGATCGGCGCCACCGACACCCAGGTTGTCTTTGAGGCCGGCAACACCACCTACGTGTCGCGCCGCATCGAAGGCGTTTATCCCAATTACAAACAGCTCATCCCCGATTCGTGCGTGACGAGCGTCAAGATCGACGTAGCCGCCTTTAACGCCGCCCTTAAACGCGTGGCCGTTATCGCGAGCGCCAACCCCGCCGTCAAGTTTGAGATTGACGTCGAGAACGGGCAGATGGGCCTGTCCTCCATTTCCAACGACCAGGATCTGGCGCAGGAGACGATCGATGTCGAGGCCGAGGGCGAGTCAGGCACCATCGCCTTCAACTACCACTACATCTTTGGCTGCCTCAATGCCCTGTCCAAGGAGAAGGAGATCACGCTGGAGCTCAAGAGCTATTCGCAGGCTGGCATCTTCAAGTCCTACGACAAGATCAACTACCTGTACCTGGTCATGCCGGTACGCATCTAGCACTGCCCATGACCATGTTCGCACACGATCTTTCCGTTGCGCGCTATCGCAGCTTCGACAGTTACCGCCTTGCCCTGAGCGACGGTGTGACAGTGCTCGCAGGCCCCAACGCGGCGGGAAAGACCAACCTCATAGAGGCGCTGCAGCTGCTGACGAGTGGCGCCTCGTTTAGGCATCCGACCGCCGCTGAGCTCGTCCACGACGGCGAGGGCTCATGCAAGGTCGAGCTGAGGCTCGAAGGTGATGGGCGTGTGCTGGACATGGGGCTGAGCGTGGAAGATGGCAAGCGTTCGTTTAGTCGCAACGGCAAGCGCTGCGCTGCGTCCGGCGTGCGCGGGGTACTGCCGAGCGTTCTGTTTTGCCCGGACCACCTGGATATGGTCAAGCGGGGTGCCAGCGTGCGCCGCACCGCACTTGATGACTTTGGCGTTCAGCTGAGTGCGCGCTATGCCGACCTGGCTAGTGCCTACGGGCGCTGCGTGACCCAGCGCAATGCCCTGCTCAAGGAGACCTGGTGCTGCCGCGAGATGCTCGGCGCCTGGAACGAATCTATCGCCCGCGCCGGTTCGGCCCTGCTCGTGCATCGTCTGGCTCTGCTCGACCGGCTGTCGAGCCATGTGCGCGACGCCTATGGCCGCGTGGCATCCGGCGAGCCCGCCGGCGTGTCCTATGCGTCCACGCTTGGCGACCTGCCTCGCACCGAGGATCGCGACGAGCTCAGGGGCTGGGCGTATGAGCACATGCTTTCGGCGCTCGATGAGCGCGCCGACGAGGAGATCCGCCGCGGCGTGACGCTCGTGGGTCCGCATCGCGACGAGATCGAGTTTTCCGTCGCGGGTCGATCGGCCCGTTCATTTGCCAGCCAGGGCCAGCAGCGAACGCTGGTGCTTGCCTGGAAGGTGGCAGAAGTGGCCGTGGCGCGCGATATCCTGGGCACCGCGCCGCTGCTGCTTTTGGACGACGTGATGAGCGAGCTCGACGCCGGGCGCCGAGGCGCTTTTCTGCAGCTGATCGGCGATGATATCCAGACAGTCATAACCACCACCAATCTGGGGTATTTTACCGATGACCTGCTTGATCGAGCCAAGGTGGTGAGCATGGGTGAGACGTGCTAATTACGAGCGCGAGAGCGAAACGGTCGCCTTCAGTGGCTTTTTGAACGCAGAGCGCCAGCGCATCCTGGCGGCTGCGACCCCTGAACGCCGTGCGCAGATGGAGGCCGCCGAGGAGTCGCGCGCGGTCTATCGCGCGTGGAACGCGGTGTGCTCGGGCACGCGCGAGGGGCGGCATGTGACGGGCCTGCGCTACCTGCCCGAGTCCAACGAATTGCTGGTGTACCTCGATTCGCCCTCATGGACGCAGGAGATGACGCTTTTGCGCGAGATTATCCGCGCGCGCATGGAGCGCGCCGGCGCGCACGTCGACGGCCTGGTGTTCAAGACGACCGCCCCCGGCCACACACCGCCCGCTGCCAAAGAGCGCCTTCGCCCAGCGACGACCGAGCGCCCGCCGGCCCCACACGCCGACCTCAGCGATGCCGAGCGCACCGAGATTGAGCGCCAAGTGGCGCCCATCGAAGACCAAAAACTGCGCGAGGCCCTCGAGAACGCCATGAGAGCCAGTGCCGAGTGGGCCAAGGGCGTGCAAAGCAAAAAAGAGCCTTAAATCGCATCTGGTGGCCTTGTAGAGCCAAATACCCTCGTTCCCGAGGGTATTTTTTTACGATAAACTAGTAAGGCTGTACACATTTTCTTAACTGAAGGAGGACGTGTGGCAAACGAAAACGATTACGATGGCGGCGAGATTAAGATTCTCGAAGGTCTCGAGGCCGTTCGTAAGCGCCCGGGCATGTACATTGGCTCGACGAGCGCCAGCGGTCTTCATCACCTGGTGTGGGAGATCGTTGACAACTCCGTCGACGAGGCCATGGCCGGTTTCTGCACCGAGATTCAGGTGACGGTCCACGCCGACAACTCCATCACGGTCGTCGACAACGGGCGCGGTATCCCCGTCGACGAGCATCCCATCAAAAAGATCCCGACGCTCGAGGTCGTCATGACGATCCTGCACGCCGGCGGTAAGTTCGATAACTCGGCCTACAAGGTCTCGGGCGGCCTGCACGGCGTGGGCATCTCCGTCGTCAACGCCCTGTCCAAGCGCGTGGTCGTACGGGTATGTCGCGATGGCAACATCTACGAGATGGAGTTTTCGCGCGGCAAGACCGTCAAGAAGATGGAGGTCGTGGGCACTTCGGAGACGACGGGTACCACTGTCAGCTTCTGGCCCGACGACGAGATCTTCGAGACCTGCATCTACGATTTCGACACGCTGCACAACCGTCTGCAGGAGACGGCATTCCTCAACAAGAACCTCAAGATCGTGCTGACCGACGAGCGCGAGGCGACTCCCCATGTGGAGGAGTTTTGCTATGCGGGCGGCATCATCGACTTCGTTAAGTTCCTCAACGAGGGCAAGGATGTCCCCGAGGCCTTTAAGGAGCCCATTTATATTGAGGGCAAATCGGATCCGGATGCGCCCGTGACCAAGATGGGCGAGGTCGAGGTGTCCTTGCAGTGGAATAGCGGCTACGGTGAGAACGTCATGTCGTTTGCCAACGACATCTACACCCCCGAGGGCGGCATGCACCTCGAGGGCTTCCGTACCGCACTCACCCGCGTGATTAACGATTACGCGCGCAAGCAGAACCTGCTCAAGGAAAAAGACGCCAACCTGACCGGCGACGATGTTCGCGAGGGCCTATCGGCTGTTATCTCGGTCAAGCTGCCCGATCCGCAGTTTGAGGGCCAGACCAAGGCCAAGCTCGGCAGCTCCTATATGCGCGCGCTGACGCTCAAGATCGTGACCGACGGGCTTGCCGATTACCTCGAGGAGCATCCCAAGCCCGCTCGCGAGATCGTCAAGAAAGCCCAACAGGCCTGCAAGGCGCGCAACGCCGCCCGCAAGGCGCGCGAGGCGACCCGCCGCAAGAGCCTGCTCGAGACGGCGTCGCTGCCCGGCAAGCTCGCCGACTGTTCGGTGCGCGACGCCGAGTTGACTGAGCTCTTTATCGTAGAGGGCGACTCGGCAGGCGGCTCGGCCAAGGACGGCCGTCGCCGAGACATCCAGGCGATCCTACCCCTGCGCGGCAAGATTTTGAACGTCGAACGCGTTGGTGACCATCGCGCGTTCTCGAGTGACACCATCCAGTCGCTGATTACCGCGATCGGCTGCGGCGTCACGACGAGCGCCGGCGACGGCGGCGACTTTGATATCACCAAGGCGCGCTACCACAAGATCATTATCATGACCGATGCAGACGTCGACGGTGCGCATATCCGCATCCTGCTGCTGACGTTCTTCTACAAGTACATGCGCCCGTTGATTGATGCCGGCTACGTTTACGTCGCGTGCCCGCCCATCTTTGGCATCAAGGTGCGCAACAAGATTCACTACGTGTATCCCAACGGCCGCCAGCCCGAAGACGAGATCCTGCGCGACACCATCCAGAGTCTGGGCCTGAACCCCGACGATAACGACGAGGACGGCAAGGCCAAGGACGGCAAGATTACCAAGAAGCGCAAGGGCTATACCGTCCAGCGCTACAAGGGTCTGGGCGAGATGGACCCCAAGCAGCTTGCCTCGACGACGATGGACCCCAAGACCCGCATCCTGCAGCGTGTGTCGATCGAAGACGCCGTGGTGGCGGACCGCGCCGTGCGCGAGCTGATGGGTTCCGAGGTCGGCTATCGCCGCGAATACATTGAAAAACACGCACATGATGCACGATTCCTTGATGCTTAAGAGGAGGTAACGTGGCAGACGATATCAACAACAATGAGGGTATGGACGAGGCCGGCGATGCCGGTATGCCCGATGATCTGAAGCGCCTGCTTGCCCGTGCTGAGCAGGGCGAGGACGGCGATCCGGACGCCTATAACCCCGATGCCGATGATGATGAGGAAGAGGACGACGACGGTGAGCTCGAGGAGAGCTTTGGCGAAGTCGATCGTGGCGCCTCGGCCGGCGAGGACATCAACGGCGGCCAGCTCCAGATTTCGGAGTTCGGTCGCGAGATGAAGCAGTCGTTCATCGAGTATTCGATGTCGGTTATCACAGCGCGTGCCCTGCCGGACGTGCGCGACGGCTTAAAGCCGGTACACCGCCGCATCCTGTACGCGATGAACGAGAGCGGCATCTACCCCAACCGCCCACACAAAAAGTCGGCCTGGACGGTCGGCGAAGTTATCGGTAAGTACCACCCGCACGGTGACTCTGCGGTCTACGAGGCCATGGTCCGCCTGGCGCAGTGGTTCTCCATGCGCACGCCGCTCATCGACGGTCACGGCAACTTCGGCAACATCGATGGCGACGGCGCGGCGGCCATGCGTTACACCGAGAGCCGCCTGGCCAAGCCCGCCATGGAACTGCTGCGTGACTTGCAGAAGGATACCGTCGACTGGCAGCCCAACTACGACGAATCGCTCGCCGAGCCCGTGGCACTGCCTGCGCGCTTCCCCAACCTGCTGGTCAACGGCAGCCAGGGCATCGCCGTCGGCATGGCCACCAACATCGCCCCGCATAACCTCACCGAGGCGATCGAGGCCACCTGCTACCTGATCGACAACCCCGACGCCACCGTCGACGAGCTCATGCAGATCATGCCCGGTCCGGACTTCCCCACCGGCGCCATCATCATGGGCAGCGCCGGCATTAAGCAGAGCTACGAGACCGGCCGCGGCTCCATTACCGTGCGTGCCAAGGCACATGTGGAGTCCACCAAGACCGGCCGCAGCCGCCTGGTCTTTACCGAGATTCCCTACATGGTCAACAAGGGCACCCTGCAGGAGAAGATCGCCCAACTCGTCAACGACAAGCGCATTGAGGGCATCTCGGATATGCGCGATGAGTCCAACCAGAAGGGCATCCGTCTGGTCATCGAGCTCAAGAAGGGCGTCATTCCGCAGGTCGTGCTCAACAACCTGTATAAGTACACCTCGCTGCAGACGACCTTTGGCGCCAACAACCTGGCACTCGTCAACGGCGTTCCCAAATGCCTGAGCCTGCGCGAGATGCTGCAGCACTACATCGACCACCAGGTCGACGTCGTCACCCGCCGCACCCGCTTCGACCTTAAGAAGGCCCAGGCCCGCGCGCATATCCTCGAGGGCTACCTGATGGCCCTTGACCATATCGACGAGGTCATCAGCATCATCCGCTCCTCGCAGACCGACTCCGAGGCCAGCAGCCGACTGATCGAACGCTTTGGCTTTACGCCCGAGCAGACCACGGCCATCCTCGAGATGAAGCTGCGCCGCCTGACCGGCCTGGAGCGCGACAAGATCCAAGAAGAGTTGGACGGCCTGCGCCGCGCCATCGCCTACTACGAGGACCTGCTGGCGCATGAGGAGAAGATCCTGGGCGTCATCAAGGAAGAGATGCGCGAGATCTCCAAGAAGTTTGGCGACAAGCGCCGCACCGAGATCAGCCAGGTTGAGAAGGACCTGGATGTCGAGGACCTCATCGCCGACGAGGATATGGTCGTGACCATCACCCATACCGGCTACGTTAAGCGTATCCCGGTGGCTGCCTACCGCGCCCAGAAGCGCGGCGGCAAGGGCGTATCGGGCGTCAACCTCAAAGAGGACGACGTTATCGACGAGATGTTCATCGCGTCCACGCACGAGTACGTGCTGTTCTTCTCGAGCAAGGGCAAGGTCTATCGCCTGAAGGTGCACGAGCTGCCGGTGGGTACGCGCCAGGCGCGCGGTACCGCGATCGTCAACCTGCTGCCCTTCGAGGAAGGCGAGAAGATCGCGAGCGTCATCAGCTGCCGCGAGTTCCCGGCCGACGAGTACCTGATGTTTGCCACCAAGAGCGGCATGGTCAAGAAGACCGTGATGAGCGCATATGACCGCCTCCGCCGCGACGGCCTGATCGCTATCAACCTGCGTGACGACGACGCGCTGCTGAACGTGCGCCGCGTGCGCGAGGGCGACAAGATTATCCTGGCCACCACCGCGGGCAAGGCGATCATGTTCTCCGAGGAGCAGGTGCGCGCCACCGGCCGCGATACCAGCGGCGTTCGCGGTATCGGTCTGAAGGACGGCGTGAGCGTTCTGGGCATGGAAGTCACTAACGGCAACGGCGATCTATTCGTCATCACCGAGCGCGGCTACGGCAAGCGCACGCCGGTCGCGGACTACCCGGAGCAGAATCGCGGCGGTCAGGGCGTCTACACCATTCAAATGACCGAGCGTAAGGGTAACCTCGCGGCCATGAAGACGGTGGGCCCGCAGCACGAGCTGTTCATCGTGACGGAGGGCGCGACGGTCATTCGCGTCAAGACCGACGAGATCAGCCAGACCGGCCGCGCCACCCAGGGCGTCAAGATGATGACCGTCGACGACAACGACCGCATCTGCGCCGTAGCCCGCATGACGGCCGCCAAGGAGAAGCCCGAAGGCGAAGGCGCCGAGGCCGCAACCGACGCCGAAGAGGCCCCGGTCGACCTAGGCGACGGCAACGAAATGCCAGAGGATCTCCTAGACGAGTAAGAGGCCCTAGCTGGTAGAAAATATCAGACCCCATATATCGGCGGTCGGCGCACTGCGCGCCGACCGCTTCTTTGAAAATCTTTGAACCCCACGTCGGCCCCGGCTGCCCGGCGGCATGCGAAGTCGATCGCGAGTTCCGCACGAGCCGGAGAGCACTTAATGTGCTCTCCGTGCGAGCAGGACTGTCCGAGCAGGCGACTTCGCATGCCGCCGGGCAGCCGGGGCGAACACCCTTCAAAGATTTTCAAAAAAGTTGTTGACGCGCGCGTAACGACTCGTCTAATATATCCCTTGCGCGATGGACCTGTAGCTCAGTTGGTTAGAGCGTCCGGCTGATAACCGGGAGGTCACAAGTTCGAATCTTGTCAGGTCCACCACTTTCTTTCGCAATAAACACCCCAGCGAGAGCCGAGTCGCCGCTGGGGTGTTTATTACTGTCTCCGTGGGGGTTTAGCTCAGCTGGGAGAGCGCGGGCTTTGCAAGCCTGAGGTCAGGGGTTCGATCCCCCTAACCTCCACCATGATGGACCTGTAGCTCAGTTGGTTAGAGCGTCCGGCTGATAACCGGGAGGTCACAAGTTCGAATCTTGTCAGGTCCACCATCAAAACTGTGAAGAGCCCTGGGGCATTGCCTCGGGGCTTTTTTCTTGTCTGCGATAAATCTCATTTTGGTTTTGTGTGCTGTGCGAAAGTTTGGGTAGTATAGCTATTCAATGCGGCGGACTGCCGCGTGTTAACCGCTACGTACCGGAGGTGTTCCATGGTTCGTGTCGACATAGAGACCATCGTCATGGCCGCCGGTCCCGTGCCATCGCTTATCGTGCTTCGCGAGCGCTGCAGCAAATCGGACTCGCCCGCGCCACTGCGTTCCCTTTCCATTCAGACTGGTTCGTTTGAAGCTGCTGCCATCAGCCGCGGCATCGATAGCGGTCGCGCCGAGCGCCCGATTACCCATGACCTGTTGCTCGATACTGTTGGTGCCCTGGGTGCCAAGCTCGAACGCATCGAAATCGTTCGCGCCGAGCCGCCCGTGTTTTACGCGACGGTTGTCGTGTTGGCCGATGGCAACGAGCATAAGATCGATGCGCGTCCGAGCGACGCCATCGCCCTCGCCGTACGCAGTAATGCCCCCATGTTCGTTGAAGACGACATCATGAATCGCCTGGGCACCGTTTCTGCCCATGCCGAGGAAGTCGACGACGAGCAAGAGTTCGAGAAGTTCGACGAGTTCGTCCATACGCTCTCCCCCGATGACTTCTAAATGCGGGGCGTCCAGGCTGTGGAGCGTTCGCTGATGGCCGGCGGTATGTCGGCTGAGGCGGCGACCATTGCGCGCGAGGCCCAGATGCGCTCGGAGGCTTCTGAGGCGGCTCGCATTGCCTATGTGACGCAGGCCCGCACGCTTCGCGAACGCCGCGGCTCGTTTATCAAGATGGTTGTCGTCTCCGCCCTTGTCGCGGCAATCTGTTCGCGCCTTCGTGGTACAGTTGGTGCGCTTGGGTTTTCGATCTCTACGGGCCTTATGATCTGGGGCGTGGTCGATGCGGTCATGCTGACCAGTCAGATCAAGGTACTCGACAAGCGCGCGATGGATATGATGCGCGCCCGCGACGCTGCCGCTAAGATCGCTGCTGAGGCACAAGAACTGTAACGACGCCAGACTCGATGGGAAGGTCTAAAGATGGCACAGGATATGCAGGACGCCGGTAACGTCTCCGCCGAGCTCGACGCCATGGTGTGCGATCTGATCGGCGCGTTCTTGGACGACCTTGCCGCCGGTGAAAACCCTGGCGTGGTCGTGGCAATTGAGGACGCCGCTTCCAACCGTTATCTGGCGGCGCTCGACGAGGACGGCGAAGAGGCGTGCCTCGAGGCGGCCACCAACTTTATCTCCGAGCACAAGATGGGTCTTAAGGACGAGGGCCTGGGCCGTATCGCTCGCTATGCCATCGGCTACACCGGCTGCGTCGAGATTGACGGCGGCTATCACGATGCTCTGCTCGTGAGCTTCTTCGAAACCACGCTCGAGAGCGGTTTTTCGGCATATGTGCTGTATGAGGGCATGGGCGCCGGCGATGGTTTTATGTGGAGCGACCCTGAACCTGCAGGTGAGGAAACCCCTCTCATCTAAAATCGCTAAAATAAACGAGTTTTCGGTAAAAGGCTCAATATTCCCGCCGAGCGTTGCATTGCTGGGTGGGTCGCATACGCGTGCCGGTTGTATATAGATAGAAGATAGGGGAACTACATGCGCGTAGACAATCTGAGGAACATCGCCATCATCGCTCACGTCGACCATGGCAAGACGACGATGGTCGACAAGCTCCTGCGTGCCACGGACGCCTTCCGTGCCAACCAGCAGGTCGAGGACCGCGTCCTGGATTCCAACGACCAGGAGCGCGAGCGCGGCATTACGATTCTCGCCAAGAACATCTCTATCGAGTACAAGGACGTCAAGATCAACGTCATCGACACCCCGGGCCACGCCGACTTTGGCGGCGAGGTCGAGCGCGTGCTGCGTATGGCCGACGGCGCCCTGCTGCTGGTCGACGCCTTTGAGGGCCCCATGCCCCAGACCCGCTTCGTGCTGCGTCACGCTATCGACACCGGCCTTAAGATCATGATCGTCATCAACAAGATCGACCGTCCGGGCGCCAACCCCGAGAAGGCCTACAACGACTGCCTGGACCTCATGGCCGACCTGGGCGCCACCGACGACCAGCTTGAGTTCGCCATGGAGCACGTGGTCTACGCCAGCGCCATGAACGGCTTTGCCCGTCTTGACCCCAACGACGGCAACATGGACATGTACCCGCTGCTCGATATGATTATCGACGACATGCCCGCGCCCGAGGTTGACGAGAACGCCCCGCTGGCCATGCAGTGCGTGACCAGCGACCACTCCAACTTCGTCGGCCGCATCGGTATCGGCCGCGTGTACTCTGGCGCCATCCACCAGGGCGACCAGATCCTGGTTGTCAAGAACGACGGCTCCAGCGCTACCGCCACCGTCAAGCAGCTCTTTACCTTCGACTACCTGGGCCGTACCGAGTGCCAGAAAGTCGGCGCCGGCGACATCGCCGCTGTCGTGGGTATCGACCGCACCGATATCGGCGATGTCTACACCGATCCCGAGAACCCTGTCGAGCTCGAGCCCATCGAGATCGACCCGCCGACCCTGTCCATCGTCTTTGAGGCTTCGACCTCCCCGCTTGTCGGCCGCGACGGCGACATCGTGGGCGCCCGTCAGCTCAAGGAGCGCCTGTTCAACGAGGCCGAGAACAACGTGACCATGAAGATCGAGGAACTCGAGGACAAGAGCGGCGTCGAGGTCTCGGGCCGCGGCATTCTGCACCTGTCCGTTCTGATGGAGTCCATGCGCCGCGAGGGCTTTGAGTTCCAGGTCGGCCGTCCCCGCGTTCTGTTTAAGAAGGACGAGAACGGCAACAAGATGGAGCCCGTCGAGCAGGCCGTCGTCGAGTGCCCGGACGAGTACTCGGGCAAGGTCGTTGAGGTCTTCGGCACCTCCGGCGGTATCATGACGAGCATGGATACCTCGGGCATCGTGACGCACCTCGAGTTTAAGATTCCGACCCGCGGCATCATGGGTCTTAAGAACCGCATCATGAACGTCACCCACGGCGAGGGCGTGTTCTACCACACCTTCCTGGAGTACGGCCCCTATGCCGGCGAGATTGGCAACCGCCAGAACGGCGCAATGATCTCTATGACCACCGAGAAGGCCGTTGCCTATGCCCTGGGTACGCTGCAGGAGCGCGGTCAGCTGTTTGTTGAGCCAGGCACCGAGTGCTACGAGGGCATGATCGTGGGCGAGCGCAGCAAGGCTGGCGACATGGTCGTCAATATCGCCCGTACCAAGAACCTGGGCAACCAGCGCTCCTCGACCTCCGATATCTCCGTTCAGCTGGTGCCGCCCCGCACCTTCTCGCTGGAGGAGGCGCTGGAGTACATCGCCGACGACGAGCTGGTCGAGATCACTCCCAAGAACATCCGCCTGCGCAAGCGTCTGCTCAACGCCACCGACCGCAAGAAGGCTGCCGTTCGCGCCGGTCAGGTCAACAAATAAGCGCTGGGCTTTATAACGTCTAACGAGAAAGGGCGTCGACCGCAATGGTCGGCGCCCTTTTTGGTGCAAGGGGGACGGGTTAGTTTGCACCACAGTGGGGGCGGCTATCCCCTCCGATTGGCTTTCTGGTCAAAGTTAAGTTGTTTAAACATATACATAATTCCACAGAATATGACTGCTTTAATGCAAACCCGTTAACAGGTAAATATCAACTGGTATTAAATTAAAAGACCTCTTGACCTGCGGTTTACATGATTGGTATCTATATTATATTTTATGCATGTGGCATAGACGAACCGTCTTAGAAGACGCTCCCCAATGGGTTCTTGCAATGCGCTAGGTGGGTTCTCGTTGATGTTGGGGCTTGTGTTCGATCCGACGATTCGCCGTATTCCACACTGTGTTGTAGGAATTAAGGGACAACTATGGACGCACACCGCTCGCGGTCGCTGGGTATGGCGGCCCTGATCTTCATTTTGATTAGCCTCACCGCCGCTGTTTTTCACGGTGCAGCCCCTGTGCGCGCCGAGGATGCGACGACGCCCGACCCGATTGTGATTGATGAGAATACGGCGGACGTTACGGTTGAGCTGTATGCCGATAAGGAACGTCAGCAGCCTCTCGGTAAAGAGAGCTCACCCTCGATTACGACAGCCGATACTATCTACGGTTCTATGGAGGCTCATTTTCATGAGAATTGTGGGCCTACACCTGAAAGGCTTGAGGCGATTTATACCTTTCCCAATTCGATTGCTGTGGAGAACAACGAGGGCGGTGTCTTATGGACGGGCGATACCGAGAACGCACAAAGGATGGGAACTTGGTACATAAAGGATAACAAGGTCGTTTTGAATTACGATGCCAGCTATCTCAGCGGTCATCCCTCTTCGCTTTATGTGCGGGTTTATTTTGAGTTTGAGCTTAAAGACAAAGATGTAGATGACGGCAAAAAAGTCGAACTGAAATTTCCAGGCGTTGGCGAAGCTGTGCCGATCAAGATTCAAGATGGCACAGTTGATGGAAACAAATCAGGTGTCTTTTCCCAAGATAGCAGTACCGGAAATGCCAAGATAACTTGGACTATTAATCTGAGTGTTACGTCGCACGCAACGGATGTAAAACTGGTCGATACGCTCGGTGGCTACCTGGACTTTGAGCAAAGCAGCTTCAAGCTCGATGGAAATCCTCTTGGTTCGTCCGTGAGCATCGAAGAGCGAACTGCAACGTTGCCGCTAGGTAACCTTTCTCAGGGCGACCATACCGTTACCTACGAAACGACAGTTAGCAAGAACTTGTCTCTTTCTAATGGCACACCTACGCAAGGTAGGAATAGTGTGCAAACAACCTGGGGAAAAGCAAATCACCAACAATCTCTTACGATTAAAGGGGCGTCGGAACCGTTTCAATACGACATGATTCAAAAAGAGGCTGGCTCCGGAACATCGTCTGTCATCACTTGGAAGGTTGTGCTCAACAGGGGATCTCTCAAGGCCGATATGTCTGGCTACACCTTTACCGACAAGCTCGATGGCAAGCAGGATTATATTGGCAGCTATACGGTCTACAAGGGCGAGACCGCCGATGAAAAACAAAAGATCGATGAGGAAATGCTGAGCGAGTCAGGGGATTCATTTAGCTATACGTTTAATCCAAAAGAGGGCGATCGGTATGCGACCTACTGCATCGTCTATCAAACTAAGCTGAAAGATGAGAATTCCTACGAAAAAGTTAGTAACACGGCAAGTGTGAAAAAAGAAGACTCCGGTCTGCCCTCTGGTGAAAGCACCGCATACTACATCCGTCCTTGGACGGGCAAAACCATTAGCAAAACGCTGCTTAATCCGGATGAGGCATCTCGGACCGGAAAAGCAACTTGGCAATTACGCGTAGAGCTCCGTGATTACGTAAATGCGAAAAACCCAACATCCATTCTTATCAAAGATACCATGCTGGCGGCTTGGAAGCAGACTATGGGGCCGGATACCTCCGATGGCCCTTCACATGTAATTACCATTGGGGGTACCAAACTGGACCAAGGTACCGATTGGACGTTTGCGGGTGGTGAAAATCCGTCGCAGAACAGCAACCAACACAACTGCAATATCCAAATAACCATTACGGATAAAGTCAAAGAAGCGCTTGATAAGTCCCCCGAGGTGGTTATTACGTATAAAACGGTGACCGATGCACTTCCTGGTTGGTACTCCAACTTCGCCTCTGTCGACGGGTTTAGCGGCTATTCTGATTTTGTCTTTTACTATGTTGAGGGCGAAGCGGAGCCTTCGGTTGAGAAGAGTGTAAAAATAAATGAAGACGGCTCGCAAGCACGGTGGGATGAGACGTTTGACTGGAAATCAGTGGATGGCTCGAACGACAAAGGTGCGTGGATTGTCGACTGGACTGTCTATGCCAATCGAGCTAAGACGCCTGCCGGTGAGTATTATGGCGCTGGCAGGCTCAATGGCAAGGATGTCGTTGTCAAAGATGGGCTTCCTGAGGGAATGAGTTATATTCCCGGCTCGGCTAAATATTCTTTGTATTCAAATCCCTACGGGACGGCGGTGCCCGGCCGCGAATGGGAACATGAGAGAGAAAAAACCGAGGTTTCGGATGTCTTGCTGACGCCTGCTGTCGATCGCCAGATGGTTGCGTTTTCAATTCCAACGGAAAAGCTGGGCAATAATACAGGGTACGCAAAGCTGACGTATTCGACTGCTGTTAAAAGGTCGGTAGTCGATACGTCAAAGAATCTCGGCGAGCTCACGAACTCGGCGAGCGCAAGCTCAGATGGTAAAGAATTTAAGGCGGACTCTGATACCGTACAGATCAAGAACGACGTATTGTCAAAGACAGGTTCGTCGGTAAGTAATAGCAAGCGAATTCAATACACGATTTTCGTTAATGAATCGGCACTAGACTTAAAGGTCGGAACCGACTACCTCGATCTGTTCGATGTGATGGATTCTAAGTGTACGTTTATCCCCTCGTCGCTTAGCGTATCTGAGTGCGATAACGGCGATTGGCGTGTGCTGACAAAAGAAAAATACAGAGCGACTCTTGACTCGATTGGCGAGGGCGCTGGAAAGCAGCAGCGATTGACGTTGAGGCTTCCCGATGAGAAATACCTGAAAGTCGAATATGAAGTTCTGTCCGGTGAGTCTGGTACAGTTTCCCTTTCCAACGAGGCGCAGCTTGAAGGTGTTGCAGGCGGGTATGTGAAACACGAGCGTGAATATGACATAGATGCCGGCGCATCGGGAGGCGGAACGGGGCACGGCATTGTGGTCCACAAAGTGGATGAAAAGGACGTTGCCGCGCCGTTGGCTGACGCTACGTTCACACTCTATGCGATTGACATGGATAAGGCGCAGGGCAGTGCCGGCGTTGAGGGCGCAAAGACGTTTTTTTCTGACGGAACGACCGGCCCTGACGGAAGTGTGACTTTTGGAACGAGTTCGGAAACGAGTTCGGACGCCATGGCTTCCTGCAAGCTTTACTGCCTCGAGGAGACGACGGCGCCTCCTGGATATCGCGTCGCCCAACCAACATGGATTCTGCTCAAGGGCAATGCGCCCGAAGAGCAATACGAGCAAGCCATGAACAAGGCGAAATCTTTGCTTGATGCCGATACGGAGATAACGTCAGATGCAGAGATTTGGGTGTATGACGCGCCCCTTGAAGGCAAAGCGACGATAAAAGCAAATAAAGTGCTTAAAGGCGGAACCTTCAGGGAAGGTCAGTTCTCGTTCGCGCTTAAGGACGCCGAGGGCAAAGTGCTCCAGACGGTGACCAATAATGACAAGGGAAATGTCTCCTTTGACGTCAAGTACAACAAGGCGGGAATCTATACCTACACCATCTCCGAGGTCGAGCCCGAGGGTGCCATCGACCATGTTAAAGATCACATCACCTATGACACGACCCCGCGCAAAGTCACGGTTGAGGTAACTAATGGCACGGACCAACTCAACGCCGTAGTTGCCTATGGCGATGGCTCTCAGGATCCACCGACCTTTACCAACAAGTATTCGACTACGCTACCTGAGGCGGGTGGGGCTGGTTTGACTATGACGTATTTAGCTGGTGCTTCGATGCTGTGTTTTGCCGCGACGTGGATGCATGCTCGCCGCCATCGTGATCTTGATCGGAGTGGTCGTCGTGAATAAGAAAGTTTGCTCCTTCCCGATCTTGTTTGCGCTGCTTGCCCTC
>UQIG01000016.1 GCA_900541135.1 uncultured Collinsella sp.
TCCACCAGGTTTTTGCGCATGCAGCGGTTCATGAGCAGCGGACGGCCCCTCGGGTCCAGATACAGGATGCCCACGGGAATCACGTTGATGGTCTCGATCGTCGAGAACGCGGTGATATCCTCCTGGCGGTTACGGACGTCCATCAAGAGCGCCGCGATGGAACGGAACAGGAAGAACGCTCCCTCTGCGATAAGGACAACGGTCCACGCCGAGCCCATGGCAAAAACCACCGGCGGTGTAACGGCAACAACAAGCAGCAGCTCGACCAGCATGACGGGGCGACGATAGCGCACCATAAGCACCACGCCATAGGCAAAGATTGCGGCATTGAGACACAGCACTCCGCCCATTGCCCTGGCGCAAACGTCAAGCGGCGCCACCAGATATGAGCCAGACGACGCGAACAAGATGAGCGCCGAAATAACTAGGTGAAGCACAAGGCTCGCCTCGTAGGCACAAATCACCTTACGGTTATAGGACGAGCGGCGCGATGCGATGAGCGGGACGTGGATAGTCTGCAGACACGCAGCCAGGGCAAAGACAACATCGAGCGCAACGATTTGGGGAAGGATGAGCGAAATCTGCATCGTCACTCACCCGCCCTCGGCATCAAGACGATCATGCGCAGCTGGCCGGGCTCGCCCTCAAGGCGGTATGCCACGTTGCGCCCTTGCAGAGCGCTATCGAGCTCTTGCGCAGCGGGCGTCTGCGAAAGATCTGCATCATCGTTGGAAAAAAGCGTGGCGCGTAGCTCGACACTGCATCGGTCATGGTCGCCCAAGTGATACATAAGCGCCGGATGGTCGGTGGTGTAGGCAAAAAACGCAAAGTCATACACGCAGTCGTACAGGGCGCTTACCGTACTGGCGTGCATCGGGCGCCGTATGGCGATAATCGAGGCGCAATCGATATCGATGGTGCGCAGGTCGCTTGCGAGCTCGTTGGCAATGAGCTGAATGCGGTCGCGATCAAAACCGCTCTCCCCGTGCTGTGCCAACGTGAGCGACCCCTTGCGCTTGCAATAGGCGACGAGCATCTTGGCGCGCTGCAGCATGCGGTAACGCTCGTGCGAAGACGATTCATCGGTCAACGGCGGCAGCGAGCTCAGCAGGTCGTACATCCCTTCGAGCGCGCGGGCAAGCGCCTGGTCCACGTCTTGGACCACAGCAAGGTCTCGGCCTCTTGGTCTGCCAGGTGCGTCTTAAGGTCGTAGTCGGCGGCGAGCAGCTCATTTTGACGCTGCAGCTCCATACGACGATGTGCCAGTTCACGGTTAAGCTCGTTGAGATCCGACACGTCTTGGGCAAGCAGGGCCGATCCGCCCAGCAGTGGAAAGGCACGGTACATCACATCGGGATTGGACTTCACGGCAAAGGCATGGGCATGCCCGTGTTCCTGGGCTCGCAGCTCTTCGCACACGCCCGCCGGCATTGGCTTTGACACCGGCGTGGCATAGACCTCCTGCAGGTCGCGCGTTAGAACTTTGAGGTCAAGCGGCAAGGTGTCGAAGATGCCGGCGATGTCGTGATATGACGGAATGACACCGCAATCGAGACAGATTTCCATCGCCACCACGCACAGGACGCAATAGACGAGCGAAAAGTTGAGCCTCCATGCCCAGGGCACGCGCAACGCATATGAGATGGCAAAGAACGCGCCGCCCAGCAGCACGAGCGCCGCCGTGCCCGAGAAACGTTGGATGCGAAAGGACGAGGACCGGCCCACCAGGATAAAAAAGGCCACAAAGTTAAAGGCCGTCCACACGAGGACGGCGAAATAACCCCAGCCGTACGTGTAATCGTTGCTCCAGGTGTCGCTTGTACGGTCAAAGTGGAAGACCTGCTGGTGAAAATCGTTGGTGAGAACAAATCCGATAAGCAGGATAGCCACAATCCACAGCGCAGCACAGTAGCGGCGACCCAGGCGGTGTTGCTCCAGGCCCGCAAGGCGCAAACCACACAACTGGTAGAGCAGCGGAATGAGCGTCATGGGCACGTAGTACAGGTACCACAGCACGGTGGCATAGAACGGCGTGAACGACTTGTACTTGAGAATGACTTCGATCATCCACAGGGCGCAGATGGTGGCGACGGCAACAAGGCGGCGGCGCAGCACATAGTCCAAACAGCGCAGATAGACCGATACGCCCCAGATCGAAAATGCAATTGCGGCAACAAGCAACGGCAGAGAGCTCGAATGGACGAGCGCATCCACGACCTCTTCGGACACCTCGCTATAGGCGGGCACGGCGTTAGAAAGTTTGGGGTCGAAGGCGAACAGCGCCGGCAAGACTGCCAAAAGCATGAGGAACAGTGCGGTGATGGCGCCGGCGATAGCGAAGACGCGGTGACGGTACGCCTGATGTGTTATACCAACAAGGAATCGCGGCATAGCGAAGAGCCTGCCGCCCCTGGGATCCGCCACGGGTGCGGATCGGGCGGCCGCGTGGCCGATATGTCGCTCGCGGGTACCCATAGTGCTTTTAGTGTACCGACAGGCAGGCTCAAAAAGCGGGCCACATGTCCCAAAATCCGCAGACGGCAAGGCGCCCGGCGAGCATTAACTACTCGCCGGGCGCCTTGGTTAGGAGACTCTGAAGTTGAGTGTCTCAGCTTCCTTAGGAAAGGTCCTCACCATTAGAAGCAATAACTTTCTTGTACCAGTCGAAGCTCTTCTTTTTGGAACGCTTGAGGGTACCGTTGCCGGCGTCGTCGCGATCCACATAGATAAAGCCGTAGCGCTTGGACATCTCGCCCGTACCGGCGGATACCAGGTCGATCGGGCCCCAGGTGGTGTAGCCCAGCAGGTCAACGCCGTCCTCGGTCACCGCATCGCGCATCGCGGCGATATGCTGGCGCAGGTAGTCGATACGGTAGTCGTCGTTGATGGAACCATCCTCCTCGACAACATCCTTGGCGCCCAGGCCGTTCTCAACCACAAACAGCGGCTTCTGATAACGGTCGTACAGGTCGTTGAGCGTAATGCGGAAGCCCAGTGGATCGATGGCCCAGCCCCACTGGCTCTCCTGCAGGTAGGGGTTCTTGGCGCCGGCGAAGGCGTTACCCTGGGTGCGCTCGACATCGGGGTTATTGGCACCGGCGGAGCAACGGGTGCCGTAATAGCTAAAGCTGATGAAGTCGACGGTGTTAGTGGCCAGGATCTCGCAGTCCTCGTCCGTCATGCCCACATCGATGCCTAGACGCTCGAGCTTCTTGACGGCATAGGCCGGGTAGTAGCCGCGGCTCTGGACGTCGACGAAGAAGTAGTTGTCCTGGTTATCGAGCTGCGCCTGGCGTACATCGCCCGGACGGCAGCTGTAGGGGTAGTAGCTACCTGCGGCGAGCATGCAGCCGATCTTGATCTCGGGGTCGATCTCGTGAGCAATCTTGGTTGCCCAAGCGCTGGCGACGAGCTCGTTGTGGGCGGCCAGGTACTCGACGGCCTCCTTGTTCTCGCCTTCCTCAAAGACCAGACCGGCACCCATAAACGGCAGGTGCAGAATCATATTGATCTCGTTGAAGGTAAGCCAGTACTTCACCAGGCCCTTGTAGCGGGTGAAGATCGTGGTCGCGAGGTTCTTGTAGAAGTCGATGAGCTTGCGGTTGCGCCAGCCGCCGTACTCCTTGATGAGGTGAATCGGGCAGTCGAAGTGCGTGATGGTCACGAGTGGCTCGATGCCGTGCGCCTGACACTCGCGGAACACGTCCTCGTAGAAGGCCAGGCCAGCCTCGTTGGGCTCGGTCTCGTCGCCGTTGGGGAAGATGCGGGTCCACGCCAGGCTCATGCGGAAGGTCTTAAAGCCCATCTCGGCAAAGAGGGCGATGTCCTCCTTGTAATGGTGATAGAAATCGATGCTGGTCTGCGCGGGATAGTAATAGCCGTCCTCGAAGTCGAGCATTTTACGCTGGCCGGAGACCACCGCATAGCGCTCGGGGCCGTGCGGAGCCACGTCCACGTTGGCAAGGCCGCGGCCGTCCACGTTATAGGCGCCCTCGCACTGGTTGGCAGCTGTCGCGCCGCCCCACAGGAAGTCATTGCGGAAAGCCATGCATCAATCCTTTCGCACGCTGTTGTCATAAGCTCAGTATCCCTGCAAACAACGCGTCGCTCAACGGCAACGGCGCAGGCCGATACTTCTTTTCGCGTGCAGGCGCCCGGCAACCACCCCGTCTGACACTTTTTGATACCCACCTGCCCCAGCCACCGCAAAGGGGACAGTCACCTTTGTGATGGCTGGGGCCCGTTTGTCTCGATCTGCAACAGTTAGGCCGCCAAAACCGGGCCTGGTGTTACAGATCGAGATTGTTCGGCCTGTCCCCTGCAGTTTGTCTAAATCTGTAACAGGCAGAGAGGATCTAGCCCGCTAGGTGTTACAGATTGAGACAGAAGATTCTAGTCCACGGTGATGTCGAGGTTCTTTCCGATGAGGCCCACGTAGCCGCCTTCGCCCAGCAACTCATTTGACTGAATAGGAAAAAAAGGAAAAAATAGGAAAAAAAGGAAAGGAGACTCATGACTGAAACCATCTTCTCCCCCTCATTCGGAAATCGCCCGTCCTATCTGGTGGGGCGCGGGAGCGTGATTTCGACATTCATCTCCGGCCTTGAGCAGGAGCCGGGCAATCGAGACCGAGCCATGCTCATGCTCGGCCAGCGAGGCAGCGGCAAAACGGTTCTCCTGTGGGAACTTGCCGATCGCGCCCGCAAGCTCGGCTTCGTTGTTGCCACACCCACCGTAGCCTCCGAGGATATGCTCGAGCGCATTGTTGAGAAAATCCAGGAAGCAGGCGAGCCTTACGTCAATAAACGCCATCTTCCTAAACTCACGAGCGGCAGCCTAAGTGTTTTTGGGTTCTCGGCAGGCCTCGAGTTCACACGAGACGTGCAGGAGACCAAGAGCTTTCAGTTCAAACTCACACAGCTCGCGCGCAAACTGACCGAGCAGGGACATGGCATCCTCATCCTCATCGACGAGCTCCAAGCAAATTCACCCGAGATCAGACAGCTCGTCACCGCCTATCAAGAGCTGGTCGGCGAACGGCTCAACGTCGCGCTCGTCATGGCGGGCCTCCCGGGAGCAGTCTCCGCGACACTCAACGACCGCGTACTGACATTTCTCAACCGCGCACGCAAAGTCACGCTCGAACCGCTTTCAGTCGGAGATGTCGATGCATATTATCAGCGAGCTTTCGAAGAGCTCGACCTTGATATT
Source organism: uncultured Collinsella sp. (assembly GCA_900541135.1). Taxonomy (GTDB): domain Bacteria; phylum Actinomycetota; class Coriobacteriia; order Coriobacteriales; family Coriobacteriaceae; genus Collinsella. The sequence continues at coordinate 5,212 of UQIG01000016.1, forward strand.
CCAGGCGATCTTCGCCTCTGTGCCGCTCGTGCAACCCAAGGTTCACCCTATATGCTGCAGCTCATCGGCTACAACATCGCCAATCGCTGCCAGGCAGGAGAACACGTAACGCCAGAGCATGTCGACGGAGCAATCGAAGCGTCAAAGGCCGATTTCGAAAACGATGTGTGCGAAACGACACTCGCCGCGCTATCGGACCAAGACGTCGCGTTTCTCTCCGCAATGACTGATGACGAAGACGCCGTTTCGCGCATTTCCGATGTAGCGAAACGCATGTCAGTCACACCCGACTATGCGCAAAAATATCGCCGGCGCCTCATCGACGCCGGCGTTATCGAACAGGCGCGCCGCGGTTACGTGCGCTTCGCCGTACCATATATGGCTGACTATTTGCGCAGCCAGCTCTAGGCAGCCACTACAATGGGGACAGGCACCTTTGTGGTGGATTGGGGGGCGGTTTGTCTCGATCTGTAACAGGTAGAGACAATTTAGCCCGCTAGATGTTACAGATTGAGACAGAAGATTCTAGTCGCAGGCGATGTCGAGGTTTTTGCCGATGAGGCCTACGTAGCCGCCCTCGGCAGCTTTGGGGCTGTCGGCGTGGCAGAGGACCCACTTGTCGGCCTTCCAGTAGCAGTAGCTGTCGCCGGCCGCGGGCATGTCGGCCGCCGCCTCGGAGCGCGGGCCGTTAGTACCCGCCGGCAGCGCCACCATCACCTGGAAGCCACCGTCGTCGACCATGCACGGCGTGTAGTGGAGCGTGGTGTTGAAGACCTCGACAACCTTGCCCGCCGGCACGCGGAACGCCTTGACGCACGCGGTGTCGAGTTTGCCGTCCTCAATCTCCCAGCGATGCGCCACGAGCAGGATAAAGTCGCGCGCGCCCAGGTTGAACTCACTCGCGCGGTGATACTCCAGACAGTTGAGTCGTGTATTGTGGCCGTTGCACCAACCCAGCTGGAAGGGACGGCCGCCAAACATGAGAAAGCCAAGCTTGTCGGCATCCATGACGCCCTCGAGCTCCGGCGCGCTTGCCACGTACTTGCTGCCCTCGGGGATGGGCGTGGCAGAGAGCGCCTCGAGCACGGGCGACGTGAGCTCGGACGGAACGTCATCCCAAACGTTGCCATAGGATTTGAACTCGGGATCGTTGACAGAATAGATATGCATGTTCGCTCCTGTTCGTTTATGTGACAGTATGAACATTCTAGAACAAACACGAGCGATTTTGAACGCTCGTCCCGACCACTCAACAAAAAGGCGCCCCCGCATAAGCGGAGGCGCCCAATGCGCGCGTTTTGGGCGATAAAGCCCTTACGCCTGCTGATAGTGCAGGTGCTTCTCGTCGATATCGGCCAGGTCACGGTCGAGGTAGCGGCGCGCGAGCCAGTTTGCCATGGGGAGGTTCTGGTCCAGGTAGTTGCCGCACTCCTCGGGAGCGGCACCGGGGACATCGCCCTCAAAGCCGGCGACAAACTCGAACAGCTCACGCACGAGCGGCAGAATCTCCTCGCTCGTCACCTCGCCAAACACGACGAGGTAAAAGCCCGTGCGGCAGCCCATGGGGCCAAAGTAGACAATACGGCTCGACCACTTGTCATGATTGCGAAGGAACGTCGCGCCCAGGTGCTCGATGGTGTGGCACTCGGCCGTGTTCATGACCGGCTCCTTGTTGGGCGTGGTCAGGCGCAGGTCAAAGGTGGTGACGGCGGCGCCGGTCGCCGGATCGCGGTCGATGCGGCTCACATACACGCCGGGCTCAAGCAGCAGATGGTCAACGGAAAAGCTCGCGATGCGCTCCATAGCAGATCCTCTCGGTAGTCAATTTGGGACGGGGCTCTTTTAGCTGGTTCGAATGGTCGCACCAATCATACCAGTCAAAAAAGCCCCGTCCCAAATTGACTACCTGGGACGAGGACCAATGATTTTTTAATCCCCGTCCCAGAAAAACCATTCTAGGCTGTGTAGGCAATCGTTGATTTCACGGCGTGGCGCCAGCCGGCGATCTTTTTGGCGCGCTCGTCGGCGGGCATCGACGGCTCCACGATGCCGCGGGCGCCGTAGACGTCGACGACATCGCGCGTGTACATGCCCAGCGCAATGCCGCAGGCCCAGGCCGCACCCAGGCCGCTCATCTCGTCATTGCTCGCGATGCGGATGGACGAGCCAACCAAGTCGCTCTCAAACTGCATCAGGTACGCGTCGCGCGTGGGACCGCCGTCAACGCGAAGCTCGGCCAGCGCCGCGCCTGAATCCTCGACCATCGCATCGATCACGTCAAAAATCTGATAGGCGATCGACTCGTCGGCGGCCTTCACGAACTCCGCGCGACCTGTGGTACGCGTCATGCCAAAGACGCAGCCCTCGGCGTCACTCGCCCAGTGCGGCGCGCCCAAACCGGTAAACGCCGGCACAAAGTAGACGCGACTCGCCGGATTGGCGGCGTAGCACAGGTCGGTAACCTCCTCGGGGTTATTGATGAGCTCCAGATCGTCGCGCAGCCACGTCTTGACGGCGCCGGCGTAGCTCACGTTGCCCTCGAGCACGTACTCGGTCACGCCGTCCATGCGCCATGCGAGCGAGCTCGAAAGCCCGTGCGAGCTGGCAACGAACTCGTCGCCGACGTTCATCATGACCGAGCTGCCGGTGCCATAGGTCGCCTTGGCCATGCCGCGGCTATGGCAGCCCTGCGCGAACAAGGCGGCATGGCTGTCGCCGAGCACGCCGTGAATGGGCACGGGCGCCGGCAAAAAGCCGCCCAGATCCGTCGTGCCGAACAGGCCATCGGAATCGGTCACCTGTGGAAGGCAGGCCACGTCGACGCCAAAGGCCTCGCACACCGGCTCGCTCCAGCAGCCTCGGCGCAGGTCAAAGAGCTGCGTACGGCTGGCGTTGGACCAGTCGCAGCGGAACTCCGCGCCGCCCGTGAGCGTCCAGACCACCCAGGCATCGATGGTGCCCAGGCACAGCTCGCCTGCCGCCGCGGCCTCGGCAGCAGCGGGAACGTTCGCGAGGATCCAAGCCATCTTGCCCGCCGGATAGTAGGGCGAGAGCACCAGACCCGTCGTGTCGCGCACCAGATCGGCCACACCCTCGCGCGCGGTCAGCTCGTCGCACAGCTCGCGGGCGCGGGCGCACTGCCACACCACGGCGTCGCACAGCGGCTCGCCCGTCGTGCGGTTCCATGCAACGGTGGTCTCGCGCTGGTTGGAGATGCCGATGCCGGCGATGTCGGCCGGATCGACCCCGGTCTCCTCCACCACGGCACGCGCCACGGCCAGCACATTGGTGGCAATCTCGGCCGGATCATGGCTCACCCAGCCGGCTTCGTTGACAATCTGGCGATGCGAGCGGTCGGCACGATGAATCAGATGGCCGCCCTCGTCTACCAGCAGCGCCTTGGTGCCCTGCGTGGACTGATCGATTCCGATGATGTAGCGGCCCATGGCCACCCCTTTCAAAACGAATGTGACAAAGGGACGGTCCCTTTGTCACATTCCAGTTACTCTGTGGGCAGGAATTCGGCGACGGTCTGCGCGATTCCGGCACCCGTCAGGCCGTAGTGTGCAAAGACCTCAGGGCTCGTGCCGGTGATGACCGGCGCGTCGGGCAGGGAGAGGCACTTGACCGGACGCGGGCAATGCTCGCCCACCACCTGCGCGACCATAGAGCCCAAGCCGCCGAAGGGACTGTGCTCCTCGACAGTCACGACGGCGCGCGTGGCACCGGCGGCCTCAATCACGGCCTCGGCGTCGAGCGGCTTGACGCAATACATGTCGAGTACCGTTGCCGAGATGCCCTGCTCGGCCAGCAGGTCGGCAGCGTCCACGGCATGGCGGACCATCTCGCCGGTAGCGACGAGCGTTACATCGGTGCCGCGGCGTACCCAGGTGGCGCGATCCATCTGGAACGGGCACTCGTCCTCGGTGTACACGTCCTCGACCGGGTTGCGGCCCACGCGGATGTAGGCCGGCTTGTTGTCGGCGACCAGGGCGCGCACGAGCTCGGCGGTCTGGAAGCGGTCGCTCGGCAGATACACGCGCATGTTGGGAATCGCGCTCATGGCGGCGATATCCTGCGCGGAGTGATGGCTCATGCCCAAGGCGCCGTAGGACACGCCGCCCGAGATGCCGATGAGCTTGACGTTGGTGTTGGAGTACGAGACGTCGACCTTGCACTGCTCATACGAGCGCGTGGTCACAAAGGACGCCGGCGAGGCGGCCCAGGCCTTCTTGCCGCACGAAGCCATGCCGGCGGCGATGCTCACCAGGTCCTGCTCGGCGATGCCGACCTCGACGGACTGCTGGGGATACTGATCGAAGAACGGCGTGAGCGATGCGGAACCGCGGGAGTCGGAGCACAGGACGACGATGTCCTTATCGGTCTTCGCGGCCTCGAGCAGCGTGTCGCAGATAACCTTGCGATTGGCGATCTTGTTAGCCATTGATGGCCTCCTTATGGGCAGCGAAATCGGCGATGATCTGGGCATATTCCTCATCGTTGGGCAGATGATGATGCCAAGCGGCCTTGTCCTCCATAACGGGCGAGCCATAGCCCTTCACCGTGTTGAGGATGATGACCGTGGGCTTGCCGCAGGTCTCGGCCGCAAGCGTCAGCGCGGCGTCGATGGCCCGGACGTCGTTGCCCGGAATGGAGAGCACGTTCCAGCCGAAGGCGGCCCAGCGCTCCTCCTGCGAGTCCTGCTTCATAACGTCCTCGGTGCTGCCGCTGATCTGCAGGCGGTTGCGGTCCACGAGCGCGCACAGGTTATCGAGCTGGTAGTTGCCGCCGCTCATGGCGCCCTCCCAGACCGAGCCCTCGGCAAGCTCGCCGTCGCCCATGATGGTGTAGACGCGGTAATCGCGGCCGTCCATCTTGCCGGCGAGCGCCATGCCCACGGCCACGGGCAGGCCGTGGCCCAGCGAGCCCGAGTTCATTTCGATGCCCTTGAGCTTGTTGTTGGGGTGACCGATGTAGGGGCTGCCGAACTTGGAGAAGCGGGCCTTGACGTCGTCGAGGTCAAGATAGCCCTCGTGGCAGAGCACCGCGTAGTAGGCCTCCATAGCATGGCCCTTGGAGAGCACGAAGCGGTCGCGGTTGGGATCGTCGACGGTCTCGGGCGAAATGTTGAGGTGGTTGGCGTAGAGGGTCATGAGGGCGTCGATCACCGACATGTCGCCGCCGATGTGGCCGCCGGCGCCAGCCATGATGATATCGACGCAATCGCGGCGAAGGTCCCAGCGCAGGGACTCAAGCTCTTCGATATTTGCCATTTCTACTCTCCTCGCAGGTAGGCTTTGACGTCTTCTTCAATCGGGTCGTATAAGTCGGGGGCAATGCCGATGTACTTGCACGCCTCATAGAGCACCGGCACCACGTTGGCGTGAATGGCGACGCAGTGGTGGATGTAGGGACCCTCGACGATCTTGGCCTCGAGGCGCTTGAGGTTGTCGACCTCGACCCACAGGTAGGTGCCCATGCCGGCCGGGCCGTCGATGCCGCGGGCGTTGCCCAGTAGCAGCGAGTACTCGCCGTTGTCACCGTCAAAGCGGGCAAGGGTGAGGTCGCCGTGCTTGGCCTCGGCCGTCAGCGCGCCGGGGTGATCGAAAGCCAGCGGGTAGGTGAGCTTGGGCTTGACGGCCGCGCAGCTGCAGGGCCAGGGGCCGCAATGCTGCAGCAGCTCGCCGTTCTCGTTATCGGGATGGCGCACGGTCCAGTCGGCGAACATGCCGCGGTGACGGCCCAGGTCGGCGGCCTCGACCATCAGCGCGGTGATGGCGCCGTGGATATCGGTCTCGCATACGATAGGAATGCCCATCTCGTTGAGGATGGCGTTGGCGGCGCAGGGCATAATGCCCAGCTCGTCCTGCAGAGCGTTCCAGCACTGAATGGCACCGGCGTTGCAGCCATACTTCTCGACCAAGCGCTTCATGGCGATGGCAAGACCGGCGACCGCGGGGACCTTGTCCTCGGGGATGCAGATCTCAAAGCTGTCGTTGATGTGGGCAAGCATGGCGGCCATGGCCTGCTCGTCGGCCTGGGCGTCGCGCACAGCCTGGACAAGTTCGGTCATGGGGATAGGCGAAAGCTGGATGTTGAACTTCTCGAGCAGCTCGCCCTCGTTGCACATGGTCGACCAGAAGTCGAATGGACGGGTGGCCATCTGCAGGATGCGGGTGTGCTTGAAGGTCTTGACCACGTTGCAAACGGCCAAAAAGTCCCAAACGCCGCGCTCGAACTCGGGGTCGGTCAGGCGGCAGTTGGTCATGTAGGTGAAGGGAACCTGGAAGCGGCGCAGGACCTTGCCGGTGGCGAACAGGCCGCACTGGCTATCGCGCAGGCGTGTGCCGTCGGGCTCGGGGCGCTCGTCGCGCGGACCCCACAGCAGTACGGGTAGACCGAGCTCGCGGGCAAGGCGAGCGCAAACGTACTCGGTGCCAAAGTTGGCGTGGCACAGCATAATGCCATCGACGCCCTCGGCGCGGAATTTCTTGACGATGGGCTCGATATGGCTATCGTCGAACAGCAGGCCCTCGTCATTGATGTCGTCGATATCCACGATGTCGACGCCGATCTCGCGCAGGCGATCAGCCGTCAGGCCGCGATACTTGATTGCGTCCGGCGCGCTAAAGATACTGCGGCGCGTGGGCACAAAGCCGAGCTTGATCTTGTCCATGTACGTCCTCCCCTAATCACATGTTCAGTAAACAGACGCATGTTTCGTTTTGTTCTGTTTACTAAATGTTTTACTCTACTGTTTAGAAGTTTAACGCGAAATACCCGTAGACGGTAGAGAAATCAGCCTAAACGGTATGTAAACAAACTGAACATACAAGGGCATCAAAAAGAGGGCCCCGAAGGACCCTCTCTTAGTAGCGTTATGTATGGCTGCCTTAGCGAGCTTTGCCTCCCTACGGCCTAGCGTTGCCTTTGCCTAGATTTCGCGCACGCTTTGGCGCTCGACAAAATAGGTCGACACGGCCGTCTTGCAGGTATAGCTCTTGGGATTGCGGATGTTGCCCACCAGGCGGCGCACCGCGATCTCGCCCACCTCGTGCTTGGGAACGTGCACCGTGGTGAGCGGCGGATTGGAGAAGGCGCCCAAAGACAGATCGTCAAAGCCGATGATTGAGACATCCTCGGGGACACGTATGCCGTGCTCGTTCAGCGCGCGCATGGCGCCTACGGCGAGCACGTCGTTTTCGGCAAAGAAAGCCGTCGGCAGGTCGTCGCGCGAGACGCTGTCGAGCCATGCGCCCATGTCGCGATAAGCACCTTCGAGCGTGGTGCCCAGTGTGACGCGCCATGTCGGGTTGGCCTCAAGGTCCGCATCCTCAAGCGCTTGGCGATAGCCGCGCTCGCGATCCTTAAAGTTGCGGATGCGAAGGTCGCCTGCCAGATAGCCGATTTGCTTGTGACCCTTCTCGATAAGGTAGTCCACGGCGCGCAGCACCGAGTCGGTGTTGGCAATGACTACGGCATCGAAGTACTGACGATCGCTCCAGCCATCGAGCACGATCAAGTGGGCGGCAGCGTTGGCGAACAAGGCATAGTCTTCCTCACCCAGCTCGGTACCCATCAGCACGATAGCGGCGGATGGATCGGCGATCAGGCCCTCGACCTGCGGACGCACGGCGTCCAAGTCGCTAAAGTCGAGCGAGACAAAGCTCGTGCTCATACCGTGACGACGCGCCTGGCGCTCCACGCCCTCAATAACCGCGGGATGAAAGGTGCTCTCGTCCAAAATGGCGCCCGTCTTGCGCGCGAGCACAAACTGAATGCTCTCGAGCTGCGTCGACTGCTGGTAGCCAAGCGATTGCGCGCACTCCAGGATGACCTTGGCGGTCTCCTCACTCACGCTGCGCTTGCGGTTGAGCGCGTTGGACACGGTCGCAGGCGAAAAACCGGTGATGCGGCTGATCTCGCGAACACTTGCTTTGGCCATTGTTCCCCCTAGCAACGGCCGTGGCGGAGCATCGCAACTCGATGGCTCGGCAAATAAACGACCGCAAATTCAATCTAAACAGAGTAGTAAATGTTTATTAGCTAGTTTAGCCTGTTGTCAAGTAAAGTGGCCCGACTATTCCCCCAACGGGCACATTTGTCCATCTTAACGTTATTACGCAAGGTCTTCGCCATTGCTTGCTATTACGCGTCGGTACCATTCGAAGCTTTTCTTTTTACGTCTCTCAAACGAGCCCGCACCGCTATCGTCTCGATCGACATAGATAAACCCGTAGCGCTTACGCATCTGTCCTGTGGCGACCGAAACCAAATCGATCGGGCCCCAACAGGTATATCCCATGAGTTCCACCCCGTCGAGCTCGACGGTCTCCCTCATCGCCTCGATGTGGGCCCGCAGGTATTCAACTCGATAGTCGTCTTCTATTTCACCCGAATCTTCCGGCACATCAGGAGCACCCAAACCGTTTTCGACGATGAACAGCGGCTTTTGATAGCGATCCCAGATTTCATTCATGGTGACGCGCAGCCCTTTGGGGTCGATAAACCTCCCCCAAGGCTCCTGTTTTAGATACGGATTAGGCGCCGAGCGAAGAAGGTTCGAATCGAACTGACCTTCCGCATGCGCTTTTGCGACGCGCGTCGAGTAATACGAAAACGAGACGAAATCGACCAGGTTTGCAGCCAGTACTTCGCGGTCATCATCCCGATAGGGCACCTCAAAACCATGGCGGGCGTATTCCTTGAGAACATAGCTCGGGTACGCACCGCGCACCTGGACGTCGGTAAACATGTAATGGCTGCGATTCTCAGCCTGCGCAGCCAGCACATCGTCCGGATCACATGTAGCCGGATAGAAGACACCTGCGTTGAGCATGCAACCGATCTTCGCCCCAGGGCACAGTTCATGACACGCCCCGACCGCACGGGCGCTCGCAACCAATACATGGTGCACGGCCGTGTGAACCGTTGCATAGCGATTCTCCCCTTGCTCGAAGATGATCCCCGCCGCCATAAAGCACGCCTGCGTCATGATGTTGATCTCGTTAAAGGTCAGCCAATAATTGACCAATCCCCGATAGCGCTCGAACACGGTACGCGAATATCGCTCGAACAGGTCGACCAACCTGCGATCGCGCCATCCGCCATACGCATCGACGAGATGCATGGGGACATCATAGTGGTTGAGCGTCACCAAAGGCTCAATGTCATGCGCGCGACACGTCCTAAAAACATCCTCGTAAAAGGCAAGGCCTTCTTCATTGGGCTCGGCTTCGTCTCCTTTGGGAAAAATGCGGCTCCAGGCGATTGATAAGCGCAGGCATTTAAAACCCATCTGGGCAAACAGTTCAATATCCTGCTTGTACCTATGGTAAAAATCAATGCCCTTGCGAGCGGGATAGAAGCTGTCGGGTGCCAACGCACGCGGATCAAGGTCTCCCCGCATGACGTCCATGCGTTGATCGCCAAACGGCAGCATGTCGGAATTGGCTAAACCGCGACCGCCTTCGTTCCATCCTCCCTCGCACTGGTTTGCAGCCAGAGCCCCGCCCCATAAAAAATCTTCTCTAAACATTATGGTGTCGTCCTTTCTATCAAATTCCCGGCCCACACTGTCGAACGCAACGGACTCGGCAAGTGCCGCGCAACAGCACAGTACCGTTGCGCGGCCAAGGGGTCGGACCGCGCAACGGCTGGGGAGCATATTTGTGTAGTAGCCTCTTATGCCTCGACGGATTCAACGGCCTCAGAATCGCCGCTCTTGGACTTCAACGGCATCTTCTCCTGTCCTTCAAATCCAAAAATCATCGCCAACGCAAACGTCACGGCACCGCCAGCAAGACACCCGATGGTGCCAGGGATGATATCCTGAGCAAACATGAGCACGTCCATCCATGGGAAACCAACGCCAGTGAAGATATAGACGTTGGCATGAAGAAGGCTTACCAGCAGACCACCGACAGCACCACCAATCATGTTCCAGGCAAGAGCCTTCTTGTCGCGAAACAGGATGCCGTAGATGATGGGCTCACTCACGCGACCGAAGGCATAGGTGATGAACAAGTTCCAGCCCGTGGCTCGACTCTCCTTGCCCTTAGCGCGCAGGCCATAGGCGAGCGCGATGGCAAGCGTGGTGTAGGCTACAACCGCGGTGCCGGGGTATAAAATGGCGTCGTAACCGTTCTGGAGCGCGGCGGGCAATATGGCGGTATAGATCGGCACGTGCATGCCGGTGGCGATGATCAGATTCCAGAATGCGCCGATAACCGCGGTCGCAGCGGGACCGGCAACAGAGGCGAGCCAAATGATGAAATCGGCCACAAGGCCCATGACAAATTGGACGGCAGGGCCGCAGAGGCACAGCGCGACCGGCAACATCACGAGCACCGTACCCACGGGTACGATCAGAATGCGCAACATATCAGGCGAGATCTTCTTAAAGAAGCGCTCAACATAGGACTGGGCCCAGGTGATCAAGATGACCGGAAGAACAGCCTGGGTGTAGTTGACGAGCTGCATGGGGATGCCGAAGACGCTGAAAGGCTTTCCGTCCTCAACAATAGCGAGCATGTCGGGATAAATCATCACAACAGCGATGAGCAGTGCCAGCACAGGACTCGTTTTGAACTTCTTAGCCGAGCTATAGGCGGCAAACACCGGGAAGTAGTAATACGCCGCATCGCCCACCAGGGAAAGGATCCGATACAGGTCGCTCGTTTCGGACATAAAACCGGCGCCTTCGGGCCCAAACAGAATAACGAGCATCTTGAAGATACCGGCGACACAAAAGATCGGAAGGATCGGGGTGATAGCGCCGCTCACGGCATCGAGCAGCTGATTGAAGAGGTGCTTGGGCGCCAAGCGCTCCTTCCAGCTAAGCTGAGGGCCATCGAGTTCCTCGTCAATCGATACCGTGACCTCGAATCCGCCCTGCTTACAAACCTCGTCGTAGACCTTGTCGACCGTGGGCCCGACCACCAGCTGCACCTGCCCTCCGGCGTGCACGACGCTGATGATAGACGAGATGTCCTCAAGCTTCTCATCATTCGAGAGGCTTTCATCCTTGAGGTTGAAGCGCAGGCGCGTCATGCAATGCGTAACCGAAGCCACGTTTTCCGCCCCGCCCACAGTGGAGAGAATCTGCTCTGCCACCTTTTTGTAATTTGCCATCATTGGCTCCTTTGCACAATCTTGGCTTACTGTTCGAATCGGCAAAGGTCATGCCCCGAATGGCTACGGGTTACAATCCTTTTTTGGAGATGATCCGGTTGAGATGGATCATCAGATAGAGTTCCTCCTCCTCGGAGAGCGTGGCGTCCCACGTTTCACGACAATAGGAACCGATATGCTTCACGCACTCTGCCAACTGCGGAAACTCCTCACGAAAGTTCTTGTACACCTGCATGTTGGCGCTGTTCAGCGACTCGCCGGCTTGAATGCGCTTGAACAGGTACCGCAGATGCGTGGCATAGCGAGTGAAATCGTAGGAATCGCGGTCAACGATGATGCGAAAATCACTCTCGACGATCTCAGTGACATCTTCTAGCATATCGTCAAACTGCTTGGTGGGTTTGCTCGCGGTCTCGATGGCCTGAACAACCCGCGCATTGACGAGATTCATCGCAATACTGGCAATCTCATCCTTGGGAAGCCGCTCTCCGAGCTCCTTCTCGAGTCGCATGACGATAAACTGGGCAGCCTTGTATTCCTTCGGATACGTCTCCCGCACTTCATAGGCAAGAGGCATCGCGATGCGGACCCCCTTTTGGGCTCGCGCAACGGCAAACGACAGGTGATCAGCCATGAACAGCGTCGCATTGGTCGAGAGGTCGTAGGGCAGTTCGTTGGCAACGATGTCCATAACTTTCGCCGCAAACATCACGATATCCGAGGGAAGATCCCTCATGACATCTTGTCCTTTAGGATCAATGTCGTAAAACGTATGCTCGATTTTAGAAAGAGGGAGCTCTCGAGGAAAATCTCCGCCGAAACCGACGCCCCTGCCCATGGCGATGACATCTCGCCCCTGTCCGTCACGGCAAAGAACCGCGTTGTTGTTAAGCTTTTTAATTGCAAGCATGGTGAACCTCCTTTCAAGAACACTCACAGAAAAAGGCATGATAGCCAATAGCAGTGCTATTGGCTATCATGCCTTACGTAACAATCCGTGTTGTATTGCTCTTGGGCATGCCTCCACACAGGAGTAACAATCCAAGATGCAGAATGCATTATAGCGCTCTCCCCGCCCCGGGGACCATCGGGCTGGCGAACGGTAGATGTCGGCCCGCCAGCGGCCACATCGAGCAGATGGGCGTGCTTCGATCCCGAGCCTAGCCTAGGATGCGGGCCATGCGCGCCTTGAACTCGGACAGAAAGCGCGGGGCGTCCACGGTGAGTGCCACAAGCGCGCTCTTGTCGGGGTCGGACAGGCGATGCTCGTCGCAGATAGTGCGGCCGCGATACTCGCCGAGCAGGTCGACGCGCAAGTTGCAACCAAGTGCGCCCACGAGCGTGGGATCAATCGCCACGGCAACGGCAAGCGGATCGTGCAGCGCGCAGCCGCCCAGGTAAGGGGCGTTCATCTCGTACGAGCCAATGTAGTGCTCGACCATACTCGCAAATGCGCAGCCCGCCATGGTGCCCGAGCCCGTCCAACCGGCAATGTCGCGGCGCGTGAGCACCACGCGATGCGTCACGTCCAGGCCCACCATGGTGAGCTTGCGGCCCGAGCGCAGCACGGCATCGGCCGCCTCGGGATCGCTTGCCATGTTGGCCTCGGCACCCGCACTCACGTTACCGGGCACGGTCAGGGCACCGCCCATTACCACCACGCGGCCGATAGACATCACCGCCGCCGCATCGCGCTCCAGGGCAAGCGCCAGGTTGGAGAGCGGGCCGGTCGCTACGTAGACCAGATCGGGACCATAGGTGCGCGCGGCATCGATCAGATAATCGACCGCAGCGTTGCCATCAGCCGATGTCGCCCCCACCGGCTCGTAGGGCGACGCGGGCACGCTCGCGCCGCCGATGCCGTTCTTACCGTGAATGAGCGCGGTGGACGCCGGCGGCGTATAAGGCTCAGTCGCCTGCAGAGGACGGTCGGCACCCAGGTACACCGGCACCTCGGGACGGCCCAACAGGTCGAGCACCGCCAGGCAGTTATGCGCCGACTGGTCGACGCGCACGTTGCCAAAGCACGTGGTGATGCCGACGAGCTCCACCTCGGGGCTCGCGATGGCATAGGCCAGCGCCATCGCATCGTCAACACCCATATCCAGATCAAGGATCAGCTTCTTGATTGCCATTGTTCTACTCCGCTTCTCCGTCTTGTACCAAATCGTCTAAATCAAACACGCGATCAACTTCGGCGCGCGTGGGAATCGACTGCTGTGCGCCCAGGCGCGACACCGTCACCGCCGAGGCGCGTGCACCCGCCGCCATGCACTCAAAGAGCGGCAGGCCCTCCAGACGAGCCGCGGCAAGCGCACCGATAAATGTATCGCCCGCGGCCGTCGTATCGACCAACGTGCTCGAGAGCGCCGGCATGCGCAGCGGCTCGCCGTCATCGCCGAGCGTAACCGACCCGGCGCCGCCCAACGTGATGACCGCAGCTCCGGCACCCTTGGCGAGCAGGGCATTGAGCGCCGCGACGCAGCTCGCATCATCCGCGGGCAAGATGCCCGTCAGCACCTGGCACTCAGTCTCGTTGGGACAGACCAGGTCGACCGCAGGCCAGGCCTCCGCAGGCAACTCGCAGGCAGGAGCTGGATTAAAGACCGTATAGAACCCCAGCTCGTGAGCGCAAACGAGCGCCTCGGCCGTCGCTGCAAGGTCACATTCGCCCTGGGCGATAAAGACGCTTCCGACAGCCGGGGCAATATCGCTGGCGTCTCCGTCGAGCTTATCGGCTACCAGACGCCTCAGCGCGCGGGCAACATCCTCGCCCGCGAGCGCATGGTTGGCGCCCGGTGACAGTATGATGCGGTTGTCGCCCTCGCAGCGAATGATGGTCGCCGTTCCCGTCTCCACGTCATCGCGATGCACCACAAAGTCACAGTCCACGCCGGCGTCTTGGAGCCCCACCACGAGCGACGCGCCGAACGCGTCGCGACCGACCGCGCCGATCATGTGCGTGCACGCGCCCATACGCGCGGCAGCTACGGCCTGATTGGCGCCCTTGCCGCCGGCGTTGGTGATAAAACCGCTACCACCGACCGTCTCGCCCGCGCGCGGTATGCGCTCGCACGCCACCGAAAGGTCCATGTTCATGCTGCCGAACACCGCAACGATGCCGCGATCTGCCATGGAAACCTCCTCATCTGCGGGCTTTGCACCCACCGTCGACCGTCGATTGCGCGCCTTCGCACCTCTATAACTTTAGTTCACTTTGATGTGAACGCGCCCTTGAGGTTGCGCCAGCAGCAAGCATTCACAGGAGCAGGCAGCTACAATGAATACGTGCTGATTATTCTCGTCATTGGATGATGTTTTATGGAACAATTCTCGCAATCGGGCTCGCGCGGTCCACGCCGCACGGGCAACGAGCCGGCGCCGCACGAACGCGTGAAGAGCGAACGCCGTGCCAACGAGCCGCGACGCACCACGAGCCCCCATCGCGCTTCTGCCAACAACGCGGGCCGCGCCAACACTCCCGCCGCGGAGCAGACGCCTGCTCGCCCCAAGTCCCGCTACATCCCTGCCCTTGACGGCCTGCGCACGCTTGCCGTCGTCGCGGTGGTGCTCTATCACCTCAACCTCACGTGGGCGCAGGGCGGTCTGCTCGGCGTCACGATCTTCTTTGTGCTTTCGGGCTATCTGATCACACGCCTGCTACTCAACGAAGTCGCTAAGACCGGCCGCATCGACCTCAAGAGCTTCTGGATCCGCCGCATCCGTCGCCTGGTCCCCGCCGTGGTAACCGTCGTGGTGGTGACCTGTGCGCTGTGCACCGTCTTCAACCACGTGATGCTCACCAAGATGCGCCCCGACATTCTGCCGTCACTGCTGTTCTTTAACAACTGGTGGCAGATTGCCCAAAACGTCTCGTACTTCAATGCTCTGGGCGACCCCTCGCCGCTCACGCACTTTTGGTCGCTTGCCATCGAGGAACAGTTCTACCTGATTTGGCCGCCGCTGCTGTTTGCCATGGTATCCATGCATGTGAGCAAACCCAACACGCGCCGCGTGGTTCTAGGCCTTGCCGCGGTATCTGCCCTTGCCATGATGGTGCTTTACAACCCTGCCGCCGACCCCAGCCGCGTGTACTACGGCACCGACACCCGCGTGTTCTCGCTGCTGCTGGGTGCCTGGATGGCCTTTATCCCCGATCGCGACCTGGCGCCGGTGCGTCTCGCTCATCGTTTGGGGCTCAATCGCCTGGCTGGCGCCGTCAAGCACGGCAAGAACGCCGAGGGCAAGCCTGGCGAGAAGGCCGACGAATCAGCCGAGACCGCCCCGGCACAGCCGAGCGCCCTCGTGCGCTTTTGGTCCTCGCCCGCATCCATCGATGTATTGGGCGTCGTGGGTCTGGTTGGCCTTGCCGCCATGGTCGCGCTCACCAACGGCTACACCGCGTTCCAGTATCGCGGCGGCACGCTGTTATGCTCCATCCTCACGCTCATGGTCATCGCGGCCTGCGTGCAGCCCCAGGGCACGGTCGCACGAGCTTTGGCCGCCGAGCCACTCGTGTGGGTTGGCAAGCGCTCGTACAGCATCTACCTGTGGCACTATCCGCTGCTGTTGCTCATGAACCCGGTCGCCAACATCAACGATACACCGTGGTGGCAGTACATTTTGCAGGTGCTGTTGGTGGTCGCCGTGGCCGAATGCTCATATCGCTTTATCGAGACGCCGTTTAGAAAGGGCGCCTTTGGGCGCACCGTATCCGAGTTCCGCGACGGCACCGCCACGCCCGCCAACTGGGTGCGCGCGCACGTCCCTGCCTGTGCAGCCTGCGCTGTCGTGTTGGTCGTTGCACTGGGCGGCCTGATCTTTGTGCCCGAGACGTCTGCGCTGAGCGGCGAGGGCGCCGAAGTTCTGAACAAGGAAGCCAAGAACGCCGCACCCACCGACCAGCAGGCGGCCGACGACACCGACAAGGACAACGACGGCTTCCCCGACGGCTCCTACGACCTGTTGATGATCGGTGACTCCGTGTCGCTGCGCGCCGTTGATTCCTTTGACGGCGTGTTCCCGCACAGCCATATCGATGCCGAAAAGGGCCGCCAGTTTGATGCGGGCCGCGCGACATTTGAGGGCTATATCCAGCAGAACCTTGCCGGCAAGATCGTGGTCTTTGCCCTGGGCACCAACGGCTTGGTAACCGACGACCAAATCGACGCCATCATGGCCGATGCAGGAGATAAGCGTATTGTGGTGTTTGTGAACACGCGCAGCCCGCAGCCGTGGGTTGGCTCTACCAACCAGGCCATCGCCAACGCCGCTACGCGCTACAAGAACGTACGCGTTATCGACTGGTACGGATACAGTGCCAACCGCAACGACCTGTTCGATGGCGATGGCACGCATCTATCGACCACTGGCGTGACTGAGTACCTCAACTTGATCCACGATGCCGTCAAGAAGGACCTGCCCGTGCATCCCGAGGATCACGTCAACGATCCGCAGCCGGCAGCCGTCAAGTCTGCCACCGACGCACTCGTCAATGCACTCGCTCTCAAGCCGCACAAGCTGGGCACCGACAAGTAACCCGCAGCAAACAACCAAAAATCACTCTTTTCGAGCCGGCCCCAAGAGGTCGCGGGCAAAAAAACGGGCCGCAGCCCATCGCTGCGGCCTGTTCGGAAGCAAAAGTGGGCGTTAAGCGCTGTAGCCCATCGCTTGCAGCACAAACATGACGACTGTCAGCACCGTAATCACGGCGATAGTCGCCCAAGTGAGCACGTTCCACACACGGCCGTTGCGGTTGGCACCCATAATGTGGCGATCCGCCGCGATAACCACCTGGAATACCAAGACTACAGGCAGCAGCACGCCATTGATGACCTGCGAGGTCATCATAATCTGGAACAGATCAACGCCGGGCATAAGCACCAGCACGGCAGAGATACCGATGATGGCCGTAATGATGCCGCGGTAAACCGGGGCCTCGTCCCAGCTGCGGTCGGCACCGCGCTCCCAGCCAAATGCCTCGCAGATAGCGCTCGACGTAACGCCCGGTAGCACGCAGGCGGCCAAGAAGCTCGCCGCGACCAGGCCCGAGGCAAACAGTACCGTGGACCAC
Source organism: uncultured Collinsella sp. (assembly GCA_900541135.1). GTDB lineage: Bacteria > Actinomycetota > Coriobacteriia > Coriobacteriales > Coriobacteriaceae > Collinsella. The sequence continues at coordinate 22,418 of UQIG01000016.1, forward strand.
TGACCCGCAATAGGCTCCAGCGCGCGGGCAGCATCGGCGGCATCGCTAATCTGAATACCCGCCGGGAACAACACCGTACCGGTCGTGATGATAATAAAGCCGGCAATGATATCGGCGGCAAGCGAGCCGCTCACAGTATCGATGCGCTGCAGCACGATATCGTCCTCGCCCGCGTTCTTATCGACCACGTTGTTCTGCGCCAAGAAAATCATCCACGGCGCGATGGTGGTACCGATCGTTGCGACCACGAGCGACACGTAGCTGGGGTCATTTTGAATGTTAGGCACGACCAGGTCGACCGCGACCTCACCCCAGTTGGGGCCAGCCATAAACGCGGCGACAATATAGGTCACGAAGACGCAGCTTACCAGCAGCAGAATCTTCTCGATGCGCTGGAAACTACCCGACATGGTAAGCATCCACACCAGCAGCGCTACCAACGGCACCGAGATGCTCGCCGGCACGCCAAAGAGAGCAAGGCCGCTGGCGATGCCCGCAAACTCCGAAATGGTCACAGCCGTGTTGGCGATCAACAGCGCCGCCATAGCAAGTACACTCTTGCGCACGCCAAAGCGCTCGCGAATGAGCGATGCCAGGCCCTTGCCCGTGACGCAGCCGCAGCGCGCCGCGGTCTCCTGCGTCACGATGAGCAGCACAGTCATGACGGGAAGCATCCAGAGCATCTTGTAGCCATAGCTGGCGCCCGCGCTGGAATACGTTGCAATGCCGCCGGCGTCATTGCCCGAAAGCGCCGCCAGCAGACCGGGACCCATAGCGCCAAAGATGGCCGCGATGGTCAACTTTTGCTTGGTGCCCGACTTTTGCTTGGTATTTTGCACGCGACCACCTAACCAATGACCGACATGGTGAGCAGCACCGCAGCGGCGCAGTACGCTACGCACGAGATCATGACGGCAATAACGTTCATGGCGGTGCCCGACGTGTTGAGGTCATGCTCGTCACGCCAGAACAGCACCATCAGGTAAATCACGGCGCTCATGTTGCCAACCAGGCAAATGATGGCAGCGATATTAAAGCAGCCGGTAAAGAGCTGCTCCTCAAACATGGGCGCATCGGGAAACGCGGCGGTGCGCACCAGCTGGGCGCACAGATAGGTCACGAGTGACAGAATCAGGCCCATGCCCGTGCTCTGGAAGAAGAACCCCAGATATGGCTTGGGCTCGTCGTCGTGACCGTCATACTCCAAGAAGTAGTTCTTGACGAACGACACCATGCGCGAGGCAGCAAGCAGCACGAGCGGCATGGCGCACATGGGGAACACCACCAGATGCGCGGAGCCGAGCGCCGTCCCCAGCACCGTTGCCATGATGCACGAGGCAATGCCCCACACGACGACCCAGTACTGGCGATGCACGAACCAGCTGAGCACGTTCGTCGAGTCGTCCGACGCGCTATCGCCCGAGCCGACACCGGCGATCTGCAGGTCCTCCTGATGCTCCTCAGCGATAACGTCCATGGCGTCGTCGAAGGTCACGATGCCCAGGATATGACGGTTCTCGTCGCAGACAGGGATGGCAACCAGGTCGTACTTGGTCATCTCGTCCGTCACGTCTTCCTGGTCCTCGTCGGGCGACACGTAGACCAGGTCGCGATAGGCGAGCTGGCCCAGCGTGGCATCGCGGTCGGCCACGATCAACGTGCGCAGCGAGAGCACGCCGGTGAGCATGCCGCTCGGATCCTCGGTATAGACGTAATAGACACTCTCGAAGTCCTCATCGAGTTTGCGAATCGCCTCGATGGCATCGCCGACCGTCGCCGTGGCGGGCAGGGAGACAAACTCCGAGGTCATGATGCGGCCGGCGGTGTTGTCCTCATAACCCAGCAGGTTACGAATCGCCTTCTCCTCCTTGACGCCCATCAGGCGCAGGAGCTTCTCGGCCTTCTCGTAATCGAGCTCGTCGATCAGGTCAGCTGCATCGTCCGGGTCCATCATGGCCAGCATCGACGATGCGTCCGTGTCGGACAGGCCCTCGAGCATCTCGGTCATAAGCTCGTCGTCATCGAACTCCGAGATGGCCTCGGCGGCCTGGGCAGTATCGAGCTGCGCAAACACCTGCGCACGTAGGCGCGGGTCGAGCTGCTCGATGATGTCGGCAATGTCGGCAGGGTGCAGCTCACCAAGCGTCTTGTGCGACACCGAGAGCTGGATGTTCTTAGTCGAGCGATCGAGCAGGTCCATGTAAGACCAGGCAATAATGTCCTCGCTGAGCGGCTTGCCCAGGTGCTTCATAAAGCCCTCGACGACATGCTCGAGTGTGGGGCTGATCGCGCGCAGCAGACCGCGGGCGCCAACTTCGGCACCCAGTAGGCGCAGCTGATTTTCGCCCGACATGGAAAACTTGATGTCGTTTACGCGCACGACCTTCATGCCCTGCGTGTCGACAATTTGCTTGTTAAGCACGTCGCGGGCGAGTAAGAGTTCGGTCGGCTGCAGGTACGAAAAACGGATTTCGGTGGCCGATGTCTTAAGGTGTACACCCGTCTCGTCGATACGGTCGACCCATTTGCGCCAGCTGATCATAAACGGCGTCTTGCCGGGACCGCGGAACGCGAGCGACGTCACGTGCGGAAAAACTTCGCCGGTAGCAATACCAAAATCGTTCACCACGCCGAGCTTTTCTCCATCGACGTCCAAGACCGGCAATTTGAGCATCTCACTCAGATAATTCAATGGTGCTCCCCATCATTATTCCTCCGGACGCGGCCGCATGTGCGACGTCCGGGGGCTTCTGGATATGTATACGCATGCGCGGGCGGCACGCCGCTCGACGCTTACACCCCGTGCATGCGCAAAAAGCACCTGCATGGGGTCATCGACTGTATGGTCGAGGTTTGGATTTCACCTGTAACCTTTCTCTTGACCCTCATTAACCGCAGTAACTATAGCATCAGCATCGCCCTGCGGCATCGAATTTATGCGCTGCACATTGCAGGCATACCAAACGCTGACGCATCCGTGACATAGTCATTGGGGACGTTCTTAAATGACTACCCAATGACTACTCTGTGGTATCTTCGTCCTCGGCAAGTTGGGGGAACACGGCGTCCTTGGGCATGGTGACCTTCGTCAGCGAGGTGAGCTTTTTGCTCAATGCCGTGTCCGTCTTGACCAGGTCGCTGAGCGTCACGATCTTGTAGCCGTCGGCAATGAGGCCGTCGATAATCTGCGGCAGCGCCTCGAGCGTCTGCTCGGCGCATTCGTCTCTATCGGTGAGCAGCACGATATTGCCCGGCGTCACCGAATCGAGCACCGTCGAGACCTGCTCGTCGACACCGTTGAGCAGCCAGTCGCCCGAGTCAATATTCCACGAGACCACGGCGGAGACCAGGTCCATCGCATCAATCCAGTTTTGCTCGTCAAAGGCAGCGTAGGGAGCACGCAGCAGCATCGTCTTCACGCCGGTCGCCGACTTAATCGCATCGGTGCCTTTCGTGATCTGTTCGCGTACCGCCTCACGGTCCTGGCCCTTGAGCGAATCGTCGCTGTAGCTGTTGGATCCGATCTCGCACCCGGCATCGACAATCGCCTTGGCCGTGGCAGGCGAGGCCTCGACCGCATCGCCCGAAAGGAAGAACGTCGCGGTGACGCCCTTTTCCTTGAGCACCTGCAAGATCTGTTTGGTGGCGCCGCTCGGACCCTCGTCAAACGTCAGCGCCACGTACTTTTTGTTGCCCTTGGGCGCCACGCTGGCGCACGCAACAACGCAATCGGTGGCGGGCACAACCTCGCCGCGGTCCTGCGTCTTGCCCGACTGCTCACCAACCCACACCTCGGATCGGCCCTGGACACCCCATGTCTGCACATACTCGATAGCGCCCGTGCCCTCGACCTTGAGCTTGGGCTCGATAACCGTAGCCTGAACCTCGTGCTTCTCGTAGGTGTTACGGCCATCCTTGACCGTCACCTTCTCGCCACCCTCAAGTTCGCGGCTATCCCATTTGCCCTGCTTCACGCGCTTGCCGTCGACCTTCACCGACAGCTTTTCGCCTCCATGGCGCTTGAGCACGCTGTCATCGACGGCCAGCAGGTCGCCTGCGTCGTAGGTGCCAGTCAAATCCTGTTCGTCGATGAGATTCTGCAGCGTAGAGCCCACGCGCACTGCGGTCTTCTGGCCGTTGAGCTCCACGTCCACGCTGCGGTTGACGTAGCCCACGACGGCAGCGATAAACAGCACGAGTGCGCAACCCACGGCGATGAGCGCATAGGGCAGGCGAGACGAACGACGGGGTGTGCGGCTGTTGCCGATGCGAGCGCTGCGGTCGCTAAAGCCGCGGCTATGGTTGAGATACATCGCGCCGGGCTTACGGTGACGCTTGCGCTGACCGCTGGGCAGCTGCCCCAGGTCGCGGCGCGCCGTCGGACGCGCACCCGAACGCCCGTTTAAGTTGGATCCGTTTTGGCGCATATGCCCTCCCCCATAAACACAGCAAGCCGGAGCAACAGGTCTCCGGCTTGCCTCCCATCATTTGGTACGTCGCTATTTTGTAGCTTTTGACGAGCCTCCGCTCGCCTTTTGGTATTCGTCCTTAAAGGCCTTGAACATGCCGCGCGTCTTGCCGAGCTGCTTGCCCAGTGCGCGACTGCCCTTGTCCACGGCAACCGATCCCTTGTCGTCGAGCATCTTGGCGCCCTTTTTGACCTTGTCGCCCACCACGACGCTGGCCTCGGCGGCCTTGGCAGCCGCACCGCCCGAATACCCGAGCGACTTGACCTCGTCCGAGACGACCATCGCGCCGTTCTCATAGCCGCGCAGCATCGTCGGCGGCACCTGCGTGTCACCAACCAAAACACTCGAAGCAGCACCGGCGGTCACATAGAATGCCTGCACGATGCCCGAACGCGGCTTGAACTCCACATCCGAGCAATAGCCCACGACGTCGCCCGATTCCGTGCGCACGTCCATACCGACCCAGATGATGCAATCGTCCAGGTTGATGTCGAGGCGCTTGGCGGCGGCGGCATCGTACGTGTCCTTGACGTCATCGACCGCAATGGCGCCCTCGTAGACACCAATGACGTCGAGCGCTACGAATCGGTCGGGACGCTCGATCATGCCCGCGATATCGGACTGGCGGACCATAAAGCCGACCACGCGCGTACCGCCCGGGGTAAAGACCGGAAAGTGAATCTTTCCGAGCTTTTTAGGGCTGCGCGGCGTGCCGTCCTTTTTGGTGCGCTTGTCCTCGGTAGGCTTGCGATAGATCTTGGCGCCGACAAAATCCCCGGCGCGCATTATGCCTCGGTCGAGGGCTCCGCAGCCTCGGTATCAGCCTCGACGGCGTTCTCGACCACGACGTCGGCGGCAGGCGTCACGTTGCCGCCCGAAATGGCGTCGTTGAGCTGCTCGCGCAGCTGGTCCATGCGCTCGCGGGCCAGGTCGACCTTGGCGCGCAGGTCATCGGTCTTGGCGTCGACCATCGGGCCAAAGTCATTCACCGCAGCACGGGCCTCCTCGGCGCTGTGCTCGTAGGTGTCGCGCATATTGTCCCAGGCGTCGTTGGCGATATCGGCAGCCATGGCGCGGGTCTCGGCGCCCGAGCGCGGGGCCAGAGCAACGCCGACAATAGCGCCGGCAGCGGCACCAAAAAGTGCGCCGGAGACAAAGCTGAAAGTCTTACCCATGATCATTCCTCTCCTGCGGGCACGTCGGTGCCCACCGTTTGAATGCTGTCCATTATACCCGCAGCGCATCACTTGCCGCTCCGCTCATCTGCGTACGGCAAAGGCGCAGGTATGTGATGGTGATAAACGCCTAGGCCTACTCCTGGGGCATAGCCGGCATGGCCACCGTGGCACCCGGGTCCTCGCCGGCGCCGTCCACGAGCGGCAGACCGCCCTCATGCGCAGGTCCTGCCGGAACCGTCGCCGCACCGCCAAAGACGGCAGCGGAGGCCTCGTGGTTCTCGGCAACCGCGCCCTCGGTATCAATCGCCACCTGGGGCTCGTCGTCAAAGTTGGGGACGCCCTGGGGCTCGGTGGGAACGGGCTCGGCGGTCGCATCGGCAACGGGCTCGGCGTCGACCGGCACATCGCCCTCGTCAGCGCCCTCGTCCTCGGCAGCATCTTCGCCGTTCGCAGCGGCGACGGCCTCGTGAGGATCCTTGCCCTCGGCCTCGGCGCGCATGCCCAGCACCAGGTTGCGCAGGCCCGCGACCGTGCCCTCCACGTCGGGGGCAGGCTGGTCGGCGTGCAGGTAAGCCCAATCCATCATGAAGGTGGCAGACGACAGCGCACCGATGGCCAGCGCATCGTCGGGACACGAAAGCTCAATCTCAAAGACACGCTCGTCATGCTCGCTCACGCGGGTGCGGCCGCACGAGATATTGCCGGCAAGGCCGGTCTCGTTCATGAGCTCGACCGACACGTGCTCCAGCAGGTGGCAGAGCTCGGTCTGGCCCATGCAATCCTGGAACTCGCGACCGGAATCGCCCAGACACAGATGCTTGGCAATCGCCGGCACCAGATAGTACACGCGCGCCGTGGCCTCGATATCCTCCGAGGTCATGAGCGGCATGCCGGGGCTCACCAGCACGTGCGCGCAAATCTTGTCCTCGCTGACGGTGACCTTCAGGATGTTGAACAGGCCTGCCATAACTCTCTCCTACTCGCCCTTGTCCTACTCGTCGCCGTCGTGCGGAATCGCAGCATCCGCACCCGACGCCGTCGGCTCGTCCGCCGCGGACTCGGAATCCTTCTTATCGGTTTCGGCCGGAGCGATCACGCGAATGAGCGAGATGCGCTGGCCACGCATCGACTGCACCTTAAACTTGTACCCCGCAACCTCAAACACCTCTCCGATGTCGGGCACCGAGTCGCAAAGCTCCAAAATCCAGCCGGCGATGGTCTCATAATCATCGCTTTCCTCGAGCGGCCATCCAAGCTCAATCGCATCATCGCACGAAAAACGCCCATCAACGAGCCACTCGCGGCGCGAAAGGCGCGTGAGGTACTTGTTGTCGGGGTCGAACTCGTCCTCGATCTCGCCGACGATCTCCTCGACGATGTCCTCGATGGTAATGATGCCGGCCGTGCCGCCGTACTCGTCCACGACCACCACGATCTGGTCGTGCGAGGTCTGCATCTCGGACAGCAGCGGCAGGATGTCCTTGGTGTCGGGCACAAAGGTGGCGTCGCGCAAAAAGCCGGCGATGGGCTGGTCGCCCTTACCGTCGAGCGCGGGCTGGATCAGGTCCTTGATGTGCGCGATGCCCGCGACGTTGTCGGGGTCCTCGTGATAGACGGGGATGCGGCTAAAGCCGGTCTGGCGCATGGTGGACAGCACGTCGGCGACCGTCTCGTCGTCCTCGCACATGGTGGTGTCCACACGCGGCACCATGACCTCGCGGGCAACGGTGTCGCCCAGATCAAAGATCTCGTGGATCATACGCTTTTCCTCGTCGAGCAGGTCGTCCTGCTCCGAGACCATGTACTTGATCTCTTCTTCCGAGACGTTCTGACGGTCGTCGGCACTCTTGATGCGCAGAATGCGGGCCAGGCCGTCGGAGCAGGCACCGGTCAGCCACACGAGCGGGCGAGCAATCTTCTGGAACACGGAAAGCGGGCCCACGACCTGCTTGGACACGCCCTCGGCATTGGCCAGGCCGATGCGCTTGGGGACGAGCTCGCCGATCACGATGGACACGAAGGCGACCGCGACGGTGATGATGACCGGCGCCAGGCCGCGCGCGATGGCGGAGAGCGGCGCGATGCCAAAGCTCATGAGCCACGTGGCGAGCGGGTCGGACAGGCTCGTCGAGGCGACGGCGGACGAGGCGAAGCCCACGAGCGTGATGGCGACCTGGATGGTGGCGAGCAGTTGGTCGGAGTCGGCAGCCAGCTTAATGGCACGCTCGGCGCGCTTGTCGCCTTCCTCGGCCTCGTGCTCCAGCACGGCGCGCTTGGCCGTGGTGAGCGCCATCTCGGACATAGAGAAGTAGCCGTTGATGAGGGTCAAAACGAGGGTGGTGATAAGGGAGATGGTTATGTCCATCGGGAGTTTCTCGAACCTCCAAGATTCGGGACGTTGGGTAGTAAGCGTAGGTGACGGATAGGGCAATTGCACCGGTCGCCCGTGCGAGCGGGGCCGTGGGCGCGGTCGCTAGATTACGAAGAGGATCACCGCCATGAACTGGAAGATGCTGCCGGCGAGCACCCACAAGTGGAAAACACTGTGCAGATAGCGCACGTTTTTGGCGATATAGAACGGCACGCCCACGGTGTAGCACACGCCGCCGACGGCGAGCAGGGCAAGTGCCACGGGGTTGAGCAGCGCCACAAGTTCGGGCAGCTTAAAGACAACGAGCCAGCCCATCAGCAGGTAGACCAGACCACTTACCCAGTGCGGTTGACGCTCGCGCATAAAGCACTCGAGGGCGATGCCGATAATGGCGATGGCCCATACGGCAAAAAACAGCGCAGGGCCGCCGTCGTTTGCGAGCGTGATGAGGCAAAACGGCGTATAGCTGCCGGCTATGAGCAGGTAGATGCAGCTGTGGTCGATGATGCGGAACACGCGCTTGGCGCGCGCGGGTTGAATCGCATGGTAGAGCGTGGAGGCTAGGTATTCGAGGATGATGCTGACGCCGTAAACGATTGCCGCGGCCATGTGGGCCGGGCCACCGCCGCGCAGTGCAGCGAATACGATCAGGAGCACCAGACCCGCGATACCCAGCAAGCAGCCGACACCATGGGTGACGGAGTTCATGATCTCCTCGCCCACCGTGTAGTGCGGAACGGCCGCGGCCTTGGGTCGCGGCTTGGAACTGTCGCTCGAATCGGACATGCCGGTTACATCCTCCAACGTAAAGAGTTCTCAACACTATATCAAAGCGTCTAGGTACGTGCGAAATTTGCACCATACGTGACCCTTTGTTTACCCATTCTTTGCCTGTTGACGCATCAACGGCGAACGTCCATAATGCGCTTGCATTAAATGTTGATGTATTAACATCTTATAGGAAAGCTTCTTATGTCTCAAAACGCACGTTCCCATCGAAAGCTCAAGATAGCCGGCGTCGTTGCGCTGGTGCTCGTTGTCGCGCTGCTGGGGTTTGCCGGCAACTTCTTGTTCGACTTTGCCCTGAATCCCCAAGCGTCCTACACCATGAAGATGATGCAGGACGGCAAGGACGCCGAAAAGGGCGAGCAGATGGACGCCGAGGAGGGCGAGGCACGGGCGTGGTTTAAGGAAAACCGCGAGAGCAGCAGCCTCACCGCGGACGACGGGACCGAGCTTGCCGCCTGGTATTTTGCTGCGTCGGAGAGCACACACGACTACGCCGTCTGCCCGCATGGATATACCAACGAGCCCATCGGTATGGCCCGATACGTCAAGCGATTCCACGACCGCGGCATGAACGTACTCGCACCCGCCGCCCGCGCTCACGAGCGCTCCGGCGGCGACTATATCGGCATGGGCTGGCCCGAGCGCCTCGATGTCGTTGCATGGATTGGACGGATCGTTGCAGCCGACCCCGAGGCGCGCATCCTGGTCTTTGGTGAGTCGATGGGTGCGGCAACCGCTATGAACGTCGCGGGGGAATCTCTGCCCGCAAACGTGAAATGCATTATCGAGGACTGTGGTTATACGAGTGTTTGGGACGAGTTTTCTCTGCAGCTCAAGGACGTGTTCGGCCTGCCCAGCTTTCCCTTGCTCGATGTAGCAAACTTGGTGTGCAACGTGCGCGCGGGCTACGACTTTCATAAGGCGAGCAGTGTGGAGCAACTCAAACACGCGACAGTTCCCATGCTGTTTATCCACGGCGACCAGGACACCTTTGTGCCGTACAGCATGCTCGACCAAAACTACGACGCGTGCGCCAGCAAGGTCAAGCAAAAGCTCACTATCCATGGCGCCACCCACGCCAAGAGTGCGCAAGTTGACCCCGAGCTCTACTGGAATACGGTCGATGACTTCCTCGACAAGAATTTTTAGGCAAAAAGCAACGTCTGGGGTTTGTTGCCAAAAATCGGTTTGTAGTCGGCGGTATTCGATTTTTCACCGCACTTCTGAAAAGCCGCCCGCAAGCGTTGTGCTCGTGGGCGGCTTTTGCTCAACTTACGCTACAAAAACGCTTGATTTGTCCAATAGTTAGACGCTACTTGACCTCGATGAGCTCATACTCGCTCGTGCCCAGGCCGATCTTCTCGGCATGCGCGATGCACACTCGCCAGTCGGTGTCGGGATGCGTGATGCAGAAGGGGTCCTTAGCCTGCTCGCCCTCCAGATGCTCGTGGTTGTGCTCCATCTTGGCCGCGCTATCGGTGAGCTCGGTGTTGGGCAGCGGCTCGGATGCCATGACAGCATCGGCGCAGGCCTGGTCGATGGCGACCGGGTCGAAGCTCGCGAACATGCCGATGTCGTTGACGATAGGCGTATCGTTTTCGGGATGGCAATCGCAGTTGGGGCTGATATCCATGGCAAGCGAGATATGGAAGCTCGGGCGGCCGTCGACAACGGCCTTCGTATACTCGGCGATCTTGCAGTTGAGCACGTCGGCCGCGGCGTCATAGCCGGGCTTGATGCAGTCCTGGTTGCATGCCGCAATGCAGCGTCCGCAGCCCACGCAGCGATCGTGGTCGATAGCGGCCACGTGCACCGTGCGAGTAGCGCCGCTGGCAAGCTCGCGCTCGCGGGTGCCGTCGAACGAGACAGCGTTGTGCGCGCAGATCTTTTCGCAGGCACGGCAGCCAACGCAGTGCTCGGTCGAGACGTTCGGCTTGCCGGCGGCATGCTGCTCCATCTTGCCGGCACGGCTGCCGCCTCCCATACCCAGGTTCTTCATGGCGCCGCCAAAGCCGGCCTGCTCATGGCCCTTAAAGTGGGTGAGGCTAATCACGATATCGGCATCCATGAGCGCCTGACCGATCTTAGCCTCGTGCACGTACTCTCCGCCCTCGACCGGGACGAGCGCCTCGTCGGTGCCCTTGAGGCCGTCGGCGATGATGATCTGGCAACCCGTGGCATACGGGGTAAAGCCGTTCTGGTAGGCGGTATCGATGTGCTCGAGCGCGTTTTTGCGGCTACCGACATAGAGCGTGTTGCAGTCGGTGAGAAAGGGCTTGCCACCCAATTCCTTCACGACGTCCGCGACGGCGCGGGCGTAGTTGGGGCGCAAAAAGCTCAGGTTGCCCAACTCGCCAAAGTGAATCTTGATGGCGACGAACTTGTTCTCAAAGTCGATCTGCTCAATACCGGCGTGACGGATGAGGCGCTTGAGCTTGTCGAGCTGGCTCTCGCGAGCATGCGTGCGCAAGTTGGTGAAGTACACCTTAGCGGGTGCTGCGGGTGTAGTTGCGGTCATAGATATATCCCCTCGGTCTATATGGCGTTACAGACATAAGAGGATGGTACCAGTTAAAGCAGAGTTAAAGTCAAGTACGGCACCCAGTCATTGGGGACAGACTTAAATGACTGAAACCACTCATTGGGGACGGACTTAAATGAGTGCCTCGCCACCTGGCAGCTAGGGACGTTCCTTTCCTGCCGGCAGCTGGGGACAGTCCTTGCCAGCACGGCCGGCGAACCGGCGAATCGGCAAAGACTGTCCCCGATGACTACTCCTGCACCTTGAGGGCTTCGGCCAGACTGACGCGCTTGATGGAGCGCGTGTGTAGCAGCGCCACGACCAGGTAGGTCGCAAAGCCAATACCGACGCATGCAGCCATGGACCAAGTGGGCACGTAGATCTCGATATTGCCGTTGTAGGCGAGCAGCATCGAGCGGAAGATGGCCGTGAGCGAGCCAATAATGACCGGCAGGCTCAGCACGAGCGACGCCGCCACGCACAGCGTGATCGAGCGGATGTACAGATGCGAGATCTCGCTATCGCGATAGCCAAAGACTTTCATGTAGCTGATCGAACGGGCGCTGTGGTCGATCACCGCCTTGGTCAGCAGGTACATAAACAGCAAGAAGATAAACACCGCGAGCCCGATCATCATTCCGATCATTTTGCTCATCATGCCGATGAACTGGTCGCCCACGGCCCGCATGTCGTCGGGCGTGGTGTCGCCGGCAAAGTAACGAGCATCGAGGTCGAGCTTCTCGTCGCTCACATAGCCGTTAAAGTAGGCGGCGTCGTTGTCGAACAGCTCGTTAAAGTCGTCGATACTCATATAGATATTCATGTCCGACTTGGAGCCCCAGGCACAGTCCTTGCCCGCGTACTCAAGGGAATAATGCTCCCCCTCGTACTTGTCGACGAGCGTGACCTTCTGGCCCTCGCTCCAGCCAAACTTGTCGAGCAGGCCGCTGCCAAAGACGACGCGCCCATCGCCAACGTTGAGGTCTTTCCAATAGCGCGAATCGGGCGAGATGCCGTAGACGGAAATCGTCTCCTCGCCATTACCATCGCCGCGGTCGTATTGCAGCTGGTAAACAGCATATTTCTCGGTCTGTGCGATTGCGCCCGCGCCGTTGTCGGTCGTATTGACCGGGTGGATATCGTCGTTGTCAGTGTCGATCTTAGAGGCCTTGTCGATCAGGTCGATAGCCCCGTCGCGGTCGTAGCCGAGGGCATCGGCAAGGTCATCGAGGCGCGCGTAGAGCGCATCCTTCTTGTCCTGGACCTTGGCAAGCGCATCCTGCGCCGCGGCCAGGCTCTCAGCAGACGGAGCGCTGGTCGCGGCATCGGCTGCCGCCTGCGCCGCATCGGCCGCGTCGTCAAGCTCGTCATCGGCATCCTGGGCAGCGGTTAGCAGCGCGCCGTCAACCGACTGCAAGCGCTCGAGTGCCGACCACTGCTCGCGCTCCTCGGCAGTACCCTCGAGCTCCAGCGGCGCCTTGAGCGTGTACTGGTGCTCGGCGACCAGGCTCGTCTCGAGGTTGTCCACGTAGTGCGTCATCGTGGGCAGAATCGCCAGGCCAAAGAGCAGCAGCAGCGACGCAAATGCAATGCCCACGAAGAGCGTGGCGAAGTTGCCCAGGTTGCGCAGGAAGATACGCAAGCGGAAGCGGGAAACAAAACCCATGCGTTCCGACAGCTGCAGACCGCGCTTGGTACCCGACTTGCCGCTCGCCTCGTGGCGAAGGAACTGCAACGGCGTCTTGCCCATCTTGCGAAGCAGGCCCACCAGTGTAATGAGGATGAGCGCGGCAGCGGGAACCACGGCGCACTTCACAAAGATCTCCCAGCTCCAGTACACCTGGAAGGGCGGCAGGCTGTACGAGCCGTAATACAGGCTACGCATAGGCTCGGTAAAGAACGCAATGCCGAGCGCGGTGCCCAGCAGCGCCGCGACCACGCCTACGATGGCGGGAAGCGCCAGGTAGTGCAGCACAATCTCGCGACGACGATAGCCGCTGGCGAGCAGCGTGCCGATGATGGCACTCTCCTCCTCGATGGTGGCGTCGGTAAGGACCACAAAGACAAACGCCATGATCACGATGATAATGTCGAGCAGCGTCATCCACATCGTAGAGTCGCCGTCCACGTCGTCGCGCGCATAGCCAATGCCCTGATTGGAATCGGCGTCGATGAGGTCATCCACGCGCGCATCGGCATCGGTCAGCGCCTCGACCATATCCTGCTCCGCATCGATGCGATCCGCGGTGGGGAGGTCGCGATCGGTAAAGGTAAAGGAGTAGGTGTAGGCGGGCGCGCCGCCGACATCCTCGAGCGCGGCAAAGCCGGCATCGGTGACCTCGGCCACGCCGTACGTGATGGTGTTCACCGTAAAGTCCGAATTGTTGAGGAACAGCGCCTGGCTATCGGGCTGGGTCATGATGCCGCAGATGATGTAGGTGCGACCCTCGAGCTCGACTTTATCGCCCACGGCGAGGCCGTTGTTGGTGGCAAAGATGCGATCGATGGCCACCTCGTCGTCCGCCCTGGGTTCCCTGCCCTCACAGTAGGACGCGATATCGACCTTGGTGCGGTGCGCATAGGTGCGCAGTGTGCGCTTGGTGCCGTCGTCGCCGGCGGTCTTTTTGATGATGGCGTCGATGGAGAAATTCTTGTAGAGCGTAACGCCGCCGACGTCGCCGGCTGCATCCTCGGCCGCCTTGAGCTGGTCTTTGGTGGCCTCGAAGGAGGTGGTCACGCGGCCGTCCTCAATCGTGTACGCATCGCGCATGTCGTCGATAAGGCAGCCGATGGAATGCGCTGCGAGCAAAAAGCCCGAGGTGAGAGCGATGCTTCCGCACATAAGCAAAAAGATGCCCAGGTACTTGCCGATATTGCGGCGCAGTTCGCGCGGGAGACGTTTTGCGAGAGGTGTCATGGCGCCGCCTACCAATCGAGCTCGGCGGCCGCAACGGGCGACTCGTTGAGTTCATCCTCGACGATGTGCCCGTCGCGCAGGCGCAGCACGCGATTGGCCATGCGCGCGATGGCGGCATTGTGGGTGACAATGATGATGGTGCAGCCGTAGGTGCGGTTGACATCCTCCATGAGCTGCAAGATTTCCTTGGACGTCTTATAGTCAAGCGCGCCCGTGGGCTCGTCGCACAGCAGCAGGCCCGGGTTTTTGACGAGTGCGCGGCCGATGGCACAGCGCTGCTGCTGGCCGCCCGAGACCTGGCGCGGGAACTTGTTGCGGTGCTCGTAAAGACCCAGCGAACGCAGCAGGTCGTCGACATTGAGCGGGTTTTTGGACAGGTGCGCCGTGACCTCGATGTTCTCCTTGATGGTGAGGTCGGGCACCAGGTTGTAGAACTGGAAGACAAAGCCCAGCTCACGGCGGCGATACTCGCCCAGGTCGGCAGGCTTGAGCACCGTGAGGTCGCAGCTGTCCACCATGATGGAGCCGCCGTCAGCATCCTCCAGGCCGCCGATCAGGTTGAGGAAGGTCGACTTGCCCGAGCCCGAAGGCCCCAGCATGACGCAGATCTCGCCGCGATTGATGGACGTGTCGATGCCGTCGAGCACCGTCAGACGTGCATCTCCATCGCCGTAGTGCTTCTTGAGCCCCTTGACCTGGACGTAGGCCTGCTTCGTCGCCATGCTATCCCCCATTGTTAGCCTCGTACTACTTTATGAGCGTAATAGTAAACCATGGCGAACTAATTTGGAGTGAGGCCTGGGATTTATTTCAGACTAGTCATTGGGGACGTTCTTAAATGACTAGTCGCAAGGGACACTCTTTCGCCACCCGACAGCTGGGGACGTTCCTTATATGCCGGCAGCCGGGAACAGTCCTTGCCGGCCCGGTCGGCGAGCCGGCGAATCGGCAAAGACTGTCCCCGATGGCTAGTCGTTTAAGTCTGTCCCCAATGACCACTCTTGGTCGTTTAAGTCTGTCCCCAATGAGTACCCGATGACTAGGTGGCTAGGCGTGGGATTTGGTGCGTGAGAGGGCCAGGCCTGCGGCGGCGATGGCCACGGCAAAGAGCACGGTGACGCCCAGGTCGCAGGCGATGTCGCCCAACATGGCAGACGTCAGGTCCGACGCGAGCGCCTTGCCGATCGCGTCGTTCACCCAATATGTCGGCACAAAGTGCGCCACGGTCTGCACGGCCGGGCCCATCAGCGACAGCGGCATCCAAGCGCCGCCCAAAAACGTCATGAGCATGCCGAGCAGGTTGCCCACGCCATTGAGCAGCTCCTCGCGCGCACCCAGGCTCGAAAGGGCAAAGCCAACGGCCAGCGGCGTGCACGCCAGGGCAAACGTCGCCGCCAGTGCCAGGCACACACGGCCCACGCCGACCTCGGCAACCGCACCGGCAAAGCCCACGACGCCCATCATGCTCGACACAAACCAGATGCAGACGGTGAGCACGGCGGCGGCGGCAAACACGGCAAGCGAACGTTGGCGCTCGGAGATTGGGCCGGCATCCATACGACGCGCGCGCTCGGGCTCGTTCATGCCCGAGAACACCAACCCCACCGATACGATGACCGACGAGAT
Source organism: uncultured Collinsella sp. (assembly GCA_900541135.1). Taxonomy (GTDB): domain Bacteria; phylum Actinomycetota; class Coriobacteriia; order Coriobacteriales; family Coriobacteriaceae; genus Collinsella. Next base: position 38,289 of record UQIG01000016.1, read on the forward strand.
AATCGCGTACGCGCCAAAGTTGAAGTACGACTCGAGCGTGGCGGCGGCCGTCGAGTCGACCTTGACCTGCTCGACCTCGACCTCCGCGCGCTTCGCGGCCGCATGTTCAGCAGCCTTGGCAACGTAGCCGTTGGAGGCAGTGGGCTCAAGCGCCGCCGCAGCGCCCGCGAGCGAGATCCAGCGCGAAGCCTCGGCAGACGAAAGCGCCGCCGCCATAGTGCCGGCACCGTAGGTCACATCGAGCTTGGGCAGGGACTCCCCCGCGCGGGCAGCCGCGACCAGGTCGTCCTCGAACCCCTCCGGGATAAAGAACACGCAGTCGGCACTGCCCTTGGCGCTGTTGCTCTTGGAGAGCGCGTCCGCAAGGTCGTACGTGTCATCGCCGATGCCCGTGACCAGGTCAAAACGCGAACCCAGGTGCTTGGTGAGCGCACGTGAAAGATCACTGCCGTCGCGGTCGACCACGATCACGTTGGCGTCGTAGGGCTTGTACTCGGTGAGCTGCGACGAGTTCCAGCTCACCGATGCCGCGATGAATACGCCCATCAGCGAAATGAACACCGTGTAGATGAGCAGGTAGAACGGGTGCGCGAGCGCCATGCGAAGCGCAGTCTTAAAGGTGCTCATAGCGGCTCCTTCCAAAGATCAGCGTAGCGGCGGCGACAAACACCAGCGTCATGAGGACCAGAGCGCCGGCGCGAACGGCGAAGGGCCCCAGGTCCTCAAAGAAATACAGGCGGTTGAACATGTCGCAGATGAGCTTGACGGGGTTGAGCCAGCACTCGGCCGGACAGGCGCGGGCGACGTCATCGGCAAGCGCCATCGCCGGTTCGCCGTAGAGCCCAGCGAACAAAGCGCACGTGGTGGCAAAGCCTGTGAGGATGCCCGACTTGGATGCCTTGCCGCCCTTAACGGGAAGCGTGCCCACAAAGAGTCCCAAGCCCGTGGCGGCAAGCGCGGAAGCGGCACCGCCCACCAGACACAGCCCCTCGCGCCCGCCAAAGTCGACGCCCACAACCAGGCGCACGTAGCCGATCGCGATCGCCATCGAGGCAAAGGAGACCAGCCACGAGCCCACAAAGATACCGGCCAGCGACGCCGTTTTGGAAAGACCGCCCGCGCAGCGGCGCGCGCCAAGGCCCGACAGATTGGGCTGCAGATCGACGACGCTCAAGGCGGCAAACTCGGCAGACATCATCGCGACCAGGCCAAAAAGCGCGTAATAGTAGATGACCGTGCCATCGGGCGTGGTGCGTGTCAGGCTTACGCGGCGGGTGCCGCCCTCGAGCGACAGGGCGCGCGCAACCGCCTCCGGGTCGGCGAGCGCCGCCGGGTTGTCCTGGGCAATCTGGGACATGAGCTCGGCATTTTGTGTATACGAACTTGCCACCGTCTCCAGGATGCTGCGATCGGTGAGCACCGATGATGCGCGCGAGCTGTCGTAGCTCGAAAGCAGTGTGAGCTTGGGCGTGCCCGCGTCGTCGACCGTATAGATACCCGCGACCTCACCGGCCTTGAGCGCACGGTTCGCATCGGCTGCGTCGTCGCACTCGTGGATCTCGAGCAGCTGATTGTCGCTCTCCTTGGCAAGCGACGTCGCCACGTCCTTAAAGGTCGAGGCGTCCCAGGCCTCGTCCGCTATGACGGCAACCGGTACCGGGTCGACCGTGCCGTCGGAGCTCAGATTCGCAAACATAAACATGAACATCGTGGAAAGTGCGATGGGAAAGAGAGCGCCCCAGACCCACGTGCTCGGCCGGCGCAGCAGCGTCTTGACCGTAGTGATGATGGTGTTGAACATGACTGCCCCCTAGTCGCGCAGCTCGCGGCCGGTGATCTCGAGGAACACGTCGTTGAGGGTCGGCGGTTCGGAATAAATGCGGCCGAGCGCCACGTCGGCGGCGCGCAGCGTGTCGAGGATGTCGACCAAATTGTGCGGGCTCGCTTCGCAGGTGCAGACGAGCTCGCCGCCGGACAGCTCAACCGAAAGCACGTGCTCGAGGGCGCGCAGCCGCTCGACCGTGGCGGTCTCGACGGCGCCGACCTCGACAGTCACGCGCTCGCCCATTTGAATCATGCGTTTGAGCTCGTCATTGGTGCCCTGCGCCAGCACACGTCCGCCGTCCATGATCATGATGCGGCTGCAGATCTGCTCGACTTCCTCCATGTAATGGCTGGTATACACCACCGTGGCGCCCTCGTCGCGCAGGCGGCAGATGCCCTCCAGGATGGCGTTGCGACTCTGCGGGTCGACCGCCACCGTGGGCTCGTCAAAGAAGATGAGCTCGGGCTTGTGCGCGATGCCGCAGGCGATGTTGAGGCGACGCGCCAGGCCGCCCGAGAGCTTGCCGGGGCGGAACTTCGTAAAGTCGCCCAAGCCGACAAAGTCGATCGCCTCGTCCACCAGCGCGCGGCGGCGCTTGCGGTCGTTGACGTAGAGACTGCAGAAATAGTCGATGTTCTCGCGCACGGTGAGCTCGTCGAACACCGCCACCTGTTGCGGCACCACGCCGATGCGGCGCTTGAGGTCATAGCGGGCGGGCGTCATGGGCTCGCCAAAGAGCTCGATGGTGCCTTTGTCGTAGGCAAGCAGCTGCAGGATACAGTTGATGGACGTGGTCTTGCCCGAGCCGTTGGGACCCAGCAGGCCAAAGATCTCGCCGGGGGCGATGCTCAGGTTAAAGTGGTCGAGCGCGATAAGATCGTCATAGCGCTTGACGAGGTTTTCGACGTGGACGATGTCTGTCATGAGGCGGCCCTTCTGTTGGTCGTGGCCCGGTACGATTGCATCATCGCAGGAGCCGCCGGCGCGCACCAGCGAGCTTTGTCACGAGTGCGGGGAGCGGAGGCGAAACCCCCGCTCGTGCGAGCGATCGACGCCGGTTTGCCGCGCGGGAGGAATGTCACGGTTGCTCCGGACAGTGCCTCCCCCGCGCGCGGCATCGCGTACAATACCCGTATGAACAGTCTATTCGACAAATCGATTGTGCTGGCGTGCTGTATTGCGGCCGCCATGGGTCTTGCTGTGGACGCTCGCCTGGTCGCGGCGTTTTGTCTTGGCGTTATTGCCACCTCGCTGGCCGAGCTCGCGCAGGGGGAACGCGCCCGGCGCGCAAGCGAGGCCACGAGCTGCGCTTACGTCATCGCGGCTGTCTTCGTGCCGCCGTTTATACCGTTTGCGCCTCTCGCCTTCTATGACATTGCGCGGCGCGTGCGCCGTGAGCACGCCTGGGTCGCGCTGGGCATTGGCTCCGCTTTTGCCCTTGCGCTCGTCGCGGACCTTCGCACCGACGCGCTCACCGCCCGAACGCTTCTGCTGACCGCCATCCTTTCGGTTGCCGCCACCTTGCTATCGCTACGCACCGCCCAGTTGGAGCGCGAGCAGCAGCGCATGCGCCGTACCCGCGACGAGCTGCAAGAACGAGCCCTCACGCTCGAAGCGCGCAACCGCGACCTCGCCGATCGTCAGGACTACGAAGTCGAGCTCGCGACGCTCGCCGAACGCGCCCGCATCGCGCGCGAGATCCACGATAACGTCGGGCACCAGCTCACGCGCGCCTCACTGCAGGCCGAAGCCCTGCGCGTGGTTCACGCCGCCGAGCCCGGCGTCGCCGCCGATTTCGCCGACGTCAAACGCACGGTTGACGAGGCGCTCCAGCTTGTGCGCACCAGCGTCCACGCGCTCAACGACAACGCCGTTGACCTTTCCGTGCAGCTCGAACGCATTGTCGAAGGCGCGCGCTCGGACGGCGGCCCGCAGATTGAGCTTGAAGTTATGACCGAGCATGCGCCCGCAAACGTCGCCAACTGCTTTGCGGCGGTCCTGCGCGAGGCGCTCTCCAACACCATGCGCCACGCTTGTGCCCATGCTGTCACTGTACGATGCATGGAGCATCCGTCGTTTTACCAGCTCATTGTTACCGACGATGGCGCGGGCGGGGTCCAAGCAAGCAGCCGCGGCGCCGCGGAGGGCATGGGGCTTGCCTCCATGCGCGAGCGCATCGAAGCGCTTGGCGGCACCTTCACCGCCGGCTCGCGTGCCGGCGCCAGCGGCTGGCGCGTGTTTGCCACCGTTCCCAAACAGCAAGGAGATGAGGGCCGATGAGGCTCATCGTTGTCGACGACGACCGCTTGGTGGTCGATTCGCTCAAGATTATCTTGGGCGCCCAGCCGCAGATCGAAGTGGTGGGCACCGGTGCCAACGGCAACGATGCGGTGGCGCTCTACGCCGAGCACGCACCCGATATTGCGCTGCTCGACATCCAGATGCCGGGACGCGACGGCCTTTCGGCCGCGCGCGAGATCCTTGAGCACGACCCTGCGGCGCGCGTGGTGTTTCTGACGACGTTCTCGGATGACGAGTACATTGTGTCGGCGCTCAAGCTGGGCGCCCGCGGCTACCTGATCAAGACCGATGTCGCTGCCATTCCGCCGGCGTTGGCGCAGGTCATGGACGGCAAACGCGTGCTCGAGGGCAAGGCGATCGAAGATATCAACTTTGATGGGGCGGACGTCGAGGCCGGCGCGACCCGCCGGCCCGCGGCCTTTGTCAGCCTGACCGACCGCGAGTTCGAAGTCGCAGAGCTCATCGCCCGCGGCCTCGACAACAAGGAGATTGCCGCCACGGCTTATATGGGAGAAGGCACGGTGCGCAACCACATCAGCTCAATCCTAGCCAAAATGGGGCTACGTAACCGCACCCAAATCGCCATCGCCTATCTGCGAGGGTAATTACCCAACGGCCAACCGCTCCGGCATAGCAAAATGGATGCTACCGATTTAATGCCATTTCAAAAGTATGCCGGTTTACGGGGCTAAACTCAGGACCCCCATCCATACCCGCGTTTTCTGCAAAATGACAGCTCGTCTACCTGCGGTTTTATTTCCACAGATATCGGCATGGTTGGGGATTCGGAATCCGGCCCCGTAAACCGGCATAGTTTTTTCGGACGGCCCTGTACGAGCGCCTCCGCAAGCCTCGTGAAACCAAGATGACCCGTTTCCCTCAGTCCCCGGGGGATCATTTGACGGTGCCCGCCACGAAACCGGCCCATCTACTACGTTTGACTCGGTACCCCTGACCATGCCTTCGTTTTGAGCAAAACCGCAGGCGTTCTACCTGCGGTTTTGTTTTCGCGTTTTTCGGCATGGTTGGGGGTAAGGGGCCAAACGTAGTAGGTGGGCCGATTTCGTGGCAAGCCCTTCTCGCCTACGCACAAAAGCGCCGCCACGGAGGAGGGAGATACCTCCGTGACGGCTGGGGGCTGTCTCTTATACACATCTGACGCTGCCGACGAATAGCC
>UQIG01000017.1 GCA_900541135.1 uncultured Collinsella sp.
GGGTCACCGCGCGGTCCGCATCTGATGGTGTCGACGTCAATGGTATACGGGTGCACCATCGACGTCTTCAATACAGAAGATATCAGTGCGGAATGCGCCGGGAGGCAACACCGATTCGGGGCCTGCAGATACATACTTCAGGCACAGTTCTCAAACATGTTCTGGGGGCTGATGCAAATTTGGTGGCTCGGCAAAGCCGAGCCCTTATATAGTGAGGCCGGAGCTAAAGCTCCGGCCTCACTATCTTTCCCATTAGATTAAGTGAGCGATCGAGGAATCGCACCCCCCCCTGCAGCGGTAGCACAGGGCCCGTGCTGGACTTAGTTTTCAGAACATTCCGCAGACCAGGAAACCCCCTTATCCGCGGCTCCGAAGGAGCAGGATAAGGGGGTTTCCATGGTCGAGGACGTTCTGAAAACTAAGTCCAGCGCGGGCCCGGACGATAACAACCGGCTACAGGTCGATGTGCGATTCCTTGATCGGGAACGGCTCCGCGAAGTGGCACGCACAGCAGTGGCCCGGTGCGACTTCCTTAAACTCGGGAAGCTTCTCAGAGCAGATACCCTGAGCGATCGGGCAGCGAGTGTGGAAACGGCAGCCGGTCGGCGGATCCAGCGGTGACGGCGGATCGCCGGCAAGGATGATACGCTTGCGAGTCTTCTGGATATCAGGGTCGGGAACCGGTACGGCAGACAGCAGCGACTGCGTGTACGGATGGTGAGGCTCGCTATAGAGCGTCTTCCAGTCCGAAACCTCAACCATCTTACCCAGATACATAACGGCAACGCGATCGGAAATGTGCTGCACGACGGACAGGTCGTGAGCGATAAACAGATACGCGGTACCGAACTTGTCCTGAAGTTCCTTGAGCAGGTTCAGAACCTGGGCCTGAATGGAAACATCCAGAGCGGAGACCGGCTCGTCGCAGATGATCAGCTTGGGCTTCAGCGCAAAAGCGCGGGCGATACCGACACGCTGACGCTGGCCGCCCGAGAACTCATGCGGATAACGGTTGATGTGCTCGGGGTTCAGTCCGACAACGTCGAGAAGCTCGCGGACGCGCTCAATGCGCTCCTCCTTGGTGCCCACGCCATGAATGGTCATGGGCTCGGAGACAATCTCTCCGATGGTCATACGAGGGTTGAGCGAAGCATAAGGATCCTGGAAGATAAACTGCATCTCGCGACGCATGTCCTTGATCTCATGCCTGCTCATCTCTGCAACATCTTTGCCCTGAAAGAACACCTTACCGGCGGTCGGCTTGGTCAGACGCATGATGGTGCGGCCCGTCGTGGACTTGCCGCAACCAGACTCGCCAACCAGACCAAAGGTCTCGCCAGGATAAATCTCAAAAGAGATGTCATTTACAGCAGAGACGACACGCTTGGAGAAGCGCTTGGCGAACATGCCGGACTCAGCGGGAAACTCCTTAGAGAGGTGCTCGACCTTCAGCAGCGGAGTGCGCTCGTTGGTATCTGCCATTACGCCTCGCCTCCCTTCTTGGAATCCTTGCGCGTACGGGACGTCTCAGGAGCGTTCTTGAGGAACTCGGGGTCACCGGAGTAGTGGCACGCAGAGTAATGACCAGACTCGGTGACAACGCGCTCGGGGCGCTGCTTGCGGCACTTGTCCGTCGCATAGGGGCAGCGAGGAGAGAAGACGCAGCCCTCAGGCAGGTTCATGAGCGAAGGCGGGTTGCCGTGAATCGGCGTAAGAGGCTTCTTCTCTTCGATGGCCTGCTCCGGGATGGAGCGGATAAGGCCCCAGGTGTAGGGGTGGCGGCTCTCGTAGAAGATTTCCTCAGCAGTACCGAACTCGACGGGACGGCCGGCGTACATAACCATGATCTTGTCGGCCATGTCGGCGACGACGCCCAGGTCATGGGTAATCATGATGATGGCGTTGCCGTTCTTCTCCTGCATCTCCTGCATAAGCTCGATAATCTGAGCCTGAATGGTAACGTCCAGGGCCGTCGTGGGTTCGTCGGCAATCAGGATATCGGGGTCGCAGGCAAGAGCCATAGCGATCATGACGCGCTGACGCATACCGCCAGAGAACTGGTGCGGATACTCATTGACGCGCTTCTCGGGCTCGGGAATACCAACGAGGTCCAGAAGCTCGGTGGCACGCTTGAGCGCCTCCTGCTTGGAGTAACCACGGTGCAGACGAAGGCCCTCGCCCACCTGCTTGCCGATCTTATAGACCGGGTTCAAGGAGGTCATAGGATCCTGGAAGATCATCGCGATATCGTTACCGCGAATGTGCTGCATCTCTTCCTCAGTCATCTCGAGGATAGAACGACCGCGATAGCGAACGTCGCCGCCCTCAATCTTTCCCGGAGGCATCGAGATGAGGCCCATGATGGTCATGGCGGTCACGGACTTACCAGAGCCGGACTCACCGACGACGCCCAGGGTCTCGCCGCGATCGAGCGTGTAGGAGACACCGTCGACAGCGCGAACGACGCCATCCTCGGTGTGGAAATACATCTTTAGGTCATCGACCTCGAGCAGATGCTGGCCCTCGGGAACCGGCTGGTCCTTCAGGTCCACATAGTTCTTGTTCTTCTTCATCCTTATGCGTCCTTCATCTTGACGTCGAGGGCGTCGCGCAGACCGTCACCCAACAGGGTGAAGGCGAGCACCGTCGAGAGAATTGCCAGACCGGGCATGATCATCATCCACGGAGCAGTCAGAAGATACTGCTGACCGTCCTGAATCATGGAGCCCCACGAAGGCGTAGGCGGAATAACGCCCATGCCGAGGAAGGACAGAGCGGACTCGGTCAGAATGGCGCCACCAATGTTCATGGTCGCGTAGACCACGATGGAGGCGACGGAGTTCGGGAAGATGTGACGTACAACGATACGAGCATCAGATGCACCCATCGCGCGCGCAGCATCAACATAGTCGTTTTCCTTGACCGTCAAGATTGCAGAGCGGAAGACGCGCGCAATCGAAGGCCAGCCAAGAATGCCGATGGCGATAAAGACGTTCTGAAGACCACGGCCGATAACGGCGATCATGGCGACAACGAACAGCACGTACGGGAACGCCAGGAAGATGTCCGCACAGCGCATGATGATCGTATCCCAGATGCCGCCGTAGAAACCGGCCAGAGCACCCATGACCAGACCAATCAGCGTGGAGATCGCGGTGGCCATAATTCCGACGGACAGCGAAACGCGCGCACCGTAGATAACGCGGACGAGAATGTCACGACCAAGGGCGTCGGTGCCAAACGGGTGCTCGGCACACGGAGCCAGCAGCGACGTCTCGGCCATGGTGGTCGAGTCGGAAGCTGTCGGCGAACCGAGCCAGGGCTTAGCCCACAGATCTGCGGTCAGGGCAACCACAACGACGATGATGATCCAGCAGACACCGATAACGGCGAGCTTGTTCTTGCGAAGACGCTTAAAAGCGTCGCCCCACAGCGTGCGGGACTTGGCAGGAGCAGATGCGGCTTTGGTGGCGGTAGCCTGCTCCTGAGACTGAGAATCAGTTTCCTGCATGAGACGTACCTCCCTTAGGCCTTATCCGACGGACCGCCAAGGCGGATGCGCGGGTCGAGGAATGCATAGCTAATGTCGACGAGCAGGTTGATCACCATAACGACGACGACGATGAGCGTAACGCCGCCCATAACGATGGGCCAGTCACGCATGCTAATGGCGCGATAGACCTCATAGCCGATACCGGGCCAGTTAAAGACCGTCTCGGTCAGGATGGCGCCCGAAAGCATGCCGCCAAAGTCGACACCAATATAGGTAACGACGGGGATGAGTGCATTCTTAAGCGCATGCTTGACGATGATCGCACGATTGGAGAGACCCTTGGCCTTTGCCGTACGGATGTAATCCTGGTTCATGACGTCAAGCAGCTGCGAGCGCATGATGCGCGCAGCATAAGCGGTCGAAACCGAAGCCAGCGTAATGGTCGGAAGCACATAGTGCATCCAATCCTGATACTGAGAGCTGGAACCGCCGGCACCCGAGATCGGCATGGAGATTGCACCGCCCGTGGCGTCCTTGAGGATGACGCCAAAGAACAGCTGCAGCAACATACCGAGCCAGAAGGCCGGGACCGCAACGAGGATCGACGTGGTGAGCGTTACCAAAATATCCCAGAAGGAATAACGCTTTACCGCCGAAATGATACCCGCACCGATACCCATAATTGCTTCGAGCACGATGGCGCACGCGGCAAGTTTGACCGTATACGGATACTTCTGGGCAAAGATATCCGTAACCGGCAGCTTGCGCTGATACGAATTGCCCAGATCGCCATGAAGCAGGCCGTTCATGTAATACAAGTAACGGTCCACGAGCGACGTTTGAACGGGGTCGCCGTTCTCGTCAAGGATCGCGTTGCCGTCCTCGTCCGACTGGACCAGGTGATAGCGAACGCGAAGCTGAAGCTCCACCTCGGGGGACAGAGCCTTGTCTCCACCGATCAGCTTGATCGGATCTCCCGGCACGATATTCTGGAGGGCGAACAGAATCAGCGTAACGCCCAAAAATACCGGGATGAACTGAAGCACACGTTTAACGATGTACTTACCCATACCACTCCCCTATCTAGGGATTAACCTAAATGGGATGCCGATCGCCAGACCGGCATCCCAAAATTACCATCAGCCAGTTTACCCCAGGTTAGGGAGAACTGTATGTTTCCCATGAGGTCTACGTAAATACTTGACCCTCACGGAAGCTGCAAACTCTTAGGCGAGCTCAGCGGTACCCAGCTCGGCGTGCTTCTGCGGATCGACATAGAGGTGCTTGATGCGATCGGAGCCGACGATGGTGTGCGTGTAGAACATCACCGGGATGACCGGGCAGTCGGCAGCGACCATAGCGTCAGCCTCCTGCATCTTAGCGACGCGCTCTTCGTCGTCAACAGTAGTGCGAGCCTCGTTGACCTTGGCGTCGAACTCGGGGTTGTTGTAACCGGAACGGTTGTCGCCACCGAGGGAGTCAGAGTGGAACAGCGGATACAGGAAGTTGTCCATAATCGGGTAGTCGGCAATCCAACCCAGACGACCGAACTGATAGTTAAAGTTCTGATACTGCTCGAGCAGGGCAGACCACTCAGGGGTATCGGAGACAGCGGTAACGCCAACCTTGGCGAGGTCGCCGATGATGGACTCCATGATCTCCTTGTGACCGCCGTCCTGGTTGTAGGACAGGGTCACGCTAATGCCACGATCCCCGTTAGCGCCAGCGGGAGCAACCTTGTCGAGGTACTCGTTAGCCTTGTCGACATCGTAGGCGCAGAACTCCCATGCGCCCTCCTTGTAGCCATCGATGCCCGGAGGAACAATGCCGTCGGCAGGGGTACGGGTACCCTTGAAGATGGTCTTGCAGATGGCCTCACGGTTGATGGCCAGGGAGATGCCCCTACGCAGGTCGGCGTTGTTGAACGGCTCGGCCGTGGTGTTGCAGGTCAGATAGTAGGTGGAAGGCTCGGCGCCGAGCAGCATGCGCTCGCCGTCACCCATGGTGTAGCCGTCCTTGGACACGCCGCGATCCTTCTTGGCGGCATCGATCTGAGCGACGGGAACGTCGCAGACATCGAGGTTACCGGCCTGGAACTCCTTGTAAGCGGTCTCCATGTCCTTGATGACCTGGAAGTGGATGCCATCGATCTTGGCCTTGTCGCCATAGTAATCGTCGAACTTCTTGAGGTTGATCTCCTGACCATCCTCCCACTTGCCGTCCATCATGAACGGGCCGTTACCGACCGGTGCAAGGTAGAAGCTCTTGACATCAGACTCGGCGCACTCGGGAACCGGGGCCAGAGCCGGGTGAGAGGCGACGAAGGGGAAGTCGGCGTAAGCGGAAGACAGCTTGACGACGAGGGTCTCATCGTCGGGGCAAGTAACACCGCTGAGTTCGGTAGCGTTACCGGCAAGCAGGTCGTCATAGCCCTCGACCATGGAAAGGTGATAGGAGACCTCGGAAGGGCCGTACTCGGTAGCGACGGCCGACTTGGTGTTGACCAGACGCTCCCAACCGAGCTTGAAGGACTTGGAGGTAACGTCGTCACCGTTGTGGAACTTGGCCTTCTTGATCTTGAAGGTGAACTCGGTGGCGTCGTCGTTGGCCTCGAAGGACTCGCAAGCCAGCGGAACGATCTCGCCCTTCTCGGCGTCATAAGAGGTCAGAGCGTCAAAGAGCTGGTACTCGACCTGAGTACCCTGGTCCTCCTGGACATTGTAGGGGTCGATGCAGACCGGGTTGTTGATGTAGAAGTTCAGCGTCGAACCGGACTCAGAACCGGAAGCGTCGCCGCCCTTCTTGCCGCATGCGGCAAGAAAAGCCATGGAGCTCGCAGCAAGGGTACCGCCGACAAAGGCGCGACGACCCATAACGGGCTGGTGGAACATAGAATCAGCCATGCCATCCTCCTTATGAGATAGGACAAAGTAAGTTCGGTCGGGCAACGTCAAGACAGCCCAATCGAACCATTCAAACGCGGTCCGCCGTTTTGGCTGGTTATACAAAGCGGGCCAACGTATTGCAATACAGTAGCGCATTTTATGCACGATTTGGGGCTAATTCCGGTTAACGGTCGAGATTTTCTTTAGTTGGGCGAAGTATATGAGGATATTTTGACTCTGTTACAAATATGTAAACAAAAAGGGTCCCGCACTTGCGGAACCCTTTTCAAGTATTTATGTGGCTCGAGCTTAGTAGCCCACGATGCCCTGCGGGAAGAAGAACATGCACAGAACGACACACACGGCAAATACGACAGCCATGATGACGGTCAAGCGGTCAAGGTTCTGCTCCATAACGCCTGTGGCTGAGCTGGAGTTATACAGCGAACTGGCAATCATATCCGAAACGCCGGTACCCTTACCGGAATGCATCAGGACGAGAATCGTCAGCGCCACGGCAGAAACAGCCCAAACGACAAACAGAAGAATCTGGAACGGACCCATAGATAAGCTCCTTAATAGAACAATTCAAACTCCAGTACTGTACCACAATCCCCCGTTCTCCCCTACCTGCCACTCGGGGACGGGGCGGAAATGGCAGAAATACCAAAAAAGGGGATTGTCCGATTGTGGACAACCCCCTTGCTAGAAAACGGTATTTGTTTTCTCTTAGGCCTCGGTGGCGAGCACGCGACCCGTCATCTCGGCGGAAGGCTCCAGACCAGCCATGGTGAGCATGGTCGGAGCGATATCGGAAAGACGACCGTCCTCGATACCGGTGAGCTGTGCCTTCTCATCAACGATGATGAACGGCACGCGGTTGGTGGTGTGCGCCGTAAACGGATGCTTGGAACCGTCGGAAGCAACGTCAAACATGTGATCGGCGTTGCCGTGGTCGGCGGTAATCAGCGCAAAGCCGCCCTTGGCGAGAATCGCCGGGACAACCTTGGACAGAGCATCGTCAACAGCCTCGACGGCCTTAACGGCGGCGTCGAAGACACCGGTGTGACCAACCATGTCGCAGTTCGCGAAGTTCACGATGTAGAAATCAGCGCGATCCTCGTTGATGGCGGCGACGAGCTTCTCGGTAACCTCGGGAGCGCTCATCTCAGGCTGCAGATCGTAGGTAGCGACCTTGGGGGAAGCGACGAGCACGCGCTCCTCGCCCTCCTTGGGCTCCTCGATGCCGCCGTTGAGGAAGAACGTCACGTGGGCGTACTTCTCGGTCTCGGCGGTGTGCAGCTGCTTGAGGCCATTGGCGGCGATAACGTCGGCCAGGACGTTCTCGGGGAACGTCTTGGGGAAGGCGACCTCGACGTCAAACGTCGGATCGTACTCGGTCATCGTCACAAAGTGCGAAAGCTTGATCTGCTCGCGCTCAAAGCCGTCGAACTCCTTGTCCGTGAACACGCGGGTCATCTGACGAGCGCGGTCGGGACGGAAGTTGAAGAAGATGGCCGCGTCGCCCTCGTGGATGCCCTCGTTGTGGGCAGCGAAGGGCTCGACGAACTCATCGCCGCGCGGATCCTTCTCGTAGTAGGCCTTGATACCGGCCACGGGGTCGGTATCGGCATCGGACGCGTTGACCATGACATCGTAGGCACGCTGGATGCGCTCCCAACGGTTATCGCGGTCCATGGCCCAATATCGGCCCGAGACGGTGGCAACGCGAGCGTCGCAACCGGTCTCCTCGGAGATCTTAGCCAGGAAGGCGCAGAACTCACTCATGTAGCCGGCACCGGACTGCGGGTCGACGTCGCGGCCATCCATGAAGGCGTGGACGCGAACGGTCTTGACGCCATGCTGGGCAGCCATCTTGACCAGAGCCTCGACGTGGTTCATGTGAGAATGAACGCCGCCAGGGCTCATAAGGCCCATGAGGTGGAGAGTCTTGCCTTCGGCCTTGACATCGTCCATAGCCTTGACGAAGACCTCGTTCTTGGCGATGGAGCCGTCCTTGATGGCATTGTTGATGCGCGAAAGCTCCTGGAACACGATGCGGCCGGCACCGATGTTGAGGTGACCCACCTCGGAGTTACCCATCTGACCGTCGGGAAGGCCCACGTCCTCGCCCGAAGCGCCGAGCGTGGTGTGAGGGTACTTCTCGTACAGGCTATCAAGGAAGGGCGTCTTGGCAGCGGCGACGGCGTTCTCGCCATCGGCCGGAGCCAGGCCACAGCCGTCCATGATGATCAGGAGTGCAGGAAGATGACGCTGTGCCATATGTCCTACTCGCCTGCCTTGACGACCATAGAGGCGAAGTCGGCAGCCTTGAGGGAAGCGCCGCCCACGAGGGCGCCGTCAACGTCAGGCTTGGCGACGAGCTCGGCGATGTTGCCGGGCTTAGCGGAACCGCCGTAGAGAACGCGGATGCCATTAGCGAGCTCCTCGCCGAACATCTCCTTGAGGGTCTCACGGATAGCGCCGCAGACCTCCTGAGCGTCCTCGGCGGTAGCGGTCTTGCCGGTGCCGATAGCCCAGATGGGCTCGTAGGCGACGACGACCTGCTTGGGGCAGGTGATCTCAAGACCAGCAAGGCCAGCCTTGACCTGGTTCACGACGTGCTCGACATAGGTGCCAGCCTCGCGGACCTCGAGGGACTCGCCGCAGCAGAAGACGGGAACAAGACCGGCGGCAACGAGAGCCTTGGCCTTCTTGTTCTGATCCTCGTCGGTCTCGTGGAAGTAGTCGCGACGCTCGGAGTGACCGATGATGCAGTAGGTGCAGCCAGCGGACTTGAGCATGTCGCAAGAGGACTCACCGGTGAAGGCACCCTTGGCCTCCCAGTACACGTTCTGTGCACCGAGGGCGATGGGGGCAGCCTGAATGCGGTCATGAACCGTGGTGATGTCAATGGTCGGAGGGCAGACGAGCACCTCGACGCCAGCCGGAACCTCGGGCAGAGCCTGAGCCAGCTCGTCGGCGAGCCTGGCGGCCTCGGCGACGTCGTTGTTCATCTTCCAGTTACCAGCGATAAGAAGGGTGCGATTAGGCATCGAGAAGCGCCTCCACTCCGGGCAGGGCCTTACCCTCGACGAGCTCCATGGAAGCGCCACCACCGGTGGAGATCCAGCTCATCTTGTCGGCCAGGTTGAACTTGTTGACGGCTGCGACAGAGTCGCCACCGCCGATGATCGAGGTGCAGTCGGCCTCGGCGACAGCCTCGGCGATAGCCTGGGTGCCGTGAGCGAAGTTGTCGAACTCGAAGACGCCCATGGGGCCGTTCCAGAACACGGTCTTGGCGCCCTTGACGGCCTCGGCGTAAAGCTCCTCGGTCTTGGGGCCGATGTCCATGCCCTCACGATCGTCGGGGATAGCGTCGGAAGCGACAACCTCGGGGACAGCGTCCTCGCCAAAGTGATCGGCAACACGGTTGTCGATGGGGAGCAGGATCTTGACGCCCTTCTCCTCGGCCTTCTTGAGCATCTCGCCGGCGCGCTCGACCCAGTCCTCTTCCTTGAGGGACTGACCGACGGTCAGGCCCTGAGCCAGGAAGAAGGTGTAGGCCATACCGCCAC
The DNA here is from genome assembly GCA_900541135.1 of uncultured Collinsella sp. GTDB lineage: Bacteria > Actinomycetota > Coriobacteriia > Coriobacteriales > Coriobacteriaceae > Collinsella. Next base: position 9,957 of record UQIG01000017.1, read on the forward strand.
CGATGATCAGGGTGTCAGCGGAGTCGATGAGGTGATCGAGAACGCCGATCTTGGAGGAAACCTTGGAACCGCCGACGATAGCGACGAAGGGGCGCTCGGGCTCGGCGAAGATGCCGGTCAGCGTGTCGACCTCCTTCTCAAGCAGGAAGCCGGCGACGGCAGGCAGGTAAGCGGCGGGGCCCACAACGGAACCCTGGGCGCGGTGAGCGGTGCCGAAGGCATCGAGAACGAAGACGTCACCATAGGAAGCGAGCTTCTTGGCGATCTCGGGGTCGTTCTTCTTCTCACGCTTATCGAAGCGGACGTTCTCGAGAACGAGGACCTTGCCCGGCTCGACGGCAGCGACAGCCTCGGCAGCCTTCTCGCCGTAGGTGTCGGCGACAAAGGCAACGTCGAGACCGGAGAGCTCGGCGAGCTTCTTGGCGACGGGCTCGAGGGACAACTCGGGCTGGAAGCCGGTGCCATCGGGACGGCCGAGGTGGCTCATGAGGATGACGCGAGCGTTGTGCTCAACGAGATAGTTGATGGTGGGCAGGGCAGCCTTGATACGGGTGGTGTCGCCAACGACGCCATCCTTGATAGGCACGTTGAAGTCAACGCGGACGAGAACGCGCTTGCCGTCGACATCGATGTCGCGGACGGTCTTCTTGGTAAAGGCCATGTTTGCTTCTACCTTTCGTACGTGTCTGCCTCCCATTACGGCAGACGATTTCCTATAAAAAGGGCGCGACCCTAGGGTGTAAGCCCTATAAGGCCGCGCCCTTCTTTAGACGCTCAACGAGCTATTCGCTAAAAGCTAAATTAAGCAACGAACTTCTCGAAGTACTTGATGGTGCGGACCATCTGAGAGGTGTAAGAGTTCTCGTTGTCGTACCAAGAGGTGACCTGAACGAGGGTCTGGCCGTTGCCGAGGTCAGAGCACATGGTCTGAGTGGCGTCGAAGATGGAGCCATGGGTCTCGCCGATGATGTCGGTGGAGACGATGTCGTCCTCGTTGTAACCGAAGGTCTCGGAGATGGTGGCAGCGTAGGCCTTCATAGCGGCGTTAACCTCGTCGACGGTGACCTTCTTGTCAACGACAGCGTAGAGGTTGGTGATGGAGCCGGTCGGCGTCGGGACGCGCTGGGCGGCACCGATGAGCTTACCGTTGAGCTCGGGGAGAACCAGGCCGATAGCCTTGGCAGCACCGGTGGTGTTGGGGACGATGTTGACGGCGCAGGCGCGGCTACGACGCTTGTTGCCCTTGCGCTGCGGGCCGTCGAGCGGCATCTGGTCGCCGGTCCAGGCGTGAATGGTGGTCATGATGCCGGACACGATGGGAGCGAAGTCGTTCAGACCCTTGGCCATCGGGGCGAGGCAGTTGGTGGTGCAGGAAGCAGCGGAGATGATGTTGTCCTCAGCGGTCAGCGTCTCGTGGTTGACGTTGTACACGATGGTGGGCAGATCGCTGCCGGCCGGAGCGGAGATGACGACCTTCTTGGCGCCAGCGTTGATGTGGGCCTGAGCCTTAGCCTTGCTGGTGTAGAAGCCGGTGCACTCGAGAACGACGTCGACGTCGAGGTCGCCCCAAGGCAGGTTGTTGGCGTCGGCCTCCTTGTAGATCTTGATCTCCTTGCCGTCAACGGTGATGGAATCCTCGCCAGCAACGACCTCGTGATCGCGAGCGTAGTTGCCCTGCGTGGAGTCGTACTTCAGCAGGTAAGCGAGCATATCGGGAGAGGTGAGGTCGTTGATAGCGACGATCTCGGAGCCCTCATGACCGAACATCTGACGGAAAGCCAGACGACCGATGCGACCGAAGCCGTTAATAGCAACCTTTACTGCCATTGTGTCTCCTTTCGTAAGGCCCCCGCGAGCTACAGCGCCCGCCGTTGAGGCCCACAAACTAACCACTCGCCTAATATACCTTTTTTTTGACTTGAATTTCACGAGAATGCTCGAAATTGAAAATCAAATTTACGTTAAAACGTTTTAAAGAATAAAATAGCAGTTAAATCCGTATATAAGTCGATACTTCAAACTACCTGTTTGCTTCAATGAGCTTTTCAAGCCTCAAAACTCGATGGTAGAGGGCCGACTTCGACAAGGGAGGGTCGGCCATCTCCCCCAAGTCGCGCAGCGACAGGTCGGGATAGCGCTCGCGCAGGTCGCAAAAGACCGCCAAGGCGTCCGGAAGCGTGTCGCGCAAACCCCGCTGTTCGAGCTCATCGATCAGCGCAAGCTGATGCTGGGCGGCACCTGCACTTCTGGTCTGATTGGCCAGCTCGGCATTCACGCGACGGTTTACGTCGTTCTTAACCAATTTGACCGCGCGCGCTTCCTCGATCTCGGCAACGCTGCGCTTAGCACCGACCAGCTTTAGGAGCTGCTCGATCTCTTCGGCGCTCTTAATGTAGACGGCAAAGGATCCGCGCCGCGCGTTGACGCGCGCATGGACTCCAATCTGCTCCAACAGATCGCAGAGCCCCTTGGCATACTGCTCGCCCTGCACCGCGATCTCCAAATGAAAGTCGCCGCGGGGATCGGCCACGAAACCGCCGGCGATGAGCGCGCCGCGGATGTAGGCAAGCCTGCAGCAGGGACGGGCAACGATGTGCCGGGGAACACCGGCGACGAGCCCTCCCCTGCGGTCGAGAATGCCCAGCAGCACCAGAGCCTTGTCCAGGTCGGGTTGATCGGGCAGGGTAATGAGATAGTTACGGACTTTATGCAAGACCGATTTTCGAACGGTGAATTCCGTTTTGAGCTTAAGGATGCGATGCGTCAGTGTGATCATCGTGCGTGCGACGGCGCCCGTCTCGGTCGCGACCGTCAAACGATACCGCCCGGAGCCGGCCAGCGAAAGTGTACCGCTCACACGCGTCAGGGCGGCAAGCGTCGACAAATCGCAGTATTCACATTCGGGTTCGCAGCGCGCGAGCTCGTCACGCACCTCGGCGGTAAACGACATGCAGACCTATGCTTTCGTGTTGGCGCGCGACAGGTCGCGATGGGAAATGCTCACGTGATACTGGGCGCCTTCCAAATAACGTGCCGTGGCCTCGGCGATGGCAACGCTGCGGTGTTGACCGCCCGTGCAACCGATGGCAATAGAAAGCTGCGGCTTGCCCTCCGCGATATAGCCGGGCATGACCGTATCGAGCAGCTGCGTCCAGGCCTTCCAGAACTCCTGGGTCTTGGGATGGTCCAGAACAAAGTCGGAGACTTTCTTATCGAGACCGGTCATGGTGCGCATCTCGGGATCGTAGAACGGATTGGGCAGGAAGCGAACGTCGATCATAATGTCCGCCTCGACGGGCATACCGTGCTTAAAGCCAAACGAGAACACGTGAACGTCCATGAGCTGCTGGTCGGACAACTCGGAGAACGCCATGCGCAATTTGTTGCGCAGGGCAGAGGTACGCAGGCGGCTCGTGTCGATGATCATATCGGCTCGATCGCGCACACCCTGCAGCTGCAGGCGCTCCCGCTGAATCGCATCGGCCGTAGTCTCCCCCGGCTTGGCAATGGGATGGCGGCGGCGGTTTTCGCTATAACGACGGATCAGTACCTCGTCAGAGGCCTCGAGAAAAACGATGTCGCAGCTCATCTCGCGCTCCTCGAGTGCGGCAACGGCATCGAGCAGCTCATCGAACAAGCCCTGGCTGCGCAAGTCGCAGGTGACGGCAAGATGCCTGCCCACGCCCGTATTGATGCCGACGAGTTCGGCGAGCTGGGCGATCAGACGCGGAGGCAGGTTATCGATGCAAAAATAGCCCATGTCCTCGAACACGTGCATGGCCTGTGTGCGGCCCGATCCGGACATTCCGGTGATGATGACGATATCGGGGATGCGCTCCGAGCGCTCCGCCGCATCCATGGCATCTCCCTTTTGCATGTGCTGCCTCCCGAAAACAAGCGCGGGACCCAGCAACCCGGATCCCGCGCGGTCAATTGCCTATATTGAGTATACCGCCCCGAGCGGATACGAGGCCTGTCTTACGCCTCAAGCGCAGCCTTGAACCAACTCGTAATACTCGTGGGGTGCGTGATGGCGGTGCCGACGACAACGGCCCAGGCGCCAGCATCGATCGCGGCGCGAGCCTCCTCGGGCGTGTGCACGCGGCCCTCGCAGATGATGGGAAGACCGGGGAATTCCTCGGTCGCCTGACGCAGGAGCGGCAGATCGGGGCCATCGGCCATGGTGCAGTCGATGGCAGCGACACCGTGAGAAAGCGTGGTAGATACAAGGTCGAAGCCCATATCAACCGCACGGCGAATGTCCTCGATGGTGGCACAATCCGCCATCAGGAGCACACCCTCCTCGTGCAGCGGGCGGAAGGTATCCTCGACCGACTTGCCGTCGGGACGCGGACGATCGGTGGCGTCGATCGCCACGATATCGGCACCCGCAGCAACGCAGGCGCGAGCGTGACGCAGCGTCGGCGTGATGTAAACGCCCTCGTGCCCATCCTTCCACAGGCCGATGACGGGAACCTCACAGCGACCCTTAATGGCGGCAATGTCGGCAAGGCCCTGGCAGCGAATGGCGGCGGCGCCGCCGAGCTCGCAAGCACGAGACATTTGAGCCATGGTCTCGGGCGTACGAAGCGGCTCGCCCATATACGCCTGAACGCTCACGACGAGCTTACCCTTCAGGGACTGGATCAAAGGATCAACGGTCATGTTCGACTCAACCTTTCTCAAAAACAGCCTTCTGAGACACCGCACCTTGACGTTCAAACCGTCGCTCGCGTACCGAAGTACGCTTCGCTCCTCTTTCACGTCAATCTGCGGCACCTCAGAAGGCGCACTTGGTAGCTATGTTTATTTCAACGACGCAAGAAGGTATTCGGCGGCACCGATGAGCGGAGCATCGCCCTCCAGAGAACCGATGAGGATCGGCGTGTCCTGAAGCGGATCGAGCGCCTGGCTGGCATAGCCCTCGTGCACCGAATCCTTCCACGTCTGCGAACGCCAATCGGGACCTTGGTGAATCACGCCGCCCGAAAGCACGATGACCTCAGGGTCCAGGATGTTAGCGAGCGAGCCCAAGCTGGCCCCCAGCGCAAAGCCGGCGTCATGGATGACCTCGGTCGCCTTTGCGTCGCCCGCACGGCACAGGTCGTTCACATCGCGACCGACCGAAGGACGGCTGGGGTCGACGCGACCAAAGCGCTCATCGTACATACGACCAATGGAAGTGCCCGAAGCAACCGACTCCAGATGGCCGGAACGCCCGCAGGCGCAGGGAATGCCGGCGGCAGCCGAGCACTCGATGTGGCCCATATGGCCGGCAGCACCATGGAAGCCCTGCATCACGCGGCCGTTCTCGACATATGCGCCGCCGATGCCCGTACCGATGCCAAGACACAAGACGGAGAACTTGCCCTTGCCGACGCCCCAGTGGGCCTCGCCCAGAGCATGAGCCTGCACGTCGCCTACGACGGCAACGGGAAGACCGAGGTCCTCGCGCAGACGCGGCCCCAACTGAACGCCGGACCAGCCGGGCATGATCTCGTTGGCATACGCGATGGCGCCCGTCTTGGGATCGACGACGCCGGCGGCACCGATACCGACGCCAAGGACCTCGACATCGGGATTCGCCTCGAGAGCAGCCTTGATGGACGCCTCGATACGCTGGAAGACGGCCTCGCCGCCCTCCTGGGCCTCGGTAGGAACCTCGGCCTCAAAAACGGGATGGGGCACGCTACCGTCAGCCGGGTACTCCATAATGGCAGTCGCGATCTTGGTGCCGCCGATATCAACGGAGCAAATGTACTTGTTCTCCATGTCGCTCTCCTTAGGAGATAAAAACAACTACAGGAAATGCGCCGTCAGGCTAGCCGTCACAGCGCGGTAAAGGTTTTCCAGGTGCCCGAGATCGCCGAGAAACCGTGTGGCCATTGACCTAATGGGTCATGGCCGCACGGTTGAACGGCGAGGTCGGGTGTCTGGGGAAGCTTTACAGGAGACCGTTGTCCTGAAGGACCTTCTTAATCGCCTCGACGTTCTCGCCGGTCATGGCCTTCACCGGGCGCGGCATGGTCGGGCTGTCGAAGATACCCATGAGGTTCATAGCGGTCTTGAAGGCGCCGACGCCACCGGCATAGCCCTGGACGCCCGAGGTGACATCCCAGATGTGCGAAATCTCATTGAGGCGATCCTGCTCGGCCTTGACGGTAGCCCAGTCACCAGCCTGAGCGGCCTTCCACTGACGCACGTAGCCCTCGGGCTCAACGTTGGCGAGACCCGGGACGGAACCGTCGGCGCCACCGAGGTAGGCGCCGTCGACAACAACCTCGTGGCCGGTGAGAATGCTCATCGGATGGCCGTTCTTCTCGTTCTCCTGAACGAGGTAGCGGAACGAGATGTCATCACCCGAGGAATCCTTGACGCCGGCCAGAACGCCCTCGGCGCCGAGCTTGGCAAGGAGCTTCCAGGGGAGCTTGGTGTGAACGCAGACGGGAATGTCATAGGCAAAGATGGGCAGGTCGAGCTCCTCGTGCAGGATGCGGAAGTGCTCCTCGACCTCGGTCATGCCCTGCAGGGCATAGAACGGGCAGGTGGCGACGAGGGCATCGGCGCCCAGCTCCTGGGCGACCTTGCCGTGCTCGATCATGCGCTCGGTCTCGGTATCGATGATGCCGACCAGAACAGGCACACGGTGGTCGACGATACGAACGGCCTCGGCGATAATCTGGCGACGGCGCTCGTCGGTGGAGAAGACGACCTCGCCCGAGGATCCCAAGAAGAACAGGCCATCGACGCCGGCATCGATCATGCGGTTGATGCTGCGCTCAAAGGAGGCAACGTCGAGCTGGTGATCTTCGGTATCGGGAACAACGACGGGAGGGATAACGCCGGTGAATTTCTGAGTTGCCACAAGAATCTCCTTAGTTGTCTGGCGGGCGGCCCTGTGCCACCCACTCTTGTTGGCAGTGTCCAGGCCGTCTAGGCCAAAGAACACGGGTAGAACGTTTGGTTAAAAAAGTCGACGACTTCGTTTTCGAACGCATTGATGCGCTCGTGAGCGTATTTTGCATAGATGATATGCCTCCGGTCACACTCAAGACCGTTGAATACGGCAAACTGATCCTTGGGATCGCTCACGGTATCCATAAGCGATGTGCCCATGAGCACCGATCCGCGCACCCGAGACGACAGCGCCTCGAGGCCACCAGGAAGCGGATTGGCAACCGCCGTGCAGGCGAGGCCCCGCTCGTCCAGAGCAGAAACCGCCAGCGCGACTCCGCCGCCAAGGCCCTCGCCCCATGCAAAGATGCGGTCGGGGTCCATGCCATCAAGATTGCGCGCCACCTTCGCCAGCGCGCAACCCCAACGGACGCGCTCGACAAAAGCGGGCGAAGCAATCCCCCGCTGCAGGTCGTCCGCACCAGCAACATCGTCATCCAGCGCGAGAACGGCATACCCCATGGCGGCAAATCTCGTCATGTGATGCCAGCCGCGCACAGGCCGATCGATGTCGTGGAACATCAGGCACAACGGCACGCGCTCAGATACTCGGGCACGACCGACAGGCTCGATCAAACGAGCGTGAATCGCATCGTCACCGAGCTCAAAGGAGACCTCCGAGTAACGGGCGCAGGGGTTAACAAAGTCAATCGCCGTTATGGCCAGGCCTTGAATCTCAAGATTCGAAGCGCATGTCTCTAAATCAGAAACATCTGCTTGGACATCACCGCGCCAGTCCCGATATTCTGCGAGCCTTGACGAAACCGTTCCAGGAATTCCCACGAGTCCGGGGACAATCAGCTCGTCAACATTGCTCTCGCACTTAGACATTAGCCTCCCCTCCCTTGCAGAAAAACGGAATGATCAGATCGTCAAAATCCTGAATCTCCTCGTGGCCAAAGCCTTCAAAGAACTCATGACGCTTTTCGCAGGTCAGGTTGTTATAGACCGCAAACTGCGTCGCTGGCGGACAGACGATATCGGCTGTGCCAGTGCCAAACAGCACGGAGCATTCGACCATAGGGGCAAAGTTCTTGGAATCGAAGTACGCCAGCTTGGCATAGGCTTCGTCAATACGAGTCGAGTCCTCGTCAAACCAGCGAGACCAATAGCGCAGGCCCTCGTAGGCAATGTCGTCGGCATCCAAATCCCAGACCAGGCGGAAATCTGACAGGAAGGGATAGAGGATGGCGGCACGATTGATAAGCTCGCTGTTAAGCGCACAGGTCGCAATGCCCAAACCGCCGCCCTGCGACGCGCCGTTCACAAACACACGCGCAAGATCGATGCCCTCGAGCTCGCGAACGATGCGGCACAGGATGCGAATATCTTGGTGCAAGCGGACATAGTAGAGGTTGGCCGGGTCGCCGTCGATACCGGCGACGATATGACCGGCAACCGTTGTGCCCTCAAATCCACCAATGTCCTCGGAGGGACCTCCTTGGCCGGGGCAGTCGAGGGCGATGAGTGCCATGCCCATGCCCGCAAACGACGCCTGCTCAAACCAGCTGCGGCTTGCACCCGGATACCCATGGAACTGAAGTACCAATGGCACGGGCTCGTCCGAGACAGGTTTAAGGTACTTGGCATGCAGGCGCGCGCCACACATGCCGGTATACCAGAGGTCGAAAAGCTGGCAGGTCGCGGCATCGGCGACCGATGCCGTCTCGATCGCATAGTCAAGCCCGACGGCGTCGGCCTCGGCCATGCGGTCCTTCCAAAAGAGATCGAAATCTGATGGACGGGGCATGGCGCCTCGATATCCACCAAATTGATGTTGTAGCTCCTGAGCACTTGGCATGGCTCGTGAACCCAACCTTTCGAATTCGCAACGGAGGTGCGCCCGGCAAGGGAACCGGGCGCACGGGAGGGAAAGCGAGGCTACTCGCCGAGCTTGGGATGCAGCAGCGACGGCGCAGCGCCGAGCAGCATCTTGGTGTAGGGGTCCTGGGGGTGCTGGAAGACCTGCTTGGCCTCGCCCTGCTCGACGATCTTGCCGCCATTCATAACGATGATGTCGTCAGAGATATAGCGGACCGTCTGGATGTCATGGCTGATGAACACCATGGCCAGGCCGAGCTCCTTCTTAAGGTCGGTCAGCAGGTTCAGAATCTGCGCGCGGACCGAAACGTCCAGAGCCGAGGTGGGCTCGTCGGCGATGATGGCATCGGGGTTCAGCGACAGGGCACGGGCAATTGCGACGCGCTGACGCTGGCCGCCCGAAAGCTGACCGGGAAGAACCTCGGCGGCGGAGCTGGGCAGACCGGTGAGCTCCAGGAGCTCCTTGACGCGCTTCTCCTGCTCGGCCTCGGTACCCAGGTTGTGGACGCGCATGGGGTCGAGCAGCTGCTCGCGAACGACCATGCGGGGGTTGAGCGCCGTGGCCGGGTTCTGGAACACGACCGAGATGACGCGACCCATGTGGCGACGGTCCTCGGCGGTACGTTTGGTAACGTCCTTGCCCTTAAAGTAGACCTTGCCGCTCGTGGGGGCCTGCAGGCCGCACATGACGTTAGCGGTGGTGGACTTACCGCAACCGGACTCGCCGACGATGCCGATCGTCTGACCGGGCATGAGCTTAATCGTTACACCCTGGACGGCGTGAACCAGGTTGGGGTGCAGAATCGAGCCGGTACGGGTCCTAAAGGTGACGTGGACGTCATCAAGGAAGATGATCGGCTCGACGCCGTTGACTGCGGTCTCGCTCATCTACATCACCTCCGCGTGAGGGGTCAAACCATTTGCCTTGAGCACCTCGTCGGGGAGCTCGGAATAGAAGTGCTCGGTGCCGGGCACGCGCTTGAAGACCGGACGGGTGTCCAGGCCAATACGCGGATGGCTCGAGCGGGGCGCGAAGCGATCGCCCTTGGGGAAATCGCGCGGACTCGGAACGGCGCCGGGCACCTGGTGCAGGCGGCCCGAACCGCTCTCGATGGACAGAACGGAGCCCAGAAGACCGCGGGTGTACTCGTGAATCGGGTTAGTGAGCAGCTCCTTGGTGGGCGCCTGCTCGATAACCTGACCAGCGTACATAACCGTGATGTTGTGGGCGACCTCGGCGACCAGCGCCAGGTCGTGCGAAACGAAGATCATGGCAAAGCCGAGCTTGGCCTGAAGATCGTTGAGCAGCTTGATGACCTGCTTCTGGACGGTAACGTCCAGAGCGGTCGTGGGCTCGTCGCAGATGACCAGCTTGGGGTCGCGGGTAAGAGCCATAGCGATCAGGACACGCTGACGCTGGCCGCCGGAAAGCTCGTGCGGATAGCTCTCGAGCGTGCGCTTGGGATCGAGGCCGACGAGCTCCAGGAGCTCCTCGGCGCTGCGGGTTCCGCCGCGCTTGGTGAGCTGCTTCATCTGGGCAGAGATGAGCATGGAGGGGTTGAGCGAGGACAGGGCGTCCTGATAGACCATAGCGATATCGGTACCGCGCAGGCCGAACCACTCCTTCTTGCTCATCTTGAGCAGGTCACGGCCCTCCCAGAGGACCTCGCCGGAAAGGTGCTCGTCCTCATCGGTCAGGCCCATGATGGCCAGCGTGGTGATGGACTTACCGCAACCGGACTCGCCCACCAGGCCCATGGTCTGACCAGGACGGACGTCAAAGTTGACATGGTCGACGACGTTGATATCACCGTGATGCTCAAACTGGATGCAGAAGTCACGGACCGAGAGAATCGGTTCGACAGACTCGTCGGGCACATGGCGATCGTCACGCTTGAGCTCGACATCGCGCAGGGCGCCAAGGCGAGCGGAGAGGGACTGGGCCTGCTCCTTGTAGGCGCGAACGGGGTCGGAGACCAGCAGGTCGGCCTCGCGACGCTTGGAGGAATCGGTCGGATCCAGGGCGGCGGAGGGAGCAGCGGCCATGGCGTCGGTAATGCCCTCGGAGAGGATGTTGAGCGCCAGGCAGGTGATCATGATGGCCAGACCCGGGAACAGCGCCTGCCACCAACGGCCGGCAAGCACGCCGCCGCGGGCGTCGGCGAGGATGTTGCCCCAGGTAGCGGTGGGCTCCTGAATACCAGCGCCGATGAAGGTCAGCGAGGCCTCGAAGATGATGGCGTCGGCGACCAGGGTAACGGTGAAGACCATGATCGGGGCGATGCAGTTACGCAGAACATGCTTGATCAAAATCCACGGAGCCTTGGCGCCGGAAACGATGACCGCACGGACATAGTCCTCGCCGTACTCGGACACGATGTTGGCGCGCACGATACGGGCAATCTGCGGAGTGTACATAAAGCCGATGGCGAAGATGATCGACGGCACGGAGTTGCCCAGGATGGAGACGAAGACGGCCGCGAGGGCGATGCCGGGGATGGACATGATGATGTCCAAGATACGCATGATCGTCTCGGAGACGGCCTTGCGCGAAACCGCTGCAAGGGCGCCCACGACCGAGCCGCAGACCAGAGCCATGGCAGTGGCGCCAAAGCCGATGATCAGCGAGTAACGACCACCGTAGAGCATACGCGACAGAATGTCGCGGCCCTTATCGTCGGTACCGAAGATAAATCCGTTGCCGGGAGCCTGGCGAGCCGTAAAGATCTCGACCGGGCTATAGGGGGCAAGAAGGGGCGCCAGAATCGCAGTCAGGGCGACCAGCGCCAGCACGACGGCTGCAATCTTAGAAGACAGCGTCATCTTCTTCCAGCCACCGAGCTTGAGCCCCTTGGAGGCAGCCTTCTCGAGCTGCTCGGTTTGCTTCTCTCGAATCTTTACCATAATCTACACCGTCCTGATGCGCGGGTTGATGAGCAGGTAGAGCATGTCAACCACGATGTTGATGATGATGAAGGCAAGAGCAACGACGATAACGACGCCCTGAACCAGGTTCGCCTCGTTGCCCTGAACGCCCTGCAGAATCGCGGTGCCCATGCCGGGGAGGTTGAAGATAACCTCGATGACGACGGCGCCGCCCATGAGGTAACCGATCTTAAGACCGAGGGTGGTGACCGGGGTGATCAGCGCATTGCGAAGAACGTTGATGCCGACGACGACCTTCTCGGGAACGCCGGCGCCGCGAGCCATACGGACATAATCCTTGTCGAGTTCCTCGACCATGGCGGTACGCACGATACGAGTCATCTGGCCCGTCAGCGGAAATGCCAAGGCGATAGCGGGCATGATCATACGTCCCAGATAGCCAACCGGATTCGTGGTGAAGTGAGGCAGAGCACCCGATGCCGGGAGCACCTTAAGGTAGGAAGAGAACAGCAGGATTAACAGAACGGCAAGCCAGAACGACGGGGTTGCCAAGCCGGCGATGGAAAAGACGCGGATCACTTGGTCCGGCCATTTGTCGCGATACAGCGCCGCGATGACGCCGAGCAAAAACGAAACGACCGCACCGATAGCAAGACCGATAAAGGTCAGCTGCATCGTGACGGGCAGGGCCGTGGAGATGCGCTTGGCAACGGAGTTGCGAGCAGCACCATAGGTGCCCATGTCGCCATGGATCAGATCGCCCATATAGCGCACGTAGCGCACGGGCCAGGGGTCGTCCAGACCATACTTCTCATGGTACTCGGCAACCGCCTCGGGCGAGGCACCGTCACCCAACGCCGTGTAGGCGGGGTCGGTCTTGGAGAACGACATAAGGAAGAACACCAGGACGGTGACGCCCAATGCCATGATCGGCAGCGCCACAAGACGCCTTCCAATCAAACGTAGCAAGTTGTTCACGTTCTCTCCCCTTTCTTTTGTCGGTAGGACCAACTGGTATATGAGTACGGATACTCATTACAAGACCCGAGCGACATCGTTGCCGCCCGGGTCTTTGTTTCAACTATGAGGATACGGTCCCAACGACCGACATCCTGCATACAGACTCAAGCGAGTCTTACGCCTTGACGGTCGCAACGCCCCTGAAGGACATGCTCGTCGTGCCGATGCCCTTGAAGCCATCGAGGGCCTCGCCGTTGGGTGCAGTGGACGGATCGTCCCAGGAAGCGGAGACGGTCTTGACGTGGACAACGGGGTACAGAACGGCGTTGTCGGCAATGATGTCGAAGCACTCGTTCCACTTCTTCTGCTGCTCGTCGCCCTCGGCGGCAAGAGCCTCGTCCATGAGGCCGTGGAGCTTCTGCCACTCAGCGGACTCCTTCCACGGGCAACGGGTCTGCATCCAGACGTTGTCGCCGTACCACCAGTTGAGCAGCAGGTCGGGGTCGGCGCCGAAGCAGGAAGGATCGCCAGGGGCAAGGAGGATATCGTAGGCCTCGCCGCCGTCGATAGCAGCGTAAGTGGCCGGCGAGGTATCGGTCTGGATGGTCACATCGAAGCCGAGAGCGTCGAGGTCGTTCTTGACCTGGGCGGCCATGCCCTTAATCTGCTCGTTGTCGGTGGTGCGCAGGGTGATGGCACCCGGGGTGATGCCAGACTCCTCGATGAGCTTCTTAGCCTTCTTGGCGTCGGTCTTGTACACCGTGGAAGCCTCATGATAGTTGGTGAAGCTCTTGGGCAGGTAGCAGCTGGCAGCGGTGGCAAGGCCGGCGAAGGTGTTGCTGACCATCTTCTCGGTGTCGAGCGCATACATGACAGCCTGACGGACCTTGACGTTGTTCCAAGGCTCCTTGGCGACGTTGAACATGATGAAGCGGGTGCCGAAACCCTGAACGTTATCGATCTTGCAGCCGGCGCTCTCGAGCTGGTCGACGGCGTCAGCGGTAACGAGCTCCATAACGAGCGTGGAGCCCTCCTGCTGAGCGGTAACGCGAGCGGTGGGGTCGGTCAGGATGCTGTACTGGATCTTCTTATCCTCGGCAGCATACTCACCGTTGTACTCGGGGTTGGGAACCAAGGTGATCTCGGTATCGGAGATAGAGTCGTACATCCAGGGGCCGGAACCGATCGGCTGCTTGGCGCGATCCTCCTCGGTCTGGGTGGCCGGGGTAACGCGGACGATGGCCAGACGATCCTTGAGCAGGGAGAAGTTGGGGACCTTAGTCTTGACCGTCACGGTGCTGGCGTCCTTGGCCTCGATGGACTCGAAGGGCTGGAAGAACGGAGCATAGGTAGCGGAAGCGGCGCAAGCGGTATAGGAGGCAACGACATCGTCAGCGGTGACCTCGGTGCCATCGGAGAACTTGGCGCCCTTGCGGATGGTGACCTCGAAAGTGGTGTCGTCCACAGACTTGGGATCGTCGGTGGCGAGCTCGTTGAAGGTGCTGTAGTCGTGGTAATCGATGCCGTAGAGGCCCTCGACGACGTGCCAGTTAGCACCCAGGCCCACAGCGGAGCCGGTGCTGGCGGGATCGAAGCTGGACGGAGCGTAAGCGGAACCAGCGGTGATCACGCCGCCGCCACGGTTGGCGGAATCGGTGGAGCCGGAAGCGGAACCCTCGTCGCCAGAGCTGCCACCGCAGCCAGTGAGACCAAGGCCGGCGACAGCAGCGACGCTGCCGGTGAGGCCGAGGAACGAACGCCTGGACATACCCTTGTTGATGATGGCCATGTCTTCTCCTATCAATAGAGAATCTTACTCGGGAGCACCTAGACGTGCCCCCGCGCAACTTGCGGACGATATATACCTTACCTACCGACGAACCCAACTGAGGTGCCGCGCTCGGCGACCGATACATACATACGCTTGAACGGTATTTACTACCGTTCACCGAATTCATTGACAAATGATTCGCCAGACAGTATGTATCGGCGAGGTGAGATATCAGTCTTCGTCAACCCGCAGGATAGCAGGGTTTTCGCTTGGGTTAGTCAAACGTTTTAGCGTTAATAAAACCCGAAACCAGCAGGCAATCATGGCGAAATAAATGGTTGAAAATCGCGCAATCATGTATATCAGTTGTTTAGGCTCGTGTTTAGCTATCGGAATGGCCAGCCGCCGCCTCGGCGCGCTCGGCATTCCATGCAACGAGCGCCTCGTGGACCGCCTTGGCAACATCGGCAGGTATGCCGCGAACTTCCGCGATCTCTTGCTCGCTCGCCGCGCGCAAACGCTTCATCGAGCCAAAATGGCGCATAAGGGCACGTTTTCTGGTGGGTCCCACGCCCGGAACGTCATCGAGTACCGAAACCGTCATGGCTTTATCGCGCAACTCACGGTGGAACGTGATGGCAAATCGGTGGGACTCATCGCGTACCTGTTTAATTAGATAGAGCGAAGCAGACCCGGTCGGCAGCACGACAGGAGTCTCGTCCCAAGGCACAAAAACTTCCTCGTCGGCCTTCGCCAAGCCACAAACTGGTATATCGAGCCCAAGAGCCTCAAGTTGCTTGATCGCAGCGGTCAATTGCGGCTTACCGCCATCGACAACGAGCAAATCGGGGCGCGAGCCAAAGCGCTCGTCGGCCATGCGCTCGGGAGCATAGCGTCGTCCCAAAACCTCGGACATCGACACGAAGTCGTTTGCCTCGTCCAATTCGGCCTGAATTTTAAAACGACGGTACTGGCTCTTGTCGGCGCGCCCGTTGGTAAACACCACCATCGAGGCGACCGTAAAGGTGCCATGCAGCGTCGAGATATCGAAGCACTCGATACGCATCGGCGGCGCCGGCAGCGCCAGCGCGCTTTCGAGCTCCAGGAGCGCTTGATTGGTGCGGTCGTCAGCGTACCCCGTTCGCATCATGTAGCGCATGAGGGCATGGCGCGCATTTTTGGATGCCATATCGAGCAAACGGTGCTTTTCGCCACGCTGCGGCCTATGGAGATGGCAGGAACGCTCGCGCTTGCCTGCAAGCCACTCCCCCAGCGCCTCCGCATCCTCAAGCTCGACAGAGAGGTTTATCTCAGCTGGAATATCAGCCGTCTCGTCGTAATAGCGCTTAAGAAAGCCCGATTGAAGCTCCTCCTCGTCAACATCAAGACCCTTGTCGAGAATGAACTCGCAGGTGCGAACTGTTCGGCCCTCGCGAACGACGAAGACGCAAGCGGCGGAGATGGTCTCCTCGCGATAGAACCCGATGACATCGATATCGACACTGGAGGGAAAAACGACTTGCTGACGATCGTCCAGACCCCTGATGACCTCCAAACGACGTTTGACGCGTGCCGCGCGCTCAAAGTCGAGCGCCTCGGCGGCATCCGTCATCTCGGAGGTCAGCTCATCGACGACATCCTTGCGATGGCCCGACAAAAAGCGCTCGACACGCTTGACGTTCTTGGCATAGTCTGCCGGGGAAATCGCGCCGACACACGCACCCGGGCCGCGCCCGACATGGTAGTCAAAGCAGGGACGCCCGTTTTGTGCGCAAATCATATTGACGATGTCTTCCTCGCCCTTGTGGGACTCGATGGTACGGCGACAACGACGCCACTCCGCACAGGATGCAGAGCAGATGGGGATAACCTTGCGCAGCGTATCTATCGTCTCACGTGCCGCACGGCTATCGGTATAGGGTCCAAAATAGCGCGTTCCCGGCTTATGACGCTCACGCGTGTATTTGATCGCGGGATACAGGTCGCCCTTTGTAATGGCGATAAAGGGGTAGCTCTTGTCATCCTTGAGGTCGACGTTAAAGTACGGATGGTACTGGCCGATCAGGTTGCGCTCGAGTACAAGCGCCTCATGCTCGGTTTCGACAACGATGTAGTCAAAGCTCGCCACCAGCTGCATCATCAGCGGGATCTTTTGACGCTCATCCTGCAGTGTCACGTATTGACGCATGCGGGCGCGCAGGTTTTTCGCCTTGCCCACGTAGATGACATCGCCCTTGGCATCCTTCCAAAGGTAGCATCCGGGCTGTGTGGGAACGCGCGAAACCTGCTCGGCAAGCGTTGGTATGTTGTCGTGACCGGCCACGCGCACCTACTTGCGACGAAGCAGCGCCGAGACCTCGGGCATCTTAAGGACGACGGCAAGGCCAAAGGTAACAACAAGCGAGGCGACACCCGCAACGCAAACGTAGCCAAGAGTAATCAGAATCGAGCCGCCAAGTGCCCCGACAAAGTGTTCAAGCGCCCACATGACGCCGGCGCCTGCGGCAGCACCTAGGCCACCGAGCAAAAGGCCAAAGAAACCGCCATGTAGGATAGATTTGACCTGAAGGCCACGCAGGCGACGACGCAGCCACCACAGCGAACAGCCGACCAAGATCACGTAGTCGACGACATACGAAAGCGCGATTGCCGGCATACCGAAGCCCAGCACAACGCCAAACAGCAGAACCGAGCCGGCCTGGCCGATGGCGGAATACAGGCAATAGCGGCTATAGGGCTTCATGTCGAGCAAGGCAGAGAAGCTCTTCTGCATCAACACGACCACGCCGTAGAGCGGCAGCGAGAGCGCCAGGTAGACAAGGTACTCGGATACCAGCGCCACGCCGGATTCATCGAACTTGCCAGCACAGTAGATCATATTGAGCGGACGTGCGAAGACAATCAGGTACAGTGCGAACGGAATCAGGAAGAACAGCATCTGGGCGACGCCACGCGAAATGCCCGTGCGAACGCTGTCGTAATCCTTCTCCTGTGCGTCATGAGAGAGCTCGGTATAGAGCGCCGTCGAAAGCGAGGCGGCAATCAGCGCGTAGGGCAGCGTGTACCACAGGCGCGCATAGGCGATGACGGAAGGACCCGTCTCGGGCTGGACCACCAGCGCGGCAGCGTTGGTGATAGAAGTCGAGACAAACATGCACACCGTGGCGAGCAGCGTCGGGATACCGAGCGCAATCGTCTGGCGCAGCGCGGGGTCCTTAAAGTCGATATGGATATGGGGATGCACGCCGTGCTTGCCAAGCGCGGGAATCTGACATGCCATCTGAACAAAGACACCGAGGGTCGTACCGGCCGCAATCAAGATGATGCCGGCACGTTCGCCAAACTGTGCGGACACGGGCGCAAAACCCATAAAGCTCGCAATGACGATCACATTGTTGAGGACCGGGGCAAACGTCGACCAAAAGTAGTCGCGGTGTGCGTTGAGAACGCCCGAGAACACCGAGCCCAAACCATAAAACAGAATCTGGATGGCAAAGAAACGGAACATGAACGCAGCGGTATCCATGCTGCCACCGTCACCCGAAAGGAACGATTGCGTCCAGATAAAGCCCGGGGCGAACACGGTCCCCAGCAACGAAATGCCACCCAGCACTAAAAGCAGAATGCCGAGCAGGTTGCCCACGTACTCGTTCGAGGCCTCGCGACCCTGCTCACGCCTCACGCCCATGTACACAGGCAAAAACGCCGTCACGAGCATGCCACCCATCACGAGTTCGTAGAGCATATTGGGCAGGTTGTTGGCGACCTGATAGGAGGACGAGAGTAGCGACATGCCGATAGCGGCCGCCATTGCCCACGTGCGGATAAAACCGGTGACGCGAGACACGATAGTCAGGATGGTCATAAGCCCGGCGGAACGACCAACCGTGGAGTAGTCCGACGAGCCCATGTCGTCAGTGTCATCTCGCGACGAAGAAGCTTCGGATGAGGGCGTCTGAGGCGCAGATTCTTTTGCAAAATGAGCTCCGCGCTTCAATTCTTCCTGCGGCATCGCTCAGTCCTCTCTCGTAATCGCGGCAACCGTCGCCCCGCAAAATGCAATTAAATCATCGGGTGCAAGCTCGAGCTGATAACCACGCTTGCCTCCCGAAATAAAAATGGTATCCCAAAGGACACACGTCTCATCAATGAGCGTCCGGTAGCGTTTTTTCATACCGACCGGGCTGCAGCCGCCGCGAACGTAGCCAGTCGCCGCAAGCAAATCCTTCACATGCATCATAACCAAGGACTTCTCCCCCGCGGCACGCGCGGCGGACTTTAGATCGAGCTCATCGGCAACAGGGATGCAGCACACGACATGGTCGTTGGACGGCGTCACGCAGACCAAGGTCTTAAATCCTTGACCGGGCTCCTCGCCAAGCTGCTCCGAAATCGCGACCCCCAGGCCCACCGACTCATCACCATCGTCTTCGTACGTATGTAGAACATAGGAAATGCCGGCGCTTTCCAGCTCGCGCATCGCATTGGTTTTTGGCGTCTTTACAGCCTTTGCCATGACATATCCTTTCCCTCGCATTCGGACGCAAAGATTAAGTATATGTCCAATTCGGCTGCATACGTCACTTCGGCACAGCAAGCGCCATCGAATCACAAGGAGTCGATGGCGCCCATAAACTGAATCGCCTATTTATTGAGCATCAAGTTGAGCCTGACGCTCCCGGTCACGCCTGAGCAACGGCGCCAAAAACTTGCCCGTATAACTCTGCGGACAGTCCGCAACCTGCTCCGGTGTGCCCGAAACCACGACGGTTCCGCCGCCGTTACCGCCCTCGGGACCCATATCGATCAGGCGGTCGGCAACCTTGATGACATCAAGGTTGTGCTCAATCACCAGCACCGTGTTGCCCGCATCGACCAAGCGCTGCAGCACATCGAGCAGCTGGCGGACGTCCTCAAAATGAAGACCGGTCGTCGGCTCGTCCAAAATATAGAACGTCTTGCCCGTCTGGCGTCGATGAAGCTCCTTGGCGAGCTTCACACGCTGCGCCTCGCCGCCCGAGAGCGTCGTGGCGGGCTGGCCCAGGCTCACGTAGCCCAAGCCTACATCGTACAGCGTCTGGAGCTTTCGCTTGATCTGCGGGATATTCCCAAAGAAGGCCAGCGCCTCGGTGACGCTCATGTCGAGCACGTCCGAGATGGTCTTGCCACGGTAGGTGACCTCGAGTGTCTCGCGGTTGTAGCGTTTACCGCCGCAAACTTCGCAGGGAACGTAGATATCGGGAAGGAAGTGCATCTCGATCTTAATCTGCCCATCGCCCTTGCACGCCTCACAGCGCCCGCCACTCACATTAAAGGAGAAACGACCCGGCGAGTAGCCGCGCGCCTTCGACTCCGGCGTACTCGCAAACAGCGCGCGAAGATCATCCCACAGGCCGATATAGGTAGCAGGGTTGGAGCGCGGCGTGCGGCCAATCGGCGACTGGTCGATATCGATAACCTTATCGATACACTCGATGCCCTCGATTTTCTTATACGGACCCACAGGGCGCGTCGAACGGTGAATGACATTCGTAAGGGCAGGCGCAATGGTGTCGGTAACCAGGGAGCTCTTGCCCGATCCCGACACGCCGGTAACAACCGTAAGCGTACCAAACTCGATTTTGGCGGTAACGTTTTTGAGGTTGTTGGCTCGAGCGCCCGTAATTTTAAGGCAGCCGCGACCGGGCTTGCGCCGTTCATCAGGCACCCGGATCATTCGTTTGCCGGTCAGATAAGCGCCCGTCATCGACTCAGGACACGCCATGATATCGGCAGGCGTTCCCGCCGCGACTACGTGTCCGCCGTTGACGCCGGCGCCGGGCCCCATGTCGATCACGTAATCGGCGGCACGGATTGTATCCTCGTCGTGTTCGACGACGATAACGGTATTGCCGATATCGCGCAGGCGCTCGAGCGTCTTGATCAAGCGCTCGTTGTCACGCTGATGAAGACCGATCGAGGGCTCGTCCAGAATATAGAGCACGCCCATGAGACCCGCGCCGATCTGCGTTGCCAGACGAATACGCTGCGCCTCGCCACCGGAAAGCGTCGCCGAGGCACGATCGAGCGTCAGATAGTCGAGTCCAACATCGACCAGAAAACGCAAGCGCTCCAGGATTTCCTTGACGATACGGCCGCCGATAAACTGTTGGCGCTCGGTGAGCTCCAGGCCCTCAAAAAACTCGAGCGATTCACGGCACGACAGGCAACAAACCTCGTAAATGGACTTGCCGCCCACGGTGACGGCGAGCATCTCGGAGCGCAAACGAGCGCCGTGGCAGCTCGAGCACGGCTCCTCGCGAATGTACTTCTCCAGGCGCGCCTTGGTGTTCTCGTTCGTCGTCTCGGTATAGCGTTCGTACAGGATGTTGCGAACGCCCGAAAACTTGGTATCCCACTGGCTGCGACGTCCGTCGAGCTTTTGGTAGTCGACCGAGATCTTCGTATCGCCCAGGCCATCCAAGAATGCACGACGTACGCGAGGGGGCAAGTCCTCCCACGGCGTATCGGCGCTCACCTTAAAGTGTTTGCAGACCGCAGCAAAAATCTGCGGATAGTAGTTCGAATTGCCAAACAGGCTACCAAAGACTCCATCGGCAATGGACTTCGAGGGATCCTCAATCAGCGCCTCGGCATCAACGGTTTTCTTAAAGCCCAGGCCGTCGCACTCAGGACATGCGCCATAGGGAGCGTTGAACGAAAAATCACGCGGCTGAAGATCGTCAATGGAGTGACCATGCTCCGGGCACGCCAAGGCCAACGAATACTCCAGCAGCTCGCCCTCGGTCCCCTCGGGAGCATCACGATCGGGCAGCATGTACACGTTTACATTGCCGTGAGCCAGCGCGGTCGCTTGCTCAACAGACTCGGCGATACGGCCCAGAGAGTTCTCACGGATCACGATGCGATCGACTACGACCTCGATATCGTGCTTGAACTTCTTGTCCAGATCGATCGGATCGTCGAGCGAGCGCACTTCACCGTCGACACGCACGCGGCTAAAGCCCTCGGCGCGAAGGTCCTCAAACAGTTTGGTGTACTCGCCTTTTCGCCCGCGCACCACCGGTGCCAGCACAAACGCGCGGCGGCCCTCCCCCGCCGCCAAGACCTTGTCGGCAACCTGGTCGGTCGTCTGACGCTCAATGACGCGGCCGCATTCGGGACAGTGCGGGGTGCCCACACGGGCGAACAGCAGGCGCAGATAGTCATAAATCTCGGTTACGGTGCCAACCGTCGAGCGAGGGTTTTTAGACGTCGTCTTTTGGTCGATCGACACTGCCGGCGAAAGGCCGTCGATTGAATCCAGGTCGGGTTTGTCCATCTGACCCAAGAACTGGCGCGCATAGCTCGAAAGGCTCTCGACGTATCGACGCTGGCCCTCGGCATAGATAGTGTCAAATGCCAGCGAGCTCTTGCCCGAGCCAGAAAGACCGGTAATGACCACGAGTTGGTCACGCGGAATGGAAACATCGATATCACGGAGGTTGTGCTCACGAGCGCCGCGAATAACGATAGAAGAATCAGACATGGAAGCTCCTTGCCTCCTATTGCATCGAATCATACTGCCGATGAGTTTAGCGCACTCGACGCGCACAGATGTTCGTAATACAAGATTCGCAGACCTTTAGCTTTGCGTATCGGGCGCTTTGTTTCTCGAAATGTCGTGGAAAGGTTACAGTAATCTAATACTGAACTTAATTTGCCGTAACAGAGGAACGTCCATGACCGAAGATATCCCCCTTGAAATCACTTCGAGCGACATGGCCAATCTGCCCATATTCATCGCCGTCCTTATCGTGGCCATCGTCGTGGTGCGCGTATATTTTTCAATCAAACACAATGAAAAGCCGCCCATTGCCCGCGTCTTTTGGTGCGCGACGCTCCTCATCCCGCTCGGCATGGTAGCTGCATGGATTACGAATCAATTGCTCGTAAATGAGGACAATTCCCTATGGGTCCTTTCTTATTCGGCGCTCGGTGCTACCGCCGTCATACTTCTTGTCGAGCCCTTGGTTTCGGGACTTATCGACCAAACCGATCTTGCGACGGGAACGGTTGCCTGTATTTGCCGTGACATCCTTGTCATCGCCGCTGTTTCAGCGCTCTCGTTCGTTTCACTCGAAATTGCCTGCAACGAAACGTTCTATCGCATTCCCGCCAACTCATTCGGGTTTTCCGTCGGGCTGCTCGCGACGGTTCTGCTCTCCCTTTATTTGCTGGGACAGCGTCATGGAGGCGTCATGGCCCTCGTGCCCGTCGCCTGTTGCATCCTTGGCATTGCCGAGCACTTCGTCATAACGTTTAAAGGCGAGGCCATCCTGCCAAGCGATATCTTGGCCCTTGGCACCGCAATGGAAGTGAGCGAGGGATACGAGTTTACCTTTACCGCCGGAATCGTAACCTCTCTAGCCCTGCTGGAGATTTCCCTGGGGCTTCTTTCGCTTATCCGACCGAGAAAGCTCCGTACGCCCACCCATGTCTTCCCCGCAATCGCCGCTAACCTCTGCGCTTTTCTGCTAGTGACCGTTGTGGGGCTCTCGGGCTTTTCCAGCATCGACTTGGAGCAGGCGCTGAATTTTGGATTTGACCGTTGGCAGCCCATCACCACGTATGCGTCTCAGGGTTTTATCACTTCGTTCACCGAAATGGTCAACGAGTTGCCCATTGAGAAGCCCGAAGGCTATACGCCCGATGAGGCGCGGAGCATCGAGCAGGAGCTCGCCGCCACCTACGACAGCACGTATGGCTCGAGCGAGCAGCGCGCGGCGGCCGTTGCCCAGTTCAATGAAATCAAGCCGACGATTGTTGCCGTCATGAATGAGAGTTTTAGCGACCTTTCGTGCTTTGAGCAGCTCCAGGCGGCCGGGTACACCGGCCCCGCATTCTACAACTCGCTTCCCGACACACTTGTTCGCGGCACCATGCTCGCTTCGGTCACCGGTGGCGGAACGGCAAACTCCGAATTCGAATTTTTGACCGGAGCGACAACGGCCTTTGTCGGATTAGGCAAAATCCCCTATCAGCTATATCAGATGAATGGCGTCAACAGCCTGGCAAAGGACCTTAAGGAGCTTGGGTATACCGCTACCGCTATGCACCCGCAAAACCCCGTCAACTACCATCGAGATAAAATCTATCAGCAGCTGGGCTTTGGAGACTTTCTTTCAATCGGCGATTTCGAAGGTGCGCCCTGTTACCATGCCGGCGTATGCGACTACGCCACCTACGACAAGATACTCGACCTGCTTAGAACCGACGAAGCCCCGCAGTTCATCTTTGACGTCACGATGCAAAATCACGGCGGCTACGACTATGGCACCGTTCCCGCCGAGGAGCTGACAAACTATTGGGTCGAGGGAGCCAGCGAGGGCGCCAATAGCGCGCTCAACACCTATCTTACCTGCATCAACGCATCTGACCGGGACCTCGAGTACTTTATCAACGAGCTCCGCAATATCGGCAGACCGGTTGTCCTTGTCTTTTTTGGCGACCATCAGCCGAGCGCCGCAACGACCCTCAACGACGAGCTGTACCCTCAGGAAGATACGGCAAGCCACGCTTTCCGTATCTATCAGTCGACATATTTTGTCTGGGCTAACTATGAAATCGCCGGCAATACCGAGCTCAACGTCTACGACACCGTCGGGGCAAACGAGATTGCAGCCATTACCCTTAATAAGATCGGCGCCCCGCTCACCGACTATCAAAAGGCTCTGCTTGCAACAAGGTCAGATGTGCCCACCATCAATGTCGCCGGCTACCTTGGTGCCGACGGGCTGCGCTACGACTTGGAATCTGAAGATAGCCCATACGCCTCGACGATCGACAAGCTGCAGCGCATGCAATACCTCGAGTTCGCCAGCAAAGTTCAGTAAGCCCGCCCATTCGTTTGGACCCATCGTATTGCAAGCACGCTCGGCCCAAATGCATCGCAAATGACTCCCGCTCGCAAACGAGGGTACAATGACGCTCGTGTCACACCACGGGGCCCCGGCCCCAACATATACAAAGGAGTCATACATGGGTTGCGAGCACGCACAGGCCGCCGGCGGACAAACGTCGCCGTCGCAATTTGAGGAGAACACGCTGTCCGAGGTCAAACGCGTCATCGCCGTGCTTTCCGGCAAGGGCGGTGTCGGCAAGTCGTTTGTCACCGGTGCCATCGCCACCGAGCTTGCCCGTCACGGCCACAAGGTCGGCGTCCTCGATGCCGACATCACCGGTCCCTCCATCCCCAAGATGTTCGGTATGAGCGGACGCCACGTCCATGCCCTCGGCAACCTTATGCTGCCCGAAATCTCCGAGCACGGCGTCAAGGTCATGAGCTCCAACCTTCTGCTCCAAAACGAGACCGACCCCGTCCTTTGGCGCGGTCCGGTCATCGCAGGCGCCATTAGGCAGTTCTGGAGCGAGACCTCGTGGGGCCCCATCGACTACCTGCTGGTCGACATGCCTCCGGGAACAGGCGATGTCGCGCTCACCGTCTTCCAGTCGTTGCCCGTCGACGGCATCGTCATCGTCACGAGCCCGCAGGATCTGGTCTCGATGATCGTCGCCAAGGCGGTCAACATGGCCGAGAAGATGAACGTCCCCATTCTGGGCATTGTCGAGAACATGAGCTATATTGAGTGCCCCGACTGCGGCAAGAAGATTGAGGTCTTTGGCAAGAGCAAGCTCCCCGAGGTCGCAGATCGCTATAACCTTGACATCTTGGGCCAGCTTCCCATTAATCCGGCACTCGCCGAGGCCTGCGATAAGGGCGAGGTCGAGACCGCGCTGCCCGATGACATGTTGCCCAAGGCAGTCTCTGCCGTCGAGGCCATTACCCCGCACGAGACCGACGAGGCCTAAGTGAACGCGAGCGCCTTCTATGACGTCCTGGTAATCGGCGGCGGGGCTTCAGGCCTCGCCGCTGCCATTACGGCCGCACGCGCTGGCAAAAGCGTCTGCATCGTTGAGCGCGATGTCGCCTGTGGCCTTAAGCTCCTTGCGACCGGTAACGGCCGCTGCAACCTCTCCAACGAATCGATTGATCCTCAGCGGTATAACCACCCCGCATTCGTCGAATCCGTCATGGGCCCCCAACCCGAACAAGAGCTTATGGGTTTCTTCTCCTCGCTGGGCATCATGACAACCTCCGAGGAAGGCCGGCTGTACCCGCGCTCCCTTCGCGCCGAATCGGTGCGCGACGCGCTTCTCAACGTTTGCGACCGCCTAGGTATCACCTTAATCTGCGGAGCCAACGTTGCCTCGGCGCACAAAGCTTCCGAAGGCTGGACACTCCAAATAGACCGTCCAGCGCGGGCACTCAAGGCAAAAAAGCACGACGACCGAAAATCGGAGCTCCGCTCGCTTCGGAAAGCACTCGCCGATGTCCCTCGCAAGAACGAGGCCCTGCAGGCGCATGCCGTAATTATCGCCACGGGCGGCAACCCCACCGGTATCGCCGATACGTTTAGCCTCCCCCTCACTTCGCTGCGCCCCATCCTCTGCCCCGTATCGGCAACGGTCGTTGGCGATCGGGCAGCACTCAAGACGTTGGATGGTCTGCGCGTCCGCGCCCGCTTGACGCTCACCCGTAACCATAGTGAGCTCTGGCACGAAGACGGTGAAGTACTGTTTCGAACCTTCGGCATCTCGGGCGTCGCTGTCTTCAACCTCTCCCGTCGTATCCAGCGCGGCGATACGATCCTGCTCGACGTTTTCCCCGACCTCTCTAAAGACGAGTTGCTCGATATGCTCAACCGGCGCGTTAAGCTGCTCGGCGGCTTTTCGCCCCGCGATCCCCGTTGGCTCGACGGCATGCTCGCCCCGCAACTCTCCCGCGTCGTCTGTACGGCGTTCGAGCAGTGCCATCCAGGCTCCAACGATGTCATCCACCTGGTCTCGATCCTCAAGCACTTTAAGTTGCTCGTCGAGGGAACAGCCGAGGAGCGCTCGGCGCAGGTCACGCGTGGTGGCGTATCTGTCGAGAGCATCTCAACACCCAGTCTACGCGCGCGCTGCGTTGTCGACGCCCCGCTTTACGTCTGCGGCGAAGCACTCGACATCGACGCCGATTGCGGAGGCTTTAACCTTGCGTGGGCCTGGCTCTCGGGCATTCGCGCTGCAAGCAGCTTGTAGCCGCGCAGTCTATAATCAAAAACGCATTCGGGCCGTCTGGGATACCGGACGGCCTCTTTCTTGCCTCTAAGGAGACCTCGATGATCGAAATCACCCAAGTCAACGCGTCGCTCGATGAAGCCGGCGATGAAAATGCCTGCCTCATTGTTGGCAAGCGAGTCGCCAAGCGCATCCTACGTTGCAAGGACTCCGAGATCAAGTCCATCGAACTCCACCGCAAGTCAATCGACGCTCGCAAAAAACGAGACGTCCATTTTATCCTGAGCTTTCGTGTTGAGCTGACTAGTCCCCACCTCGAGCGAGAAGCGGTCGACAGCGTTGCCGAGCGTGACCGCTCGCGCGTACGCGCGATAGAAGACGATGAGCCTTCATTCCCCTCCCCCGTCTCCGACGCACCTCAAGAACGCCCTGTCGTTGTCGGCGCCGGATGCGCCGGCCTTTTCGCTGCGCTCACGCTCGCCAAAGCAGGTCTTAAGCCCTTGCTTATCGAGCGCGGCGACCCGGCATTTCGCCGCTCGCAGGCGATCGACCTCTTTCTAAAGGAGCGCATCCTCGACCCCGAGAGCAATATTCAGTTTGGTCTGGGCGGCGCGGGGACCTTCTCGGACGGCAAGCTCAATACGGGAACAAAAAATCCCGCCCATCGCCTTATCCTCGAAACCTTCGTCGAGGCGGGTGCGCCCCGCGATATTCTGTGGGATGCCAAGCCGCACATTGGCTCCGACATCCTTCCCAAGGTTGTCACCGCTATATCCCAGCGCATCGAGCAGCTCGGAGGTGTCGTCCGTTATCGAACGAAGCTCGTCGACATTCGCATCGACGCGTCTGGCGCCATCACCGGTATTGATGTCCAATCGTCCCAAGACGCCGCTTACGAGCCAATCGAGACAAAGCACCTCATCCTCGCCTGCGGGCATTCTGCTCGCGATATTTTTGAGCTCCTTAAGGACCACAACGTGGCCCTCGCACAAAAGACCTTTGCCATGGGCGTTCGCATCGAGCATCCGCAACGCGACATCGACAGAGCCCAATATGGAGCCTCGGCGGGACATCCAGCGCTCGGGGCGGCCCCCTACAAACTTGTTGCCCATCTTCCCAACGGCCGCAGCGTGTTCTCGTTTTGCATGTGCCCCGGCGGACAGGTTGTTGCCGCCTCTTCAGAACCGTGCCATCTGTGCGTCAACGGGGCCAGTCTCAATGCCCGCGACGGACGCAACGCAAATGCCGCCCTGCTCGTTAACGTCACGCCTGAGGACCTTCCCAACGATGACCCGCTTGCCGGTATCGAGCTCCAGCGTGCCTGCGAGGCAGCCGCCTATCGCCTGGGCGGTTCCAACTGGAACGCACCGGCACAACTCGTCGGAGATTTCCTCGCAGGACGCGCCAGCAAGGCGCCCGGAAAGGTAAAGCCCACCTATCCGCTCGGTGTGACCTGGACGGCAATTGACGAAGCCCTACCGCAGCATATCGTCGAGTCGCTCCGTCTGGGACTTCCCCTACTCGGAAAAAAGCTACGAGGCTACGACCGTCCCGATGCCGTTCTTACCGGCGTGGAGACTCGTTCGAGCTCACCGGTCACTGTCACCCGAGACCGAACGTGCCATGCCGTGTCGACCCCGGGCCTCTACCCTTGTGGTGAGGGAGCTGGATATGCCGGCGGCATCATGAGCGCGGCCACCGACGGCATCCGTTGTGCTGAAGCCCTGATCGCAGACCTCTAACGCACAAATTCCAGCGCGCAAAAGACATAGGCCCCGAGCTCCACAGGGAACTCGGGGCCTGTTCGTTATTTCTTAAACCGTGCACCCTGGCGTTTTCTGCCCGATGCGAACGTGGAACCCTTGCGGGCCTGCGAGCGTAAGCGCTCGATCGTCTCGTCCTCAGACGCACCCTCGAGCATCGCCCGAATCTGAACGACAGCATCGCGCAGGCGCGCCGCCTCCTCAAAGTCCATAGCGGCAGAAGCGTTACGCATATCCTCTTCCATGGTTTCGACGATCCGCACAAGCTCGTCATGCGGCAGTTCTTGCAACTGCTCCGCAAGTGTCTGCTCGGGCGCCACCGTTTCCGGCACACCGCCCTCGCCCGACTCATCGGGCGTATAGAATGCGCCATGGCCAAGAGAGTCGCCCTTCGAGCGTCCCTTGGAGCCCACAGTTTTTTCGGCCTCGGCAATAAAACTTGAGATGTCGTTGATGGCCTTGCGCACTGTCTTGGGCACAATGCCATGTTCTTCGTTATATGCCATCTGAATCTCGCGACGGCGCTGCGTCTCCTCGATGGCCTCTTTCATCGAATCGGTCACAACGTCTGCATACATGATGACTTCGCCATCGGCGTTACGGGCCGCACGGCCAATCGTCTGAATCAGCGAACGGCGGTTGCGCAAGAAGCCTTCCTTATCGGCATCGAGAATTGCCACCAGTGAGACCTCGGGAAGATCCAAGCCCTCGCGAAGCAGGTTGATGCCAACGAGAACATCGATCTTGCCCTCGCGCAGCGTTCGCAGGATCTCGACACGGTCCATTGTCGCCGTATCAGAGTGCATGTAATTGACCTTAATGCCCGCGTCGAGCAGATGGTCGGTCAGGTCCTCGGCCATGCGCTTGGTCAACGTGGTCACCAGCACGCGCTCCTTGCGGGCAACGCGCTCGCGAATCTCGTCCTCAAGATCGTCAATCTGGCCGCGTACTGGACGCACGTCGATCTTGGGGTCGAGCAGGCCGGTCGGACGAATAATCTGCTCCACGTCGTTTTGGCTCACCCGCAGCTCGTAGTCGCCCGGCGTGGCCGAAACATAGATAAACTGGGGTATCCTTGCCTCAAACTCATCGAAACGAAGCGGGCGGTTATCGAGCGCCGAGGGCAGGCGAAAACCGTGTTCCACCAGCGTCACCTTACGCGAGCGGTCACCTTCGTGCATGCCGCGAATCTGCGGTACCGTCACATGGCTCTCATCGATGATGCAGAGCATATCCTTAGGAAAGTAATCGATTAGGGTAAACGGCGGCTCACCCGGCTTGCGACCGTCCAGATGACGCGAGTAGTTCTCGATGCCGTTGCAAAAGCCCATCGTCTCGAGCATCTCAAGATCATAATCGGTACGCTGCTGCAGACGTTGCGCCTCGAGCAACTTGTCGGTCGCCTTGAGCTCCGCCACGCGCTTCTCGCACTCTTCGCTGATCGATTTCAGAGCCGCTTTGACCTTCGGCTTCTCGGTCACGTAATGCGATGCCGGCCATACGGGGATGGCCTCGTACTCACGAAGCATCTCACCGGTGACCTCATCGATCTCGGCAATCAGCTCGACCTCGTCGCCAAAGAACTCAAACCGCAACGGATGCTCGGCATAAGGCGGATACACGTCGACAACATCGCCGCGCACGCGGAACGTGCCGCGCGCCAAGTCATAGTCATTGCGATCATATTGAATGTCGATAAGTGCATGGATAAAATCATCGCGCTCGAGCGGCACCTTCTTGTCGACGTTCGGAGCCAGGCCCGCATAGTCCTCAGGAGAGCCAATGCCATAGATACACGAGACCGATGCGACAACGATCACATCGCGTCGAGATAGCAGCGATGCGGTCGCCTGATGGCGCAGCATCTCGACCTCTTCGTTAATCGAGGAGTCTTTCTCGATATATGTATCGCTTTGCGGCACATACGCCTCGGGCTGATAGTAGTCGTAGTACGAGACGAAGTAGACCACAGCGTTGTTGGGAAAGAACTCTTTGAGCTCGCTCGCAAGCTGAGCGGCAAGCGTTTTATTCGGGGCCATGACCAGCGTCGGCTTTCCCAGGGCCTCAATAGTCTTTGCCATCGTGAAGGTCTTGCCCGAACCAGTCACACCCAGCAAAACCTGATAGCGATCTCCGTCCCTCACGCCCTGCACAAGCGACTCAATGGCCTTGGGCTGGGAACCGGCAGGCTCATAGGGGGAAACGACTTCAAACGGCACCTCAGCGCCCTCAACGCCAAAGCGCTTAAGTTCACCACCAACGCGTTCTACTTCAAATTCCGCCATGGATACTCCTAACTCATACATCTGCAGTATACGCAGGCGGCTGGCATAGTCCTATACGAACTGATCGGGATAGAGGGTCTTGTAGCGAACCCAGGCATTATTGACGCGAATCAGATAAGCCTGAGTTTCAGGGAAGGTAATCGCATTATGGAATGACGTGTTCTGCTGCGCCCATCCGTCGACATTGCCCATACCGGCGTTATAGGCGGCGATGGCACTATCCGTCGACCCGTTGAAATAGGCGAGAAGATACGAGAGGTATGCGCAGCCAAACTCGATATTCGTAGCCGGATCGTTAAGATTGTCGGCCGAATACTCACCTCCGTCGACAAGGCCCTTGGCGATCATATCCTGGGCAGTCTCGGGCATCAGCTGCATCAATCCCTGAGCACCCTGATTCGACTCGGCCTCGGGGTCCCAATTCGATTCCGACTTAATGACAGCGCACACCAGATACGGATCCAGATTATGCGAAATACTGGATTGCTTTACATACGCCTCGTAGTCAATCGGATACAGCGGCTTAAAGAAAGCGGCAGGGGCACACGAGTAGACGAGCGAAATAAGGCCGAAGACGAACACAACGGCAAGTGGCGCCACGCGATACCACGTAAAGAAACGTGCCTTAGGCATCGGCCTCCTCCTTATCCGGAGTATCTATAAACCCGTGGCATGCAAGCCATGAGTCAAGCTGCTCAAAGAGCGAATTATCGGCTGCCGAATTATCAATCACCGTTGTAGCGAGATTGCACAGCGCAGACTCATCGGGCTGGCAAGCAGAACGGGCATCGAAATCAGATGGCACCATGCCACGTTGAATAGCGCGCTCGCGACGAACTGACAAAGGGGCGCTAATGACCAGAATTTCATCAGCCAAGCCAAATGCATCCTCAAAACCAGTCGGAGCAGAAACCTCAACCACCGCAAAGGGGTAACGGGGTGATGAAACCGTACAACAAACCGGATCGAGAATCCTAAGCGAAAGCTGTTCAATCAGAACGGGATGCACAATGCCATTGAGCCGTGCGACCGAATCAGGAGAAGCGAAAGCTCGAGAGGCGAGGATGCTGCGGCGAATGCCGCCTTCCTCATCCAAAATGTCCCAACCGAATTCATCCGCGAGAGCATTGACGATATCAGAGCCCGGCACATACAGCGATTTTGCAAGCTCATCCAGATCGATAAGCATAGCGCCACGAGATTCGAAATAGCGGCAGGCAGTCGACTTACCCGAAGCGATATTGCCCAAGACAAATACGGTAAACATCAAGCCCTCCCTAACGCCAATGCGAGTAATTATCGCTCAAATACACTAGAAGGACTCAAAATACAGCCAAACAGTAAGAGCGCATACGGGGGGGCTGGGTCCCAAAGTACAACGTGTATAAAACGCAAAAAAGGGGAGGCCGCGAGGCCTCCCCCTTCTCAGTTCAAGCGTACGGCTCGGTGCCGTCCACCGGTCAGCGGCGCCCTGGCCTCCCA
>UQIG01000018.1 GCA_900541135.1 uncultured Collinsella sp.
CGCGATTGGCGAAAATGCGTTGGTGGAAATGGTGAAAATTATATTGACGCTAACATCGCTCCGTGCAGGCAAGATATGGATTCCGTTGCACGGAATCATCTTGCCGCCTGCGGCGGAGGGCGAACCGCTCCGAAGTCGCTCCCGCCAATAATAAGCCGGGACGCTTGTTGCGTCCCGGCCCAAGCGCTCAGTCCCCTCGCCCGTTCTGGTTCTCCCACGACTTGCGCTCAAGTTCCCAGAACGCCCTCATCGCCGTCGCGATCCCGCGCAGCGTGAAGCGGACGACGAGGCCGGTTGAGCGGTCGACCGCGAAGCCGAGCCTGCCGCCGTTGACTTTCCGCACGGCCCCGAGGGCCTTCGAGAAGAAGCGGTACTGGAGGCTCCCGCCCTTCGACCTCGCGAGCTCGATGCCGTCTCGCCTGAGCCGCCGGTCGAGCTCGGCCATGCGGTCGGGGCAGTCCCTCATTCGTCCGACCTCCTCGACGCGACGGGCGACCGCCACGCGGACGCGGGCGTTCTCGGAGCGCTCGGCCTGCCCCTTGCGGGCCATGTCGCGTTCCTCCCTGCCCGGCTGTCTCGCGTGGACGCGCGAGTTGGCCTTGCCGCGCTCAAGCTGCTTGAGCCCATACCTTTCGTCCAAGGTGCGAACGGTTTTCACGCGTGCGGCAGCGGCTTTGCGTGCGGGGCCCTCGTCGAGCCTCCTGCCCGTCTCAAGGTCGCTGCGGTTGATGCCGAGGTGCACGGCATAGCGGTCGGTGTCGTCGGAGCGGCAGCGCTCGCGATGCAGAACTATGACGACCTCTTGGTTCGGATAGCGCTCGGCCACGTAGTCGCGTGCGTATCGCATGCACATCTCCGGCGTCATCTTCCCGCCGTTGAGGTCGCACTCGTCGGGGAGGAAACCAAGTATCTGATGCTGCATGTAGGTGCACTTCGCCCCCGCCTTCCCCGGCTTGTCATGCCCCATGGCCTTCCTCGTGTCTGCCATCTCTTGGAACCAACGCTCTTCACTGATGATGTTCTGCGTGTCGTGCGCGAGAGCTTTGTCCCTGTCCCATGAGAGATAGTCCTTGAGGCGGGAGAGGTGCTTCTCGCTGCACACGCTTGTCTGTTTAATCGCTGTCATGGGTCCTCCCTAGTCGAGCGAAAGGCCGCTGAATTTGCCGGTCGGCTGGATCTCGGCTTTCTTCTTCGGCTCGGGCCACTTGGGGCACCAGAGGCCGACGCGTTCGCCCATCTTCTCGGCAGCGGCCTCGTCCAGTTGCTTTTGATAGGCACGGCGCTTCTCCGCCTCGTGCTCCGGAGTCCCGAGGTCGAAGTGCTCCTTCGTGGGCGTCTTGGTGCAATCGGCGACGGGTGAGCGGAAGACCCCGGCCCGCTCGGCGGGTATTCCGTTATCCGCGTGCTTGACGACGATTATCCCGTCCCTGTCCGGGGCCATGTCGCGCCATTCCCACGCGTGTATCACGTCGTCTGCGCTCTCGCTGTAGGAGGTCGATGCCGACGAACCCGACGCCGCCTTGCTGCTGCTCGTGCCCTGCGTGTGGCGGGTGGTCTTGCCGATGAGCTCCGTGAAGTATCGGCGGTCTTCCTCCTCGGCGAGCTTCATGGCGACTTTTACGCCGCAGTTCGCGAGAATCTTCCTCCGTCCGTCCCTCTCTCCGTATTTATTAAGCTGGGATATATCTTGCGTTGCCCCCGTCCAGTAAATCTGGAACGACCTTCCAAGCGAAAGGAGGGCGGGCAGGCATTCGATGCGGGGCAGGTTGCCCCATTCGTCGCCGAGAATCTGGACGGGGCGCGGAAGTCTTCCGCCGTTGGAATCGGCGACGATTTGGACGGATTCCCAGAGCTGGGAGAGGAATATCGCCGCTATGCAGTTGTATGGCGAGCCCTCGTCGAGCATATGGAGGAATACGGCGCTCTTGGTTTCAAGAACCGCGCGAGGGTCGATGTCGGACCCGGACGTCATCCATGCGACTGGGGCCGACGA
Source organism: uncultured Collinsella sp. (assembly GCA_900541135.1). Lineage (GTDB taxonomy): Bacteria > Actinomycetota > Coriobacteriia > Coriobacteriales > Coriobacteriaceae > Collinsella. The sequence continues at coordinate 1,994 of UQIG01000018.1, forward strand.
GAACGGGCGCAGCGCCACCTTGAGCGTCGAGAGGATGCTTCTGAGCTCGTTGCCGCCCGAGGAGACGAACTGCGAGGCTCTGTTTTTAGCGGGGTGTCTGCTTGGTAGGGCGCGGAAAACGCTCTTGAGTGGCTCGGCCGGGTCGTCACCCTCTGCCTCGGTGCCACGGTCCAGCACCTCGCAGACGGTCGCAAGGTGCTTTGCTTCCTTGGGGCATTCATCGGACATGGAGACCAGCAAGACGAGGGCAGACAGGAGGCCCCGCGCGGATGCGGTCCAGTGCGAGCCCTTGCCGTTCTCGTCATCCTGCACCACGAGCTCCGCAATGGTGTCAGCCGCCTGCTCGGCTTCTTGGTCGCGGCTTTCGGCGTGGAGGTCGATGACCTGCTTGAGCGGGTTGAACCTCTGGCCTCGATAGGGTCGCTGCGTGTCGAGCAGGAGGACGTTGTAGCCGCGTCGGGCCAGCTCGTCACCCGTGAGCTCTATGAGCTCGTTCTTGACGTCGGAGACGACGAGGGTCGCGGGCTCGGAGCCGTTTGCGCCGTCGCCGTACGAGAGCAAATCGATTGAGGGCAGGTAGAGGAAGCGGGACTTGCCAGAGCCAGTGGACCCGGAAACATAGACCATCTTCTTTGGCTCGAAGAGGTAGCAGGGTTTGCCGAGCCATCTGGTGAACCCGTAGACGAACCCGCGTGAAGAGGGGTTAGCCGAGCCGTCCCATGTAATCGAACCTTTCACCGCATTGCGGCCCGTCTTGATGCAAGCATTGCCGAGCACGCCGCCATCGTCGGCACGCGAGTTGAGGGCGCTCGAATAGGCAACGAGGGAGCAGATGCAGAGCGTGAGGAGGAAGGTGAGGACGGTCCCCGTGATATGGGCGATGAATGCGCCCGAGAGCCACCAGCCGAGAACCGTGGCCGCATCGAGCGCAGAGGGGAGGGCTGACGCGTCGGGCATGATCCCGGAGGCAATATCGCCGATAGGGGCGGCAAGGATTGGGCAGACGAGGAATGCAATGAAGACGGATGATATGAGGGCGGTGAACATCTTGCTTTTCATAGCCGCTCCTTTGCTTTCGACAGAAGGGTTGAGAGTTCGGAAGCTGTGCTCGATATCAACTGGACGGCGTTTTCAAGCTGGACGGCCGTTTGCCGGTCGATGCCATAGGCGTTTATGGAGCGCATAGCTTGGTTGAGGTTGTTGCCCTGCCGCTTCATCTCGACGAGCATTTGCCGGAGGGTCGACTCGTCGGCGACCTTGACGGGCTTCTCGCCGATTCGGAGGGCGGCCTCGCGCAAAAACGTTGATGGGGGCATGCCGAAAGAGGAAGAGCGGGCCACGATTTCGGCCCGCTCTCCATCGGTCATACGAACGTTGATATGCGCGGTCCTGCTAGTGCCGCGCATCGCCTAGCCCCTATCGAGGAAGGTAGCGTGGGCTCCGTCGAAGTCGAGCCGAGCTTCGCCTAACGTGCCGTAGCGATTCTTGAGGGCAACGAGCTTGAGCGGGGTGCCGCTCGCGGGGGCCTCAAAAGGGAAGTCGGGTTTTCCGTCATCGTCGGCAAGAAAAAGAACGGAGTCGAAGCTGTACTCGACCGTCGAAGAGCCGCCGAACATGCCGAGGTTGGGCTTGCTCGACTTGCCAGACTTGTAGGACTCGCGCGTGGTCGAGCTCAGGGCGATGACTGGCGAGCCGTAGAGGTTTGATATTTCGCGCAAGCCCTTTACGCACGCTGTGATTGCCAAGCGCTCGTCGATGAACTGCTGTCCCGCCGTGATACCGCAGGCGAGGAGTTGGAGATAGTCGATGAAAACGATAGGGGCCTCGTTGCGCTCACGTGCTATCAGCCCAACGAGGTTCGAGAGTTCAACGGTGTTCAACGGGCCGGTAATACAGAGATTCGGGGCGATACAGCTGCGATACCTGTCGAGAGCAGCCTCGAAGGCCTCGTGCTTGGGATGGTCTGCCGCCGCCGCGTCCGCGACCTCGGAAAGGGCAAGCTTGCCTCCGCTGAGTCGTGCAAGGCTCTTCTCCAAGAGCTTATGCGCGGGAAGCTCGGCGGAGACATAGATTACTGGGTGACTGTCGTTCGCAAGCTTGTCGGCCTCCTGCAAGGCCAAGGTCGTCTTGCCCCTGCCGGGACCGGTGCCGATGGCATAATTGAGCCCGGGATGGACTCCGCCGAGGATGTCGTTAAGGGCCTTGAGCCCGAAGAGGGCGATAGGTTGGTCACCCCTAAGGGCGCTGAGGTGCTCATCGAGCCTATCGGATTCGAAAACGAGAGGGTTGGGGGCCGGGCACTGCATTACTCGTTCGCCTCTTCAGCCAAAGTCCTGAAATAGGCGATGAGGTCTTCTTCCATGACAAAATACTGGTTGGCGATGCGGAAGCAATGGTGCGTCGACTTCATGAGCTTAATGGCGCTCGACTGGCCAATGCCGGTGAGAATCTGAACATCGAGACGGCTCAAGATACGCTTGGGACCAGTGCGACGAAGGTTGATGCCTGCGGAAATGGCGTCAACCTTGGGGTCATCTGCAAGATGCATGATAAACTCCTTGTTTGGGGTGCTCGGCTCCTCTTCGAGGTTTGGCGACTAAGAGAGGGGAGTCGGGTGCCGTTTTTTATTACCAGTCGGAACAAACCTCTTCAAGAAGACTGCTCCATTTGCGACGCAACTCCGGGGTATCCGGGAGTACGTGCTGGTTGCCGCAGTCTGCGGCAGAGGTCGTGACGCTCTCTTCGAGCGCGGAGAAGGCGTCGGCGAGATAGGCGCATGTCGCGTTCAGCTGGCCGATTTCGTCAAAATATTCGATGGCGAAGCGCACGAGCGCCACAACGGGGGCGCGGTTATAGTTGGTGGACGCCTCGTCCATCAGGGCGCGGCCGTACTTCACCGCCCTGTCGGTCTCGTAATCGACAAAGGGGTCTGAGGGATCGCGCGGAACCTTGTGCTCCATAAAGTCAATGACGGAATCAAAGCAGCGGCGAAGGTGCGGCATGTCCATCGCGCTGGTAAAGAGCGCGGTCTCACAACGCCTCTCGTGGATTAGCTCGAAACCGAACTCGACAATGGGCTTATAGCCGCCGTGGGCGACGGTTCCCGTCGCGCCAGTGACGTTCGAACGCAGAACGTCCGAGACGCTCGCAAACAGACCACTACCGCTGTAGACGTCGAGCATCCTGTCCCTCGGAAATGCCGGGGAGGGAAGCACCTCGTCAAAGACAAGGCCGATAATGGCTTTTGACTCATCGGTCGCTCGAAGGTAAGCCTCGTCGGAGACCATCTGTGAGAAGGGGGTCTTGAGGTTTTCGGGTATGCGGATACGCTTCTCGGCCTTCTTCTTATAGACCATTTTATTCACCTCCAATCGTTTGTCTGCAATCATCATACCATCAGACGGCGCATGTAGCCCTAGTAGTAGCCCACCGTATGAAGAGATAGTGAACATCGAGGTAAACTAGCCATTACTTAGATGACAGCAATTCAAAGACTTCTGCTGCGTTTCGGTCATTGGCCCTGATTGCATGGGTGTAGAAATTAGCCGTTGTGCTTGCGGAGGCATGGCCCATTCGCGCCTGAACGGTCTTTAAATCGACGTTGCTCGCCACGAGAGCGGTCGCGGCGGTGTGACGGAGGCCATGGGGAACAAGTCCTGAGTAACCAGTGCCGCGCGTATGAAGCTTGCCGTCTCGCATGAACTGCTTCGTCACATCGCTATAAGTCCCATAGCCGTTATCGACGCAGAAGTCCCTAAACCATCGAGAGTAGTTGTGCCCGCTTGGTCTGGTGACGCTTATGCTGCGGAAACCGTCGGCATCCTTTCCAACGCTGAATGCGTGGACGATGGGGTCGGTATCCTTTTGTTCCAACCCGCGACGTCTGAATATGTCGCGCTGCATAGTCTTCCACTTGTCTAAATACTCGGTCAGAGCTTTGTCTATGGAGAGAATGCGTCTGCTCATCTCCGATTTCGGGGGCCTCAAGGTCTTGTCGCTGGTGTACTGCCGGACGATTCGGAGCTCCATGGCTTCGGGGTCGTAATCGAGCCAGCTGAGCCCTAAAGCCTCGCCTTTCCTCAGCCCGAGGTGAAATATAAGCATGGTGCAGACGGTCATGGGCCCCATCGGCTCGGAAAGCAAGCACTCAGTGAATCTTGGGAGCTCATCGGGAGGGAGAAAGTTTCGTGCTCGCAGGTCCGGTTTCGGCAGCTTTATGCCGATGCAAGGATTGCGGCCAATCAGTTCGTTCTCAAGGGCATCTTGCATGACCTGCTTAAGCTTGACGTGAATGCGACGGATCTCGGCGTCGGTGAACCTTCCATTTGAACGGGCCTCAGCGTAGGCGCGTTTAACATCGTCGGGCCTCAGGTCGGCTAGGGGCACGTCTTCGAACAGTTCGCGTATGTGTCGCACGTCGTATCCCTCTCGCTCATATGAGAGAGGGGAGCCGAATGAGCTCTCTCGGAGCACGTGGAAGGATTCGGCATATGCCGCTACGGTGCTCGGAGCATCTCTAGATGGTTCATAGCTCTCAAGTTCCTCGCGGTACTCGTTGAGAGCGTTTGCGACTTCGCTAGGCCAGTTCTTCGGGTTCTTGCTCTTGCAATGGATGGTCCTCTTGGGTGTTTTGAGATACTTAACTTTGCTGCCGTTCTTTCCGGAGTTCGGGTCTCTCCCAAGAGAGAAGTAAATCTTGAATGAGCCGGGCTTTCCCTTGATGGGCTCAGATGTTCCCTTTGCGGTTGGTTTGATTCTGGTTTCCAAAAGTGTCCTCCAAGGGGATTACGTTAGGCTCGGGGCCGGGGCTTTGAGGGCCTCGGCCCCGAGCCTAACGTAAACTTTTCACCCCTGCAAGCCGTAAACGCAACTGCTAGGGGTGAAAAAGAGGTGAAATAGAATTCTAATAAGAACCAGCAGAAACTCAAAAACAGCTAATCTACCTGCGAATATATATAATAGGGCAAAATTGCATTTGCCCAGGTAAGGTAAATGACCATGACCTCCTAAAGCGGGTGTCGACGGTTCGAATCCGCCCGGGGGCACCAGGGAATATGACGGCGTCGCGGGAGCGGCGCCGTTTCTGGTTTGCGGGGGCCGCCGGCGGATTCGGGCCGTCGACACCCGCGTCACCAATTGCGTCTAGAGCCCTCCGGTAGAGTGTCCAAGCCCTAAAGCCCAGTTGATGCTACGGGGTTTAGAGGCGGACTGAAGCAAGGGAAAGACATGTCCGCTCGGGGTGATAGAATAACGCTGTGGTAAATACAGGACAGTTTGACCGTTTTTCAACCAAGATAGGCGTCCCATGCAACTAAATGCAGCTGATATAGCGCAAAAGAGAATTGACCTCGGCCTCACCCAAAAGGAGTTCGCCGCCGCCCTTGGTATGGGCTCGTCTGGCGAACGCACCGTTCGGCGCTGGGAGTCTGGGGATACTAGTCCAACGGCGGCTGAATGCGCCTTTATCGCATCGCTCGATGCGGGGGCTCCATTTGACCAAGGGGAGCGCAGCGACGCGCCTTTTACCTTCTGCGATCTCTTCGCGGGCATCGGCGGTATACGAATGCCGTTCCAGGAGCTTGGCGGTAGGTGCGTCTTCTCTTGCGAGTGGGATAAGTTCGCCCAGAAAACCTACCGGATGAACTATGGAGAGACCCCGGCGGGCGACATCCGTCAGGTCGCATCAAACGATATACCGGACTTCGATGTCCTGCTCGCAGGCTTTCCTTGTCAGCCATTCTCCCTTGCAGGCGTTTCGAAGAAGCAATCTTTGGGGAGACCCACCGGCTTTGAGGATAAAACGCAGGGAACCCTCTTTTTCGAGGTCGCTCGCATCATACGCGACAAGCGCCCGAAGGCCTTCTTGCTTGAGAACGTTAAGAACCTTACGAGTCACGACGGCGGGAAGACCTTCAAGGTCATACGACAGACGCTTGAGGAGGACCTTGGATACCATATTTTCTGGAAAGTGCTTGATTCAAAAAACTGGACGTGCCAGCACAGGGAGCGCATCTACATCGTGGGGTTCAGGGAGGAAGTTCCCTTCTCGTGGGATGACCTTGAGGTGCCGGGACCGGGACATACGCTAGGGGAAATCCTCGAAGAGCAACCAAACGAACGCTACACCATTTCGGATAAGCTATGGGCCTATCTGCGCGCCTATCGCGAAAAGCATGAGGCGGCGGGCCACGGCTTTGGATACTCGATGGTCGGCCCAGAGGACACGACAAGGACGCTTTCCGCCCGGTACCACAAGGATGGCAGCGAGATTCTGGTCGGGCAGGAAGGAAAAAACCCTCGTAAACTCACTCCCCGCGAATGCGCGCGCCTGCAAGGATTTCCCGATGAGTTCATCATCCCGGTGTCGGATACTCAGGCATACAGGCAGTTCGGCAACTCCGTGACCGTGCCGGTCGTGCGCTCGGTCGCGAAGTTGATGATGGAGGTGTTCTAGGATGGACTATGGAGTACTTGGCGCGTATTTTGACGGTGCTGTCGCGAAAACCCTCGCGGGCGTTGACATCATGGGGGCCAATAAAAGCCACCAGCACGAATTCAACGGCGTGGGGCCTTTGCGCGCGCTTTTCGGAGACGATGACATAAAGGGGATGCGAACTACCTTCGCATATCTCGATGATGGTGCAGACCCTATATTCGACCATGGTTATACCACTTGGTACGACGCCCGCAGGAAGCATCCAACTAGAACTGAGTATAGGCTCTACTACAACGATAATGCTGCCATGGGCATGGCCCGTCCGGGCGACCTCATGGTTTTGGCCCTACACGAAGCCAAGGAGGTCGTAATCCTATTTGCCCGAGCGGGGAGTACGGCGGAATCTCAAGTTCGCTGGCTCTTCGCGCTCGACGGGGTTGGCGAGAAGGGTTTTACGCCCTCTGCTCGGGAGGATACGCGCATCACGTCGATCGCCGCAAGGATTTTGGAGTCCATCGGCATCGAAGTTAGCATGCCGATCGCAGCGGAGAACTTCCTCGACGGTATGATCGAGAAATTCGGCGAGTCCTTCCCCAAAGGGGCAGACTTCTCAGCCTACTCAGCTTCCACCCTTGGAAAGCTCGATTGGACGGGCGACCCGGATGGCTGCTTGGTCGCTTGTTACGAACGCGAAGAGGTGCTGTTCCGCGTCTTCGAGCGGCATCTCTTGGAGCGCGACCTCGCGCCATACCTTGGCTCGGCGCTTGATGTTGATGGCGTGCTGCGCACCACTATGTCGGCCTTCCAGCGCCGCAAGTCCCGTGCGGGGACGGCGTTCGAGAATCAACTCTCGATGCTATTCGATGCTAGGGGCATACGCTACTCGGCGCAGAAATACACCGAGGGCAAATCAAAGCCGGATTTCATCTTTCCCTCTATTGACGATTACCACGACCCCAAGTTCCCTGTCGCTCGACTGACGATGCTCGGTGCCAAGACAACCATCAAGGAGCGTTGGCGTCAGGTGCTTGATGAGGCTGACAGAATCGAGGACAAGCATCTTGTAACACTTGAGCCCGCCGTAAGTGAGGATTACACACGAGCTATGGCTAAGGACAGGCTCAGCCTCGTTGTGCCCTCATCGCTGTTCGAAACCTACACGCCCGCGCAAAGGGAATGGCTCATGAGCGTCAACGACTTCTGCAGGCTGGTAGAAGCCCGACAGCACGAGTAGAACCACGAGACGTTTTTTAGAAATGAGGCCGGAGACCAGTTGAGTCTCCGGTCTTCTTTTTTCACTCGCAACAGATTCGTCGATCACGAGGTGGGATTTGTATTTGGACTGCGCAAACTCTTGGGCAAGGGTGCTTTTTCCAACGCGGCGGGCCCCCTCGAGCATGATGGCTCGGGATCCATTGCTCGCTTTCCAATCGAGGAGTTTATTGTAGGCCGTACGTCTGAATACTGACATGATTGCCCAATCTAGCTGCTGTATACACGAAATGGGAAGTGCGGGTACCGCTGGAGCTTGTTGGGATAGATGGAGCGCATGTGTTGCGTCGCTCAGGTATGCTCATATGTGCCTAGAGTTTCACATGCCGAGAAAGGTTGATGGCTGCCATATCCACATACCAAAACACGGAGCGCTCAGCGCCGTCGACACCCGCGTCACCAATTTCCCCGCGGGGGGGGGTTTTCGAATCCGCCCGGGGGCACCAGGGAATATGACGGCGTCGCGTGAGCGGCGCCGTTTTTGGTTAGTGGGGGCCGACGGCAGATTCGGGCCGTCGACGCTCGCGTCACCAATCGCGTCATTCGAATCGGCGCTGGGAATTCAGTGCTTTTCCTCATGCAAGTATCTTCCATCTTGCGTCGCCGTCAGCCGTGAGCGGTCGATTTTTACCGATAAACGGCAAATTAATTCAGAAAAAATCAGATAATTTCAAGAATGGTCAAACTTGATTAACAGCAAAACCACAAGGTAGATGGCTTTATACTGTGAAAAACTCTGACACAATGAGAAAAAGAGTGAAAAATACTGATTGAAAATGAACTTATGTGGCAGTAATCTACATGTCACAGGGTAAGCCCCGGCGCGCAGGCGGCGGCCCTTATCGAATTACGGATATAGATCAGGTGCTCGAACGGGCAGAAACGATCAAGGACGAAGGTAAAGGACGTAGAAGCATGAAGCTTGCAACTCGTATCAACTCCTATTTTCGCGATGGCGACAAGAATCTTGATCGCGTGTTCGCGGAGTTCCAGAGCGTGGGCCTCACGCACGTCGACCTCAACTACCCCGAGCACTGCACAGGTGTCACGGCTGAGGACATGGCCGCCAAGCTCGCAGCTCACGAACTGCAGCTGAACGGCTGCGCGCTGCGCTTCCGCAACGCGTTCCTCAACGGTGACCTGGGCAATGCCGATGATGCCCTTGCCGCGGAAGCCCTTGAGCTCTGCTACGAGGCGTGCGACTACTGCCGCACTGCCGGTGGCAACACGGTGACCATCTGGCTCGGCCACGACGGCTTTGACTACAGCTTCCAGATCGCCTACGCTCGCGTCTTCGACCAGCTCGTAGCCGCATTCCAGAAGGTTTGCGACTACGCGCCCGACCTCAAGATCTCGATTGAGTACAAACCCTACGAGGAGCGCGCGTACGCGTTCATCGACTCCATGGGTATGACCGGCATGATTCTCAACGCTGCAGACCGACCGAACCTGGGCGTCACGCTGGATTACTGCCACATGCTCATGAAGCACGAGAACCCTGCCATGGCCGCCGACCTGTTCGGCCGCGAGGGCAAGCTCTACGGCATTCACCTAAACGACGGCAACGGTCGCTTCGACGATGGCCTTATGATTGGTACGTCCACGCCGGTGAAGACCCTCGAGTTCCTCTACTACGTGAAGAAGCACGGTTACGACAGCGCAATCTACTTCGACACGTTCCCGGTCATCGAGCCCGCTGCCGGCGAGGCTGCACAGAACGACCAGATGATCCATCTGCTCAACGACGCCATCGAGGCCGTAAGCATGGAGAAGATCCAATCCGTTATCGATGCAAACGACGCGATTAAGGCAGCCGAGCTTGTCCGCGAGCTCTTCTGCGCAATGGGGAGGTAACCAATGAAACGCGACTGGAACGCGATGGCTCAGGGGATTCTGGACGCCGTCGGTGGTCCCGAGAACATCTCGGGCATGACGCACTGCGCGACGCGCCTGCGCCTCAATCTCAAAGACGACGCGGCTTGCGACGACGCTGCGGTCAAGGAAGTCGAAGGCGTTGTGAACACGCTGAACAAGGCCGGTCAGTACCAGGTTCTCATCGGCACTGAGGTCCCGAAGCTGTACGAGAAGTTTGAGCCGCTGGTCAAGGGTTCGGGCGTGGAAATCTCCGCTGCTACCAAGGACGAGGGCGAGAGCATCGTCAGCCAAGTCTTCTCCGCGATCTCCGGCATCTTTGCCCCGCTGCTGCCCGCCATGGCCGGCTCCGGTATCCTGCGCGGCTTCGTTATCCTGGCCGCCCAGCTCGGCATCATCGCTGAGGGCACGGGTACCTACACCATCCTGTACACCCTGGCCATGAGCGTGTTCTACTTCCTGCCCGTGCTGCTCGGCTTCTCCGCCGGCAAGCGCTTCGGCGCGAGCCCGTACCTGTCGGCGCTGCTCGGCGCGTGCCTGCTCTACCCGGACTTCATCGCCCTCATGGGCGACGCGGGCAACGGCGCCATGACGGACTTCTTCGGCATCCCCGTGGTTCTCATGAACTACAACTCCACGGTTATCCCTGCCATCTTGTCTGTCTGGGTCTACTCGTACCTGTACAAGTGGCTCGATGAGCACGTTTCCGAGATGCTCAAGCTCGTCGTGCTGCCCGCCATCTCCCTGATCGTTATGGTTCCGCTCACCATGCTCGTCATCGGTCCCCTAGGCGTCTACGCTGGTGAGGCCATCGCCTTCGTGGTCAACTGGCTGATCGAGCGCAGCTCCGTGTTCGCCGGCGTGCTGGTTGGCGGCGGCTGGTCCGTGCTGGTGTCCATGGGCATCCACTGGGCCGTGAACCCCATCATGATCAACAACATCGCTCAGAACGGCTTCGACTACATCTGCCCCTTCACCTTCGCCTGCAACTTCGCCGTTATCGGCTGCGCCTTCGGCGTGTTCCTCAAGGCCCGCGACCAGAAGCTCAAGAGCTTCGCGATGACCGGTGTCGTATCGATCGCCCTGTCCGCCATCATCGAGCCCACGCTGTTCGGTATGCTCGTGAAGAACAAGAAGGTCTGGCTTGCGCAGATCATCGGCGGTGCCGTCGGCGGCGCGTTCCTCGGTATCATGAAGGTCGTCACCACTGCGTTCACCTTCGGTTCCGTCACTACGTTCCCGGCTTTCGTGAGTTCCGACCCCATGAACTTCGCTTGGGCTATGGTCGGCATGCTCATTTCCGCCGTCGTGGCCGGTGTTCTTGCCTTCGCCTTCACCGGCAAGGAGGATCAGCTCGCCTAAGAGCCCCGGATGCGCCGCCTCTCCTAGGGTCGTTCTCTTCGCTTGAAGAGCGTCGCGCTTACGCGAGGTGTGTCAACCTCGTTCAAATTGTGAACGAGAGGGTAGGTCAATCGATTAAGCGGTCGTCATCGCAACAGGTGGCGGCCGCTATTCTGCTTGTGCGTTACACTTTTCGAAAAGAAATGAACGAGCGTGAAGCAGAGTGGTTTGGAGAGGTTCCCAATATGATTCCGTATGAGCGCCAGGAGCGAATTGTAGAGTGCCTGCAGAAGTCGGGCCTCGCGAGGATTTCCGAGCTGCAGGAGGAGCTGCCGGGCGTCTCTATTTCGACGCTACGTCGCGACCTCAAGGAGCTGGAGGCGCTTGGCAAGGTTGAGCATCTTTCGGGCGGCGCGGTGAGGCTCCTCTCGGCTGTCCACGAGGTGAGTATCTCGACGCGTTCGGGCCTACACGGGAGTGAGAAGGAACAGATTGCCCAAGTCGCCTTGCGTTTTGTTGAGGACGGGGACACGCTCTACTTGGACTCGGGTTCCACCTGCACGGCGCTGCTGCGTCTGCTGCTCGACCGCGACGTGACAATTTACACGACGGATGCCTCGGCGTGCCTGATTAAGAGCGAGACGCGCGCCCAGCTCATCGTGGTGGGTGGCGAGTTCAACTATGTGAACTCCTCGTTCTGCGGTTCTATGACCGAATCGATCCTGCGCGATCTGTACTTCGATAAGGCGTTTATCGGGACCAACGCGATTGACGAGGACCGCGGCGTCATGACGCCCTCCTACGTTGAGGCGGCGAAGAAGCGCATCGTGCGCGAGAATTCGAATAAGGCGTACGTGCTGTGCGACAGCTCGAAGTTCCATCAGTTCTCGAATGTTCGCGCGTTTGGGTTCGATGGTGTGTCGATTATCGCGGAGTCCTATGACGAGAAGATCGCCCAGTGCGCGCGCCTGATCACGCCTGGAGCGTAGGGGGTCCGGGCTCAGGTCTGCGGATTGCGGCCCCTGGCTGCTGCTGTCCGCGTAGCGGGATTTCTTCCTAGGGAATACGACAGCGTTTCGTGGTGCGGGCTCCTGCATGATACCAGCTAGATAGGCAAATATGGCAACGTTGTGAATCTGGAAAAGCCTGCAGGTTAACAACGTGGTTAAACGATTAATCAGCCAGACTGTAGATAAAGGTTAAACGATTAATTACCACCGAGTAGATAATCACCGAGCAGATAAGGAGTTCACTATGCTGCTCTGCCCCAGTCTCATGTGCGCCGACTACGGCAATCTGCGTGCGACCGTCGAGGATCTCGACGCCGCCGGCATCGACATCTTCCATTGCGACGTGATGGACGGCAGTTTCGTTCCCAATTTCGCCATGGGTCTCGAAGACATCAAGGCCGTGCGAGCTGCCACCAACAAGCTCGTCGACGTGCACCTTATGGTCGAGAATCCTGCCAGCAAGGTTGAACTTTTCGCCTCCGCCGGCGCGGACATCATCTATATCCATCCGGAGTCCGAGCGTTACGTGGTCAAGACACTCGCCGCGATTAAGTCCCTCGGCAAGAGCGCCGGTATCGCCGTGAACCCCGACACCTCTATCTCCGAGATCGAGGAGATGTTGAACCTCTGCGATTACGTGATGGTCATGACGGTGAATCCGGGTTTTGCCGGTCAGAGCTTTATCGAGTTCACGAACGACAAGGTGCGTCGCCTTGCCGCGCTGAAGGAGCGCTTTGGCTTCAAGCTCATGATCGACGGCGCCTGCTCGCCCGAGCGCGTGCGCGACCTGTCCGCCATTGGCGCGGACGGATTTATCCTGGGCACCAGTGCGCTGTTTGGCAAGGACGCTGGTTACGAGGAGTGTCTGCGCCGTTTGCGCGCCGGCGAGGTGTATTAGAAGCGGAACGGCGAATTAGGACGGATTGAGCGCGCGGCATGCGCGAATGGTTCTTATGGAAAGGGGTCTCTTTTGAAGATCGGTATTGGAAACGACCACGTCGCAGTCGAGTACAAGGAAGCCATCACGGCGTATATCCAGGAGAAGTACGGCTACGAAGTCGTGAACTTCGGTACGGACAGCACCGAGCGCTTTGACTATCCCATCGCGGGTGAGGCCGTGGCGGACGCTGTCATGTCCGGCGAGGTTGATCGCGGTATCGTTATCTGCGGTACGGGTGTGGGCATCTCGCTTGCCGCCAACAAGGTGCGCGGTATCCGTTGCTGCACCTGCTCTGAGCCGTATTCCGCTCGCCTGTCGCGCGAGCACAACAACACCAACATGCTCGCATTTGGTGCTCGTGTGGTAGGCATCGAGCTGGCCAAAATGATTGTCGACGCCTGGCTCACCGGCGAGTTCGAGGGCGGCCGTCACCAGCGACGCATCGATATGATTCGCCAGATCGAGGCTCGTCAGCTCGTACGTGCGGAGGAAGCACGCGGCTGGTAGCGGAAAAGCCCGTCACCCGTGTGGTGGCGGGCTTTTTGCATGTCGCGCGTGGGATAGAGCACATGCGAGAGAAAAACGCGGCTATTCGCTGCCCGCTGTCTAGCTGCTCGCGCGTTGCACGAGCTTAACGGGGACAAGCGTCTCCATCTCGGGCTCTTCGCCGCGCAGCAGGGCGAGCAGGGCCTGACATCCCTCGTGCGCGAGGCGCTCGGGGAAGCGGCGGATGGTGCTGATTTGCGGCGTCGGAAGCTGCGCGTAAACGGAATCGTCGAAGCCGATGAGACGGACGTCTTCGGGTACGCGCTTGCCGGCGGCAACGAGCGCACGCAGCGCGCCCACGGCTGCGTGGTCGCTATGGGCGAAGACGCCGTCGACGGGGTAGCCCGTGGAGAGGAAGTCGGTCACGAGCTCTTCCGACTCGATGATGCTCGGCTGCTTACCCGGGACAAACAGCTGGTAGTCGCGGCGTAGCGGCATTCCGTGCGCGGCGAGCGCCCGCTCGTAGCCCATCTGGCGCTCGTTGCCGGGGTAGTTGGCGGTAAAACTCGAGATGCTCAGGATGTCCTTGCAGCCGCGCTCGATGAGGTGCTCGGTCGCCATGTAGCCACCGCCGATGTTGTCGGAGCCCACGTGTGGGAAACCGAGGTCGTTTTCGGGCGCACGGTCGATGCAGACCACGGGGATTCCGTGGGGGACGAACTCGCCGTCGAGCCTGCGCAGGCCGGAGATACAGATGATACCGTCGGCCTGCTTGCTTGCCAGCGTGCGGAAGTAGTCACGCTCGCGGGCGGGGTCATTGGCGCTGTTGCAAACAAAGACCGAGTAGTCCTCGGTTGCCAGCTCGCGCTCCACATGCAGGGCGATCTTGGAAAAGAAGTCGTTGGAGATGTCCGGCACGATCATGCCGATGGTCCGGGACTGGGCCATACGGAGGCTCTTCGCCGCCATGTTCGTGACGTAGCCGTATTCCTTTAGGGCGGCTTCCACGCGTTTGCGGGTGTCTTCGGAAAAACGGCCGCTGCCGTTGATGACGTGGGAGACCGTGGCGACGGATACGCCGGCCGCGACGGCAATCTGGCGCATGGATGGGCGCTTGCCTGGTGTGGGCATGGGGCCTCCTGCTGCTTTCGGGTGGTTAACAGATTAACCGAGATTGTAGCGCATGCGCGATGTCGTAATGGGTCGCTTCGAAGTCGTTTTGTCGCGCTCGGTCTGCACCTTGGATAAGAAGGAGTTCGTCGAGCACTCCGATCTGGAGCGCACGCGCGCCAACATCCCGCTGTTCCAGCAGGGCATCATGATACAGCAGCTCAACTCCGAGAAGCTCGTGGTCGAGACCATGGTGAAGTTCTGCGGCCAGTAATTACTGCATCACATATTCTGTTGTCACCTGGGAGGCTTGTTTTTGCGGGCCTCTTTGTGTTGCTATGGAGCCCTGGCCTGTCGATAAACAAAGCGCCCGCTTGCTGGGGGAGCAAGCGGGCGCCTGTGAGCGAATATGTTTGCGGCGAAAGCCGCGATGAGCGGTGGGGTGGCGACTAGTTGGTCGTACCGGAATCGTCGCCCGTGCTCGTGCCCGAGCCCGAGCCCGAACCAGAAAGTGCGACCGTCAGCGTAATCGTGCTGTCGGTGGACTGCTTGCCA
Source organism: uncultured Collinsella sp. (assembly GCA_900541135.1). GTDB lineage: Bacteria > Actinomycetota > Coriobacteriia > Coriobacteriales > Coriobacteriaceae > Collinsella. Next base: position 17,016 of record UQIG01000018.1, read on the forward strand.
GTGGGGGAGACGCCCGTAACGGTGGCATCCTCGTTACCGCTTACGGGATTGCCGTTCTGGTCACAGAAGCCAATGTTATAGAAACCGGCGTTGTTGAGCGCGGTAACGGCGGCGGAGATGCTCTTGCCGTACAGGTTGCCCGGGACGGTGGCCTTGCCGGACTTCTTGGCAATGACGACGGTAATCGTGGCGCCGGGCTTCTGCTTGCCGCTGGGGTTCCAGCTGATCACGGTGCCCTCGGTAACCGAGTCGTTCTCCTGGTAGCTCACGTCGACGCCAAAGCCTGCCATATCGAGGGCGTTGCGCGCCTGGGCCTCGGTCATGTCGGTCAGGTCGGGGACGGACGTGGTATCCGGGCCGCTCGAGACCTTGTACGAGATGGTCGTGCCCTTCGCGACTTCCTTACCGGCTTCGGTGCCCTGCTCAAAGACCTGGCCCTCATCAGCCTCGTTGGCCTCCTCGGAGGCGTTGCCCTTCAGGCCAACGCTTGCCAGTGCGGCTTCTGCTTGGTCCTTGGTCAGGCCGACAAGTTTGGGAACCTCAACCTTTTCGGAGGGCTTGGGGCCCTTGGAGATTACCAGGTTCACCTTGGTGCCCTTGGTCTTCTTGGTGTTGCCGTTGGGCGTCTGCTCGGCGACCTTGCCCTCGTCGACATCGTCGTTGTAGCTTTGGTCGATGGTGCCGACCTCGAGGCCGGCTTCCTTGATCAGCTCGACGGCGGTCTGCTGGTTCTTGCCCAGCACGTCGGGCACGGTGACCTGCTCGCCGCCAAAGAGTCCTGTGGCAAAGGCCACCACGATGCCGATGACGGCAACCGCTGCCACCACGGCGGCGATGATCTTGTTCTTGTTGGATTTGGGCTTTTCGACCTCGTAGGAGCCGGTGGAGCCCGAAACCGAGCTACGGGCGGTATTTTGGCCGCTCACGCCCGAGACGGGACGCACCATGGCGCGCGTCTGATCGGAAAGCTCGCGAGTCTTGGTGGCGCCCAGCTCACCGGGGGCACCGATGATGCGCGTGGGCTCCGAGACGTTGACGGCACGGCCCGACAGGTAGCTGTTGAGCACCTGACGCAGCTCGTCGGCGGTCTGGAAGCGGTTTGCCGGGTCCTTCTCCATGCACTTGAGGATGATGCGCTCAAGGTCGGCGTCGACACCGGAGTTGATCTGGCTCGGCGGAATAGGCAGCTCGTTGACCTGCTTGAGTGCGACCGAGATAGCGTCGTCACCGTCAAAGGGAACGCGGCCGGTGGCGCACTCGTACATCACGACGCCCAGCGAGTAGATATCCGAGGTGGGGCCGAGGTCCTGACCACGGGTCTGCTCGGGGCTGACGTAGTGGGCGGTTCCCAGCACGTTGTTGTCTTGCGTGAGGTGGCTGTTCTTGGCGCGCGCGATGCCAAAGTCCATCACCTTGATGTTGCCGTCGGGCAGCACCATGATGTTCTGCGGCTTAATGTCGCGGTGGATGATCTCGTGCTTGTGGGCGACCGAAAGCGCGGAGCTGATCTGCGAGCCGATCTGGGCGACCTTCTTGGGGTCGAGGGCGCCGTGGCTCTTGATGCCGCTCTTAAGGTCGGTGCCGCGCAGGTACTCCATGACGATGTAATAGGTGTCGCCGTCCTTGCCCCAATCGTAGACGCCCACGATATAAGGGGAGGAGAGACCGGCTGCTGCCTGGGCCTCTTGCTTAAAGCGTGCGGCGAAGGTTGCGTCGCCAGCATACTGCGGCAGCATAATCTTGACGGCTACCGTGCGGTCGAGGACCTGGTCCTGTGCGCGGTAGACGGTCGCCATGCCGCCTGTTCCCACCTTATCCTTGAGGAGGTATCTTCCCCCGAGGACCCTCTGTTCCATTCCTGCTCCTAACATAACTATTCGCTCAACGATGTGTGTAGTACCTACGATGTGGCCGCTGGGGCCGTGTGGCGCGTTGCCGCTAACTCTTCGGCCGCGGCGCGCCTCGGGTGTCCGATTCGATCATGGGCATCACGCTCCCTGTGCGGCAAGCGCCGCAGTCAGGACGATACCGGCGATCTTGGCGGCCTTGACGTCATGCTTGTCGTAATCCTCCAAGGCCACCGAGATGGCGACCGTGGGTGAATCGTAAGGCGCAAAGCCAACGAACATCGAGTTGACGTTGGTGCCGCCAGTCTCGGCCGAGCCGGTCTTGCCGGCGACCTTGACGCCGGGGATTTGGGCATCGGTGCCGCTGCCGGACTGGACGACGGCAAGCATGGCCTGCTTGACCTGGTCGGCCGTGGCGGAGCTGACGGCCTGACCCAGCGAGCGGGACTGCGTGGTCTTGACCACGGTTCCGTCCGGGGCAAGTACCTGGGCTACAAAGTACGGGTCCATGACCACGCCGCTGTTAGCGATGGCGGCGGCAATCACGGCGTTTTGCATGACGGTGGTCTGCGGGCCGGGCGTGTGGTCCATGCCGACAGGCTGGCCGGCGCCGGCCCAGGCGGTCTCCCACTCGGTCATGAGCGACGGGTCGGCCATGATGGAGGCCGCGGAGGTCAGGTCCTGGCCGAGCTTTTGGCCGTAGCCAAAGGCGTTGGCAAACTGCACGAGCGTGTTTGCACCAACTTCGTTTGCCACCTGGCCAAAGACGACGTTGGAGGACACGGCAAAGGCCTGCTGCAGGCTGATGGTGCCGTAGCTCTCGTTGGCATAGTTGGTGACCGGTGCGTTGCCGATGTCCATGGAGCCGGGCGCCTGGTAGGTGCTGGTAAGGCTGGCGGTACCGGTCTCGAGTGCCGCGGAAAGCGTAACGACCTTAAACGTTGAGCCCGGCGTGTACAGCGCGTCCATGGCGCGATTGTACATGGAGCCGTCCTCGCCGCCGCCCGTCTGCAGCAGGGCATCGATGTTGGTGTTGTCGTAGGTGGGCGAGCTGGCACATGCGAGCACCGCGCCGGTACGCGGGTCGATGACCACTACAGCGCCCTTAAAGCCCTTGAGTGCCTGCTCGGCCGCCGTCTGGATACGCGAGTCGATGGTGAGCTTGGCGGTGTTGCCCGGCTGGGTCTGGCCCGCGAGCGACGCGATGGCATTGTTCCAGCTGGAGTAGTCCTTAGAACCGGTGAGCGTGTCGTTCATGACGCTCTCGATGGCGGTGGTGCCATACTGCTGGCTCACGTAGCCAACCACGTGAGCTGCCAGGTTACCGTTGGGGTAGGAGCGTACGTAGGTGCCGTCCTCCTGCTGCAGCGACTCGGCCAGCGTCACGCCGTCGGACGTGATGATGGAGCCGCGCTGGATGTACTTGGAGCGGGCGATGGTGTGGTTGTTGGTCGGCATGTCCTGATAGTCCTTGGCCTTAATGACCTGGACATAGGTGAGGTTGCCGATAAGGATGGCGAACAGCGCCGTAAAGGCAAGCACGGCACGAGTCAGACGGTTGGCAAGTGCCACGCGGCCGAGCACGCCGGACTCAGGCGTGTCGAGCAGGCGACGACGCATGCGAGAACCCGCGGAGCGGTTACCGTGGCTGTAGGAAGGTGCGTTGGCAAAACGCGTACCGGTCGGGGCAGCGGCGGATGCGACCTGGTCATCGGTGATGGCGGCCATGGTGCCGGTGCCGGTGAGCTCGGCTTCGCGTCCGGTTGCCTCGTCGCCGGCGCGCAGCAGGAGCGCGACGATGATAAAGCTCGCCAGCAGAGAGGAGCCGCCCTGGCTCATAAAGGGCAGGGTGACGCCGGTCAGCGGGATCAGGCGGGTTACGCCGCCAACGATCAAGAAGGCCTGGAAGCTGATGGCGGCCGTAAGGCCTGTGGCACTAAAGGCGGCGAGGTCGGATTTAGCGCGGGCAGCCGTGGTGAGGCCACGCACGGCAAAGAGCATAAACAGGATGAGCACGGCGCCGCCGCCCAAAAGGCCCATCTCCTCGCCGATAGCCGAGAAGATAAAGTCGGACTCGACGACAGGGATGTTGTTGGCCATGCCGTTGCCGATGCCAACACCGACCAGACCGCCATCGGCAAGCGAGAAGAGCGACTGGACGATCTGGTAGCCCTGGCCCTGGGCGTCCTTAAACGGATCGAGCCAAACCTGGAAACGCACCTGAACGTGAGACAGGAACTTGTAGGCGCCCACGGCTCCAACGGCTAAGAGCGCAAGGCCGATAACGACATACGAAAAGCGCCCCGTGGCAACGTAGAGCATCAGCAAGAAGATGGTGTAGAACAGCACGGCCGAACCCAGGTCGCGTTCGAAGACGACGACGAGCAGGCACACACCCCACACGGCAAACAGCGGCAGCAGCAGTCGCAGGCGAGGGATCTTAAAGCCCAGAATCTTGCGGTTGGAGATGGAGAGCAGCTCGCGGTTCTCGGCCAGGTAGCCGGCCAGGAACAGGACGATAAAGACCTTGGCGAACTCGCCGGGCTGGATGGTAAAGCCCGCGACGCGAATCCACAGCTTGGAGCCCGAGATCGTGGTGCCGATAAAGATAGGCAGCATCAGCAGAATGATGCCGATGATGCCAAAGGTGTACTTGTAGCGCATGACCACGTCGAGGTTTTTGACTAGTGCAAGCGTTCCCACCATGAGCGCCACCGAGACAAACAGGATGATGAGCTGTGAGATGGCGAGAGCGGGGGCGAGACGCGTCACGAACGTGATGCCGATGCCCGAAAGTATAAATACGATGGGCAGGATGGCGGGGTCGGCACCGGGCGCCAAGATGCGCACGGCAATGTGGGCCGCGGCAAAGGCGGCAAAGAGGCCGATCGGTACGGCGAGCGTCTCAAAGGAGATGGCAGCGCCCGCGGTGAGGACGTACATCGCATACAGCAGGATGACGGGGAACGCCGAGGCGATGAGCAAGAGCAGCTCGGTGTTGCGGCGACTCATAAGCGGCACTCCCTTTCTAATTCTTATCGGAGGCTTCGGCCTCGGCGGACTGTTCGGCGGTTTTCTCGGAATCTGATTCGGAGGTCGATCCCTGATTGGTGTTGTCGCGAATCGTTTGCGCGTCGATCACCTGGCGGGTCTGCTCCTCGTCGATCTGGTGGCGGTACTTGGATATCGTGTCCTGCGCATCGTCGACACTTGTTTGCGGAATGCCCGCCTTGAGGCGGTTTTGCGTGTCTTCGGGCAGGTCGGACAGCTTGATGCTGGTTTCGCTTTCGAGCCAGTGGAGCTTGAGTCCGAGTGGCTTGCCGGGCAGGCCGCGCCAGACGGCGACATTGCCCTGGTAGGTACCCAGGTAGTACGAGCCGGTGACACCCGTGTAGGCCCAGATGCCAGCTGCCAGCACAAAGACGAGGGCCAGGATGGCGGCGATAGTAACGTTGCGGCGACGCACGCGTTGCGCCTCGCGCATGACGCCATCGTCAACCAGGTCAACGACTACTACGGTCACGTTGTCGTGGCCACCGGCGGCAAGCGCCGCGTCCACTAGGTTGTCGACGCAGATTTGCGCGGTTGAGGACTGCGTGGCGATGTTCTCGATATCGCTATCGGGAATCATGCTCGAGAGGCCGTCGGAGCACAGGATCAGGCGGTCGCCTTCCTCGATATGCAGAGTGAAGTGGTCGGCATACATGGCGGGGTCCGAGCCCAGTGCGCGGGTGATGACCGAACGGTTGGGGTGGACGCGAGCCTCGTCTGCCGTGATCTCGCCAGCGTCCACGAGCTCCTCCACGTAGGAGTGGTCGCGGGTCACGCGGATGAGCGTGCCCTCGTGGAGCAGGTAGGCGCGAGAGTCGCCCACGTGGGCGATGGCGAGCGTGTCGTTTTCGATATAGGCGCAGGTGGCTGTGCAGCCCATGCCGGGCTTGCCCAGGCCGTTCAGGGCCGCCTCGATTACGGCGGCGTTGGCTGCCTCGACGGCTGCGGCCAGGCGCGCTGCGTCGGCGGACTGCGGGGCCGTCTTGGCAATAGTCTCGACGGCGATGGAAGAGGCTACCTCGCCGGCGGCGTGACCGCCCATGCCGTCGCATACGCAAAAGAGCGGCGACTGCACCAGGTAGGAATCCTCATTGTGCGGGCGCACGCAGCCAACGTCGGAGCGGGCGCCCCACATGAGTTGCGTGGTGGTACCGGCATCATAGGTCGAGTCGGTCTCGATGCGCTCCTCGGTCAGGGGCTCAAAGCTCATGGTCGAGCCGGGGTCTTTGAGCTTGGCCTCAACGGCAGCAACGTCGATCTCGGCGGTGTCACCGGGAGAGACGGTGTCGGTCTCGGCGTTTGATTCGGAATCGCCGGTGTCCGGGGAGTCGGGCTCCTCGGAAACGCGGGCGGTCGACTCGTCGTCTTGCGGGCTGACGTCTATAGGCTCGGGCGCCGGCGTAGACGCGGGCGCAACCTCGGATGCCGGGGCTATGGGAAACGCCGGCGCGGCGGGCTCGGGTGCCGCAAACACCGCAGCGCTCTCGTTGATTGCCGCGGCGACGGGCTCTGCAAAGTGAGCCGGCGCCGGGGCTGCTTCGGGCGCTGTGGGCTGTTCCGCAGCATGTGCGCCGATGGGCGCCGCTACGGCATCCTCTTCGTCCTCGTTATCGGCTAGATCCGAAATATCATGCGTTACATGCGAAAGAGGCAGGGAGAACACGGTGTCCTCGGGTTCCACGGGTGCGGAGCCCGCCGGAGCGGCGTGGGCCGGTGCAGCTGCGGCGGCAGCTGGTGCCTCGGTCATGGTTGCGGACTTGTTCTCCTCGTCGATCATCGACGGTTCACCTTCATGACCACGTCGCCAATCTGGACTTCGTCGCCCTCACGCAGCGTCGCGGGCTCCACGAGCTGGCGACCGTTGACGAGCGTGCCGTTAAGCGAGTTGAGGTCCTCGATGATGAGCGCCGGGCCCTGCAGCGAAAAGCGCGCATGCGAGGCCGAGACGAACGGTTCGTTGATGCAGATGTCCGAAGATGGCGAGCGACCGACGATGACGGGGCCGAGCATGTCTACGTGGATGCCGCGGATACCGCGCGGACCCTTGTCCACATCAATCGTCCAGATAGCCGAGTCGCGGCGCTGCCCGCGCACAAGTCCCACGCCGGTCTTCATGACGGCGAACAGGAAGATATAGAGCAGGGCGACCAGGACGATGCGGCCTGCAAAAAGGACGATATCGATGTTCATAAGCGACTATCCCCTAAATTCAAAGGTGCTCAGGCCAAACGTCAGCAGATCGCCGTTGCGCAGCGGGCAGCGCGTAATGCGGCGGTTGTTGACGAGCGTGCCGTTGGTGGAATTGAGGTCCTCGATCGACCAATCCGAGCCCGTAAAGGTGAGCTGGGCGTGGCGGCGCGACACGTTGGGGTCGCGCAGGGCAATGTCGGAAACTGAGCGCTCGCGACCGATGGTCACCTGTGCGGAGGTGATGCTATGGCTCTCGCCGCTCACGACGTCGACGAGCTGGGCGAGCGGGCGCTGCGGGGCGCGAGTGCTCGCCATGTTGGAGGCGATGCCGGCTGCGGCGCCTAGGCCCACGGCGGCACCGGTCGCGGCGGCTCCGCCCATGCCGGCAAGCGCGTCGCGCGAGACGGTCTGAGGCACCGGGATGGGTGCGGCGGCGGGGTCGGGGACGCTAGGCGCGAAGGGGTCTGCCACGGCAAGCGGTTCGGGAGCGGCGGCGCGAGGCGTCGGCTGCTGCTGGGGCATGGCGGCGGGGCGCTGCTGCTGCGGGGCAGCAAACTGCTGCTGACCGGCGCGCGGGGCGCTGGCGGCACGGCTTGCCGCGGAGTTGTTCTGGCCCAGGCCGTTTTGATAGGCGCGCTCTTCTTCGTACAGGCGGCCGAGCGTGGGGGCATCGACGTTCTCGGCAAAGACCGAGAACTTGCCGGCGCGCAGCTGCGGATCGATCATAAAGCGCACGAGGGGCTCGCCGACAAAGACATAGCGGCGCTTTTCGGCCTGCGCCTTCACAAACTCGCGGACCTCGCGCGAAAGCTCGGGGTAGAACGGGGCGAGCATGGGATCGTCGTCGGCGGCGATAAGGATGGTATAGAGTGCCGGCGCCGTGTTGACGCCGTTGATCACCAGAGTCTGATCCTCCATGTCGCGAGCGGCCTGCTTGGCAAGCTTCTTAAAGGAGAACGGGGCACGGGTGGCACCGAAGATGCCGGCCACGTGGTCCTCGAAGATGTTCAGGAAGTTCACGAAAGATCACTCTCCGTATAGGTTCTTTGGTATCCGAGCAAATATAGGCATATCCCAACGATTATAGAGGATAGGATTCCCGCAACCGCCGCCTTGGCGATGACCGCGGCTGCAAGGCTGGCAATTTCCATATGGTGTGCAAGACAGGACGCCGCTGCGCAGCCGATGCCGGTGACAGCGATGGCGGCGATTGCGGCAAGGTTTGAGCCCTGATTGGCACGCTTGGCATGGACATTGAGCAGCGCAGATGACGCCGCGGCAGTTGCCGCGACCAGCACAAAGGCGACCCAAAGGAGCGGGTCTCCCAGCGCTGCGGCAACGTTACCGAGCCCCAGCACGCCTCCGGCTGAAAGCGCGACCCTGGCCAGACGGGCAAAAAGCGCGCCCATGCCCGTTGCCGCGGCGGCGCTTGCCGGGCCGAGCCAAAATGACGCGACGCCGGAGGCGACCCCAGCTGCCAGGAAGGTATTGCCGGTCAGACAGCCAAGCGCGAGTGCACAGGTGAGCGCGGCGCTCGCGGCAGCCTCGGTGCGACCCCAGGCGATCCACCAACCGGACATGGCAGCGGCAAAGATCACCGCGACCGGCAACATCGACAGGATGCCCTGCGCCTGCATGGTGGCGTTGGCCATGAGCACCAAAAAGCCCACAGCCGAGATGGCCGAGCCGATCTGGGGGGCCAGGCCAGCCGCCGCTCCGATCGCGATAGCCGCAATGACCAGGCCGGGAAGCGCCGCGACCCCGGCCGTTTGCATCAGCAAAAAGCTAAAGGTGCCGCACGTTAGCGCCGAGATAGCGCGCATGGTGTAGTCGCGCGCATGGCTCCAGCGCGTGCCCGCCCAGCCGAGTGCGGGGTCGACCTCGATGGCGTCGTCCTCGTAGTGCGACGGCTCGATATCGTCGAGCTCCTGCTCGTCATCCGAAAGCTCGCCAACCATTTGCTCCAGGCTGCGACGGCCCTCGCGCACGCTGCCCAGACCGGCAAGGAGCTGGTCGCAAAATGCCTCGATGCTGTTGGGGCGGTCCTGCGGCATGGGGGAGAGCGCGCTCATGAGCGCGCTCTCGGCTCCCGGGGGAAAGTGTGGTATCAGCTCACTGGGATAGGTGGCGCCGCCGATGATGTGGTCGAGCGAGTCGGCGGGCGTGGCCGCCATAAAGGGGGCGCTGCCGCACAGCCCCTCGTAGATCACGCAGGCAAGGGCAAAGACATCGGCGCGCTCGTCGACCGTGCCGGTCTCGATGTCGAGCTGCTCGGGCGGCATGTAGCCGATGGTGCCGCCGCGCGATCCGCCAAAGCCGCCGGCAGACGACAGCCGCGCCATGCCAAAGTCGGTGAGCTTTACATTGCCCGAATGGTCGATAAGCACATTGGCGGGCTTTATGTCCAGATGAAGCACGCCGTTTGCATGGGCAAAGGTGAGTGCCTGACCCAGCGCGTCGGCAATGGCCGCGGCCTCGTCAAAGGTGAGCGAGTGGCCGTCCACGCGATGCAAAAACTCGGCCAACGACATGCCGTCGACATACTCCATGACCAGGTAGGCATAGGCGGTGTCGTGCGTAAAGTCGATAACCTGCACGATATTGGGATGTTGAAGCATGGCGGCGGTATGCGCCTCGCGCAGCACGTCCATGATGTCGCTGGCGGGCATGCCAGCGCCGTTGATAAGGGGAATGCGCTTAATGGCCACGCGACGGCGCAGATGCGTGTCGCGGCAAATCTCGATGGAGCCAAAACCGCCGGTCGCAAGCGTCTCGAGCGGCTGGTACCGCTTGAGCAGCTCGCGAGAGCTAGTGCCCTCCAAGGGAACGTCCGGCGAGAACCGGGCGGTATGTTGCGAGAAAAGCGGCATGGCCAACCCTCGTGCGTTTAAAGTTCGTTTGCGAGCGGCGGGCGCGGGGCCGAGCCGTTCGCGGTGGCATAGATGCTGCTAGTGTAGCACGCTCAGGCGGATGGCGAGGATGGCGGGATGCGAGGCTGCCTGTCTGGCTTGGCCTTAGCGCTTCTTCTTGCTCTTCTTCTGCTTGCGCTGTTTGGCCTTTGCATTCTTGGGCTCGCTTTCCTGCTTGGCCTTGGCAGCGGCCTTTTCGGCCTTCATCTTCTTACGTTTGGTCTCGATGCGCAGTTTTTTGTTGATGCGCGCCTTAAGGAAGGAGCCAAACTGCTCGGCATCACCACGCACAAAGGTGTCCTTAGGGATTGTCACGCCCTGGTCGGCGAACATGGCCACAAAGATGCGCTCGCCGTCGAGTACGTGGTCGAGCTTGTCAAACGGGAAGAACTGCGACTTGCCGCTCTTGCCCCATACCATCAGGCCGTCCTCGTTGGCAGCGACGCGGCGATAGCGGCCACCCATGGACTCGTCTGCCTCGACGGCGTCGATAAAGTCGCGGGCGAGGGTGTGGTGCAGGTTTTTGCTCCACCAGGCCAAAAAGGCGCCGAATACGATCAGGACGACGCCGAACTTGATCCAGTTGCCGCCGGCCACCAGCATGCCAATGCCGAGCAGCGCGGCAAATGCCGCGGCGACATACAGCGAGCCGCGACGCCTGGGCGAGGCGACCAGGCGGGCGAAGTCGGTGACCAGGTCGTTTTCGTACTGATACTCGTTGAGGTACAGGATGCCGTCGTCGGCTGCGGCCTGCTCCTCGAGCGCGACCTCGACCTGGTCGGCTGCTTCGGAGGGAACGAGGTTGCTCTCTGCGTCTGCCATGCTCTTTGGACTCCTATCGCGGCGGGCTCGCCGTACGGGTTATTATGAGTGCAGTATGCCGTGCGACCGCATGGCCGTCGCGGCAACAAGACTCAGTATACCCGGGGGAGCACCCATGGAATCGTTGTACCGAAAGTATCGCCCGCTCACCTTTGACTCCGTGGTGGGCCAGCAGCATATCGTCTCGACGCTCGAGCACGCCATCACCGAGGGGCGCCTGTCCCACGCGTACCTGTTCTGCGGACCGCGCGGCACGGGCAAGACCACCATGGCGCGCATCCTTGCCAAGGCGCTACTGTGCCGCAACGCCGAGGCGGCGCGCGCCGAGGGCGCAAGCGGCTGCATGCCCGACGGCACCTGTGAGGAGTGCGAGCTCATCGCCGAGGGCAACCACCCCGATGTCTACGAGCTCGATGCCGCAAGCCGCACGGGCGTGGACAATGTGCGCGAGGAGATCATCAACTCCGTCAACTTTGCCCCGGTGCGCGGCAAGTACAAGATCTATATCATCGACGAGGTTCACATGCTCACGACGGCGGCGTTCAACGCGCTGCTCAAGACGCTCGAGGAGCCGCCGGCGCACGTGATCTTCGTGCTGTGCACCACCGATCCGCAAAAGATTCTGGAGACCATCCTCTCGCGCTGCCAGCGCTTCGATTTCCACCGCATCGGCAACGAGGATATCGAACATCGCCTGTCCTACGTGTGTGAGCAGGAGGGCTTCGATTACGACGACGAGGCGCTGGCCATCGTGGCGCGCCATGCCAAGGGCGGCATGCGCGACGCGCTTTCCACACTGGAGCAGCTGAGCGTTTTTGGCAACGGAGCCGTGCACGCGGACGATGCCCGCTCACTTTTGGGCGAGGTTTCGGACCAGATCCTGGGCGAATTTGCCCACGCCATCGCCGAGTGTGATATTGCTGAGCTCTATGGGCTCATTCGCGCACAGGTCGAGGAGGGCAATGACCTGCTTGAGCTGACGCGCGACCTGGTGGCGCACGTGCGCGACGTGTATGTGGCCTGCGTTGCCGGTGCCCGTGCCGAGCTGTTTGAGGGCGGGGCCGAGCAGGCCGAGGCGCTTGCTGCCGAGGCTGCTGCTTTTGGCGAGCATCCGGCCGACCGTCTGGCCCGCGTGCTGACGGTGCTCGACGATGCCGCGCTGGAGATGAGGGGCGCGAGCGACGTGCGCCTGGTGCTCGAGATCGCCTGCACGCGTCTGGCGCGTCCCGAGGCCGATTTGACGATTGAAGCCCTGGCCGAGCGCGTGGCACGCTTGGAGACCATGGTCGCCAACGGCGCCGTGCCGGCGAGCGTGGCTGCTGCTCAGGCCGCCGCGCCTGCAGCATCCGCACCCGCTGCTGCCCAGCAGCCGACACTGATCTCGGGTGCCCGAGCTGCTACTCCTGCGGCGACCGCCGCCCCCGCTGCTACGTCCGCGCATCAGGGTGGCATGCCTTGGGACCGCGGCTCTGCTGTTCCGGCTGCCCAGCCTGCGCCCACGCCAACCCCCAAGCCCGCCGCGCCTGCGCCTCAGCCTACGCCGGTTCCGAAGCCTCAGCCCGTCACTCCGGCTCCCGTACCTGCCACTGTGCCGGCACCTAAGCCCCGGCCCAACACTGCCGCTCAGGTTGCTGCCGCCGGCGCCGCCGAGACCCCCGCGGTTGAGGATGCCGGCGAGCTCCAGCGCAAATGGGCCGAGGTCGTCGAGCGCGTCAAGGCGCGCCAAGCCTCCTACGCGGGGCTTTTGCTCAACGCCCGCGCCACGGCGGACGACGGCTCCAAGCTCACGGTCTCGTTCCCTGCGGGCTCGACCTTTGCCATCAAGATGCTCGGCCGCGCTGACACGCAATCGGTGGTCTTGCCGACGGTCTGCGCGGTCTTCGGTCGTCGCACCGTCGACTATGTCCTGGATGGGGGTGGCACGCCGGCTCCTCAACATGAGGAGCATTCTCCATCTGCACGGGCTGCGGTATCTGCGGACCCGCAACCCGTGTCCTCGGCGGCCCCTGTATCCTCGAGCGTCAGCGCGACGCAGCCAAAAGCGGCACCGGTAGCGGCACCGACCCCGTCGGCGCCTGAACCCGCTGCGTCCAAATCGGCTGCTCCGGCTCCCGCGCCCAAGCCTGTCGCTCCTGCGCCCAAGTCATCCGACCTGGCTAAGGCCCCCTGGCTGCGCTCCGACAACCCTGCCGGCGCTCCTGCCACGGGCAAGCTCCCGACCGAGCCCGCGCCCCGCGCGCCCGAGCGCTCGTCCGCTCCCAAATCTCAGCCTGCCGCGCCGTCTGCGCCGTGGGAATCCGAGCAGGTGCCCTACGACGACGCCATGGTCGGCGGCTTTGCCGGCGATGCCGGCGGGGACGATCTGCCCCCGTTCGACGTGCCTGCTGCGGCGTCTGCGCCCAGCCCTGTCGCTTCAGCCGCGGTTCCCGCAGCTGCGACGTCCGCTCCCGCAAGCGACGACGCCCCCGCTGTCCCTTGGGAGTCCAACCCCGGCGCCGGTAGCCCCTTCGGCCACCAGGGCGCAGCCCCGAGCATCCCGCAGACCGAGGATGAGGCCAAGGCCCTCATCCGCAGCGTCTTCGGCCAGGCCACCATCTTCAAACCGGTGGAGTAACCGTGCGGGCGGGCATACTGCTCAAGAAGAGGGCTCAATGTCCGGGCGCATCTGCATTTCGGACATGTGTAGTGTGGTGCCGCGTATATCGCATTCGAGCAGACAGGTGCGTGACGGTCGGCCTAGGATGCTGAGGTCGATACGATACGTCGCATGGCTGTCCGTGTGCTCGACTTGTTCGGCGTTGACGGTTGCTCCGATTGTCGATAAAGAGCCCGGTTCGGCATTGACAATCTTGAAGTCCTTTATCTTGACCCTGAACTCTTGGTAGAGGGACGGGCTGTTGTAGTAGACGGTTCGGGTTCCGTCGGTGCACTTATCGGTCGCTTCCCATTTGACGACGGGCTGGTCCGAGCTGGCTATCAGCAGTTCTGCTCCAAAGGCTATGGCATGGGTGATGACAACCAGCAATGCCCAGCCGACAAAGAGATAGAGAACCACATATGCAACGGGGTGTTTTGAGCGGATGTTTTGGAGCACGTCGGGGGCATTCATGGGGCACCTCCAAATTGCTGTCTGTGATAATCAAATTATACCCCACCGCATGTGCGCCGCTTCGAGTAGTGGCTCGGCATTTAGCCATTTAGTGGTACGCATTAAATGTCGGATTCCGGCTCTACAAGATTTAGCTTTCAATATTATGCAGGTGCGAATTATTCAACCTTGCATAATCTTTGGGTGCGTCTTGCACTCCAGGACATGTATATCGACTGAGGTAGCGTGGCTGTCCCGCTCGCTTGCCCCGCGCCGTGGTACGATTTTTGAGTTTGAAAGTCCCGCCGCGTCCCGGCTGCCCTTGCAGCTCGGCGTGCGGCCGCACGTAAAGGAGCCATCATGGCCGGTATGAACATGCAGCAGATGATGAAGCAGGCCCGCAAGATGCAGGAGCAGCTTGCCGCCGCGCAGGAGAACCTCAAGTCCCAGACCGTCGACGCCTCTGCCGGCGGCGGCATGGTCAAGGTGACCGTTAACGGCGAGATGGAGCTCGTCAACCTCACCATCGATCCCGATGCGCTCGATCCCGAGGACGTCGATATGCTGCAGGACATGATCATGGCTGCCGTCAACGAGGCCGTTCGCGGCGTCAACGAGCTCGCCAACAAGCAGATGGGCGCCATCACCGGCGGCCTCAACATTCCGGGCATGCCGTTCTAAGACACGCATATATATGAGCGCGAATCACAGTCTGCAAAAACTGCTCGATGAGCTGGGTCGTCTGCCGGGCATTGGTCCCAAGTCGGCCCAGCGCATCGCCTATTACCTGCTCGAGGCCGATGCCGAGGAGGCCCGCCGCCTGGCCGAGGCCATCCTGGAGGTCAAGCAGGAGGTCCACTTTTGCAGCCGTTGCTTTAACTATGCCACGGCCGACGAGTGCTCCATCTGCCAGGACCCGATGCGCGACACCGCTCGTATTTGCGTGGTGGGCGAGCCGCGCGACGTCCAGGCAATCGAGCGCACGGGCAGCTACCATGGCCTGTACCATGTGCTGGGCGGCGTGATCAGCCCCATGGACAAGATCGGTCCCGAGCAACTGCACATCCGCGAGCTGCTGGCGCGCCTGGGCCACGAGGACATCCACGAGGTCATTATCGCCACCAACCCCAACATTGAGGGCGAGACCACGGCGAGCTACCTTGCTCGTACCATCAAGCCATTGGGCGTCGAGGTGTCGCGTCTTGCGAGCGGCCTTCCCGTGGGCGGCGACTTGGAGTATGCCGACGAGCTTACGCTTGGCCGCGCTATCGAGGCCCGCCGCGCGATCTAGGCGGCGTCAGCTTCGCGGTATGCCCCGTCGGTCTGCCGCACGGGGCGCTCATAATTGGGCACGCGTTCATGCATTTGTTGTGCAACAAACCTGCTTTTCATTCGCTTATCGCGTGGATGGGTCCGCTCGCACCTCGTATTTGCCCATTCGTTGCGCAACCTTTTGGGTTCGCTGATACACTCAAATGTGGATATGAAAGAATGCGCCGCTTTTAAGCGGCGTGTTTTTGTTGGAGGAGAACGCATGCGGCCCGGGGGCACTCAGACAAAGCATGGCGCCGCGGTGCGCATGCGACGCCGGCTGGGCCTGGCGCCTCGGGCGTATGTGCTGCTGTCTTGCTCGCTCGTGCTGGTCATAGCCGGTGTTTCGGCTTATGGCATGACGGTGCCGTCCATGGTGCAGGCGCATACTGCGCGCGAGCTGCATATTGGGCGCAAGGCCAAAAGCGACTTGGGAACGACAACTGGATATGCGTGGGCGAGCGTGGTCGGGCGCACCGTGTTCGGCGTCGATCCCGCGGACGAGGGTGAGCAGGTGTCCAACGAGATCACGCTGGCAAACGGCAAGACCATCGTGCTCACCAACACCAAGGTCATTACGAAGCTTTCCAATAACAGCGTGGCTTCTGTCGTTAACAAGACAGAGCAGCAGAAGGAGCAGGATACGCAGCAGGCGGGTAAGCCCGGCGGCTCGGACGGGTCCGGTTCTGGCGCCGGCTCGGCGGGTTCGGGCGGTGGTTCCGGTTCGGGTTCCGCCTCTGGCGGTGGATCTTCGAGTGGCGGCTCGACGGACAGCGGTGCCGGCGGCGACACGGGCTCGGGTGGTCTCTCGGCTGCCGAGGAGGAGAGCATCCACAATTGGCTCGTGACCAAATACAACATGCTCGATGGCTATGTTGCCCGCGCCAACAGCGCGGTTTCGACCTATAACTCCACGGGGGACTATGGGCCGTGCGATAGCCTGGCCGACGATATGTTCGTCATCCGTGCCGAGTTTGGCCGGCAAACGTTTTCTCCCAAGTCAAAGTGGTATCGGCAATACGCCAACCTATGGGGCTGCTACACCAATCTGTGCCAATGGGTGGGGCATTACGGCGATGACGACGTCGCGCTCAACAACTTCAATACCAAAGTGGCGGCGATCGCCCTATGACGAATAGCCTTGCTTCTAGCGCATCGTGCGCGCTAAACCGCGACCCTATGGTGGGCCTGCGCCTGGCGCGCGTCGACGGGTTTGAGCCGGCCGTCGCCCTGGGCGCGGACGAGCTTCCCGCCTACCTGCGCCGTTTTACGATGCTGTTTGCCGACGACGCCACCATGCGCCGTGGCGGCATCGGCCGCGTGACGCGTGCCGTCAACGCGCAGGGTGAGGCCGTGGCGCTCAAGCAACTCATCTTGCCGACGCGCGACGAATTTGATGACGATGTCGCCCACGAGGCGCTGGTCGCTAAGTTTAAGGCGGCGTTTCGCGAGGAATACGAATGCCATCGTGCCCTTTCGGGTCTTAAGGGCTTTCCGCGCTTATACGGGTGGGGCGAGGTTGACGGTGTGCCCGCGATTGTCATGGAGTGGGTCGAGGGCGAGACGCTTGCCTGCCTGCGCCCGCGCCTTGCCGTGGACGATGCCGGGCGTCTGTCGCCGCTCGTGGCGGCGCGTCTGGGTCGCGACCTGTTCGACCTGCTCTGCCGCATGAGCTTGGTGGGGGAGGGGTTCGTCCATCGCGATATCTCGCCCGCTAATATTATGGTGCGCACGGCGCGTCTGCCGCTCGACCGACAGCTTGCCGAAGGCGCCTTCGACCTGTGCTTGATCGACTTTGGCTCGTCGCTGGCGCTCGAGCCTGCCTCTGCGGTGGCGGGAACCGGCGGCAAGGCGTCGTTTACCGAGCGCTACGCCACGTTGCGCCGCGCGACGGTTGCCTACGCTCCGCCCGAGATGCTCACCGACGATATTGCCGACCTGCGCGTTTTGCGCATGTCGCCGGCAATCGACGTGTATGCCGCGGCGAGTACGGTCTACGAGCTCATCGCCGGCGTCGCACCGTACGAGGTGGCGCTGAGCGCATCGGGCACCTCGGGTTCGCGCAAAAAGACGCGCGATATTGCCAGCCCCTATCGTCTCAAGATGGATACGCGCCCCGACTATCCCGCTGGCGCCCATGCGCCCGGTTGCGACCTAACCCAACTGCTCCGGCGTGAGCCCGATGTGGCGCTCGCCGCCGCCGAGCAGGCACAGCAGATGGGGCTCGAGCCGGACTCCGAGGAGCTGCGCGACGCGCTGGCATTTGTCGATGCCCAGTTGTTCGACGTGGTCATGGCCTGCCTGTCGTGTAATCAGGGCGATCGTCCCGAGCCCGCCGCGGTGGAGGCGGCGCTTACGACGTTTTGCGACCACTACGCGCAAAACGTCGGCCGCTCGCTTCGCGGCGAGCCGCTCACGCCCTGTCCCATGGATGCGTCCGGTCGCGTGGCCCGTCGCGCTGCGATGATCGGCGCTGCGGCTGTCTGCGGCCTCGTGTGGGCCGTTGTGGTGGTTTCGGCGGCGCTGCTGGCGTCGGGTGCTCGTATGACGGTTGCCGTGGGGCACATTTCGTGGTCCGGCACGCTGCCGGGTATCGTCGCCGCGCTCGCGCTGGCACTGCCGGGCATGGCGGGTATTGCCGTCGGTGCCATGGCGCACGATCGTCGCACGGGGTTCCTGCATGGCGTGCTGGCGCTTTCTGCCTGCGAGGTTCCGGTGCTGATCGCGGTTGCATGCATCGTGTTTTCTCAGCGCGCCGTAGCGAGTGGCTTCGTTGCCGCCTTAATTGCAACCTATGCGCTCACGTGGTTTTTGCTGGCGATGGGGTTTGCCTTTGAGCTTCCCGCCGTGTCAGCACGACGTGCGAAAATTCCTATGGCGACGCCGCTTGCCGGCGGAGCCGCGGCTGCTCGCGCCTTTGGCGGGCCGGCCGAAGTATCCGACACTATCTCTGCGACCAAGGAGGGCTAAGCCATGGCTTCTCAAGCTGAGCTCACCCCGTGCGGGGCAATGTTTGACATCTTTAAGCGCGCGGCGCACCTGAGCCATATCGAGCTGTGCGGCCTGGTGCTCTCGAGCCGCCCGCTCGCCGACGGCCGTAGTCCACAGAGCCGTGCCGCCGATCGCTCTTGGGTTTCGCGCTTTATCGTGCGCGCGCCGGTCGGCACGCTGCAGGAGCGCTATTTTGCCGATTACGGCACCTCGGCCGCGCGCATTATGTCGCAGCTGGCCCTGCGCCGTCGCAATCCCATGGACGCCGCGGCCGTGACCAACATGGTGTGCGGCCCCGCTGGCGAGCCCATGGTGCGGGCACTCGAGGAATGCCATCAGGACACGAATCTCTATCGCAATGCGCTCGAGCGCCTGTCGCAGGCGGCTGAGCTCATGCCCGCCGAGCGCGCCGAGGCCATCCTGGTGCTGTTTGTCGCCGTGGGCTGCTCGGCAGATGTCCGCTCGTCGGTGACCTATGCCATCGACTACGCTCATGCGACCTGTGGCGGCGCCACGTCGACGCCACGCTCGCTGAGCACATCTTCGGTTGCAGGTGAGCACGAGGCGGCGCCTGCGCATCCGCTGGGACTGCTGCGCGTGCAAAACGGCTACGTGGTGAGCGCCCCGCGCTGGATTCAGCCGAGCGAGCAGGGCGTCGAGATCGGTGCGCTGGCGACGGGGGAGGGCGATATCACCGACGTCGGCGACGACGTCTCGGCCCGCCATGCCCACGTGTGGTGCGATGACCAAAATGTCTGGTACGTCGAGGACCTGTCGTCCACCAACGGAACCGTGGTGGTAAACGGAGCGACGAACGTCTGCACCCAGGTCGAGCCCGGCCGCTCCGCTCGGCTCAACCCCGGTGACGGGCTCAGGCTCGGCGAATCCACCACCTACGCCATCCTCCTCGGCGCCCTCTAACTCATCTCCTAAATAAGTTGCGGTGAAATGGGGACTGTTTAAGGCCGCGACCGGCAAAAACAGTCCCCATTTCACCGCAACTGCTGCGTTGTCCCCGGGGATTGCGTTCGCTGACATCGGCCGTGTGATAGTCACCCGGGGTAAACCTTTACCGCCCGCCTATATTTGCCGAAATATGGCTTGGCGGCGGGGTACAATAAGCCCGCATGCGGATTTCCGTTGCGGGCGCTTCCCATCGCCGGGGCGTGCCCGGGGGCATCCGGCATGCGGCCTTTGCGGCGCTCGGCCATGTGCAAGACGGGTAGCTGGGCCTGTGGAGCGCATTAACCGCCCCGCGCCTCGGCATGCCTTCTCTCCACGCCATGTACCTGCTGCTCAGTCTGCCTGCCAGATGATTGGAAGCAACAGCGAAAATCCCATCACGCCAACATCCCGGCGATCGCCGGGGCCTGTATACCTATATGAGAGGAGAGGGGTATATGGCGCGTAAGTTTAAGTCTATGGACGGCAACGAGGCGGCCGCATATGTTTCGTATGCGTACACCGAGGTAGCGGGAATTTATCCCATCACGCCGTCCAGCCCGATGGCCGACCATGTCGACCAGTGGGCGGCCCAGGGTCGCAAGAACATCTTTGGCACCCCGGTCAAGGTCGTCGAGATGGAGTCCGAGGCAGGTGCAGCCGGTACCGTTCACGGTTCGCTGGGCGCCGGTGCTCTGACCACCACCTACACGGCTTCTCAGGGCCTGCTCCTGATGATCCCGAACATGTACAAGATCGCGGGCGAGCAGCTCCCGGGCGTCTTCCACGTCTCCGCGCGTTGCGTCGCTTCCCACGCCCTGAACATCTTCGGTGATCACTCCGACGTCATGGCCTGCCGCCAGACCGGCTTCGCCATGCTCGCCGAGGGCAATGTCCAGGAGGTCATGGACCTCTCGCCGGTGGCTCACCTTGCCGCCATCGAGGGTAAGACCCCGTTCCTTAACTTCTTCGACGGCTTCCGCACCAGCCACGAGATCCAGAAGGTCGCCATGTGGGACTACAAGGATCTTGCCGAGATGTGCGACATGGACGCCGTCCAGGCTTTCCGCGATCACGCGCTCAACCCTGAGCACCCGCACACCCGCGGCAGCCACGAGAACGGCGACATCTTCTTCCAGAACCGCGAGGCCTGCAACAAGGTCTACGACGAGCTCCCTGCCGTCGTCGAGGGCTACATGAAGAAGATTAACGAGAAGCTCGGCACCGATTACGGCCTGTTCAACTACTACGGCGCTCCCGATGCCGATCGTGTCGTCGTGTGCATGGGCTCCTTCTGCGACGTGCTCGAGGAAGTCATCGACTACCTCAACGCTCACGGCGAGAAGGTCGGCCTGGTCAAGGTTCGCCTGTTCCGTCCGTTCTCCATCAAGCACTTCGTCGACGTTCTCCCCGAGACCGTCCAGAAGATTGCCGTCATGGACCGCACCAAGGAGCCGGGTTCCATCGGCGAGCCGCTCTACCAGGACGTCGTCTCCGCTCTCTACGAGGCCGGCAAGACGGGCATCAAGGTCGTCGGCGGCCGTTACGGCCTGGGCAGCAAGGACACGCCTCCCGCGTCCGCGTTCGCTGTCTTCGAGGAGCTTAAGAAGGACGAGCCCAAGCGCGAGTTCACCATCGGCATCGTCGATGACGTGACCAACCTGAGCCTGCCCGAGGCCGAGGATGCGCCCAACACCGCAGCCCCCGGCACCATCGAGTGCAAGTTCTGGGGTCTGGGTGGCGACGGTACCGTCGGCGCCAACAAGAACTCGATCAAGATCATCGGCGACCATACCGACAAGTACGTTCAGGCCTACTTCCAGTACGACTCCAAGAAGACCGGCGGCGTCACCGTTTCGCACCTGCGCTTTGGTGATTCCCCGATCCGCTCGCCGTACTATGTGACCAAGGCCGACTTTGTCGCCTGCCACAACCCCAGCTACATCGTCAAGGGCTTCAAGATGGTCCGCGACGTCAAGCCGGGTGGCACCTTCCTGGTCAACTGCCAGTGGAGCGACGAGGAGTTCGCCGAGCACATGCCCGCCGTGGCCAAGCGCTACATCGCGAACAACAACGTCAACGTCTACCTGATCGACGCTATCGACCTGGCTGCCAAGGTCGGCATGGGCAAGCGCACCAACACGGTGCTCCAGTCCGCCTTCTTCGCGCTGGCCAAGGTCCTGCCCGCCGAGGACGCCCTGCAGTACATGAAGGACGCGGCTACCAAGTCCTACATGAAGAAGGGCCAGGCCATCGTCGACGCCAACCATAAGGCCATCGATGCCGGCGCCACCGCCTTCCGTAAGTTCGAGGTTCCGGCCGACTGGGCAACCGCCGAGGATGCCGCTCCCGTCGAGCTCTCCGAGGAGACCAAGTCCGCTATCGCCCAGCAGGTCAAGAACCTGCTCGAGCCCATCGATCGCATGGATGGCGACAGCCTGCCCGTTTCCGCCTTTGTCGATTGCGCTGACGGCCAGTTTGAGCTGGGCGCCTCTGCATACGAGAAGCGCGGCGTCGCCGTGGTCGTTCCTCACTGGGACGAGACCAAGTGCATCCAGTGCAACCAGTGCGCCTATGTGTGCCCGCATGCCACCATCCGTCCGTTCGCGATGACCGAGGACGAGGCTGCCGCCGCACCCGAGGCTACCCGCACGCTCGACGCCATGGGCCCCAAGGCCAAGGGCATGAAGTTCACCATGGCCGTGTCCCCGCTCGACTGCATGGGCTGCACCAACTGCGTCAAGGTCTGCCCCAAGGGCGCCCTCGAGATGGTTCCCACCGAGCAGGAGATGGACCAGCAGCCCGTTTGGGACTACATGGTCGAGAATGTCTCCGAGAAGAAGGAGCTCATCGCGGCCAACGTCAAGGGCAGCCAGTTTAAGCAGCCCTACCTGGAGTTCTCTGGCTCCTGCGCCGGCTGCGCCGAGACCGCCTATGCACGTCTGGTGACCCAGGTCGCCGGCGACCGCATGTTCATCTCCAACGCCACCGGCTGCTCCTCCATTTGGGGCAACCCCGCTGCCACCGCTCCTTACTGCAAGGACAAGGACGGTCACGGCCCGGCGTGGAACAACTCCCTGTTCGAGGACAATGCCGAGCACGGTCTGGGCATGGCCGTCGGTTACGAGGCCGTTCAGAAGAAGCTGATCGCTGCTACGCAGGAGATCATCGCCGCTGACGGTCCGTCCGACGAGCTCAAGGCCGCCGGTCAGGCTTGGATTGACTCCGTCAACGACGCCGAGGCCTCTAAGACCGCTGCCGCCGCCTACGTTGCCGAGCTCGAGAAGTGCGGCTGTGACGCTTCCAAGGCGATCCTCGCCGACAAGGCTTACCTCACCAAGAAGTCCTTCTGGATCTTCGGTGGCGACGGTTGGGCCTACGACATTGGCTTCGGTGGCCTGGACCACGTCCTGGCTTCCGGCCACAACGTCAACGTCTTCGTCTTCGACACCGAGGTTTACTCCAACACCGGTGGTCAGGCCTCCAAGGCCTCGAACCTGGGCCAGGTCGCTCAGTTCGCCGCTGCCGGTAAGGTGACCAAGAAGAAGTCCCTGGCCGAGATCGCTATGAGCTACGGCTACGTCTACGTGGCGCAGGTCGCCATGGGCGCCAACCCGGCTCAGACCCTCAAGGCCATTCACGAGGCCGAGGCCTACGACGGCCCGTCCCTCATCATCGGCTACAGCCCCTGCGAGATGCACTCCATCAAGAAGGGCGGCATGCAGAACTGCCAGGCCGAGATGAAGAAGGCTGTCGAGTGCGGTTACTGGAACCTCTTCCGCTTCAAGCCCGAGGCTGCTGCCGGCAAGAAGTTCTCGCTCGATTCCAAGGAGCCCGCAGGCGGTTATCAGGAGTTCCTGATGAACGAGGCCCGTTACGCTTCGCTGACGCGTTCCTTCCCCGAGCGCGCCGAGGAGCTCTTCAAGGAGAACGAGCAGGCCGCCATGGACCGCTACGCTCACCTGCTGAAGCTCAAGACGGTGTACAACGAGGCCTAGGTCTCTCACCGCAGGATCTGAGGGCTGACCTTCGCGGACGTCCTCGGACATGAAAGAACCCCCGCTGCGCACTGAACTGCCTCCCATTTCTTGGACATGAGAAATGGGAGGCTTTTTATGCGTGTCG
>UQIG01000019.1 GCA_900541135.1 uncultured Collinsella sp.
CCAGGCCCGATTTTGCCTCTTGACAATGTCCTGCTCATATTAAAAGGAACGTCCCCAAGTGCCGGCACAAAAGGAACGTCCCCAAGCGCCAGCCAAAAATGGGAGTGGATAATCCCCCGTTTCTAGCCCTCAAGCGGACCAAAAGTGGGAGATTATCCACTCTCATATTGTTAGGATTTGCGTCGTAGAGCCGCCGTAACTAAAGATCGGTTCCCGCGCCTAGCAGCTTGCGCATGACTTGCTCGGGGTTGACTGAGCCGTCGCGCGGGGCCAGGGCGGTGATCTTCTTCTGCATCTTGTACTCGTGCAGCTCGTCCTCGAGCTGGCGCACGCGAGCACGGAGCTTTTCGTTCTCGCGCTCACGCTCCTCGGCACGCTCCTTCATATCGAGGATGCGCACCACGCCGGCAAGGTTGATGCCCTCGTCGGTCAGTTGGTTGATGAGTTCCAGACGCTCGATATCGGCACGGGAATACAGGCGCGTGTTACCGCCCGAGCGCTGGGGGTTCACCAGGCCCTTGGACTCGTAGACGCGCAGAGTCTGCGGATGCATGCCGGTCAGCTCGGCCGCCACGCTGATCATGTACAGCGGTTTGTTCCTATTGTCCTCGGCCATGCTACCTGACCCCTTTCCGTCTCGCACATCTCCATCATAAGCCTGCGGCCAGCCCGTGGGCCACGCAACCAAACTAGTACGTTGCCTTGTAACGGTTGACCTTCTCGCGATAATCGCGCGTGTCGGCCTCGCGCAGCCTGGTCATGGCATCGCGCTCATCGTCGGACAGGTTCGTGGGAACCTGCACCTTGATCTCGACGAGCAGCGCGCCCGTGCGGCCGCGATGCTTAACGTCGGGCGCGCCCATCTCCTTAAAGCGGAACTTCTTGCCCGTCTGGGTACCCGCGGGCACCTTCAAACGGACCGTCGCACCGCCGGGCGTGGGCACGTCCACCGTGCAGCCGAGCGCCGCCTCGTAGACCGAGACCGGTACCTCCATGGTCACGTCGGCACCCTTGCGCTTAAACAGCGGATGCTCCTCCACGTGCGTGGTTACGACCAGGTCGCCGCGCTCGCCGCCGGCAACGCCATACTCGCCGCGACGTTTATAACGCAGCTTGCCGCCGTCGACCGCGCCTGCAGGCACCGAGACCGTAATGGTCTGCTGCTCGCCCGTCGAGGGAATGCGGTAGGTGACCTTGTGCGTCACACCGCGAAACGCGTCCTCGGCCGTCACATCAACGGTCAGCGACAGGTCGCCGCCCTTGCGAGCACGGCTGCGGCCCGCGCCGGCACCGGCAGCGCCCGCAGCCCCGGCAAAGCCCGAGCCCCAGTCGCTGCCCCAGGCGCCGTTGCCGCTAAAGATGCTATCGAAGATGTCGCCCCAGCCGCTGGCGCCCGCGCCGGCACCGTAGCCGCCGCCATACGCGCCACCCGCGCCCGGCATGCCGCCAAACATGAGCATCTGGTCGTACTCTTTGCGCTTCTTCTCGTCCGAAAGCGTCTCGTAGGCCTCGCTGATCTCCTTAAACTTGGCCTCGTCGCCGCCGGCATCGGGGTGATATTTTTGCGCGAGTTTGCGAAACGCACTCTTGATCTCTTTGTCGGAGGCGCTCTTGGATACGCCCAGGATGTCATAGAAGGTTTTGCCTGCAGCCATCGTAGCTCCTCTCCTGTTACGTCCGCCGCCCATGCAGACGACGGCTCATGCTTTCATATGGCACTAGGCCAGAAAGGGCCCCGGGTGTTGCCCCGGGGCCCTTCTCAATTACTCCTCGGTGCTCTCGGCCGTATCGGCCGTAGCATCCTCGGGCGCCGCTTCGGGCTCCGGTGCGGGGCGCTTCTCGCCACCGTAGGTCACCGTCACCATCGCGGAACGCAGAATGCGGTCCGCCATGCGGTAGCCCTTCTGGTACACGTCGTTGACGGTCTCGTCGTACTGCGATGCGTCCTCGACGCGGCCCACGGCCTGGTGCTCGAGCGGATCGAACGCCTCGCCCTTGGGGTCGATGGGCTCAACGCCCTCGTGCGCAAACACATCGAGCAGCTTGGCATGCACCGCGTCGACACCGTCGACGAACTGCTTAAAGTCGTCGGCAAGCTCCTGGCTGCGGGCATGGTCGATCGCACGCTCGATATCGTCGACCACCGGCAGCAGCGCGGTGACGAGCTTCTCGGTCGCGCGCTCGCGCTCGGCGATACGCTCATTGGCGGTGCGGCGACGGAAGTTCTCCCAGTCGGCCTGCAGACGGGCGGTGCGCTCGGTGGCGTCCTTTGCCTTGTCCTCGGCGGCCTTCTGAGCCTCTGCCGCAGCATCGAGCTCGTTGCGCACGTCGGCAAGCTCTTTCTGAGCCTGCTCGAACTTGAGCTTAAAGTCGTTGTCGGCGGCTTCCTCACCGGCGCGGATAGCGGCTTCCACCATCTCGTCCTCGGTCATCGTCGCCTCCTTGTTGGAATCCTCTACTTGGTTCTCGGCAGCCTCGGCGGCCGGGGCCTCGTTGGCCTCGGTAACGTCTGCGGCCTCTACGGGAATCTTCACGTCCTTCTCCTCAGAGTCAACGGGGGCGGCACCAACGGCGGCCGCCTCCGTGCGAGCTTTACGAGCGGACATGATTACTTGTCCTCGTCGTCCACAACCTCGTAGTCGGCATCGACGACGTCATCGTCGGCAGGCTGGGCGCCGGCGGCACCGTCGGTCTGCTGCTGAGCGTCGGCGTAGACAACCTGGGCCAGCTCGTAGGCCACGGACTGCAGGGACTCGCCGGCGGCCTTGATGGCCTCGACGTCAGAGCCCTCGAGCGCCTTCTTGGCGTCGGCGATAGCGGCCTCGGCCTTGGACTTCACGTCGGCGGAAACCTTGTCGCCCAGCTCGTTGAGGGTCTGCTCGGTGGAGTAGCACAGACTGTCGGTCTGGTTGCGGACCTCGACCTCTTCCTTCTGCTTCTTGTCCTCCTCGGCATGAGCCTCGGCGTCCTTGACCATACGATCGACTTCGTCGTCGGACAGAGCAGTGGAGCCGGAAATGGTGATCTGCTGCTCCTTGCCGGTGCCCTTGTCCTTAGCGGAGACCTTGACGATACCGTTGGCGTCGATGTCGAAGGTGACCTCGATCTGCGGCACGCCGCGGCGGGCAGCCGGGATACCGGTCAGCTGGAACTTACCGAGCGACTTGTTGTCGCGGGCAAGCTCGCGCTCGCCCTGGAGCACGTTAATCTCGACGCTGGTCTGGTTGTCGGCAGCGGTGGAGTAGACCTCGGTCTTGGAGGTCGGGATCGTGGTGTTGCGGTCGATCATCTTGGTCATGATGCCGCCCATGGTCTCGACGCCCAGCGACAGCGGGGTAACGTCGAGCAGCAGGATGCCCTCGACGTCGCCGGTGAGCACGCCGCCCTGGACGGCAGCGCCGTCGGCAACGACCTCGTCGGGGTTCACGGACATGTTGGGCTGCTTGCCGGTCATGGTCTTGACGAGCTCCTGGACGGCGGGCATACGGGTGGAGCCGCCGACGAGGATGACCTCGGTCAGATCGGAGAGCTTAAGCTTGGCGTCGCGCAGGGCATTGGTGACAGGCTGCTTGCAGCGCTCGAGCAGGTCGCGGGTGATCTTCTCGAACTCGGCGCGGGTCAGCGTGTAGTTGAGGTGCAGCGGGCCGGACTGGTTCATGGTAATGAACGGCAGGTTGATGGTGGTCTGCTGGGCGGCGGAGAGCTCCTTCTTGGCGTTCTCGGCGGCCTCTTTCAGACGCTGCAGGGCCATGGGGTCCTGACGCAGGTCGACACCGTTCTCCTGCTGGAACTTATCGGCCATCCAGTCGATGACGCGCTGATCCCAGTCGTCGCCGCCCAGGTGGTTATCGCCCGAGGTGGACAGAACCTCAAACACGCCGTCGGCGAGGTCGAGGATGGAGACGTCGAAGGTACCGCCGCCCAGGTCAAAGACCAGAATACGCTGGTCGGTGCCCTGCTTGTCCAGGCCATAGGCCAGAGCAGCAGCGGTCGGCTCGTTGACGATACGCTTGACGTTGAGGCCGGCGATCTTACCGGCGTCCTTGGTGGCCTGACGCTGGGCGTCGTTGAAGTAGGCCGGGACGGTGATGACGGCGTCAGTGACGGTCTCGCCCAGATACTTCTCGGCGTCAGCCTTCATCTTTGCGAGCGTCATGGCGCTCACCTGCTCAGCGGTGTAATCCTTGCCCTCGATGTCGACGACGGCACGGCCACCCTGGCCCTCCTTGACCTCATACGGCACGGTCTTGATCTCAGAGGTGCACTCGGAGTACTTGCGGCCCATGAAGCGCTTGATGGAGAACACGGTGTTCTTGGGGTTGGTGACAGCCTGGTTCTTAGCGGCCTTACCCACGACGCGGTCGCCGTCGGCACGGAAGCCCACGACGGACGGGGTGGTGCGGTCGCCCTCGGCGTTCACGATAATGGTCGGAGAACCGCCCTCGAGAACGGCCATTGCGGAGTTAGTAGTACCAAGGTCGATACCAAGAATCTTGCCCATTAGAAATTCCCTCTCTCTTGTGCGTTTGCACCGACTCGGCGGTCTGCCGAGCGGTGTTTCGGCTTGTCTTTCAGGATGTAGTGTATCCCCTTATGGGCCGGAATATACAAAATCTAAGTCAATTCATATAAGATTTCTTATTGCCGAGAGTTTAGGTTCTTAAATGCGCAGGTAGATGCGCTGTTTGAGTTCTAGGCAAATCTATCGAGATCTATGTAGAGATGGCTGAGGCTTGGGTCCGAGGGTGCCTGGGGCTGCCTTGCGGAAAGCTCGTCCCGTTTTGAGCGTGGATTCCGGGCCGCGGTTTCCGTCTGAAGGCTCAACCGGAAACCGCGGCCCGTTTTGAGAGCTGATACCGGGTCACAGTTTCCGCTAGCGGGCCCAACCGGAAACTGTAACCCGGTTTTCGGCCAAATAACGGGATGCCCTTTCCGCAGGCGCGCTCAATAGCTCAATATTTCAAGTCACCTTTAGCTAACATTTGCGCAGCTCAACGGCCCCACCTGCGCGTTTTTTAGTAAACCTTGGCATACTCGGAGAACGGTATGAAGATGCCGGCCAGAGGGTATTGCAAACGGTCGCTCCCGTGGTATGTTTTTGCCCGAATCAAACCGGCGCGCATCGTCTGTAGCGTCGGTCAACAGAGAGGAAACTACCATGGCTCATCCCGTAATTGATGCCGACGAGTGCATCGCTTGTGGCGTTTGCGTCGACTCCTGCCCCGCTGGCGTTCTGGAGCTCCAGGACGTCGCTACCGTCGCTGACGAGGACTCCTGCGTCGCCTGTGGCGCTTGCCAGGACGCTTGCCCCGCTGGCGCGATCACCGAGATCGTCGAGGAGTAACAACTCCCCCACTTGCACACTCAAAAGTACACCGTGCACAAAAAAGGAGGCCTCCGCATCGCCGCGGAGGCCTCCTTTTGCTTACGCAGCGCGGGCAGCCACTATAGCAACGCCGCAGGTTGACCACCAATTTGGGGACAGGTTTCAAATTGGTGGTTTTGTCCCGCCACGAGTTCGCCCAAAATGGGAATGTGGACAAAATCACCCGCATTAACAACTAAATCTGCAGCAGCCGAGACAAACCAACGACAGCCGAAGAAGTCAGACTGAACAGACGCTGGCAAAAATGTTCTGCATCTTTTTACTAATAGGAAGCAGCTATTTAAAGTTAGACGTAGCGATAGAAAAGCATTTCGTTTACAACACCGAGCGCCCTATTCAAAATCAAACAGCTTTGCAACGGGAACTCTGTAGAGAAATGCCAACGCGTAGAGGGTCTGAAGCCGAGGAGCTCGCTTTCCTTGCTCGATATATCCAATCGAAACCCGGTCCATGCCGAGCGCTTCTCCGACAGCCTCTTGGGACAACCCTTGGCTCTTTCGAAGAAGTTGCAGATGGTGACCCAGCTGCTTGTTGAAGTTTTGAAAACCCTCTGTTTGCATAAATCAACGCTATGACATACGGATTTGTTGAACAACAAACAGAGAGTTTGCAAACCGACTTTTCCCAGTTTAATATGCAAACAAGGCGTTAGCAAAGGAGTGGTTCTATGGATAAGCAAAACCATCGATTTGCCGAAACTAAGATCCAAAAGGCCGCCATGGTGATATGGCAAGCGTCTCATGAGGGACAGGATCCGATTAGTTACTCGGAGTTCGCTCAGAGGATGGATATGGGAAATCCTCATAGCAGAGAGGTTGCTTTTCTTTTAGATGCCGTCCAGGAATGGTGCGAAAGCGCAGGCCTGCCAAGCTTGCCCGCGCTGGTAGGAAGAAAGAATGATTCGAACCATATCCCCGGAGAAGGATTCTTCGAATCATACGCAAACCATTATTTCGAGAACGAAGACTGGCGGCATGACGTAGTCGAGTTCGAAAGAACCAGGGTCTCAAAGGCTTCCGCGAAGTATCGAGAGGCGTTTTCCAATGACAAAAATGAACCCTGCAGCATGCAGGAGCTCTAGCTTTAGATAGGAAATGGGGACAAAAATGTACTGCTGGAAATGTGGCCACAAGAATTCTGAAATAGCAGTGTATTGCGAGAAATGCGGAGCGTCTCTTTGTGAGCCTAATAGCTCATATAAAGAGACGAGAGCGAACGCGCAAACCGACGAAAGCAAAAGAGCGGCCGCAAAACAAACGGAACCGAATAGAAGCAGCGAGCGTACATCTCATCCGGCGGATAGGAGCGAAGCAGCGGACAATATTCAGACAGCACACGAAGCAGTCGATAGCGCCAGGGCCGTCATTTCGAACCTCGGAAATCAAGTGCAACAGACCGCATTTAACACGAAGCAGCAGAAAATAGGCCTTTCTTTTTCCTTTGGGTTTAACCAGAAAATGATGGTGCTAGCCACCTTAATTGCCATCGTCGCATCATTTCTCGGTTTTTCTTCCAAAGAACTGACCTCCACATCCTATTTGGGCGGCAGCTATGTTGCCATGGGCTATTGGTGGTTTCAGCCTATTTGGATTATTGCAACCGTCTTGGGCTGCTGTGGCCTTCCTTTGATTGGCGTCGCAACAGGCGGCATTTCTTTAGTTGTTATATTGAACAGCCTTATCAGAGATGCAGGATTTGGTTTCAGCGTTGGCGTCGGTGCGGTATTGCTTGTAGCGGGAACGACCATGATGGTCGTATTTCATCTTCGCGCGGTATTGGGCCGCAACGGGAAAGACCTCTTTTCTGATTCTGAATTGAAAAATATAAAGCAAGCTGCCGAGCTGGTGGTCGGAAGTATGTCCAATACCTACCAAGATACTGCGCAGAAGCAAGGCGACGGCAGTCCGATAACGAGTAACGAAACGGCAGGCAACGAAGCTGGAAAGAAATGGTGTCCCGATTGTGGCGCCATGCAGGATGAGTCTGCAAAATTCTGTGGCAAATGTGGCCATCGTTTTGAATAGAAGGTCTCTGTAAATCAAACCGAGGAGACTCATATGTACTGCACAGAATGCGGCACGAAAAACGAAGACGGAATGCAATTCTGCGTTCAATGCGGGGCACCACTGGATTCAGCCCAGGTTGATTTATCTAGTCAACCTCTTGAGCCAACTCAGCCTGCGCTTGGCAATCGGCTGCGCAATGTCTCTACAACCAGGCGGAGCAGACAACCCAAAAAGCGTACGCGAATCATTGTAGCAGCGATGATTGCGGCGTTAGTCGCATGCGGAGGTGCCAGCTATTACTTTGGCGTGTACATGCCGCAATCGAAACAGACGACAAAGAAGCAGAAGACCACTGCAGCTGAATACTCGAAGCATTCTGTTCTTATCAGTGTTTCCGGAGATGGATGGAATACATCAGAAGGAGCTTCCAAGCTACCGATCCGCGTGAAAGGAACCGATGTCAACGGAAGCAAAATCGACGAAACGGCATTTGTCGATTCCGATGGAAAAGGTCTTGAACTCATTCCGGGAACATATGGGCTCGCAATAGAGGGTACTCCGATTGGAGCGGACGGCTCGCTCTGGAACGTTTCCGATTCGAGCGTAAATTTTAAAGTGAAGCGTGCTCTCAAAGATGGCGAAAAGGCTGATTTCCGCGAGATGGCAAAGCTGACATTGGGTGACAAGATCGATCCAGCCGATGTTACCGACGAGCAAATCAATGCGGCAGAAAAGTTAGCCGAGCGGGGAGGTTGCGATTCGAAGAGCTCAGCGAAAGCTCTAGCTGCAGCCGCAAGGGGAGCTCGTGATGCAGCAGTTTCCGCCAAACAAGCCGAGGATGCTTCTGCCGCTCAAAAGCGCGCTGAGCAAGAGGCTGAAAATGCAAAGAAAGCCGTCGAGCAGAATGAGTCATCGACGTCTTCTCTTTCAGAAATAAGCCCATTTTGGGGCGCATTCGTCATGGCCAGTAAGGACTATACAACATCGAAGAAAAAGGCAGATGATCTTAGAAACAGCGGGTTCCCAGACGCAATTGTCGTGTGCACAACAGACTGGACAAACCTTAACAAGGAGACGTGGTATTCGGTTTCCGCTGGCAGGTTTTCAAGTCGAACTGAGGCGGAACAAGCGGTTTCTGCCTTAAAAAATCAAGGCATGTCGGATGCCTACGTCCGATATTCCGGAGACCACCAGTAGCACCGCATCTTAAACACGTTTTTACTTGCGGATTTAGCATTTCATATTTAATAAAACGAGGGCCATCGCATCGGCGCGATAGCCCTCGTTTTTGCAACCCTCAATTTGAAACCTGTCCCCAAATTGGTGGTCTAGCCGAGGTTGTCTTCGTAGGGCATCAGGTCTGCCAAGTAGCCTTTCTCCTTGAGCATGGCCTCGATCTCGTCGAGGGTTTGCTCATCCTCCGCCGCAATGCGATGGAAGTGATAGCCGCTGGTCACCGTCAGCAGCGGGAAGCTCTTGCCGCTGGCGATGCCCTCTAGGTAGCGCTCGACATCGCGGCGGTTGCGGATGTCCAAGTCGGCCGTGATCTTACCGTACACGCGGTGATTGACGATCACGTTGAGCACGGCACCACCGGCGTCGACGATACTCGTGAGCTCATCGCCTGCCTGCTCCACGCCGTGGCGAACCTTGACCAAGCGCGTGGGCACAGCGGGGCTGCTGGGGGCTTCCTGCAGCACGTAGCCGCGGTTGGTCGCCACGATATCGTGCCCATCGGCGCGCAGCAGGGCGATGTCCTGCACCACGACCTGGCGGCTCACACCCACCTCGCGGGCAAGCGCGCTGCCCGATACGGGCCCCTTGGCTCCCTCGAGCACGGCCATGATGGCACGGCGACGCTCGCGGGCGTTCATTATTTACCGTCCAGCAGACGCAGGTGCTTAAGCGAGAGGTCGAGGATCGGCGCGGAGTGCGTCAGGGCGCCCGAGCTAATGTAGTCGACGCCCAGATCAGCCAGGGCGCGAATGTTGTCGGCGTCCACATTGCCCGAGCACTCGGTCTTGGCACGACCGGCGATAAGCTCGATGGCGGCGGCCATGTCGTCATGGGTCATGTTGTCGAACATGATAATGTCGGCACCGGCCTCCACGGCTTCGCGTACCATGTCCAGGTTCTCGCACTCAATCTCGACCGTCGTGGTAAACGACGCGTGGGCGCGCGCCATCTCGATCGCGCGCGTCACGCCACCGGCGGCATCGATGTGGTTGTCCTTGAGCATGACGGCTGTCGACAGGTTGTAGCGATGGTTGCTGCCGCCGCCGATCTCGACCGCGGCCTTCTCGAAGACGCGCATGCCCGGCGTGGTCTTGCGTGTGTCGACGAGCACGGTCTTGGTACCCTCGAGCGCCGCTGCCATTCTGTGCGTATAGGTAGCGATACCGCTCATGCGCTGCAGGTAGTTGAGCGCCACGCGCTCGCCCGAAAGCAGCACGCGCGCATCGCCGCGCACCTGGCCCACGTGGTCGCCGGCGTGTACCTCGTCACCGTCGGCAACATCAAACAGCACCGAGCTCTGCGGATCCAGCAGCTCAAAGGTGCGAGCGAACACGTCCAGACCGGCGATGATGCCATCGGCCTTGGCGATGAGCTCCACCGTGGCGGGACGCGCCGTGGGACACACGCTCGCCGTGCTCACGTCCTCAAAGGTAATGTCCTCGCGCAGAGCCTGCAGAATCAGATCATCGACGACGAGCTTCATGGTAATGGGATTCATGGTCTACTCCTCCACGGCCTGTGTGCCGGCGGCACGGGCCAAATCATCGATTGCCAGGGCGTCGGCGCTCAGGGCGCGATGACGGCCATCGAGCGCGGGATCGCCCGCCTGCTCCACGGCCAGCGACTCGCCGGTGCGCATGTACCACGCGGCGCGACGACCCCAGACCAGTGCCTCGAGCAGGCTGTTGGAAGCTAGGCGGTTCTTGCCGTGAACGCCGTTGCAAGCCGTCTCGCCCGCGGCATAGAGCTCGGGCATCGAGGTGCGGCCATCCTTGTCGACCCACACGCCGCCCATAAAGTAGTGCTGCGTGGGCGTAACGGGAATGGGCTCATCCAGGATGTCGCGACCGTCCTCAAGGCAGCGCGCGCGGATGTTGGCGAAATGCCCGGTCACCACGTCGCGCTCGACGGGGGCAAAGCTCAGCCACTCGTGCTCGGTGCCGTCCTGCTTCATCTGCTCGCGAATAGCGGCGGCGACTACGTCGCGCGGCTGCAGCTCGTCGGTAAAGCGCTCGCCGGCAGCGTTGAGCAGAATCGCGCCCTCGCCGCGGCAGCTCTCGCTGATCAGGAAGGTGCGGCCCGGCTGCGGCGAGAACAGTCCCGTGGGGTGGATCTGCACGTAGTCCAGGTGCTCCATCTTAATGCCATGCTCCTGAGCGATGTAGCAGGCATCGCCCGTGAGCTGCGGATAGTTGGTCGAGTGGTCGTATACGCCGCCGATGCCGCCCGTTGCCCACAGCGTGTGGCGGGCATGGATCTTAAACAGCTCGCCGGCATGCACGCCCTCGGCGGCGTTTGCCAGCTCGTCGGCGGGACGAACCGAGTTGTCCTCGTCCACGGGAACGGCAACGACGCCGGTGCACACCGTAACGCCATCACGCTCGCCCGTCAGGATGTCGGTCATGGCCACGTGCTCCAAAATCTGCACGTTGTCCAGCTTGCGAACGGCCTGGAGCAGCTTGGTCGTGATCTCCTTGCCCGTAATATCGGCATGGAAGGCGATGCGCGGACGGCTGTGCGCGCCCTCGCGGGTAAAGTCGAGGCTGCCGTCGGCCTTGCGCTCAAAATCCACACCCATCGCTAGCAGGTCGTTGATGACCGAGCGGCTCGAGCGGATCATGATGTCGACGCTCTCGCAGCGGTTCTCGTAATGGCCGGCGTGCATGGTGTCCTCAAAGAAGGCATCGTAGTCCGAACCCTCGGGCAGCACGCAGATGCCGCCCTGCGCGAGCATCGAATCGCACTCATCGACCGCGCCCTTGGAGAGCATGATCACGCGCGTGCTCGTCGGCAGATTGAGGGCCGCGTACAGACCCGCTACGCCGCAGCCGGCAATGACGACGTCGCACTCCATATCGGGGTATTGCTTGGTTTCCACAGGAATCCTCTCCCTTGAATGTGACATAAGGGACCGTCCCTCATGCAACATTGTTCTAGCGTGCTGCGTACCCGAGCATACGGTCGAGCGTGAGCTTGGCCTGGTCGGCAGCCTCGTCCGACACGCCGATCTGCACCTCGCCCTCACCCGTCTCCAGGCAGCGCACGAGCTTCTCGAGCGTGATGAGATCCATGTTGACGCAGGTGGGCTGCACCGCGGGGAAGTAGAACTTCTTGCCGGTGCCCTGGCAGCGGCGCTCGAGCTCGTAGAGCACGCCGCGGACCGTCACGATAATGAACTCGCTCGCGTCGGACTCCTCGGCATACTTGATGATGCCGGCGGTGGAGCCGATGTAGTCGGCCTCGGCCAGAACGTCGGCCTTGCACTCAGGATGCGCCAGCACGAGCGCGTCGGGGTGGGCCTCCGTCGCGTCGACGATCTGCTCGACGGTGATGATGTGATGGCGTGGGCAGTAGCCGTTGTTGAGGATGACGTGCTTTTGCGGCACCTGCTCGGCTACGAAACGGCCCAGGTTTTGGTCGGGAATGAACAGAATATGCTGCTGCGGCAGCTCGGACACGATCTTGACGGCGTTGGAGCTGGTGACGCACACGTCGCTCCAGCTCTTGATCTCGACCGTGGAGTTGACGTAGCAGACCACGGCAAGGTCGTCACCGTACTCGGCGCGGGCGGCGTCGACCGTCTCGCGCTTGACCATGTGAGCCATGGGGCAGTCCGCGCCCGGCTCGGGCAGCAGCACGGTCTTAGTGGGATTGAGCAGCTTGGCGCTCTCGCCCATAAACTCCACGCCGCACAGTACGATGGTCTGCTGCGGCAAGCTCTTGGCGAGCTTGGCCAGGTAGAAGCTATCGCCGACGTAATCAGCCACGGCCTGCACCTCGGGCGCCACGTAATAGTGCGCTAGGATCACCGCGTCACGTTGGGCTTTTAGTTGCTGAATGGCCTCGACGAGCTCTGCGGGCACCAGTGCCGCGCGCTCCGTTGCCGTCGTTGCCGATGCTAGGCCGGCCGCGATATCGCGTGCAAGCTCCGACGCATCCATGTTCGCGCTCTGTGCCATCAAGGCCCCTCTCTTTTGGCGAATCTTGGGGCTTTAGTATGACACCTAGGTTTACAGCTGACAAGACAGCTGTAAACCTAGGTGTAAAGTTGAAATAAAGATTCGATCTTGGGTCGGGTCCATTTTCGAACTGGCAAGCTGAGGATAGCCGGGCTTTCGGTAGCGCAAGGGGCATCTTTCGCCACCGCAATACCGCTTGGCGCGAGTTGCACGCCGTGGGGCGCAAACGGTCCGCACCCCCGCAAGCGGCGCGTACCCGATGTGGCAAAATCGAACTACTTAAGGGGGCCGAATGCTCAAGATTATTGCCTGCGACGATGATGTCGCTTTTCTAGATAGACTGCACCGGATGATCGACCGTTGGTCGACCGAGACGGGCACGGCGGTCGATGTTGCGCTCGTCACGCGCGGCGAGGACCTGCTGGCCCGCCATGCCGCATCGCGCGCCGACATCATTCTGCTCGACATGATCATGCCGCTCGTCAACGGCATGGACACCGCACGCGAACTGCGCCAGGCCGACACCGCCGTACGCCTGGTGTTCCTCACCTCGTCGCCCGAGTTCGCGCTGGAATCCTACGAGGTCCGCGCCTTCGACTATCTGCTCAAGCCCGTGACTTACGAACGCCTGGCGCGATTACTCGACGAGCTTTCGAGCATGCGCCCGGCGGCAACCGACGAGCTCGTGATCAAAACTTCCTTTGGCTACCACGCCCTGCGCCTGTCCGACATCGAATATGCCGAGGCGCGCAACAAGCACGTGGTCTTCCACCTGCGCGACGGACGCGACATCGAGGCACTCGAGTCGTTCCGCAGCGTCGAGGACCGTTTGGCGCAAAATGCCACCTTCTTTAAATGCCACCGCAGCTACCAGGTCAACCTGCGCAACATCGATCACTTTGACCGCACGGACATCGTCATGCGCTCGGGCGCGTGCATCCCGCTTTCGCGCAGTTGCAAGCAGGGATTCCAAGACGCCTACTTTGCGGTGCGCTTTGAGGCTGGGAGACACTGATGGTCTCCTCGGTCGAAATGGTCCTTTGGGCAATCCACCACGCCACAACGCTACTCTTTGGCGTCTTTGCCTCGGCGGCGCTGTGCGGTATCGAGATCAACCGGCGTCATGCGCTTGAACTGGTGCTGGTCGGTGCCGTAACCGGATGCGCATTTGGCCTCGCCAATGCCGTCGGCGGAGAGCTTTTCGCCCGCCAGGTATATCCGCTCGTCGTGCATCTGCCGCTCATCATCTATTTGTGCGCGCGCTACCGCCTGAGCCCGCTGCTTGCCGTGCTCGGCATTACGAGTGCCTATCTGAGCTGCCAGTTCAGCAATTGGATGGGCATCGCCGCATTTGCCGCAACCGATTCTCAGATCGCGTACTATCTGGCGCGCATCGCGACCACACTCGCCGTCTTTGCCGTCCTGCTGCATTGGGCCGGCGACATCGGTCCGCGCTTGGCGATTAAAAGCACCACCGAGCTGGGCATCCTTTTAATCCTGCCGCTCGTCTATTACGTCTTTGACTATGCCACCAACGTCTACACCACGCTGTTCCACTCGGGCTCGGTGGTGACGGTTGAGTTTTTGGCATTTGCGCTCTGTGCCTTCTATCTTATGTTTCTTGCCGTTTATCTGCGCGAATACGAAGAAAAGGAAACCGCCGAGCGAGAGCGCTGGATGCTCGAAACCCGCGACAGCGCCGCCATCAAAGAGCTCGAGGCTTGGCGTCAATCTGGGCGCGAGCTGTCGATTCTGCGCCACGACATGCGCCACTTCCTACGCGGCCTGGCCGCTTTAATTGAGGAGGGCCACACCGACGAGGCGCTCGATCGCATCGACGAACTCTGCGAAGCCGGCGACCGCACCGCCGTACGCCGCTTCTGCGCCAACGAGACCGTAAACATCGCGCTTTCGTCATTTAACTCGGATATCAATAGAAACGGCATTACCGCCAACCTGCGCGCCGCCGTACCCGAAACCATCCACGTAGGTGACGCCGACCTGTTTAGCGTGCTCTCAAATGCCTTGGAAAACGCTATCACCGCCGCAAGCGCCGCACCCCAAGGAAAGCGATTCGTCGACTTTGACCTGCGATTAGAGGACGGCCAGCTGCTGCTGTTAGTTTCCAACACGTTTGACCGCGCGCCGCGCATGGTCGACGGCATGCCCGTGACCCGGCATGCGGGCCACGGCTTTGGCACCAGGAGCATCAAACTTGCCGTGGAGCGCATGAACGGCAACTGCCAGTTCCGCATTAACGGCGATCGGTTTGAGCTGCGCGCTGTGATGTAGGGGCTGCCGCCAGCCTCGCTACAGCGGAGCGGCTGCCGGGGTCAGCTGCTTGATGTATGCCCACATGCGCTGCTTGGCGGCTTTGTCAGTGAGCGCCGCCTCAAAACCGTCGAGCGCGAGCACGCGGCGACCCTGCACATGGGCGACCAAGCCGGGCTTGAGCATGGCGGTGTCGAAGTCATCGATCGCCACGAGCATATCGGCGTAGGTCTCGCGCATGGTATCGGCCGCGCGATCGTCCAGCAGCAAGACCGCCTCGGGGTCCAAGGCCTCGAGCGCCTCGCGGAACAGCTCGCACGGTAGGCCCTCGCCTGTCGCGACCGCCCCGTCACCCACGCCGGCG
This sequence comes from uncultured Collinsella sp., assembly GCA_900541135.1. Taxonomy (GTDB): domain Bacteria; phylum Actinomycetota; class Coriobacteriia; order Coriobacteriales; family Coriobacteriaceae; genus Collinsella. The sequence goes on from UQIG01000019.1 coordinate 15,223, forward strand.
ACGCTTGCCAGCACGCAAAAATCCTCGGGCGCGTAGCCGATGGCCCCAAGCGCCTTGCGCAACGCCGCGCCATCCGGGCCGGCGGCAAGCTCGCCACCCGAACGCTCGGCCTCGTCCAAATCGCCTTTGACTAGTACGATCGGCGAGCACGCGTTGCCCGCGATACGCACGCCGCGACCCGCGAGCGATGCGAGCTCCTGCTCGGCCGCCTGGGCGATGGCTTCTTTTTTCTGGCTTTGTGACGTGGGCATGCGCTCTCCAATCGTTTGCGTGCCCACCATTATATAAAAGAGCCGGCCGCGAGTGGTTGCTTTGCGGGCGGCTGGGTATAAGCACGGTCGTACTGAGTTTTACACGGCCAAGCCGCGTCGCATTATGGAGGTCACCATGGCTGACATTAATCAGATTACCCCCGAGAACTTCGATTCCATCGTTAACGACAGCCTGCCCGTGCTGGTCGATTTTTGGGCACCGTGGTGCGGGCCCTGTCGATCCCTCTCGCCCATCGTTGACGAGGTTGCCGATGAGCTGGCGGGCAAGCTTGCCGTTGCCAAATGCAACGTCGACGACAACCAGGACCTGGCCATGAAGTATGGCGTCATGAGCATCCCCACGCTGGTTGTGTTTAAGAACGGCGAGGAGATTGACCGCTCGGTTGGCGCTCTGCCCAAGGCGAGGCTGCAGGCGCTGCTGGAGAAGTATCTGTAATACGCTTGTTACATGTTGCCGTCTGCCTGCCGTCCATGAGCGCTTTTGCACCGCTCGCCGGACTTCTGGATGCACCGAGTGCAACCACGGATAGTATGGTAGTCACAAACAGCCCCCAGTGAACGGGTGCGGGTCGCACAGACTCGCACCCGTTTTCTTATGCAGCTGCGCACAGAGCGGGCGTAGTAAAATCTGAACCACTGAACTGCCCCATACAAAAGGAGATTTTCCATGCATGACGTCGGAATGAACATGAGCCAGCTTGCCATGAGCGTCAAGCAGGTCGACGACACCATCGAGCTCGCTCACGAGTGGAGCCATCAGCTGCTGCATGCGACCGAGAATTTTGACATGGAGCGCATCGGCGCCAAGCTCGAGGCCGCCATGGCCGCGCTCCACGAGGCGCATGACGCGCTCGAGGGCTACGAGGAAGCCATCGAGGCCGACCACAACTCCGTCGGCTCCGTGAAGCTGGTGTAAGGTGGCCGAACACGAGCACAGCTGCGGGTACGAGCACGAGCATCCGCACGGGGCGGATGGTGACGCGGGCTGCCACTGTAGTGGTTCCGGCTCCGAGCTGGTCCGTTTTTCGGTTACCGCACCCGACGACCTGCTGCGCCGTTTTGACGAGCAGATCGCACGCCGCGGCGACGTGGCCAACCGATCCGAGGCCGTGCGCGACCTGATTCGCGCCTCGATCGCCAAGGAGCAGATGCGCACGCCCGATGAGCACGTTATCGGGTCGCTCACCATGATCTACGACCATCACACCGGCGATCTGACGCGCCGCCTGGACGAGGTGCAGCACGACTACACCGACGAGATCGTATCGACGATGCACGTGCATTTGGATCACCACAACTGCTTGGAGATTCTGGCACTCAAGGGTCGCGGCGAGCGCGTCTACGAACTAGCCGACCGCCTGCTGGGCCTGCGCGGCGTTAAGCACGGCGAGCTCACGTGCGCCGCCACCAAGCAGAGCCTGGGGCTGTAACGGGATTTCCCGCAGCGCACCTGCCAAATAGGGACAGGTTTGTTTTGGCAGGTTTAGAAGTTTTACCTACCAAAATAAACCTGTCCCTTTTTGGTCGGTTTTGATGAGGGGTGTCGCATGCGGCATGTGCATATTCATGTGACGGGCATTGTGCAGGGCGTTGGCATGCGACCGTTTGTGTATCGCGAGGCCATGGCACATGGCATTTGTGGATGGGTGCTCAATGCGGGCGACGGCGTGCATATCGAGGCGCACGCTCCGGCCGATGCGCTCGATGCTTTTGTTGCCGCGCTTTCTGAGCATGCGCCTGCGGCAGCCCGCGTAGAGCATGTCGAGGTTGTGGACTTGGCAGCCAACGGTTGGGATGCCGCCAACGAACAGGGTTTTCGCATCGTAGCATCGCAGGACCAGACCGCGCACACGACGCTCGTCTCGCCCGATATCGCCACCTGCAACGATTGCTTGCGCGAATTGTTCGATCCCGCCGACCGACGCTATCACTACCCCTTTATCAACTGCACTAACTGCGGGCCACGCTTTACCATCATCCGATCGTTGCCTTATGACCGAGCGGCCACGTCGATGGATTGTTTTTCCATGTGTCCCAGGTGTGCCGCGGAGTATGCCGACCCACTCGACCGGCGTTTTCACGCGCAACCCGATGCCTGCTTTGATTGCGGGCCGCATATTACGTGGCGCGAAGCGGACGTGGGCGATGGGCCGGGCGAAGCCGCCGCGTCGCTGGCCGTCGGCACCACACGCGAGGCCAGCGACGCCATTATCGACCGCTGTGTTGAGCTGCTGGCCAGCGGTGGCATCGTCGCCATCAAGGGCCTGGGCGGATTCCACTTAGCATGCGACGCCTCCAACGAGCAGGCGGTGGCCGAGCTGCGCCGTCGCAAACGCCGCAGCAACAAACCGCTTGCCGTCATGGTGCGCAGTCTTGCCGATGCCGGGCGCCTGTGTCATATCGACGATGCTGAACGCGATCTGCTCGCCGGCAGCATCCGCCCCATTGTGCTGCTGCGCCGGCGCACTGTTGGCGAGGGCAACGGCGGTTCCCCCGACGCCCTCGCGCTCGCGCCGTCCGTCACGCGCGACCTTCCTGAGCTCGGCGTCATGCCCCCCTATACGCCGCTTCAACATCTGTTGCTTGCCGCGGCAGAAGCCTGCGGTATGCACGCGCTCGTCATGACCAGCGGAAACCTGAGCGAAGAACCCATCGAGACCGACGACGACCTCGCCTGGGAACACCTCGTTGCCGCCGGCATCGCCGACGCGCTGCTCGGTAACGACCGCGCGATTCTCTCGCGCTATGACGATTCCGTGGTGCGCGTGGTTGACGGCACCGTTATGCCCGTGCGCCGCGCTCGCGGATATGCACCCCAGCCGCTGCCGTTGCCGGCGCTCGACCGCGCTCCGTCCTGCGTGCTTGCCTGCGGGCCACAACAAAAGGCCACGATTGCGCTCACGCGTGAAGGGACGAACGGCGAGGCGACCTGTTTTGTGTCGCAGCATATCGGCGATGTTGAAAACGGCGGGACCTTCGATGCCTGGAACGCCGCGCGCACGCGCTTGGAAGATCTCTTTGACTTGGCGCCCGCCGCCTTGGCCTGCGATGTACACCCCAGTTATCTATCGGGCCAGTGGGCGCGCGAGCAGGCGCGAAAATGCAATCTGCCGCTCGTCGAGGTGCAGCACCATCATGCGCATATCGCGAGCGTAATGGCCGAGGCCATCGCCGCGGGCCAGCTTACAACCGACGCGCGCGTCCTTGGCATCGCCTTTGACGGCACCGGCGCCGGCACCGATGGGACCATTTGGGGCGGCGAGTTTCTTGTTGCCAGCCTTGGCTGCTTTGAGCGCGCCGCGCATTTGCGCACCTGGGCGCTCCCCGGCGGGGCGGCCTCCGTGCGCGACGCCCGCCGCAACGCCTTTGCCCTGCTCAGTGAGCTCGGCCTGCTCGAGCACCCAGGCGCCGCTCGGCTTTTGGACAGCCTCGACGAGCAAACGCGCAGCGTGACAGCCACCATGATCGAGCGCGGCATCAACAGCCCGCGTACCAGCAGCATGGGGCGTCTCTTTGATGCCGCGGCAGCAATTCTAGGCATCTGCGACAAGGCGACCTACGAGGGCGAACCCGCCATCGAGCTTGAGGCTGCCGCCTGGCGCGCGCTCGACAACGAAATCGCCCATTTTCCCGACGACAACGCCGGCTATTTCGCATCTGGCCCATCGTGGCTGGACGGCCCCTATGTTCTGGACCAGAAAGCACTCTTTGAGGCACTTTTGGGAGGAATTGAAGCCGGAGCGCCCGCCGACAGGCTCGCACTCGACTTCCATGTCGCCGTCGCGCGCTCTTCGGCACGAATCGCACGCGAAATCTGCGCGCGCGAAGGCATCGATACCGTCGCACTCTCGGGCGGCGTGTTCATGAACCGACTTTTGCTTCAGCTCCTCACCCGCAAGCTTAAAGACGCAGGCCTTACGGTCTTGATTCCCCAAACCGTGCCCGTTAACGACGGCTGCATCGCCTACGGTCAGGCAGCAGTCGCACGCACTCGCCTCGCACAGGTCGCGCCACAATAGGCTGTTCGGCCAGCCCGCAAGCCGCCGTCTCACAGGTGTAGCGCGTTTGCCCGCAGCGCCCGCGAGCGCTACCATCAACTGATGGATTATTGAGCGCCCGTCCAGCGCAAAGCGTATAAAAGGGGAACAATATGTGCCTTGCCGTTCCCGGTAAAGTAGTCAAACGCGACGACGACCTCAAGGCCACCGTCGACATGATGGGCATCGAGCGCCCCGTGTCGCTGCGACTCGTGCCGACGGCGCAGGTTGGCGACTATATTCTCGTACACGCCGGCTTTGGCATCCAGATTGTCGACGAGCAGGAAGCACAGGAAACGCTCGAGCTTGTTAATGCCATGTCCGAGCTGGTCGAAGAAGACCAGCTGACCACCAACCCGGCGGAGGCTTACTAGTGGCGCCCGAGCAGCCGGCGCGCTCCGGTATCGATTTCTCGGCATTCCGCGATCCCAAGCTGGCTCGCGAGCTCATCGAGCGCATTCATGAGCTTGTCGGCGACCGCGCCATCAACCTTATGGAAGTCTGCGGCACGCATACCGTGAGCATCGGGCGTTATGGCTTTCGCTCCATTATGCCGGCCGGGCTCAAGCTGCTGAGCGGCCCAGGCTGCCCCGTCTGCGTCACCGCCAACCGCGACATCGACCACGCGATCGCGCTCGCCAACATAGACCGCGCCATCATCACCACCTTTGGCGACATGATGCGCGTGCCCGGATCGTCCACCTCACTCGCTGCGCAAAAGGCGGCAGGGCGCGATATTCGCATCGTCTATTCCCCGCTCGACGCGCTCGACATTGCCAAGCAAAACCCCGATCGCCCGGTCATTTTTATGGGCGTGGGCTTTGAGACTACGACGCCCACCATCGCCGCCGCCATCTTGGAGGCCGATGCACGCGGACTCCAGAACTTCTCGGTCTACTGCGCCCACAAGACCACGCCGCCGGCGCTGCGCGCCATCGCCAACGATCCCGAGACCACTATCGACGGCTTTATCCTGCCGGGCCACGTCGCCACCATCACGGGCTTGGCGCCCTTTAGCTTTTTGGTCGATGAGTTCGATACCCCGGGTGTGGTCACGGGATTTGAACCGGTCGATATCCTGCAAGGCATCTGCATGCTGGTCCAGATGGTTGTCGAGGACAGGCCCGCGATCGACAACGCCTACCGCCGTGGCGTCAACGCAGACGGCAACCCTGTGGCGCGCCAGCTGGTCGAGCAGGTGTTTGAGCCGTGCGACACCACGTGGCGCGGGCTGGGGCCGATTGCCAACTCGGGCCTTTCCATCCGCCCCGAGTTCTCGCGCTTTGATGCCCGTGCCCGCTTTGACGTGCCCGTCGAGAAGACGGTCGAGCTGCGTGGGTGCCGCTGCGGCAACGTGCTGCGCGGGGCCATTACGCCGAGCAGCTGCCCGCTCTTTGGCCGCACCTGCACGCCCGAGCACCCCGTCGGCCCGTGCATGGTGAGCTCCGAGGGCAGCTGCGCGGCGTACTACCGCTACCGCGACTAGTCCGGACGCACCCGCACACCGGCACCACCCACGATTGGAGTTTTGGATATGTCCCATAGCATCACCGATAGCACCGTCCTGTTGGGCCACGGCTCTGGCGGTCAGATGATGAAACGCATCATCGATGAGGTCTTTTTGGATGCCTTTGGGTCGCCCGAGCTGCTCGAAGGCAACGACGCCGGCGTCGCCGCGCTGCCCGCGAGCGGGCGCATCGCCATGTCGACCGACAGCTTTGTAGTCTCGCCGCAGTTCTTCCCCGGTGGCAACATCGGCCGCCTCGCCGTGTGCGGAACCGTCAACGATGTCGCGACCTCGGGCGCCAACGTGCGCTACCTATCGTGCGGCTTTATCCTCGAAGAGGGCTATCCCATGGATAAGCTCCGCCAGATCGTGCAGACGATGGCCGAAACGGCGCATGAGGCGGGCGTGTCCATAATCACGGGCGACACCAAAGTGGTCGAGCGCGGCGGGGCCGACGGCGTCTACATCAATACCGCCGGCGTGGGCGAGGTTCCCACGGGCGTGGCGCTCAGCGGCGCCAACTGCCGCCCCGGCGACGTTATCCTGGTGTCAGGCACACTGGGCGACCACGGGATTGCCATCATGAGCCAACGCGAGGGCCTGGCGTTTTCGAGCACGATCGAAAGCGATGCCGCGCCGCTCAACCACCTGATTGCCGACGTTTTGGCCGCAGCGCCCGGCACGCGTTGCTTTCGCGACCCCACGCGCGGTGGCCTGGCGTCCACACTCAACGAGTTTGCCCAGGCCAGCGGTGTTGCCATGGAGGTCGACGAAGATTCCGTGCCCGTGTGTCCCGGCGTGCAGGCCGCCTGCGAAATGCTCGGCTACGATGTGCTGCAGGTGGCAAACGAGGGCAAGATGGTTGCCGTCGTGCCGGCCGAGCAAGCCGATGCCGCGCTAGCCGCCATGCGCGCCGCCCGCTACGGCGAGAATGCCGCCATCATCGGTCGCGTGCTGCCACTTGCCGAGGGTGCCCGTCCCACCGTGCGCGTGCGCACCGGCTGGGGCTCGACCCGCATTCTCGACATGCTCGTGGGAGAGCAGCTGCCGAGAATTTGCTAGGGCGGAATCGCATGATTGGCGCGATGTCACCTGATATCCCTGGAGATGTTCAGATTCCAAGCACGCCCAACGCATAAGCCCAGTATTATGAGGTGCGTTTTAAACCCAACGACGGGAGCTTTCATGGCAGCGGCCTTTTCCCATGTGATCTTTGATCTGGACGGCACCATCCTCAACACGCTCGAGGACCTGGCGGCCGCCGGCAACCATACCTGCGAGACGCACGGCTGGCCTACGTTTGCCGTCGACGAGTACCGCTACAAGGTGGGAAACGGCATGCTCAAGCTGGTTGAGCGCTTTATGCCCGCCGAGTACGCGGGCGACGGCCGCATGTTTGAGCAGACGCTTGCCGAGTTTAGGGCTTACTACGGCGATCACAAGGAGGACCACACTGCCCCCTATGCCGGCACGATCGAGATGCTCGACCGTCTGCGCGCCGCGGGCGTGCAGCTTGCCGTGCTCACCAACAAGGACCACATCTCGGCGGCTCCGCTTATCGAGAAGTATTTTGGTTCCGAGCGCTTTGCGCTGGTACAGGGCCGTGTCGATGCGTTTCCGCCCAAGCCCGAAGCACCCGTCACGCTGCATGTGATGGAGGAGCTGGGCGCCGATCCGGCAACCACACTCTATGTGGGCGATTCCAATGTCGATATCCTAACCGGCCACAACGCCGGCCTTAAGAGCGCGGGCGTCAGCTGGGGCTTCCGCGGCCGCACAGAGCTGGAGGCCGCCGGCGCCGACTACGTGGTGGACAGCCAGGCAGAGCTCGCGGCGCTGGTGCTGGGCGAGTAACGAGCGACACTGCTTAACGCAGCTGCGACAATTCTTCCGCGCAGAAAGCGCATCCCGTTTTGAAGCTCCGGAATGGGATGCGCTTTCCGCTTGAGCCCCATCGGGGAAACCGCATCCCGTTTCAGAGCAATATTCCGGGTCGCGCTTTCCGCAACCCACCCCATCCGGAAACCGCGACCCATTATTCGCCCAAATACCGGCTCGCATTTTCCCGAGCATTCGATGCAACGCTGGTGCAAGGAGTGTCCCCAACTGCCGGCAGAAAAGGAACGTCCCCAAGTGCCGCCCCAATGACTACCATGGCAATGCCGCAGGTAGAGGACGGACAGCGAGCGACGTCCAGGACGAACAAGTTGGCATGAAAAAGGCGAGGCATAGACCTTCTGGTCATGTCTCGCCTTTTGAATGACAAATTGTCGTCCTGGGCGGCGCGCAGCGTCGAGCAGTTGCGGCGTTTGGTAAAACGCCGCAACTCCCTAGCTCATCATGGCATTCATCATCTCGTTGGTTGCGGAATCGTCAGCAGACCACTCGCCGTCGTCATTGCAGGAGTACTTGAAGGTGACCTTGGTGTCCTTGGTCTTAGCAGCCTTGGTCACATCGACCATAACCTGACCGGCCATCTTGTACAGCTCGTCATCGGAAGGCATCGAATCGAGCGCGGCGACCTTCTCCTGATACTGGGTGGCAAAATCCTCAACGATCTGGTTCATGGACTTGCAGGTAATGGTGACCTCGGCAGTTGCGGTACCCTTGTCCTCGTCGACCGTCACGTCGCCGATCTTGTAGTCAAAGCCCTCGAGATAGCTCTTAGCGTACTCCTTGGGATCGATGCCCAGCTGCTCGAACTCGTCGCCCGAGGCCTCTTCCAGGCCGGCGAGGAAGTCGTCGCCACCGTTCTTGACCTCGTCAAACTGCGTCGTAAGATCCTCGGTGATAAGCTCCTCAACCGAAGGACCTCCGCAGCCGGAAAGCACAACCACGCACGCGACCAGAACAGCCATCAGGGGCGCAAGCAGCAGCTTCTTCTTCATGACATTCCTCCCAACAAGCGGCACCGCGCTTCCTGACGCGGTGCACGTCGTAACAATAAGGCCATACTAGCCGCTAACGAACACCCCCGGCAAAGCAAAGGCGCAGTCGGCTCGATTTATCGTCCGAACGGTTTACCGGTCCGCCCAACGCGCAATAAAACGTTCCGCCGCATTGTAATAAAAAAGGTGGCCGGAAAACCCGACCACCCTTGCACATCCTTTGGATGCCGCAGTTTACTTGCGAACGACCTTAACGATGGCGTCACCGGCGGCGACGGCGGACTCTGCCTCAACGGTGAGCTCGACGTCGGCAAACTCGGCGGTGTTGGACACGGCCACCACGACGCAGTCCTTATAACCAGCAGCGGCGATCTTGGCACGGTCGATCTTGAGTATGGGCTGGCCGGCCTTCACAACGTCGTCGGCCTTGACGAAGCCCTCGAAGCCATCGCCGTTCATGTTGACAGTATCGACGCCAACGTGCACCAGAACCTCGATGCCGCTATCGGACTGCAGACCCACGGCGTGACCCATGGTGACGGTCACCTTGCCGTCGCAGGGAGCGTAGACCAGGTCGTCCTCGGGCCACACGGCGCAGCCCTTGCCCAGAACCTCGCCACCAAAGACGGGATCGGGCACGTCGGCCATCTTGATGACCTTGCCCTTGACGGGCGAGCACAGCACGTCGGCGCCGGCAGAAGCAGAGATGGAAGCGGGAGCTGCAGCAGCGGCAGGCTCAGCCTTCTTCTTAAACATGTCAAACAGACCCATACGTTTTCTCCTCTTGATTAAGCGCAACGTTATGCGCATGCCTATGGTGATTATAGTGCCAAATGGTTCAAATGCTAAGGTGGGGACTCGAATCGCGAGCCCTTCCCGGTAGTGCTCGCGGGACGAGCATCTCCTTTGCATCGCGGGTCGATAAGCCGAGTATCGTCTGCGCACGGGACGGGCAGAAGCGGGCGCACCAAACCCGATACTTCTTTTCGCTCTCGAGTCCTGCCGCCGCCCCGTCCCTGACACTTCCTGATACCGACCGAAACGTGCCAAAATAAACCCGTCCCTTTTTGGTAGGTTTGGCGAGTGTGGATTTTCGGACGCTTAACTAACGAGCGTGGATAATCTCCCACTTTGACTTTGAGGCCGTCACCGAGCCAAAAACGGGAGATTATCCACGTTCATTTTGGATGACCCCCTTGTACCAAGCCGAGCTCCATGGTCAAGTAATAACGACTTTTTATCATTAGATTGTTTACATCAATTCTAATAACTATTTAATCCTTAAACTCGTTATTAGAATTGATATGATTAGCCTAATAACGAGTTTCCGGCACTAAAGATATGGAGGGCGCGATGCAAATCGAGGAGAACGGCCAGGGAACGCTCCGCAATAATCTATCGGGGAAATTGGCTTACTATTCGTTTTTTCCAACGCCCTTGCAATCATTGAGGCAGCTAAACCTCACCGAGGAAACCTATCGCACGCTTTCCGCATGCTCACGAAAGCTTGGAGAGCTTGAAGGCATGCTCTACTTTGTTCCCAACGCCGACATGTATCTGACAATGTACGTGCGCAAAGAAGCACTCCTTTCTTCGCAAATTGAGGGAACCCAGTGCACGTTTGACGACCTACTTAGTCCATCGCAAACACAACTCCATCATAAAGATGTCGCAGACGTCGTGAATTACGTCCGTGCTGTCGACCGCGGCGTAGAACTGCTCAAAAAGATGCCCTTGTGCACGAGACTTCTTAGGCAAGTTCATGCGGTCCTGCTGGACGGAGTGCGCGGAACGGAGAAGAATCCAGGCGAGCTGCGCTCCTCACAAAACTGGATTGGCCCCTCAGGCTGCACCATTGCAACCGCATCGTTTGTCCCTCCAAACATTGAAGATTTGAGTAACACGCTCCAGGACCTCGAACGCTTTATCAATGAGCCTCAAGTCGAAATGGATCCGATTGTGCGGGCGGCGCTCGTCCATTACCAATTTGAAACTGCCCATCCATTCCTAGACGGAAACGGTCGCCTGGGCAGGCTTCTCATTACACTTATGCTCATCAATGATGGCGTTCTTCATTCTTGCTTGTTCTATCCATCGTTCCAGTTCAAGAAAAATCGAAGCGAGTACTACCGGCAACTCACATCCGTAAGGGAGAGAGGCACTTACGAGGAATGGATAGAGTTTTTCTGCAACAGTCTTCTCGAAAGTGCGAAGGACTCGGTAGGGTCTTTAAAAAACCTTGTTGACCTCCATAACCGTTCCACAGCAACCATTACCGAAAATCTCGGAAGGACTGCTGCAAACGGGCAAAGGCTGTTGGGCATTCTTGAAGAGCACCCCATCGTCGACACCGCATTCATCGCTGCCCAACTCGATATCGGCAGGAGTACCGCGAGCTCGCTCGTCAAATCATTTGAAGAATTGGGCATCCTCCGTCCGCTCGACGAGTCAAGACAGAGATACCGGCAGTACGGGTATGAAGAGTATCTTTCGATTCTCAGGGAAGACGCCGAGCCGATTAGATAGGCATCGCAACCCAGGCAAATTAAAGCGAGCGTGGATAATCTCCCACTTTGAGCCTGCACACAGGCCAAAAACGGGAGATTATCCACGCTCATTCCTGAGTAGTCATTTATGAACGTCCCCAATGACTAGTCCGGCAACGCCGATGTTTCGGCAACGACAGCGAGCGAGCCGCATTCGGAGCAAGACGACGCCGCAGGTAGAGAACGGACAGCGAGCGGGCCGCATTTGAGACAAGGTGACGTGAAACGAAAGGGCGCTGACCTTCTGGTCGCGCCCTTGAAGTTGAACGTCAGATTGTCCAAATGCGGCCCGCGCAGCGTCGAGCAGTTACGGCGTTTGGTAAAACGCCGTAACTAACGTGCTCCGTACTGCTCGTAGTAGGCGTCGATGGCGGTCTTGAGCTCGTCGTCGATGACAACCTTGCCGTCGATCTCGTGGTTGTAGAGGGTCTCGACGACCTCAGCCATGGAGACGATGCTCGCGACGGGGAAACCGTACTTGGCCTCGATCTCCTTCTGCGCGGTGGTCACACCGCCCTTGCCGACCTCCATGCGGTTGAGGGACACGATCAGGCCCTTGATCTCGACATCGGCAGCAGCCTTGACCTTGGGATAGGTCTCGTCGATGGACTTGCCGCTGGTGGTAACGTCCTCGACCATGACCACACGGTCGCCGTCCTTGGGCTCATAACCCAGCAGGTTGCCCTTATCGGCACCGTGGTCCTTGGCCTCCTTGCGGTCGCAGCAGTACTTGACCTCCTTGCCGTACAGCTCGTGGTAGGCAATTGCGGTCACGACGGCCAGCGGAATACCCTTGTAGGCCGGTCCAAACAGCACATCAAAGTCGTCGCCAAAGTTATCGTGGATGGCCTGGGCGTAATACTCGCCCAGCTTCTTGAGCTGATAGCCCGTCACGTAAGCGCCGGCGTTCATAAAGAACGGGGACTGACGGCCGCTCTTGAGCGTAAAGCTGCCGAACTTAAGGACGTCGGACTCGACCATAAACTTGATGAACTCTTGCTTGTAAGCCTCCATGCGGGCTCCTCTCGTAATCGCGTACGTGCCTTCCAGTTTAGCGCAGGCGAAGCGTCGATGCGGGCGCGCTTTGAGGCCGCGGCGTTCTGTAAAGGCTTTGTCAGGGGGAATGGTTTTCCGAACAATGGGGGTTGACATTTCAAACCCCCTCATCAAGAATACGGGCGGATTGAAACGGGTACGAGATACCCAAAGCGCGCTGCGCCCGGCCTTAAGGAGGTGTGCCATGGAAGGCAGTCCTAGTCGAAAAACCTGCATGTCGCCCTCGGCACGCCGCGAGGATTCCGTATTCGCATAAGCGCCACCAACCGATCGTCAAAACCACCACAAAGGTGCCTGTCCCCTTTGTGGTGGCTCGTGAGCTTGACGTGAGCGACATCTAGGTTTTTTGAAGCAAATACGACACGTACGCTAACTCCCTTCAACAAGGAGGACCCTATGCTGATGCTCAAAACCGCCACGGTACTCGAAGCTATCTCCAAGCGCCGCCGTACGGCGCGCCCTGCCGCTCATACCGGCCTGTCTAAGAACACCATATTCGCCGCCACCCATAGTGCCGAGGACGCCCTCGTTCTGCTCGATGCCACGGCAAACGGCCTCACCGCCAAGCAGGCAACCGAGCGTCTGGACGCCTCCGGCCCCAACACCATCGAGGCACCGACCAAAACGCTCGCCCGCCGTATCGCCGACGCCTTTGTCGACCCCTTCGCCGGCATCCTCGCCGCGCTCGCGCTGGTCTCGCTCTACATCGACGTGCTCGCCGTGCCCGAGCCGCAGCGCGACCCCTCCACGGTCATCGTCATCGGCATCATGTTGCTGGTATCGGGCGGTATGAAGTTTATCCAAGAAGCCCGCAGCGGCAATGCGGCCGAGGCCCTCAAGGACCTGGTCTCCAACACTTGCACCGCCCTGCGCGACGGCGAGCGCGTCGAGATCCCCTTCGACGAGCTCGTCCCCGGTGATGTGATCCGCCTCTCTGCCGGAGATATGGTACCGGCCGATGCCCGCGTCATCACCGCGCGCGACCTGTTTGTGATCGAGTCCGCACTCACTGGCGAGAGCGAGGCCGTCGAGAAGACCACCGCCATCACCGTCGTCGAGAGTGCCGACGGCTCCGCGCTGCCACTCTCTGCCTGCAAGAACATCGTCTTTACCGGCACCTCCGTGCAAAACGGCACCGCCATTGCGCTTGTCGTTGCCACCGGTTCGGATACTTACCTGGGTGGCATCGCCAAGATGCTCAACGGGCGCGGCGAGAAGAGCGCGTTTGACCGCGGCGTCTCGAGCGTCTCCATGTTGCTCGTACGCCTCATGCTCGTTATGGCGCCGGCCGTCTTTGCCATCAACGCCGCCACCAAGGGCAACGCCATCGACGCGCTGCTGTTCGCCACGAGCGTGGCCGTGGGCATCACGCCGCAGATGCTTCCCGTCATCGTGACCACGAGCCTGTCGCAGGGCGCCAAGGACCTCGCCCGCCGCCAAGTAATCGTCAAGGAGCTGCCGGCGATTCAAAACCTCGGCGCGATGGACGTCCTGTGCTGCGACAAGACCGGCACCCTCACCGAAGACCGCATCGTGCTCGAGCGCTATCTCAGCACCGACGGCAACGAAGACGCACGCGTGCTGCGCCATGCATTTTTGAATAGCTTCTTCCAAACCGGCCTCAAAAATCTTATCGACCTGGCCGTAATCGACCGTGCCGATGTGACGCCCTCGACCGTCGTGCCCGATTCTATGCTGGGCCAGAGTCTGCGCGACTGCTATACCAAGGTCGACGAGGTTCCCTTCGATTTCTCGCGCCGTCGCCTGAGCGTAGTTGTCGCCGACGCCCAAGGCAAAACCCAGATGGTTACCAAGGGCGCTGTCGAGGAAATGCTCGAGATCTGCTCCTTTGTCGAGATCGATGGCATCGCTCAGCCGCTCACCGACGAGAAGCTCGCCCAGATTCGCAAGCAGATCGCCGGACTTAACGCCGAGGGCCTACGCGTAATTGCCGTGGCGCAGAAGACCAATCCGCGCTGCGTGGGCGAGTTTGGCATCGCCGACGAGTGCGACATGGTGCTGATGGGCTTTTTGGCCTTCCTCGATCCGCCCAAAGCAAGTGCCGCGGGCGCCGTCGCCACCCTCGAGGCCAAGGGCGTGGCGGTCAAGGTCCTAACCGGCGACAACGACCGCGTCGCCGCCACCGTCTGCGAGCAGATTGGTATCGATGCGAGCAACGTCTTGCTCGACTCCGAGATCGATACGCTCGATGACGCCGAACTTGCCGAGCGCGCCGAGAAAACCCACCTCTTCGCCAAGCTCTCGCCGCTGCAGAAGGCGCGCCTGGTACGTGTCATGCGCGAGATGCTCGGCCACACCGTGGGCTTTATGGGCGACGGCATCAACGACGCCGCCGCCATGCGTGCGAGCGATTGCGGCATCTCGGTCGATTCGGCCGTCGACATTGCCAAGGAATCCGCCGATATCATCTTGCTTCAGAAGGACCTGGGTGTGCTCGAGCGCGGCATCATCGAAGGCCGCCGCACCTACGGCAACCTGCTCAAGTACCTCAAGACCACGGTGAGCTCCAACTTTGGCAATGTGCTGTCCGTGACCGTCGCGAGCCTGTTCTTGCCGTTTTTGCCCATGAGCGCCCTGCAGCTGGTGCTGCTGTCGCTGGTCTACGAGATCGTGTGCATCGCGCTGCCGTGGGACACCGTCGATGACGCCTGGACTGCCCGCCCGCGTGCCTGGGACGCCGCGTCCATCAAGGGCTTTATGCTCGAGCTGGGCCCCGTGAGCTCGCTGTTTGACATCGTGACCTTCGCCGCGCTCTTCTTTGTCGTGTGCCCCGCCGCCGTGGACGCAAGCTGGTCCGAGCTTGCCGCCGCGGGCGACGTCGCGGGTATGGCGACCTTTGCTGCGCTCTTCCAGAGCGGCTGGTTTGTCGAGTCCATGTGGTCGCAGACACTCGTGGTCCACATGTTGCGCTCCCCGCATCTGCCGAGCCCGCGCGACCACGCCGCGCCCGCGCTGTGTGCGCTCACCGTGCTGGGCCTGGCGCTCGTCACCTGGCTGCCGGCAAGCCCCATCGCCGATGCGCTCGGCCTCATGCCGCTGCCCACGAGCTTTTTTGGGCTGCTCATTGGCATCGTTACCGCCTATATCGCGCTCACCCAGCTGGCAAAGCGCCGCTACATTGCCCGCCACGGCGAGCTGCTGTAGCAAGTAGACGGAAAACACCCTGCCAGCTGCCGTTGCCACTACCACAGCTGCCAACGCCGCTGCCGTTGCCTCTGCCGCCGCCGCAGTCTATCCCCCCAGCAGTTGCGGTGAAATAGTTCCTGTTTAAGGTCCCATGACTTTAATTTAGGGATTATTCCACCGCAACTTATTGGAGGATTAGCTAGTCCTTGGGTGTCCAGGACCAGAAGAAGTTGATAAGGGCTACACGCGAGGCGGTGCCGGTCTTTTTGTTGATCGAGGAAATGTGACGATAGAGCGTGGAGCGCGAAAGGAAAAGCGTTGTGGCGATGTCCTGAACGCTCTGGTCCGAAACGACCAAGACCTCAAGAATATCGCGCTCGCGCTCTGTAAGCCCAAAGGTAGCGACGAAGGCATCAAGGCGTTCATCGGACGTGAGCTCCGCTGCCTCCACGGGCTCGGGGTCGGAGCATGTGGGCGCAAGATTCCCACCAAGATCGTCGGTGGCAAGTGGCAGGCCATCCTGCATCACGGCATCATCGGCTCGTTGCCCCAGCAGCGTAATCACAATGCCCACAAACATCACGAGCACCGCACCGATCGCAGCCAGCACGTTTTGACTCGAGATGATCGCCACCGCCGGCGCCGTCACGAGCATCGAGCACACGTTGTTGACGACGCGACCCATGCACGGCCAAAAATATGACCTGCGCGCATAGAGCGAGACGGCGGCATATTTTGTGGTAAAGAACACCACAAAGAAGCCCGAGCCCAGATAAAAGATGATCGTGGCAGCAAGCTCGTTGCCGCCATTGCCATCGACGATGAGCACAAAGAACGAAAACGTGGACAGTATGGCGGCACACGTCATGCCGATATTCATATACGAGCGGCCGTGCAGGTCAAATAGGACGCCGGCAGCCAACGAGCTCACGACAAGCAGCAGGCGCGGCCAGTCACCCAAATCAACGGCTCCGGTAGCATGCAAGGTTGTGAGACCCGCGTTGAGAGCGGCGAATACGCCGGAAAGATACGCCGTCGCCACGGTCAGGCGGACCACGGCGCGGCGGAATGCCGCCTTTGCCTCGGGATCGTCTTGCCACTTGGCGCCATATTCCAAAGCATCTACCGAAAGCCCGGCAACACTGGGTTCAAAGCTGGGATCGGACTCGTCGCGCAGCTTGGCGCGTCGGGCACCGTGGAGCAACGCCACCTGCGCGATCGCACAGACAACCAGAACAGCCTGCTGAGGAATGCCGACAGGCATCACCATGTGGTTGAGAACCTGCACCAGAACGCCCATGGCGTAAGAAAGTGCGGCGGCGCGCGCCAAGCAGGGCGTTCGCGCAAAGCGCCTCGCAAAATTTGCATGAGCAGTCGATCCGCAGTAGCCCAGCGCGCAGCACGCCACCAAACCGCCGGCAATTACCACCTCAACCTGAACCGCCATAATCAACAGCAGCAATGCCGCCACCAGCAAAACGCCCGTGACGTCACTCGTTGCGTCGATAGCATGGGGACGGCGATAGTACAGAATGGGACGCACAAAAAAGCCAATCACGCTCGCGCCGATGACAAGGCTCTCATAAATAACGACCTCGTTCGGAGACACGAACTCGGCCATGCGCACATCAAAAAGATACTCGCACGCCAAAAACGTGAAGAAGAACAGCGCCAGGCATATAATCTCCCGAATGCCCCGACGCAAATATGCGGTTGTGTCTCCCATGCCCCTCATGGTTAACCCCCAGCCGTTCAATTGTCTGGAATTCCATTTTAATAAAGAACCAATCTCAATATCGAAGCCGAGCTCGAAATGCTGCAAATTTGACCCCAGCCGTTCACATCACGCCGCGATTTTTAGCCGCATGGACCAGAAGGGACACGCGCGACCTCTAGCTCGACAAGGAGTGTCTCCAACTACCACTCATTTAAGTACGTCCCCAATGAGTGGCCGAAGAGTGTCCCCGGCGTCCAATCAAAAAATGGGCCATGTGTCCCAGTTGTGGAGACTCCTTGAGCCGTCTGGGTATCGCGAAGGATCGCGCACTCCCCCATCATCAAAAGTGACACACGCTACCAGTTGATGGGAGGCAGCCATGGGCTTCTTTGACAAGATGTTCGAGAAGAAAGAGTGCGCGATTTGCGGTACCGAGCTGGGACTTCTAGGTAAGACAAAAATCAATGAAGGCTACCTGTGCAAAGAGTGCGCCGGCAAGCTCTCCCCCTACTTTCACGGCTATCGCTCCAGCACCGCGGACGACATCCGTGAGCAACTCGCCTACCGCGAGGCCAACGCCGAACGCCTGTCTTCGTTCAACCCCACGCGCACGCTTTCTGCCGGGCGCACCAATATTATGCTCGATGAGGACGCGGGCCTGCTGATCATCACTTCGCAGAGCCGCTGGCGCGACGCCAATCCCGACATCATCGAGTTCTCGCAGGTACTCGGCTGCGATATGGATATCGACGAGCATCGCACCGAGATCTATCGCGAGACCAAGGACGGCGAGCGCGAGAGCTACAACCCGCCGCGCTACGACCTGGATTACGACTTTAATCTGACCATCCACGTCAACACGCCGTACTTTACCGAGATCAACCTGCGCGTGAACGACTCCACCATCGATCAGCGCGGCTCCATCGAATACCGCGAGGCCAAGCGCCAGGCAACCGAGGTCCGCGACGCGCTGGTGCAGCTGCGCCAGGAGACGCGCGACAGCGTCGTGGCCGCCAAGGCCCCCAAGACCGCGGTGACCTGCCCCTTCTGCGGAGCCACCACCATTCCCGATGCCAGTGGGCGCTGCGAATACTGCGGCGGCGCCATCGGCGCATAGCCTCCGGCAGCGAAAGGACCGATCATGGCCTTCGAGAGCGTTAACTATCAGTGCCCTGCCTGCGGTGGCCCCCTGCATTTTGCAAGCGCCGAGCAAAAGCTCGTCTGCGACTACTGTGACTCGCGCTTTGAAGTCGAAGAAGTCGAGGCCCTCTATCGCGAGCGCCAGGACAAGGCAGATGCCAAAGCCGATGCCGCAGCCGCGGCCCCCAAGCCTGCTGTCGACGATGCCGTGCAGGAGCTGGCTCAAAACGCCGGTTACATCTGCTCGTCGTGCGGCGCCGAGCTCGTGTCCGACGGCACCGTCGCTGTCACCACCTGCCCGTACTGCGGCAACTCCGCCGTAGCGCCCGGTCAGCTTTCGGGCGACTTCTCGCCCGACCTGGTGATTCCATTTAAGCTCGGGCGCGATGACGTCACGGCCGCACTCAAGGAACACTACAAGGGCAAGATCTTGCTGCCCAAGAGCTTTGTCACCGGCAACCACATCGACGAGGTCCAAGGTGTCTACGTGCCGTTTTGGCTCTACGGTGCCCGCGTTGACGGCGAAGTGCGCTTTGACGCGACCAACGAGACCGTGACCGAGGAATCCGACCGCACCGTCACGACCACCGACCACTACGATGCCTATCGCAAGGGCAATATCTCGTTTAAGCGCGTGCCCGTCGACGGATCGTCCAAGATGCCCGACGGCCACATGGATGCCATCGAGCCGTTTGACTACGACGCGCTGCGTCCGTTCTCGGTCGCCTATATGCCCGGCTACATCGCCAACCGTTACGACGAGGACTGCGAGACCTGCAAGGCGCGTGCCGAGCGCCGCATGGAGGAGAGCACGATCTCGGCCCTGCGCGAGACCGTCGTCGACGAATACGACGATGCCACGGTCGAAAGCAAGCAGCTCGACTACACCTGGGAAGACAGCGACTACGCCCTGTTCCCCGTCTGGATGCTCTCCACCTCGTGGAACGGCAAGAGCTACCTGTTTGCCATGAACGGCCAGACCGGCCGTTTGGTCGGCGAGCTCCCCTGCTCCAAGCCCAAGCTCGCCATCGCCTCGGTGCTGTTCTTTGTGATCGGATTTGTCCTCTCCCAGATTCTCTTTATGGGGGAATACGCCTTCGATCCAGATTACCTCACCTTTGATATCGAGGGCATCCTCATCAACGTCATCGCGCCGCTGATCATCGTGATTATCGGAGACGTGCTACTGGTAGGCCAGCTCAAGACGGCCAACGAGGCCACCCACGCCGACGAGTACTGCGGCGAGCTCGACCTGACCGAGAAGCACGACACCTTCAGCCACACCGAGACCACCGTTGTCATGAAAGACGACAAGGACGACTAAGCAATCCAACCAATACCACCCGGCCTTTGACGAGAAAGGAAGATTACCATGGGACTCTTGAAAGCTGGATTGGGAGCTGCCGGCGGCGTCATGGCCGACCAGTGGAAGGAATTTATCTATTGCGAATCGATGCCTGCTGACGTCTTGGCCTGCAAGGGCAGCAAACGCACCGGTGGCCGCAGCTCCAACACGCGCGGCGAGGACAACGTCATCTCCAACGGCTCGGTCATCGCCGTCAACGACGGCCAGGGCATGCTCGTGGTGCAAAACGGCAAGATCATCGAAGTCGCGCTGGAGCCCGGTGAGTTCGTCTTCGATACCGGCAGCGAGCCGAGCGTCTTTAGCGGCAACCTGGGCGACTCCATCAAGGAGACCTTCGCCAATATCGGCAGCCGCTTTACCTTTGGCGGCGACGCGGGCAAGGACCAGCGCGTCTACTTCATCAACACCAAGGAGATCATCGGCAACAAGTACGGCACCGCCTCGCCCGTGCCCTTCCGCGTGGTCGATAACAACATTGGCCTGGACGTCGACATCTCCGTGCGCTGCAACGGCGAGTATTCGTACCGCATCACCAACCCGCTGCTGTTCTACACCAACGTATGCGGCAACGTGACCGATAGCTATACGCGCGACAAGATCGACAGCCAGCTTAAGTCCGAGCTGCTCACCGCCCTGCAGCCCGCCTTTGCCAAGATCTCGGAGATGGGCATCCGCTACAGTGCCATCCCCGGCCACACCACCGAGCTCGCCCGCGCGCTCAACGAGGTCCTCTCGGCCGACTGGCGCGACCTGCGTGGTGTCGAGATCGTGAGCTTTGGCGTCAACTCCATCGCCGCCTCGCAAGAAGACGAGCAGATGATCAAGGACCTGCAGAAGGCCGCGGTCATGCGCGATCCCACCATGGCAGCAGCCAACATCGCCAGCGCCCAGAGCGACGCGATGCGCGCGGCGGCCGCTAACCCCAACGGCGCAATGGCCGGCTTTATGGGCATGGGCATGGCAGGTGGCATGGGCGGCATGAATGCCAGCCAGCTGTTCGCCGCCGGCCAGGCACAGCAGCAGGCCGCCCCGCAGCCGGCTCCGGCACCCGCCTCCGCACCGGCTCCTGCCGCTGCCCCCGCGGCCGGCACGTGGACCTGCAGCTGCGGCGCCACCAACACCGGCAAGTTCTGCTCCGAGTGCGGCAGTCCCGCACCCGCCCCGGCACCGGCAAAGTGGTTCTGCCCCAACTGCGGCAGCGAAAACGGCGGCAAGTTCTGCAGCAACTGCGGAACGCCCCGGCCCTAGCCCCTCTATCTGGTAATTGGCGGGGGATCCGCCACCCCCGCATTTGCTTCTATGGGTTTCGTTCGATGAAGGAGGACACCATGAAGACAACGTTCAAAAAGTCCGTACTCGCATTTCTGACATGCGTCCTGGCGCTCGCCTTTGCCCTGACGGGCTGCAGCGGCGGCGGCAAGGACCCCAAGGCCAACTTCGTCGGCAGCTGGCAGTACTCGGGTGGAACCTTGGATGGCGAAGAGCTCACCGATGAGTACATGGATATGCTCAAGGAGTGGGGCCTCAACTGCGTCCTGATCCTCGATGAGGACGGCACAGGCGTCCTCGATATGTTCCTTGAGGTCGCCGACCTGAAATGGGAAGCCAAGGACGCCACCACCGTAACGATCACCGCCGAAGATGAGTCGCACGACCTGAAGCTCAAGGACGACAAGCTCGTCCTGGAGGTGGAAGGCGACAAGCTTATCTTCACCAAGTCCGACAAGGATCTGTCCGGCACGGTGAAGAAGGATCGCGAGGCGGCCGAGAAGGAAGAAGAGGTCGATGAGGCTGTCGAAGACGACGACGTCCAGAGTGTTGAAATCTCCCCCGCCGTCACCGTCGCCGATGACGATCTGTGCACCATCACCATCACCGAGAAGTTCAAGGACGACTGGGGCGACATCGGCTTTGTCGTCAACATCACCAACAAGAGCGACAAGGACCTGACCTTCTACGCTCCTTCCGGCAAGACCAACGTCAACGGCACTATGAAGGAACCCTGGTTCTCGGCTAACCTGATGCCCGGCACCAGCGCCACCGAGGAATTCACGTTCTCGAGCGGCGAGCTTGACAGCCTTGACGACCTGGTCAATACGACCATCGGCATCGACGCCTACCTGACCGATTCCTACGAGGACGTCGCCTCCTACAGCGCAACCATCGCGTAGCGGCAGACATCGACGGCCGCGGATTGGCGGATACATCCGCGCACATGTCAGGCGGGGCCGCAGGAGCTGATCCTGCGGCCCCGTCGTTTTTGTGCCGATGCGTAACGAGCGCTAGCGCTCCATATTGGGAACGATGCTGCCCTCCGTTACTGCGCGCACGGCCAAGCGCATGATGTTGTCGTAGCCGGTCTTGTTGAGGATCTCCGAGATGCGACGCTTGATGGTGCCCTCACTCATAAACAGCTCGGCCGCGATCTCGCGACGGCTCTTGCCCTCGCAGGCAAGGCGCAAAATCGATAGCTCAACATCGTCGAGTGCCGCCGTACCCGAAAAAATACTCTCGGGCGGCTTGGGAAACGTGCAATAGCCCGCCAGCGTGGAGCGCATCACGGCGAACAACTCGTCGATACCGACGTTCTTGTACACAAAGCTATCGACGCCCGCCTCGCGGGCCTGATCGACAAAGGTGATCTCGGGCATGCCGGTCATGATAATGACGCGGCACTCGGGCAGTTGTTCTTTAATGCGCGCCGCCGCCACGATGCCGTTGGAATCATGCTCGGTGCATACGTCCATCAGTATCATGTCCGGGCGCTCCTTGAGCGCGACACCCAAGGCCTCGGAAGCATCGGCAATGGCGGAAACAACGGTCATATCGGGCTGGTCGCCAACGGAACGCGCCAGGCTCTCGCGCAGGATGGCCTGGTCTTCGACTATAAGGACGCGGATCATGAGCTTCTCCTTTGAGCTGTGGCGCTGGCGTTGAGCGGGATGGACACCGCAAGCGTAAAGGGCGGGGCGGCATGGATTTCCAGGCAGCCGCCCAGATCTTGCGCGACATGCCTCATACCTGGGATACCCGTTCCCTCGCGATACGATACGGGTGCAGGCGCGCCGTCGTTAGAAACGGTCATCCGCGCAACAGCGCTGTCTTCCGACGTCTCCCGCCACAGGCGCACATGGACCCGATGGGCCTGTGCATGCTTGGTGGCATTGGTCGAGGCCTCACGGATAATCTGCAAAAATGCGGCGACGACACGCGCGTCCTCAGGCAGCGCACCCTCAACATCGATCTGCACACTCACCAGGCCAAAAGCATGGACGATATCACCCAGCTGCTCTGCAGGCTCGCTGACACCGCCTCTGCGCAAATCGGCGGCAATTGAGCGCAGCAACGGGTCAATCTGCTCGAGCGACTCGTCGTCCAGGCGCCCCTCCTCCAAATAGCGATGGAGAATGGACAGGCGCTGCCCGATCACATCGTGAACGCGGGCGCGCATACGTAGGTAGGCCGCATTGTCGGCAACCTTTTTAACCTCTTCGATCTGGGACTGGAGCTCTTGGCCCGCAAGCTCAAGCAGATGATTGGCTTGCGTCAGGCGGTCGTAGGCGTGTGCATATTCCGTCACGTCCAGTCCGATAATGCGCTCAAAGAGGCGGCCCGAAACCATAACCTCGTCGTGTACAAATAGGCGAATCTCGGCGGGAGAAATCTCGATCACCGCGCGAGCCTCACCAAAACGGTCCAAGTTAATCCGCACACGGTTCCTACTGCTTTCGGGCATTTGCATGCTAAGTTTGCGCAGGTCGTTCCATGTGCCGCTCATGTCACCTAGATCGGTTGGCATATGAAGTTCCACCAGGTTTTTGCGCATGCAGCGGTTCATGAGCAGCGGACGGCCCCTCGGGT
>UQIG01000020.1 GCA_900541135.1 uncultured Collinsella sp.
AGCACGCGGCTGTTAACCGCGCTGTTGTAGGTTCGAGTCCTACCCGGGGAGCCAGGTTGTAAAACCCGTCGCTTATGCGGCGGGTTTTTTTGTCGCGATCGCTTGGCGCGAACGTTGCCGTATCAACATTTCGTGTCGAGGATGTAATCCCGAGGCCCGCCACCTCAACATGGCGCGGTCGTTGTAGAATATTGCAATGATTGCTCCCACGACATGGTGCCGCGAGCACCAAGAAAAGGAGATTCTTGTGTCTGAGACCATTAACGGCAGCCTGAGCGTCTCGAACGACGTTATTGCCGATATTGCTGGTTATGCCGCGATGACGTGCTATGGCGTCGTCGGTATGGCCGAGCAGCTCCAGGGCGCCGAGAGCGTGCGCCTGCTTGCCGGTCAGCGCCTCCGCAAGGGCGTGCTTGTCTCCGCCGACGAGGACGGCCTTACGGTCGATCTTCACGTCGTGCTCGAGAACGGCGTCAACATGAAGTCCGTCTGCCACAATCTTTCGAGCTCCGTTGCCTTCACTTTGCAGGAGATCGCCCAGATCGATCCCGCCAGCCTTAAGATCGGCATCCATATCGACGCGCTCAAGAGCCGTCTGAACTAGCATCCGAAAACGGAGATTCAAATACCCATGATTGCAAAGACCATTCGCACCTGTTTTCCGATCGCTGCGGCTGCCGTTTCCGACAAGGCCGAGGAGATCAACAAGCTCAACGTCTTCCCCGTACCCGACGGCGATACCGGCACCAACATGTCGCTCACGCTCGCCTCGGTGACCAAGGAGCTCTCCGCCCTTCCCGCCGATGCCGACATGGAGGCCATCGCCGGCGCCATCACTCACGGCTCCCTCATGGGCGCCCGCGGTAACTCCGGCGTCATCACGTCGCAGATTCTGCGCGGCGTGGCCGAGGGCCTCGTCTCTGCCGATGAGCCCATCACCTCCGCCAACATCGCTTATGCGTTCCGTCGTGCCGTCAAGGTCGCCTTCCAGGCCGTCCGCAAGCCCATCGAGGGCACGATCCTCACGGTACTGCGCGATGTCTCGACCAAGGCCGACGAGTGCGAAAAGAAGAAGTTCTCGGCCGAGGACGCGCTCGATGCCATCGTTGTCGAGGCCTACCAGTCTGTCGCCCGCACGCCCGACCTGCTGCCGGTTCTGAAGGAGAACGGCGTGGTCGACTCCGGCGCCTTTGGCTTTGCCATCTTCTTGGAGAACTTTGTTGCCGCTGCGCTCGGCCGTAGCACCGTTGTCGAGGATTTCTCCGCCACGTTTGATTCTGCCGGCTCTGCCCGCGATGCGGCCCTCGGTCGCGTTGAGATCGAGGCCAACGATGACTGGGAGGGCTCGGAGTTCCGCTACTGCAACGAGTTCCTCTTTAAGGCCGATGCCCCGTTTGACGAGGACGAGTGCCTTAAGTTCCTGGGCTCCATGGGCGACTGCGAGTTACTCGTGGGTGCCTATCCCGACTACAAGATCCACGTGCACTCCAACACCCCCAACCTGGTGCTCGAGCACATGCTGCAGCTTGGTCAGATCTATGAGGTCTTTATCCACAACATGGAGATGGAGGCCCACGACCGTACCGCTAAGATCCACGAGGATCAGGAGAAGGCCGCCGAGCCCGCGAAGGCCCTGGGCTTTGTCGCCGTTGCCGCCGGTTCCGGTGAGGCCGACATCCTCAAGTCCCTTGGCGTTGACGTGATCGTCTCGGGTGGCCAGACCATGAACCCCTCGACCGCCGACCTGTTGGGCGCCGTCGACCAGGTCAACGCGACCTCGGTCATCATCCTGCCCAATAACGGCAACATCCGCATGGCTGCCGAGGCCGCAGCCTCTGCCTGCACCGACAAGAAGGTCGCCGTCGTTCCCACCAAGACCGTCCCGCAGGCGTTCTCCGCGCTGTTCGCCGTCCTGCCCGATTCTGAGCTCGAGGACGCCGTTGCCGCCATGGTTGACGCCATCAGCGAGGTCCGCGATGGCGAGGTCACCCGCGCCGTGCGCGACTCCAGCGCCTCGGACGGCTCTCCGATTCACTCCGGTGACGTCATGGGCATCATCGCCGGCTCAATCGACGTGGTCGGTTCCGACGTGAAGCAGGTCACGCTCGACTGCATCAACCGCATGCAGGAGGAAGAGGAAGGCGACGCGCTGACGATTCTGGCCGGCGAGGAGCTATCCGACGAGGCCTTCCAGGAGATCGTCGACGCCATCGAGGAGGCTCAGCCCGATCTGGAGATCGACGCCCATCGTGGCGAGCAGCCGCTCTATCCCGTGATCTTCTCGATCGAGTAGGCTCTGCCTATGTCCGAGCTGTGCTCCGTGCCGCGCGTCTCGGAGCGCTTTGCCCAGAGCAATGCGCTCGACGAGGATATCGCGCGACTCAAATATGTTTCGGGTAAACGTGAGGAGGCCCTTCGCCGTCTGGGAATTCGGACGGTGGGGGACCTCCTTCTCCATATCCCTCATCGATACCTGGACTTTACCCGTTCTTGGTCTATCGAGATGGCGCCCATCGGTACTGTGTGCACCATCATCGCCACGGTCGACCGTATCGTCCAAAAGCAGCCGCGCCCGCGCATGCAGGTGACCGAGGTCTCACTTGTTGACGAGACGGGCGTGCTACAGGTCGCCTTTTTCCGCCAGCCCTGGATTGCCCAGCAGCTTAAGCAGGGCGACCGCCTGGCCGTGATGGGCAAGGTCGAGTTTGCCTACGGTTTTAAGCAGATGGCCTCGCCCCACTTTGAAAAGCTCGAGGACGGGCGCGCCGCAGGCACCATTCTGCCGGTCCATTACGTGAGCGATGGCGTGAGCCAGGCGTGGATGCGCCGCATCGTAAGCGGCGCGCTCGAGGTCGTCGGCAATCCGTTCGATCCGATTCCCGCGCCGCTGCGCGCAAAGCGGAAGCTCATGAGCAATGCCCGCGCGTTGCGTTCGATTCACTTTCCCTCGAGCATGGCTGAGCGCGACATCGCACGCCGGCGTCTTGCCTACGAGGAGTGCCTCTACCTGCAGCTGGCGCTGCGTCTGCGCAACGACGGCGGCCTGGTCGATGTGGTGCCCTATGCCCACACCGCGGGCGAGCACCTGGCCGCACTCAAGCAAGCCCTTCCGTTTTCGCTGAGCGACGAGCAGCAGGCCGCATTCCAAGACATCCTGCATGACATGTGCGATGGCGGGCGCGTGATGAACCGTCTGCTGCTGGGCGATGTCGGTACCGGTAAGACCGCCGTTGCCGCCTGCGCGCTGGCTGTGGCTGCCGATAGCGGCACGCAGGCCTGCGTTATGGCGCCCACGGGCGTGCTGGCGCGCCAATATGCCGATAAGACCGGCCCTCTGCTCTCGCAGGCCGGCATGTCCTGGGCGCTTCTGACGGGCGCCACGCCGGCCGCAGAGCGCGAGCGCATCCATGCCCAGCTGGAATCGGGCGAGCTTGACGTGCTCTTTGGCACCCATGCGGTGCTTTCGGATACCGTTGCGTTCAAGCATCTGTCGCTTGTTGTCATCGACGAGCAGCACCGCTTTGGCGTTGGCCAGCGCAACGCCCTACGCGCGAAGGGCCCCGGTGCCGATTTGCTCGTTATGACCGCAACGCCCATCCCGCGTACGCTGGCGCTTTCGGTCTACGGCGATCTGGATACGAGCATCATCCGCCATCGGCCCGTCCCTGGCGCTGGCGTGACGACACGCGTGCTCACCGAGTCGAGCCGCGACCTCGCCTATGGCGCCATCCGCGAAGCGCATGAAAAAGGTCAGCAGGCCTACGTGATTTGCCCGCTCGTGGAGCCGAGTGACTCGGCCGATGAGTTGGAGGACGTGCCCGGTATCGCCCGCGACGAGGAGGGGCGCGTGACGGTCCCCGTGCCGCTGCATGATACGGCGACCGAGCTCGACCGCCTGCGTCTGGCGTTGCCGGGTTTTGTCATCGAGCGCCTTCACGGCCGCATGCCGGCGGGGGAGAAGGATCGTGTGATCGACGCCTTCAAGCGTGGCGAGATCGACGTGCTCGTCTCGACTACGGTGGTCGAGGTGGGCGTCGACGTGCCTAACGCCACCGTCATGGTCATCGAGAACGGCGAGCGCTTTGGGTTGGCTGCCCTGCACCAGCTGCGCGGTCGCGTGGGCCGTGGCAGCGTGTCGGGCACGTGCCTGGTCATGACGCACTCCAAGGGCAACGGCGGCGCGTCGGCGGCGCAAGATCGTCTGCAATCGCTCGAAAAAACCTCGGATGGCTTTACGCTCGCCCAGATGGACCTGCGCCTGCGCCATGAAGGCGAGATCCTGGGTTATCGCCAGCATGGTGGTGTGACCCTGCGCTTTGTCGACCTGGATGCCGACGAGGAACTGATCGAGTGGGCCCATTTGGACGCGGTCGAGCTCTTGCGGTATGCTTGCACCCTTGACTCCGTGGCGACGCGCCCCCTGCGCGATGCGGTCGCCATGCGATATCGACACATTTTTAAGGAGGTCAGCGGAGGATGAGAATCATCGGCGGCGAATGGCGCGGTCGTAAGATCGAGGAGCCCCGTGGTCGCGATGTCACCCGCCCCACGACTGATCGCGTACGCGAGGCGTGCGCATCTATGGTCATGTCGGCATTCGACTTCGATCTGGACGAGGTCCGTGTGCTGGACGCCTTTGGCGGCTCCGGTGCCTTAGGGTTAGAGATGCTCTCTCGTGGGGCTCGCTTGCTCACGACGTTTGAGATCGATCGCAACGCCGCGCGGCTCATTACCAAGAATATCGAGTCGCTCTGCCGTGACCGTGCGCGTTGGCGCGTGGTCACGGGCGATGTCCTTGCGAGCGCTTCGCGCGGCCGCGTGCCGGGCGGCCCCTTCGATCTGGTCTTGCTCGACCCGCCCTATGCTTTTGGTGCCAAGCCGGTCGACGAGCTGCTGCAGAACCTGGCCCAGCAGGGTCTGCTCACCCCGGGTGCCTATGCTCTGTTTGAGCATGCTGCCGCCGACGCGGGTGCACATCCTGCCGGCTTTGTAACCGTGCGTGAGAAACGCTATGGCATCACCTCGGTCGACCTGCTCCGTTGGGTCGGCGATGACGACGGTGAGGACGATAGTGCCGTCACCGATGCCGATAACAACGATGCCACGACGTTTCAGGAGGACGCCCATGAATGACACCATCAACCGCGTGATCGTCCCGGGCACCTTCGATCCCATCACGTTTGGCCATATCGATGTGATCCGCCGCGCCCGCCGCATCTTTCCCAGTGTGATCGTCGCTGTTGCAGAGTCGCAGGGTAAAAACGGTGTGGGCACCACGTTTATGCTCGATGAGCGCGTGGCGCTGGCCCGCGAGGCGCTCGGTAATATCGACGGCGTCGAAGTCCTGCCCTTTACCGGCCTCTTGGTCGACTTCGCTCGTGAGCAGGGGGCGGGGGCCGTGGTCAAGGGCCTGCGCGCCATGACCGACTTTGAGTATGAGCTGCAGCAGGCCGACCTCAATTATCGCTTGGATAGCGAGCTGGAGTCCATCTTTGTCATGAGTGCTCCGCAGTACGGTTACATCTCGAGCTCGGTCGTTCGCCAGATCGCCTCGCTCGGCAGCGATGTATCGACGTTTGTGCCGCCCAACGTGGTCGAAGCGCTCAGACATCGCTTTTCGTGACGTTTTTTATTGCCTGGTGGCATGTGGTAAACTAGCACGATGATATGTTACCTATGAAAGGAGACCGGATGCCGGGCGAGAATTTTCCTGGCGATAGGATCGTCAGCTTGGTCGATGAGCTCGAAGGGCTGATCGAGGAAGCCAAGCCGCCTTTCGGCAAGAACGCTCAGTTCAAGGTCATCGACGCCGACGTGTTCTTCAATATCCTCGACGAGATCCGCATGAGCTATCCCGAGGAGTGGCAGAAGTCCCGCCGTATCCTTAAGGAGCGCGAGGAGCTTATGGCTTCCGCCGCCGCTCAGGCTGATTCCATCATCGCCGACGCTCAGCAGCAGGCCCTCACCATTGCCGGTGAGCAGGAGATCGTCCGCCTTGCGCAGCAGCAGGCCGACGACATCCGCGATCGTGCCCAGCAGTACGAGCGCGAGACGCGTTATGCTGCCGAGGACTACGCGGAGCAGGTCTTTACGCACCTGGAGGAGAACCTCAAGAGCCTGACTGGCACCGTTACCCGTTGCCGTCAGCAGCTCAACGAGGGTGCCGCCCAACAGAATGGTCAGTGGTAATGGCTGAGTTTCCGAGCGTTACCGTCGATCTTTCCGAGCAGCTCGAGTTTCCTGGAGATTCGTATCCGCTGACCGGTAAGGTCGATGTCGCCACCTACACGGTGGGCGAGAAGGAGTACCAGCTTCAGGACGGCATCGACTACGACGTTGTCTTTACCAATGCCGGTACCGGTGTCTTGCTCACGGGCATGGTCCGCGCGCACGCCACCGGCGAGTGCGACCGTTGCCTGGAGCCCGCCTCGTTTGATATCGCCGGCGAGATCGAGGAGTTCTACCTCTTTGAGGAGCCCGAGGATCCCGAGGCCTACGAGGACGGCTACGAGCTCCTGTGTGAGGACCGCATCCTCGATCTGGGTGAGCCCATCAACGACGCGGTTGTTATGGACACGCCGTTTGTGGTGCTCTGCAAGCCCGATTGCCGCGGTCTGTGCCCCACATGCGGTTGCAATCTCAACGTCGAGCAATGCGATTGCGCCGCCCAGGCAGAGGCAGAATGGGCCGCTGCCACGGAAAATCCATTTGCAGCATTGAAGAATCTCAAGCTTGATGAGTAAAACTGTGGTAGTATTGCTACTTGCGCGTAATCGCCACACTGGATAGTTCATAAGGAAGGTCACTATGCCCGTACCTAAACAAAAGCAGGGTCGTATCCGCACTCACACCCGTCGTTCCGCCAACATGAAGATCTCGGCTGCGGCTCACTCCACGTGCCCCCGTTGCGGCGCTGTCAAGCTTCCGCACCACGTGTGCCCCAGCTGCGGTTTCTACAAGGACCGCGAGGTTATCGTTACCGAGTAACGGTATACTCTGGATGCGATGCCGTTCCAAATGGAACCACAATGGCCGGCTCAATGAGTCGGCCATTTTTGTATAAGGAGCATGTATATGAGTAACGTTCGCGTTTGTGTAGACGTTGTGGGCGGAGACGAGAAACCTCAGGTTGTTCTCGATGGTATCGAGGCTGCACTTGCCGCCGATCCCGATATCGAGGTCTTGGCAGCTGGCCCCGCCGAAATCGTCAATCCCTTTGCCGCTTCCCATGCACGTGTTGAGGCCCTTGAGGCACCTGACGTTATCGCCATGGATGACGATCCCATTCGCGCCGTGATGACCAAACGCAAGTCGTCGATCGTGCTGTCGTGTCGCGCCATCAAGAAGGGTAATGCGGACGCGTTCTTCTCTGCCGGCTCCACCGGCGCCATGACCGCCGCCGCCACCGCCTATGTGACGCCGTTTAGGTATCAGGCCGAAGGCAAGAAGCAGCCGGTGCGCCCCTGTCTGACCAATGCGCTGCCCAATCGCGCCGGCGGTCTGACGGTGCTGTGCGATATGGGCGCCAACCCCGATGTCGAGGTCGATGACATGGTACGTTTTGCCCAGATGGGTAGCGCCTATGCCCGCGTCGTCCTGGGCATCGAGCATCCCCGCGTGGGCCTGCTTGCCAACGGCACCGAGGACGAGAAGGGCTCCAACTTCACCAAGGCCTGTTTCCCTGCTATGAAGGCCGCCGTTCCCGGCTTTGTTGGTAACTGCGAGGGCACCGACCTCACCTCAGGTAACTTCGATGTCGTCGTTGCCGATGGCATGTCGGGCAACATCGCGCTCAAGGCCACTGAGGGCGCTGCTAAGTTTTTGCTGCAGGAACTCAAGGGCGTCTTTATGTCTTCGCTTGGCACCAAGATCGCCGCACTGCTCATCAAAAAGCAGATGCGCGAGATTAAGGCCAAGCTCTCTGGCGACGCCAAGGGCGGCGCGATTCTTTTGGGCCTGCGCGGCGTGGTCCTGATCGGCCATGGTGCCACCTCGGTCGAGGCTGTTAAAAACGGTACGCTTGCGGCGGCCGAAGCCGTGCGCGCCGGGCTGGTCGAGAATGTCGCCAACTCTATGGACGGTATCGTTTTATAAGAGCGAGTTAGAGTGCTGTTATGTGCTTCGCGGCGCACGTCGTGGGGTAGAATCAGAACCGTGTCTTGGTACCGCCCGGGCGGTACCATTCTTTTGGTATTCATGCACTATGAGAGGAAGCGCTATGGACCGCTCCGAAATCTTCGACAAGATCGCCGAGGTCGCTGCTGACGTTCTGGGCGTCGATGTTGCCGTAATTAGCGAGGAGACCACCTTTGACGACCTCGATGCCAACTCGCTCGAGCGCCTGCAGCTGGTTACGGCTATCGAGGACGAGTTCAACCTCGAGATCGATGACGAGACCCTGCTCTCGCTCAACTCTGTCGCCGACGCCGTCGACGCTATCGAAGCTGCCAAGGAGGCCTAAGTCTTGGCTTTATCCGAACGACTTACGCGCGCCCAGGAAATCCTGGGCCACGAGTTCAACAATAAGGTGCTGCTGCGCGCGGCCCTTACGCATCCCTCGGCAGTCGAGGGCCAGCCGGTTTCTGCCAGCTATGAGCGCCTTGAGTTCTTGGGCGATTCCATTTTGGGCGCTGTGGTCGCACGCTCCCTGTTTGAGTCCTATCCCGAGTTTGACGAGGGCAAGCTCACTCGCTTGAAGGTGTCGCTTGTCTCGGGCGCCACGCTATCCGAGGTTTCTCACGAGTTGGGCATCGACGACATCATTATCTTTGGTGCCTCCGAGACCGGTACCGGTGCGCGCGGCCTGCATTCGGCCCTCGAGAACGTCTATGAGTCGCTCGTGGGCGCGCTGTACCTGGATGCCGGCTGGGACGTTGCGGCGGAGTTCATTCGCCGTACGCTTAAGCCGCATTTGGCTTCCGAGCGTGCCGAGCATCCTGCGAACCCCAAGTCGTTTTTGCAGGAGTGCGTGCAAGCCGACGGTCACGAACCTCCGGCGTACAAGCTCGTTGGCTCCGAGGGCCCGGCGCATGCGCCCACCTTTACCGCTGTGGTTTTGATCGATGGTATTCGCCAGGGTCGCGGCTCCGGTTCCTCTAAGAAGGAAGCCGAGGGAGCCGCCGCGCTTGAGGCGCTCGACCGTATGGGTTACACCACCAACGGCGTGATTCTCAATAAGAAGCACGTGTAAGCGAGGAACCGTGTATCTCAAGTCCCTCACGCTCAAAGGGTTCAAGTCGTTTGCCGACCGCGCCCATATGACGTTTGAGCCGGGCCTGACCGTCATCGTCGGTCCCAACGGCTCGGGAAAATCGAACATCTCCGACTCGATTCTGTGGGTCCTGGGCGAGCAGAGCGCCAAGCAGCTGCGCGGCCAGGCCATGGAGGATGTCATCTTCTCGGGCTCGTCGGCGCGCAAGCCGGTGGGTGTGGCCGAGGTCACGCTGGTGCTCGACAACTCGGACCATATGCTGCCCGTCGACTTTGATGAGGTCGCCATCACCCGTCGTATGTATCGCTCGGGCGAAAGCGAGTACCTCATCAACTCGAGCCCGTGCCGCCTGATGGACATCCAGGACATCTTGCACGATTCGGGACTGGGCAAGGATACGCACTCCATCATCAGCCAGGGCAAGCTCGATGCCATTTTGCAGAGCCGCCCCGAGGAGCGCCGCGCCCTGATCGAGGAGGCTGCCGGCATCTCCAAGCACAAGCGTCGCAAGGAGCGTGCGCTCAAAAAGATTAAGTCGATGGACGAGCACCTGACCCGTGCCCTCGATATCAACAAGGAAATCGCCCGTCAGCTGCGACCGCTGGAGCGTCAGGTCGATCGCGCGCGCAAGTACAAAGAGCTGTCCTCGCGCGCGAACGAGCTTACGCAGATGCTGGCCGTCGATGAGCTTCGTTCGCTGCAGTCGCAGTGGAACGACCTGGAGAGCCGCTCCAAGGAGGGCGCTGCCGAGCTTGAGCTCGCGCAATACCGCCTGGGCGAGAAAGAGCGCGAGCTCGAGAAGCTCCAAGTTATGCTCGAGGAAAAGGGCCTGTTTGTTGGCGACTTGGGCGAGCAGCGCCGCCATATGCAAGATGTGGTCGGTCGCATTAACTCCGACATGCGCCTGCTCGAGGAAAAGGGTCACAACATGGTGTCGCGCCTGTCCGACATGCGCGGCCAGATCTCGAGCTCCGAGCATCAGCGCCGTCGCGTGGTCGAGGAGCTCGAGGATGCGCGTGCCCAACTCGAGGAAGTGACCGGCGCGCATATGCAGGCCCAGGAGGACGTTGACGCCGCCGGTCCTGCCGCCGCCGAGCTTCACGAGCGTCGCGTGGCGCTCGACAACCAGATTTCGCAGCTTACGCGCGAGCAGCGCGATGTGCAGCGTGTGGCCGATAACGCCGCGCTCGAGCTTGCCAAGGTAAAGGATTCGCTTTCCAATGCCGAGGTCGAGGACAACATGTATGCCTCGCGCCTGGAGCAGATCGATGAGCAGCTCGAGGAGGTCACGGCATCGCTTGAGAGCCGCCGCGACCGTGCTGAGGAGCTTGAGAGCGCCCTTGAGGCGGCTCGTCAGGCCCAGAGCGATGCGCGCGAGGCCACCGAGACGGCACGCGCTGCCCTCAAGGACCTGCGTGCCCGCGAGAGCGAGGCGCGCAACAAGCTGTCCGAGGTGCGCTCGGAGCTCGCGAGCCAAAAGAAGCTCGATGCTCGCATGGCCGACAGCTCGCCGCTCGTAAGCCGTCTGGTGGGCGCGCTGGGCGATGATGTTTCGGGCCGTCTGGGCGATGTACTCGAGGCACCGCGTGAGCTTGAGGGCCTGGTTGAGCAGCTGCTCGCCGGCGATATCGATGCCCTGCTGTTCGATAACACTGCCGCACTTGAGCGTGCCGGTCGCGCTGCCCTGGACCAGAAGAAGGCCTCGGGTGAGGCGCTGCTGGTGGCGCGCAGTGTGAGCGGCTCTGCGGCCGCCGAGGGCGCCGCCGGTACCCGTCTTGTTGATCGCCTGTCCGTGCGTGCCGGCTACGGTCCGGTCGTCGAGGCCTTGCTTGGCGGCTATTACGTGGTCGATGACTTGCCTTGTGCGCTGTCCGCGCCGGTCGTTGATGGCGTGACCTATGTGACTCCCGATGGCGCACGTGTTGCCTGCGGCGGCCTGGTTCGCGTGGGGCTTGATGCCGGCGAGGCTTCGGGCGCTCTGGAGCGCAAGCGTCGTATCCGCGAGCTGGAGGGCCTGGAGCCCGATCTTACTGCCGCGTTTGAGCATGTTTCTGATCAGGTCGTCGAGGCCAATGCGGCCGTCGAGGAGGCGCGCGCCGCCGAGGGCGATGCCGCCGGCGAGATTGCCCGTCTTGAGGGCGAGCGCCGCTCGCTGCTCTCTGAGATTGGCCGCCTGGAGCAGAGTGCCAACAATGCCGAGGTCGAGCGCGTGCGCATTTCCAAGCGCCGCGAGCAGGCCGCAGAGGCCGTTCGTGCCGCACGTCCGCGCGTGGACGAGCTCACTCGTTCGCGTGACGAGTCCCGTGCGCAGGCGAGCGACTTAGGCTTGCAGATTGCCGAGGCCAATGATGAGCTCGATCGCGTGCGCCGTGATGATTCCGAGGCAGCCGGCAAGCTCGCCGATGCTAAGGTGCGCCTGGCCCAGACGAGCGAGCGCCTGCGTTCGCTGAAGGGCCGCGTGCCCGATCTTGAGCATCGCCTGGAAGGCATCGACCGCCGTATCCACGGAACACGCCAGGCCTCGCGCTCGCTTGAGCTGCTGCGCCTTCGCGTCGATCCCATGCACGAGCGCTATTCTGCCCTGTTGGAGCGCGCCTCGGACTGGGCTGCGCGCTTGCGCGATCAGGCAACGCTTGAGGAGGCGGACTCGGCTTCGCTCAAGAAGACCATCGAGGACGCCAAGACCGAGGTCGCCCGCGCCAAGGAGCGGGTCGATGCTGCCACGGCGACGCAAAACGAGTTCAAGGTCGCACGCGGCAAGCTCGAGGTGCAGGTAGAGGCTGCCATTAAGGCCATCACCGCCGACGGCACCACGGTGCTCGAGGAAGCGCTCATGCTGCCGGCGCCCACCGATCGTGACGCTGCCGAGCGCGAGCTCAACCAACTCGTGCGCCAAATCAACAATCTGGGCCCCGTGAACCAGGTTGCCATGGAGGAGTACGAGCAGCTCAAGCGCCGCGCCGATTACATCGAGGAGCAACTGGCCGATCTGGAGAGCGCGCGCAAGGCGCTCACCAAGATCACCGTGGCGATTGACCGCAAGATGCGCAAGGCGTTCCTGGTGACGTTTGAGAAGGTCGACGCGAACTTCCGCGAGATCTTCGCCATGCTCTTCCCGGGTGGTCAGGCTCACCTTGAGATGACCGATCCCGAGCATCCTGCCGAGACGGGCATTGAGGTCGTGGCGCAGCCGCGCGGCAAGCGTATCACCAAGATGATGCTCATGTCCGGTGGCGAGAAGAGCCTGACGGCGCTCGCTCTGCTCTTTGCCGTATACCGTACGCGCACGGTGCCGTTCTATGTGCTGGACGAGGTCGAGGCGGCGCTCGACGACGCCAACCTGTCCAAGCTCATCGGCGCCCTCGATGTGCTGCGTTCCGATACGCAGCTCTTGGTAATCTCGCATCAGCGCCGTACTATGGAGGATGCTGACGTTCTCTACGGCGTCTCGATGCAAGCCGACGGCGTCAGTCGCGTCGTCTCGCAAAAACTCGATCGCGAAACCGGAAAGGTCGTGAATGCATAATGGGATTCTTTGACGCTCTCTCGCGCGGACTTGAGCGCAGCCGCGAGGCCCTTAACGAGGTCTTCTACTTTGGCGGTGAGGTCGACGAGGATTTTTGGGAGGACCTTGAGGACACCCTCGTTATGGGTGACATGGGTGCCGAGGTCGCCATTCAGGTCTCCGATGACCTGCGTGACGCCGCTGCCAAGAAGAACCTTAAGACCGCCCCGCAGCTTCGCCGCGCCCTGGCCGAGCAGCTCGAGGGCCATTTTGTGCCTGTTGAGCGCGACCCGTTTTCCGATTCGCCGAGCTGCGTGCTGTTTGTCGGCATCAACGGCGCCGGCAAGACCACCACGGTCGGCAAGATTGCGAGCGCCATGGCCGCCCGCGGCAAGAACGTGGTGATCGGTTCGGCCGACACCTTCCGCGCCGCCGCCATCGAGCAGCTCGATGTGTGGGGCCAGCGTGCCGGCGTACCGGTTATCAAGCGCGACCGGGGCTCCGATCCGGCGAGCGTGTGCTATGACG
Source organism: uncultured Collinsella sp. (assembly GCA_900541135.1). Taxonomy (GTDB): domain Bacteria; phylum Actinomycetota; class Coriobacteriia; order Coriobacteriales; family Coriobacteriaceae; genus Collinsella. The sequence goes on from UQIG01000020.1 coordinate 13,245, forward strand.
TGCTCGACGAGGCCGATAAGCGCGGCAGCGACCTGGTGCTCATCGATACCGCCGGCCGTTTGCACACGAGCCCCGAGCTCATGCGTGAGCTCGCCAAGGTGGTCAATGTGACCCGTAAGCGCGCCGCCAATATGGCCGCCGGCCCCATGCCGGTCTCGGTCGTGCTTGTGATCGATGCCGCCACTGGTCAGAACGGTCTGAACCAGGCGCTCGAGTTTAACGAGGCGCTGGGCCTGGACGGTATTATCATGACTAAGCTCGACGGCACGGCTAAGGGCGGTATCGCCATGGCCGTGGCCGAGAAGCTCAAGCTCCCGATCCTGCGCATCGGCGTGGGCGAGCAGGTTGATGACCTGCAGGAGTTTAACGCCAAAGATTTCTGCCGCGCCCTGGTGGGCGAGTCCAACTAAGGAGTAACCAGTGTTTGATTCCCTGAGCGATCGCCTCAACGACACATTTGACCGCCTGCGCGGTAAGGGTAAGCTGACCGAGGCCGATATTACCTCGGCCATGCGCGATATTCGCATGGCGCTGCTCGAGGCCGACGTTAACTTTAAGGTCGTCAAGGAGTTCGTCGCCAAGACCAAGGAGCGCTGCATGACCGCCGAGGTCATGGAGTCGCTGTCGCCGGCGCAAAACGTCGTCAAGATCGTGCTCGACGAGCTCACCGAGATGCTCGGCTCAACCGAGAGCAAACTCGTCTTTAGCAACCGCATTCCCAATGTCATCATGCTCGTGGGCTTGCAGGGCTCCGGTAAGACCACGGCGGCCGTAAAGCTGGCCTACCTGCTCAAGAAGCAGGGCCGCTCGCCGCTGCTCGCCGCGTGCGACGTCTACCGTCCCGCCGCTGCCGACCAGCTGGCCACGCTCGGTGGCGAGATCGGCGTGCCGGTCTTCCGCGGTGACGGAGCGCACCCGGTCGATATTGCCAAGGGCGCCATCCAAGAGGCCGTCGACCACCTGCGTGACGTGGTCATCGTCGATACCGCCGGTCGTCTTCAGATCGACGAGCAGATGATGCAGGAGGCCGTCGACATCAAGAAGGCCGTCAAGCCCGACCAGGTGCTGATGGTCGTCGACGCCATGACCGGCCAGGACATCGTCAACGTCGTCTCGACCTTCGCCGAGCGCACCGACTTTGACGGTGTGATCATCTCCAAGCTCGACGGCGATGCCCGTGGCGGCGGCGCACTTTCGGTGCGTCAGGTGACCGGTAAGCCCATCAAGTTTGTGAGCATGGGCGAGAAACCCGATTCGCTTGAGCCGTTCTATCCCGATCGCATGGCCAAGCGCATTCTGGGCATGGGCGATGTTGTCGGCATTATCGAGAAGGCCCAGGAGGCAGCCGATGCAGAGCAGCTTGAGGCTGCCGAGCGTATGCTGCGCGAGGGCTTTACCATGAACGATATGCTCGACCAGATGAAGGCCGTCAAGAAGATGGGCGGCATGAAGGGCATTCTGGGTATGCTTCCCGGCGGCCAGCGCGCGCTCAACCAGATGGGCGGCAACCTGGACGAGGGCATCTTCGATAAGAACGAGGCCATCATCATGTCGATGACCAAGGAGGAGCGCCTGCGTCCCTCCATCATCAACGGCCAGCGCCGTGCCCGCATTGCCAAGGGCGCCGGTGTGACCCCCACCGAGGTCAATAGCCTTATGAAGCAGTGGGGCGAGATGAACAAGATGATGGGCCGCATGCGCACGATAGCCAATCAGGCACAGGCCGGCGGCAAAAAGGGCAAAAAGGGAAAGAAGGGCAAGAAGATGCGCATGCCAAATATCCCTGGCCTGGACGCTATGGGTCTGGGCGGCATGGGCGGCCTGGGTACGGGCGGTCCCAAGTCCGATATGGAGCTGCTGCGCCAGATGGAAGCGCAGATGCGTAATAAGAAATAGGGCTGTAATTCCAGCTTGATATGGCAAAGGCCACTCGGAAGCTACCGGGTGGCCTTTGTTGTTGGCTTTGATTGTTGGGTTGCGTTCGGCGTCGCACCCCGAGCTCGCGGTGTCGTGCCGTTAGTGGCAGCTGCAGCCCTCGTGGCCCTCGTGCTCGTGATGGTCGTGGCAGCTGCAGGACTCGCCGTGTTCGTGGGCGTGGTCGTGGTCATGGCCGTGGCAGCCGCACGTGGCCTCGCCGTTCTGTGCGAGCGTGCCGGCGATAAGGGCCTCGACGCAAGCGTCGCAGCTGCCCTGGGCACCTGCGTATACCGTGATGCCGGCTTGGGCAAGCGCGTTGATAGCGCCACCGCCGATGCCGCCGCAGATGAGCGCATCCACGCCACCGTTGGCGAGCAGGCCCGCAAGGGCACCGTGGCCGGTGCTGCCGGTGCCCACGACCTGTTCGTTGAGCACCTTGCCGTCCTGAATGTCGTAGATCTTGAACTGCTCGCTGCGGCCAAAGTGCATAAAGATGTTGCCGTTGTCGTACGTGGTTGCCACCCTCATGGTGCCGATCTCCTTTGCTGGCCATGCGGCCGTCGTCGTGGTGATGGGGGAGTACACGATATTGCCGCCTTTGATGATGAGCGCTCGTCCGTTGACCAGCGCGCTTGCCACCTTGCGATGCGCGCGGCTGCAGATTGCCGCCACCGTGGCGCGCGCAATACCCATCTGCTGTGCGACTGCCTCTTGGTTAAGGCCTTCCAGGTCGCACAGGCGCAGGACTTCGAGTTCGTCGACCGTCATGTCGATGGCGTCGCCGCTCGCCAGGCCATCGGGGATAAAACCGCGATATTCGGGGATGATCCCGACGCGGCGCAGTTTCTCGCGTCTTCCTGCCATACGCACTCCTTATCTGACATATGTCAACAATAGAATAGCGCGTTGGTCGTTGGACGCAAGGCATTTTTAGCATATGTCAGAAAATGAGGGCTTATGTTTGGGCTGTGGGGCCGCGTGCGCCTGGGCTACAATAAAATCGCCAATAGGCTACTGACGGGAGGGTCAATGAGCAAGGCTGATCAACAGTTTGTAACCATGTGTCGCGATATTTTGGAACATGGCACCACCACCGAAGGCCAAAAGGTCCGCCCGGTGTGGGAGGACGGCACCCCTGCCTATACCATTAAAAACTTTGGTGTCACGGCCCGCTACGACCTGCGTGAGGAGTTTCCGGCTCTTACCCTGCGTCGTACGGCTCTCAAATCTGCCATGGACGAGATCCTATGGATCTATCAGAAGAAGTCCAATAACGTGCATGACCTCAACAGCCATATCTGGGATGAGTGGGCCGACGAGACCGGTTCCATCGGCAAGGCCTACGGGTATCAGATTGGGCAGAAGAGCCATTATGCCGAGGGTGACTTTGACCAGATGGACCGCGTGCTGTACGACCTTAAGAACACGCCGTACAGCCGCCGCATTATGACGAACACCTATGTGTTTAGCGATCTGTCCGAGATGCACCTGTATCCGTGCGCCTACAGCGTGACGTATAACGTGACGCAGCGCCCGCAGGATGACAAACCGACGCTCAACATGATTCTCAACCAGCGTAGCCAGGACATTTTGGCCGCGAACAACTGGAATGTGTGCCAGTATGCCATTTTGCTGATGATGGTCGCGCAGTCGGTCGATATGATCGCTGGCGAGCTGCTGCACGTGATCGCCGATGCCCATATTTACGACCGTCATGTCGATATCGTCCGCGAGCTTATCGAGCGTCCGCAGTTTGCGGCTCCCAAGGTAACGCTCAACCCCGATGTGCATGATTTCTACGCGTTTACGACCGATGATCTGATCGTCGAGGGCTATGAGCACGGCCCGCAGGTCAAGAACATCCCCATTGCGGTGTAGGTGACGCGCATGACGTGTAAGCTTTCTGCCATTGTCGCCGTGTGCGATGACTGGGGTATTGGGTGCGAGGGTGACATGGTCGTGTCCAACCGTGCCGACATGCGCCATTTTGTGGCGTGCACCAAAGGCTGTCCGGTCATTATGGGACGTAAGACGCTGCTGAGTTTTCCCGGCGGGCGTCCGCTTAAGAACCGTCGCAATATCGTACTCACCCGCGACGAGAGCTTTGCTGCCGAGGGCGTCGACGTGGTATATAGCGTTGACGAGGCCTTGGCCGCCGTGGCCGATGAGCCCGTTGCGTGGGTGATTGGCGGCGGCGAGGTGTATCGGCAATTTTTGCCGTATTGCACCGAGGCCGAGGTCACGCACGACCATTGCATCCATGACGTGGATACGTACTTTCCCGATCTGGATGCCGATCCCGCGTGGGAGATTGCGCGGCGTGGCGGTGTTGCCACGATTGCCGCGGGCGAGGGTGACGAGGGTCTCGATTATGAGTTCGTGACGTATCGTCGCGTTGAGGCGTAAACCCGAATATCCCTTCGGTATTATCGGGTTGGAATGAGTGGCGGGGCAGCGCATGGCGTTGCCCCGATATTTGTATAGGTGCTGCAAAGAAAGGTGCGGGCAGGCTGCTATGACTGATGCCGTTGAGGTGCTGCGAATCGATTCGCTCGAGGACGAGCGGCTTGATGCCTACGTGCGACTGACCGAGCGTGAGCTGCGCTGCGTGCTGGAGCCGCAAAAGGGCATCTTTATCGCCGAGAGTGCCAAGGTTATCGAGCGCGCAGTGCGTGCCGGATACGAGCCGGTGAGCTTTCTTTTGGGCGAACGCTGGCTCGACCAGATGATGCCGCTGTTTGAGCGCCTGGCGGTACGCGAAGGTGCGGGCCCGGTTCCCGTGTTCGTGGCCTCGATGGAGCTTATGGAGCAGCTGACGGGCTTTAACGTGACGCGCGGTGCGCTCGCGGCGTTCCGTCGCCCGCGTCAGATTCCGGTAGCCGAGTTCTTGGGTGGCGTCGTCGAGGCGGCGGGGGAGCGCCCGGTGCGCGTGTGCGTGCTCGAGGGCATTGTCGACCACACCAACGTCGGCGCGATTTTCCGCTCGGCGGCTGCGCTCAATGTCGACGGTATTTTGGTCAGTCCGACGTGCTGCGATCCGCTGTACCGTCGCTCGGCCCGCGTGAGCATGGGCACGGTGTTCCAGGTGCCCTGGACACGCATTGGCAGCGAGGCGCGCGTATGGCCGCATGATGGGCTGGCGGCGCTGCACGATGCCGGCTTTTCGTGTGCCGCGATGGCGTTGACGGATGATTCGGTGTCGTTGGACGATCCCGCGCTGCAGGAGATTGACCGCCTGGCAATCTTTATGGGCACCGAGGGTGCTGGCTTAGGCGCCAAGACCATTGCTGGCTGCGACCGAGCCGTGCGCATTCCGATGGCGCACGGGGTCGATTCGCTTAACGTGGCCGCGGCAAGTGCTGTCGCCTTTTGGCAGCTGTGCCCGCACGTGAGCAACGAGTATCACTACCAGCCGGGGCTGTATCACTAGGCAGATAGTTTGCACCGGGCTCTGACTCGGGGTGTTTCGGTCGACGTCGGTCGGTGCTAAGCTGCTATTAGCTTAGGTCTTTAATTACTGTTTTGTCGGTTGACGTACGCTTTTGGGGAGGGCGTGTGGCTAAGAAATCTACGGCTATCGATGTAACGCAGGGTGTTATTTGGCAGCAGCTGCTTTCGCTGTGCGTTCCCATCTTTTTTAGTTCGTTTTTTCAGCAGGCCTACACGCTTATCGGTACCTATATCGTCGGCCAGTTTGGCGGCAAGCTCGCGCTAGGTGGCATTCAAGCTACGATGGTGCTCACCGAGCTCTGCATTGGCTTTTGCGTTGGCGTCGGCGCCGGCTGCGCGGTCATTACCGGTCAGTATTTTGGTCAGCACGATGATGAGCGACTGAGCCGTTCGGTCCATACGGCCATGACGCTCGCGCTGGTGGGCGGTATCATTTTCTCGATTCTTGGCATAGTGTTCGTTGAGCCCATGCTGGTGCTTATGAACACTCCGCATGAACTTTTGGCCGAGGGCGTGGCCTATGCTCGTTGCTATTTTGCCGCCATGGTTGCGGCGCTGCTGCTCAATATGGGAACGGCACTGCTGCGCGCCGTGGGCGACACACGCGGGCCTGCTGTGATTATCGCTTCCGGCTGCCTTGTTAATGCGGTGCTGGATGTCATCTTCGTTGCCGTGCTTCATATGGAGGCTCTGGGCTGCGGCATCGCGGTGGCGCTGACCATTTGCTCCAACGCCACGATGATCGTGTTGCGCATGTTGCGCGCTCCGGGTGCATGGCGTCTTTCGCTATCTAAGCTCGGCATCGATCGCGGTATTTGCAAGAGTATGATCTCGTGTGGTCTGCCACTCGGTTTTCAATCGGCTGCCTATTCGATCTCGAACGTGCTGATCCAGGTGTCGGTTAATTCGTTTGGCGCCGATGTCACGACTGCTTGGGGTCTATCTGGGCGCCTGGATGGCATTATCTGGATGGTGACCGAGGCGCTCGGCGTATCGATCACTACGTTCTCGGCGCAGAACTTTGGCGCGCGCAACTACGAGCGCATGCGCAAGGGCTACCATACGTCGCTCGTGCTGTCGTTTATGCTCATTGGTGGCCTGTCTGCCGTGCTGCTGGTGTTCTCGGGCCCGCTGTCGCGTTTGTTTGTCGACGATGCTTCGATTTCGGCGTACACCACGACTATCCTCCATTTCATTGCGCCGTTCTATGCGATTTTTTCGATTATCGAGAACGCCTCGGGTTCCATCCGCGGCGCCGGCGTGAGTCTGCAGCCTATGATGGTCACCATCTTTGGCACCGTCGTACTCAGAGTGATTTGGGTGTTTGCGATCATGCCCTTCGATCCGTCGCTCGAGCACCTGCTGCTGGTCTACCCCGTAACCTGGCTCATCACCGCCACGATGTTCACCATCTACCACCACAGCGGCAACTGGCTTGGCCGCGCCACCGCCTAATGATCCCTTGGGGCGGAGGAAAATGGATCATTGCTCTCCGTCGCGATGTCGATGATCCGTTTTCCTCCGTCCCCTTCGGATCAATTAGTATTCGATGCCTTGGCGGGCTAAGAGGCCTTCGTCGAAGTAGTGTTTGACGGGGCGCATTTCTGTGACCAGGTCGGCGAGGTCGGCCAGCGGCAGCAGCCCGCGGCCGGTTAGCACGAGCTCCGTGGTGGCGGGCTTTATCGCAATCAGTTCCTCGACATCCTCTCGCGCCCCAAAGCAGCCTTCGTCTTGCCCTTGCCGTCTCCCGTATAGATTTGAACCTTGCCGACTTACAGTGATGCCATCTCTGTCCTTTCGTGCCCGGCGTCGGTTTATCACCGCTCGGGTTGGGTATTCTAGAAACCATTATCAACCCCAGTAGATGGAGTTCAAGCAGATGGAGATGGATGACAACAAGCGTAGACGGAATATGATCCTCTACGTGCTCATCGCCTTCGTCGTCTACCTCGTGCTCTCGACCGTTCTGTTCCCCAACATCGGTCACACGCAGCAGATTACGAAGACCGATTACTCGACGTTTGTCAAAGCCCTCGATAAGAAGAGTGTCGACAAGGTCGAGTACAACACGGACGATTACTCGATTTATTACACCAAGAAGGGCGAGGACGAGAACATCGCCTATAAGACGACCGGTGTGCCGAACGATGCGGGCTTTACCGATCGCGTGCTTGAGTCTGGCGCTTCGCTGGAGTCGGTCGTTCCCGATAAGAACTCGGGTTTGATGACCTACTACCTGCTCACACTCATTCTTCCCATGGCGATTTTCTTCCTCATCGGTTGGTGGCTCAACCGCCGCATGAAGAAGGCTATGGGCGATGACGGCCCGTCGATGAACTTTGGCGGCGGCGGTTTTGGCGGCGGCGGACTGGGTAAGTCCGGCGCGCGCGTGATCGCCTCCAAGGACGTGGGCGTGACCTTTAAGGACGTCGCCGGCCAGGAAGAGGCCAAGGAATCTCTCAAGGAGGTCGTCGACTTTCTGGAGAAGCCGCAGCGCTACGAGGAGATCGGCGCCAAGCTGCCGCGCGGTGCTCTCCTTGTTGGCCCTCCGGGTACCGGTAAGACCCTGCTTGCCAAGGCTGTTGCCGGCGAGGCCGGTGTTCCGTTCTTTAGCATTTCGGGCTCTGAGTTCGTTGAGATGTTTGTTGGTCGCGGCGCTGCTAAGGTTCGTGACCTGTTTAAGCAGGCCAAGGAAAAGGCCCCGTGTATCGTCTTTATCGATGAGATCGATACCATCGGTAAGAAGCGCGATGGCGGCGGCTTTAGCGGCAACGACGAGCGCGAGCAGACGCTCAATCAGTTGCTGACCGAGATGGACGGCTTCGATAACCACAAGGGCATCGTCGTCCTTGCTGCCACCAACCGCCCCGACAGTCTCGATCCCGCTCTACTGCGCCCCGGTCGTTTTGACCGCCGCATCCCCGTCGAGCTGCCCGATCTGACCGGCCGCAAGAACATCCTCGAGCTGCATGCCAAGAGCGTGAAGACCGAGCCGCCGATCGACCTGACCGCGATTGCCCGCGCCACGCCCGGTGCCTCGGGCGCCGACCTGGCCAATATCATCAACGAGGGCGCCCTGCGCGCCGTTCGCGAGGGTCGCAAGCGTGCAACCCAGGACGACTTCGAGGAGTCGGTGGAGGTCGTCATTGCCGGCCAACAGCGTAAGTCCACGGTGCTGTCCGACCACGAGAAGCAGGTCGTTTCTTATCACGAGATCGGCCATGCCATCGTTGCCGCTCGCCAGAAGGGCTCTGCGCCGGTCACGAAGATCACCATCGTGCCGCGCACGAGCGGTGCTCTGGGCTACACCATGCAGGTCGAGGAGGATGAGCGCTTCCTGACCACACGTCAGGAGGTCCTGGACAAGCTCGCCGTCTATTGCGGTGGCCGTGCAGCCGAGGAGCTCATCTTTGGTGAGATGACGACCGGCGCCGCCAACGATATCGAGCAGGCCACCAAGCTCGCCCGTAACATGGTGACGCGCTTTGGTATGTCCGACGAGTTTGGCATGATGGCGCTCGGTACCGTTCAGAATGCGTACCTTAACCAGGACACGTCGCTCACCTGCGCCCCCGGTACGGCCGAGCGTGTGGACGCAATTGTCGCCAAGTTGATTGAGGATGCGCACGACCGCGCCCTGCAGATCCTCAAGGAAAACAAGTTCAAGCTCCACGAGCTGGCTCGTTATCTGTACAAGAAGGAGACGATCACGGGCGAGGAGTTCATGAACCTCCTCACGCGCGAGAATCCGCTGATGCCCAAGCAGCAGTAAAGCCGCGGCCGAGCCAGTAAACGCCGACGCCCCATTTGAGCAGCTTTCTCAAATGGGGCGTTTTGCTTGAGGGGGATGGAAATGAAGATCGTGGTGAGTGCCTGCTTGATGGGCGAGAGCTGCAAGTATAACGGGCTCGACAACTATCATCGCGAGTTGGTCGAGGCCTGCGAGCGTACGGGGACCGAGGTCCTCTTGGTGTGCCCTGAGGTCTTTGGCGGCCTGCCCACGCCGCGCAGGCCGTCCGAGATTGTGAACGGCGAGGTCCGTACCTGCGAGGGTGCCTCGGTCGATCGCGAGTTTCGCCTGGGCGCTCAACGTGCGCTCGATATGTGCGAGCAGGCGGGCGGCCCGTCCGAGATTGCTGCGTGCGTCTTGCAGGACCGCAGTCCCTCGTGCGGCGCGGGTCGCATCTACGACGGTACCTTTAGCGGTACGCTCACCGCGGGCAACGGCGTCTTCGTTGATCTGTTGCTGCGTCACGGCTATCGCGTTATACCAGCTAGCGAGTTCGACCCCAGCATGCTGGAGCAATAAAAAACCACCACAAGGGCACTGCTCCCTTGTGGTGGTTTTGGGCTAGGCCTAGAGCGTGTGGCCGTAGGCGTTGGCGGCCTTGATGGCGGCGGCGAACTTTTCGTCGGTGAAGGGCTCCGGGTTGCCTTGCTTCCACTCGTTGGTGGCGTGTGCGTATTCGCACAGGGCAGGGATGTCGGCCTCGGAAAGTCCGACCTGCTCAAGCGTTACGGGCAGGCCCATCTGCTTGTTAAAGGCGGCGTAGCGTTCAAGGCTCTCGGTATCGCCCGTATAGGCAAACAGCACGAGCACGCCCAGGCTCACGACCTCACCGTGCAGATAGGTTCCCTCGCGCGGAATGCTGCACGTCGCATTGTAGAACGCGTGCGCCACGCTCGAGTTGTAGTAGTAATCGTTTTGGTTGGTCAGGTTCGAGACATAGCCCGTGTTGACCACGATGTCGAGCGCGATCTGCTTGACGGCCTCGCTCGACAGATTCCGGCGCACGTCCTCAAGACCCTGGACGCCATAAGTAAACAGCGGCTCGGAGCAGGTGTGGGCGAGTGCCAGGCCAAGACCGGCGGTATGCTCCAAATTACCGGCGCTCGTGGCGTATTCGACCTCGGGCTGCTTGGACAGGGCATCGCCCACGCCGGCCCAGAAGTACTCCGCCGGAGCTTCGGCGATAATCTTGGGGTTGATGAAGATATGCGCAGGTCGGTTGGGGTACGAATATCCTTCGAGCGAGCCGTCGTCGTTGTACACGACGGCAATGGCGGTCGCGGCCGAGCAGTTGGAACAGATCGTCGGGACGGTGAAGACGATCTTCTTGAGCTCGATGGCTGCCGTCTTGACGGTGTCGAGCGCCTTGCCGCCGCCGCAGGCGATAAGAACATCAGCCTCCTGGCAGGCAGGGGAGTTCACGACCTTGGCGATATTGGCGCGCGTGCTGTTGGTGCCGTAGACGCGCGTCTCCAGAATCTCGACGTCGGTGCCTGCCAGCGCAGCCTCGATGCCCGGCAGCGCCGCAGCCAGGGCTCGCTTGCCGCCGATGATGGCGACCTTGGTCGCTCCGTACTCTGCCAGTGCGGCGGGCAACTCGGTAAAACAATCCTCGCCAACGGTGTAGTCGCTCATTCCAATCGTGCGCATAGCAACCTTCTTTCGTTCGATAAAGTGCTTTCAGGTATTTTGCTCCAAGAGAAGGTCCACAGCCGCGAGAAATTTCGAACGTATAAAACCAGTGTTGAGGGTTTTTCGCCGGCGCTGAACGTGCTAGCATACTCCGCATAAGCGTTGATGGGGACGAGTAGTCGGCCGTCCGCATGCTACAGAGAGCGGGGAGCGCTGAGAACCCGTGCATGCGACCGATGAAAATCACCCCGGAGCTGCGGTCCCAACGGACGTGCCGCGCAGGTTCGTCTTAGTAGACATCGCCGAGATGGTCGTCGATACAGACCAGCCGAGTAACGGATGCGAGCGCGCGGCGACGCGAGCGAGGGCATCTAAGCTGGGTGGTTAAGCGAAGAGCTTTTACGGACAGACTGTCCGTTTTGTGGCGCTTCGTCCCAGCTTGTAGGGACGGGCGCTTTTTTGGTGCCCAGAGGGCGTGCGCGCCCATGACAAGAAAGGGGTACCGTGGCAAACGAGTACAAGCAGACGATGAATCTGCCCAAAACCGGATTTCCCATGCGTGCCGGTCTTTCCAAGTCCGAGCCAAAGCGACTCAAGGACTGGCAGGACAACAAGGTCTACGAGCAAGTTCTAAAGAAGAACGAGGGTCACAAGAAGTTCGTGCTGCACGACGGCCCTCCGTACGCCAACGGCCCGATCCACATCGGCCACGCCATGAACAAGATCTCCAAGGACATGATCAACCGTTACTGGATGATGCAGGGCTATGAGGTTCCCTATGTTCCCGGTTGGGACTGCCACGGTCAGCCGATCGAACATAAGGTCGAGGAGAAGCTCGGCACCGAGAAGTTCAACCAGACCTCCACGGCTAAGATCCGCGAGCTTTGCAACAAGTTCGCTGTCGAGAACATCGAGCTCCAGAAGGCTGGCTTCCGTCGCCTTGGCGTGCTTGGCGACTGGGACAACCCGTATCTGACGCTCTATCACCAGCATGACGCCGCCGACATTGAGGTCTTCAAGGCCATGTTCGACAAGGGCATGATCTATCGCGGCCACAAGCCCGTCCACTGGTGCAAGCACTGCCACACCGCGCTGGCCGAGGCTGAGATCGAGTACTCCGACGAGACGAGCCCGTCCATCTTCGTGCGCTTTGAGATGACCTCCAAGCCCGCCGGTCTCGAGAACTTCGACGGCCCGGTCGACTTTATCATCTGGACGACCACGCCGTGGACCATCCCCTCCGACCAGGCAGTTTCTCTCAAGCCCGGTGCCGCCTACGTCGCCGTTGAGCACGACGACCGCGCCGAGGTCATGCTCGAGGACCTGGCTCCCAAGTGCTGCGAGGAGTTTGGCTGGGAGTACACCCCGGTTGTGGTCGACGGCAAGCCCTATGTGGTTCCCGCCGAGACCTTCCATCGCATTCACTATAAGCAGCCGATCTTTGACGGTGTTGAGGGCGTGGCACTGTTGGCCGATTACGTCGGTGTCGATGACGGTACCGGTATCGTCCACAACTCGCCCGGTCACGGCGTCGACGACTACTTTGCCTGCCTCAAGGAGGGCATCACCGACATCTGCATGCCGGTCGATGACGACGGCAAGTTCTACACCGGCGAGGAGTTTGGCACCGGTGGCCCCTTCAGCGGTATGGACACCGATGAGGCCAACCCGCACATCATCGAGTTCCTGCGCGAGCGCGGTACCCTAGTCCTCGAGAAGAAGATCACGCACAGCTATCCGCACTGCTGGCGCTGCAAGCACCCGGTGCTCTTCCGTGCTACCGACCAGTGGTTTGTCTCTATGGACAAGACCGGTTTGCGTGAGCAGGCTGGCAAGGAGGTTCGCGAGAACGTCAAGTGGTATCCGGCTCACGCCGCCAACCGCATCGGCGCCATGGTCGAGCAGCGTCCCGACTGGTGCATCAGCCGTCAGCGCAACTGGGGCGTGCCTATCCCCAGCTACACCTGCGCCGACTGCGGCGAGAAGGTCATGAACGACGCCACACTCGACGCCGTCATCAAGCTCTTCCACGAGAAGGGCTCCGACGCCTGGTTCACCGACGCTCCCGAGAGCTACCTGGGCGAGGCCTGCGTCTGCCCCAAGTGCGGCGGCCATCACCTCAAGGCCGATAAGGACATCCTCGACGTGTGGTGGGATTCCGGCGTCTCCTGGAAGGCCGTCTGCGAGTACCGTCCCGAGCTGGAGTATCCGGCGGATGTGTACCTCGAGGGCTCCGACCAGCACCGCGGTTGGTTCCAGAGCTCGCTGCTCACCTCGGTGGGTGCCAACGGCCATGCTCCGTACAAGGCGGTCGTCTCTCAGGGCTTCACGCTCGATGGCCAGGGCCGCAAGATGTCCAAGTCGCTCGGCAACGTCATCGACCCCAACAAGGTCTGCGACGAGATGGGCGCCGACATCATCCGCCTGTGGGTTGCCTCCGTCGATACCAGCTCCGACGTGTCCATCGACCACGAGATTCTCGCTCGTACGTCCGATGCCTACCGTCGTTTCCGCAACACGCTGCGCTTCCTGCTGTCCGAGCTCGAGGGTCAGTTTGAGCCCGAGACCGACGGCGTCGCCTTTGCCGACTTGCTGCCGCTCGACAAGCTTATGGTTGCCCGTCTGACCCAGGTCCAGGCCGAGGTCGACGACGCCTACGCCAGCTATGAGTTCCCGCGCGCCTACCGTGCGCTCTACGACTTTGTGGTTACCGAGCTTTCCAACGTGTATCTCGACGCCCTGAAGGACCGTCTGTACTGCGACAAGCCCGGCTCGCTCGAGCGCCGCAGCGCCCAGACCGTGCTGGCCGAGCTCTTCTCGATGCTCATGCGCGACCTGCAGCCGATCCTGTCCTACACGGTCGATGAGGCCATGGCATATGCGCCCGCCGGCTGCGTCGACCACCAGAAGTACGCCGCGCTGCTCGATTGGTACAAGTCGCCCATCACGGTCGACGAGGCCAATGAGTTTGAGGGCGTGCTCGAGGCTTCGCTCGAGCTCCGTAGCTCCGTGACCAAGGCCCTTGAGGATGCCCGTTCTGCCGGCACCTTTACTAAGAGCCAGCAGGTCCGCGTCAAGGCGGTCGTTCCCGCCGAGATGTACGCGCTGCTGACCGGTGATAAGGCCGTCGATCTGGCCGAGTTCTACATCGTCTCCGATGTTGAGCTGACTCAGGGCGAGGAGCTCTCCGTCTGCATTGATGCTGCCGAGGGCGAGTGCTGCGACCGTTGCTGGAACTATCGCACCACCGTCGGCGAGTACAACGGCCACGCGCATATCTGCAAGCGTTGTGCCGAAGCGCTGAACTAACCGTTGGGGACGTTCTTAAACGACTGTCAAACAAGAACGTCCCCAACGTCAACTTTTGTCAAGTCCAAGCGGCATTCTGTTTTTCGGAATGCCGCTTTCGTTTTTAGCTGGTTATTTCGCTAGCGTTGGTGAATATGCTGCGGGTTTGGCGTTTGTCACTATAAGATGATTACTTGCGTTAAATGTAATTCGATGTTCTTGAGGGTAGGGGATTGATTTGGGTCGTGCTGGGGATATGACGCCGCCTTTGCGTTGGCGGTTGGGTGTTGCTGGTGGGGTGGCGCTGGCTGTGTTGCTTGTTGACCAGCTGACCAAGCTTGCGGTTCGTGCCGTGGGCGAAGCTTTGCATGTGACTGTCATCCCCGGTGTCATCGACTTTATGTTTGTCCGCAATATCGGTGCTGCCTTTAGCATGGGCGAGGGGCATGGCATCGCGTTTGCCGTGCTGGCGTTGGCGGTCATTATCGCTATTGCCGTGTACCTCGTTCGTGCACCCCAGCTCGCCCATCTTGAGGTTGTGGGCATGGCGATGGTTGCGGGCGGTGCTATCGGCAACGCTATCGATCGTTTGGCCTTTGGCTTTGTGACCGATTTTATTGCCACCACTTTCATCGACTTCCCTGTCTTTAACGTGGCCGATATTGGCATCACCGTAGGCGTCGTGCTTGCCCTCATCGGCTACATGTTCTTGAGCCCTGCTGCCCGCGAAGTCGATGCGACTGCCGAGCTCAATGCCCGTGATGAGGCCCGCGCCAAGCGCAAAGCCAAGCAGCGTGGGGAGCGTGCCCGCAAGATTCGCGAAAGGAATGAGCGCTAATGGCCGACATCCATATCCTTGTTGCTGACGATTGCGCTGGCCAGCGTCTCGATGCCTATCTGGGTGCCAATGACGGCTGCCCTACGCGCTCTGCCTGTGCACATCTGATCGAAGGCGGCGCCGTTGCCGTCAACGGCGAGACCTGCCTGTCAAAAAAGTATGCCGTGCGCGCCGGCGACCGCATCTCGGTTGACTTGCCCGAGCCGCACGATCCGACCGACGTGATTCCCGAGGCCATCCCGCTCGACATTCGCTATGAGGACGACTATCTCATCGTGCTCTCTAAGCAGCGTGGCCTGGTGTGCCATCCTGCGCATGGTCATGAGAGCGGTACGCTTGCGAATGCCCTGGTCTATCACTGCGGTATCGACCATCTGGGCACCGTTCAGGGCGAGGACCGCCCCGGCATCGTGCATCGTCTGGATCGCGATACCTCGGGCCTTATGCTCGCGGCTAAAGACGACGATACCCAGCGCGCGCTCCAAAATCTTATCCGTACGCGCACGCTCGACCGCCGCTACATTACGCTTGTTCACGGTCACATTGCCATGGACGAGGGCACTATCAATACCGGTATCGCCCGTTCTACGCGGGACCGCGTGAAGATGGCGGTTTCCGATGATCCCTTTGCACGCCAGGCCATTACGACCTTTAAGGTCCTCGAGCGCTTCGATTCCACGCGTTTTGACGACGGCTATACCCTCGTCGAGTGCCACCTATTTACGGGCCGCACACATCAGATTCGCGTGCATATGCGCCATATCAACCACGCCTGCGTGGGCGATCCGCTTTACGGCAAGTGCGATGCGCGCGCTGACCAGGGCCTGACCAGGCAGTTCCTGCATTCCTGGCGCGTGGCATTCGATCATCCCGTGACGGGGGAGCGCATTGAGTGCCGTGATGAGCTACCGTGGGATCTTGCGGCGGTTCTGGATGATCTGGCCCCGCGTTCGCTCGGCCGTACTGCCGCTGGCGACGAAATCGTCCCGCAGCTCGGTCTGCTCGAAGCCTAGCCAGTATTAGGTGGTTTCTTGAACTCGGTAAGCCTGCGGTAAGATATACGGTTGTTTACGTAACGCGTTGCTGGGAGCCTGCATGCTCGCCTTTTTACAAACCAACACACCCATCGTGATCTTCAACCAGATTGTTGTCACGCTGCTCACGGTCTGCTTTCTGTACCAGGTGGTCTTCTTTGTCATTGGCGCTCTTCGTGGCGAGGTCGCGCCTCCCAAGGCAAAAAAACTCCATCGCTATGCTTTCTTTATTGCGGCACATAACGAGGAGGCCGTGATTGCCAACCTCGTTCGCTCCATCAAGGACCAGGATTATCCGTCCGAGCTTATCGAGGTCTTCGTGGTCGCCGATGCCTGCACCGACAACACCGCGCAGCTCGCGCGCGAGGCCGGTGCCATTGTTTACGAGCGTAATGACCTCGCTCGCAAGGGCAAGAGCTGGGTCATGGACTTTGGTTTCGATCGCATTCTCAACGAGTATCCCGACACGTTTGAGGGCTACTTCATCTTCGATGCCGACAACGTCATCTCCCGCGATTACGTGTCTAAGATGAACGACGCCTTTGACCAGGGATTCCATGTGGTCACGAGCTATCGCAACTCCAAGAACTTCGGCAGCTCGTGGATCTCGGCAGCTAATGCTACCTGGTATCTGCGCGAGGCGCGCTTTCTCAACAACGCGCGCAATATCTGCAGGACTTCCTGCGCTGTCTCGGGATCGGGCTACCTTATCTCCGCCAGCGTTATCGAGGGCATGCACGGCTGGCAGTTCCACACGCTGACCGAGGATATCCAGTTCACTACGTTCTGCGCCATTCACGGCATTCGCATTGGCTATGCGCCGGCGGAGTTTTTTGACGAGCAACCCGTGACGTTCAAGGCATCCTGGAAGCAGCGTATGCGCTGGACCAAGGGCTTTTACCAGGTGTTCTTTACCTACGGCAAGCATCTTGTCAAGTCGATGTTCCGCTATCGCCGCTTTGCCGCCTACGACATGTTCATGACGATCGCCCCGGGCATGCTGCTGTCTTTGATCTCGATGCTCGCCAATGCCACGTTCCTCATCGTGGGCGGCCTTTCGCACGGCTTCTTGGCTACCGAAGTTGAGATGCAGGCGTGTGCCGCTTCGCTCATTATGACCTTTGCGATGATGTACCAGACCTTCTTTATCCTGGCGCTGCTCACGACCATCTTTGAGTACAAGCATATTCACTGCGCACAAAAGTGGCGCCTGGTGACCAACCTGTTTACCTTCCCGATCTTTATGTTCAGCTATATCCCCATCACGGTTGCCGCGCTGTTCCTGAAGGTCGACTGGGTTCCTACCCAGCATGCCGTAAACGTCACCCTCGACGAGGTCATGCAAGGCGCCAAATAACTACCACCAAAACTACCGCAAAGGGGACAGGCACCTTTGTGGTGGTTTTTGCTTTTGCGATGCAGCTCGAGGAGGAGTCCGATGGCCTATATCCCGTTTTGGATTTGTATCTTTGCCGGCGTGGCAATTGATGCCCGAGAGCGACGGTTTCCCAATGGGCTTGCCGGCGCATGTGCCGTGGCGGCGTTGGCGGGCGTTTGGCTCGACCTCGGTTTGAACACAGCGCTTGACCACGCCGGTCTTGCGGTCATCGTCTACCTTGGCCTTGTGCTTACCGAGTCGCTCTGGCGTAGAGTTCGCCACGCTCCTGGCATTGGCATGGGGGACGTCAAGGCACTCTTTGCCCTTTGTACCTTCGATCCCCTGGGCGGCGTTGTCGCGTTTGCGGTTGCGCTCCTGACCCTTGCCGTCGCTTGCCTCATCGCAAAATCGCGCTCCCTGCCATTGCTCCCGTTTTTAGTGCCGATTTTTGCCATAATCGAGGTCGTGGGCTGCACTTTGTAACCGATTGCGCATCCTTTTTAAGGAGCATGCCATGGCAACTAACCAAGAAACGGCCGTCATTAAGGCGCGCATGGACCGTATTCCCTCGGCGTTGTCGCCCGAACTTGTCGAGCGCATTGCTGCCGATCGTGCTTCGGGCTATGTCAACCCGTATCGTTGCAACGACGATCAGGTCATTCGTCGTATTGATCGCGCCGCCGACAAAGGCACGCTTATGCGTCCGGCGTTTATGCGCGATACCGAAAAGATACTTCATCTTCCGGCGTACACCCGTTATGCAGGCAAAACGCAGGTCTTTAGCTTCCGCAGCAACGACGATCTCTCACGCCGCGGTTTGCACGTGCAGCTCGTCTCCCGCATTGCGCGCGATATCGGTCGCGCCCTAGGGCTCAATTGCGATCTGATTGAGGCGATTGGCCTGGGTCACGACTTGGGACACACGCCTTTCGGCCATGCCGGCGAGCGCTTCCTCAACGATATCTATCATGAGCGTACGGGGCGTTATTTTTTCCATAACGTGCAGTCGGTCCGCGTGCTCGATGCGCTGTATGGCCGCAACGTGTCGCTCCAGACGCTCGACGGGGTGCTATGCCATAACGGCGAGTACGAGCAGCGTGTGTTTGAGCTCTCGGACATGGGCTCCTTTGACCAGTTTGACCAGACGGTTGAGGATTGCATTGCCACGGGCTATAACGCAATTGAGCATCTGCGTCCCATGACGCTCGAGGGCTGCGTGGTTCGCATCTCGGATATCCTCGCCTACGTCGGTCGCGATCGCCAAGACGCCATTGCGGCAGGCCTGCTGTCACCCGACGCCTTTGACGATGACCTGGGCGGTGCATACAACAGTTGGATTCTCACGCATGCCTCTGTCGATATCGTCGAGCACAGCTATGGCAAGCCGCGCATCGAGATGAGCGAGGACCTGTTTGAGGAAATCCGCCGAGCCAAGCGCGAGAACTACGAGAAGATCTATAGCAAGGGCGGTATCGAAGGCGATTCCGAGGTGGAGCTGCGCGAGGCGTTCGAAAAGCTCTACGACCGTTGCCTGCGGGATCTAAACAGTGGCGACGAGTCCTCTTACATCTTTAAGCACCATATTTCGCGCATCGAGCAGCAGCTTTCCTACTACGATCGCACTTATGCCTGGCAGGACGACAAGGATCAAGCCGTGGTGGATTACATCGCGAGCATGACGGACGGTTATTTCTGCGAGCTGACGAGCAAGCTGTTCCCGGGTCTAAAGTTTCCGCATCGCACCTATATTAACGAACGGTAGTTCGTATCCTTTCGGTATACTGGTTAGTTGAAAACGTTTTTGATTGATGCACGGGATGGCTATGGACGACCTTTTTTCTGCTTCGACGCGTGAGCGTTCCTTTCAGAATGCGCCGCTTGCGGTGCGCATGCGCCCCAATTCGCTCGACGAGTATGTGGGTCAGCAAAAGGCCGTCGGTAAGGGCTCATGGTTGCGTGCCGCGATCGAGCACGATGTGCTTTCGAGCGTGATTCTGTACGGGCCGGCCGGTACGGGTAAGACGACGCTGGCCCACATTATCGCCAGCCATACCAAGAGCGAGTTTGTTGAGGTCAGCGCCGTCACGGGTACCGTGAAGGACCTGCGTCGTGTGATTGATGAGGCCAAGACGCGCCTGAATACGTACGACCGCCGCACCATTCTATTCATCGATGAGATTCACCGCTTCTCTAAGTCGCAGCAGGATGCCCTGCTGCATGCAGTTGAGAACCGTACCGTCATTATGATTGGCGCTACGACAGAGAACCCGTACTTTGAGGTCAACTCGGCACTGTTGTCGCGCGGGCGCGTGGTGGAGCTTGAACATCTGAAGGATGAGGATATCGCCACGCTTATTGAGCGTGCGCTCGAGGCACCACAGGGCTTGAACGGAAAGTTCTCGGCCGATGAGGATACGGTCAAGACCATCTGCACGCTGGCAGCGGGTGACGCTCGCTCGGCGCTCACGACGCTCGAGCTTGCGAGCGAGATTGCCGTCACGCGTCCCGATACCGAGGGAACGCCAGCGCCTGCGGCGGGGGAGCGCTATCCCATCACCGTGGATGACGTGAAGATTGCCAACCCGCGTCGCGGCTTTACGTATGACAAAAACGGCGACATGCACTACGACATCATCAGTGCGTTCATCAAGTCCATGCGCGGTAGTGACCCCGATGCCACGATCTATTGGCTCGCGCGCATGATCGATGCTGGGGAGGATCCTAAGTTTATCGCTCGCCGCATTATGATTCACGCTTCTGAGGATGTTGGCAACGCCGACCCGCAGGCGCTTTTGGTGGCGCATGCCGCGTTTAAGTCTGCCGAGGTCATTGGCTATCCCGAGTGCCGCATTAACCTGGCTCAGGCTGCACTCTATGTGTGCTTGGCGCCAAAATCCAACGCGTGTGAGGCTTCGATCGATGCGGCGCTGGCCGATATCCATTCTAGTGGGCTTCGCGAGGTGCCGAGTTATCTGCGCGATCGCCATCGCCCGGGCAGCGATGAATACGGTGTGTATAAGTATCCACATGATTATCCCGAAGGCTGGGTCGATCAGCGCTATTTGCCCGAAGGCTTGGAACGCGGTGCATTTTGGCAGCCTGCCGGGCGCGGCTGGGAAGAGTGGCGCGTAGAGCAAAGCGAACGCGACCGCAGCGGGAATGCACCGAGGTAGCTGCTGATAATTTTGTCCCACGTTGCTGCTCTTGGCATGTTCGGTCCCCTTTGGGGTACCATGAAAAGCGTCTGTATTTCGATTCTTCCGGGAGGCTTGTATGAGTCCCATTCAAATCGCCCTGCTGCTGCTCGCCGTTGCCGGCGTGTGGGCCATCGCTGAGCTCGCGCTTACCCTGCGCAAGACCCGCAATGTTGTCGACTCGCTCGATAAGACCGTGAACGACCTCAACAACACCATCGCCGAGGCTCAGCCTGTGGTGGCAAAGCTCGATGGCGCTGTCGATGAGCTTACGCCGGCGCTTGCCCAGATGGAGCCGCTGCTTAAGTCGAGCAAGACGGCAGTTGATGCCCTTACCTCCAATCTCGTAGAGGTCGAAGCCGTGGTTCGCGACATTTCCGAGGTTACGGGCAGCATGGCCGAGGCCAGCAATGCTGTGTCGAGCGTGACCGACTCTGCCGCCGGTGCTGTGCAGAAGCTCTTCAATAAGGTGAAGGCTCCTGCAGCCGACGCCGATCGCAAGCTCGCCGCTGCCGCTGCGGAGGCCGAGCAGCCTACCGAGCGCGTCCTAATTGGCGAGGACGAGGCCGCCGCGGGCGACGATGATGGTCAGAAGTCTGTATCCAAGCCGGCTCAGTATTACACCTATACGCCCGCCGAGACCTCTGAGGAGTCCTGCGATGAGTAGCGAAGCAACCTGCCCTATCACGCTGACCGTTGCCGGTGACCCGCGTCTCGCTCGCCTTGTGCGCATGACGGCAGCTAACGTTGGTGCCCTGTGCTCTATGTCTGTCGATCGCATCGAGGACATCCGCATGGCTGCTGAGGAGGCTTTCATCTTTGGTTGCACCGCGGTCGACTGCGATGACATCACCATCAAATTCGCTGTCGATGAGACCCACGTTGGCATGACTATTACCTTTGGCGACCAGGCTACGGTCGATGAAGACGACCAGGCTGCGGTGTATGCCGAGCTCATCCTCGCGAGCGTGTGCGACTCCTACGAAAAGACTACGGCGCCCCTGACGCTTTCCCTCGACCTCAAGGCGGATATCTAATATGACCGAACGTTCCCGGAGCGGCAAGACCGCTTGGGACAAGGAGAAAACCCGCGAGCTGTTTCGTCGTTACAAGGAGACCGGTGATCCGGACGCCCGTGAGCAGCTCGTCATGTCCCATATGAACCTGGTAAGGTTTCTTGCCAACAAATTTAAGAATCGCGGCGAGCCGCTCGACGACCTCATGCAGGTCGGCTATCTGGGCTTGCTCAAGGCTATCGACCGTTTTGATCCCGAGCGCGGACTCGAGTTCACGACGTTTGCGACACCCACTATCCTGGGCGAGATCAAACGCCATTTTCGCGACAAGGGCTGGAGTGTGCGCGTACCGCGTCGTCTGCAGGAGCTCTCGGCCAAGGTCAACCAGGCTACTGACAAACTTACCAACGAGCTGCAGCGTTCGCCCAAGGTTGAGGAGATCGCTGAGTATCTAGATGTGACTGTCGATGAGGTCCTCGAGGCTATGGAATCGTCTTCGGCCTATACCTCGGTGCCCATCGAGGCTCCTGGTGCGTCCGATTCCGACGATGCCCCTTCGATTCTCGACCGTTACGCCGACGACGACAACGAGCTCGACTTTACCGATGACCGCCTAGTGATCGAGGAAGCCATCCGTGATTTCTCGCCGCGCGAGCGCGAGGTGATCGAGCTGCGCTTTGTGAAGGGCATGACCCAGATCGAGATCGCCAAGAAGCTGGGTATTTCTCAGGTGCAGGTTTCGCGTCTGCTTCGCCGCACGCTTAAGAAGATTCAGGACAAGATCGACCCCGACGGAGTGATGATTCGTTCATGAGTGAGCACCCCCAACAAACCGATCGCGTGCTGCGCGACACCCGCATTCTGACGCTTCGCATTTGGGCTGTTGTCGGCTGCATTGTCATCGCCGCTGTCATCTTTAACCTTATGGGCATCCTGGCCCCGGTTATCGAGTTTCTCGCCGTTGGTTCCATCATTGCCTTTGTGATGTCCCCGATCACCAACTGGCTCGAGCACCATGGCGTGAATCGCGGCATCGGTTCGCTTGTCGCGCTTATTGTTGTTGTTGCCGTGCTCGTCGGTGTCGTTTGCATCTTGTCGCCGATTCTCTTTGGTCAGATCATGGAAGTCCTGAGCCGCCTGCCCGAGCAGCTTCGTGTTGCGGGTGGCGACCTCAATGAGATGATCTCGCATGCCAAGACGCTCAACAACACGCCGCTCAAGGAGTATTTGGACGATAATCTTTCGTCGCTAGTTGCCGTGGCATCGAAGTATGTGTCTCAGATCGCTGCCGAGCTTGGCCGCGGTGTGTTCCCGCTCATCACTAATACGGCCTCGCAGTTGTTCGCGATCTTCCTTGGTCTGGTGCTTGCGTACTGGATGGCCTGCGACTACCCTCGCATGCACCACGAGGTCTGCACCATCATCGGTCAGGAGAAGGAGACCTCGTACCGCTTTATGGTCGCCATCCTTTCTCGCTCTGTCGGCGGCTACATGCGCGGTATGGTCGTGACGTCCATCTGCGGTGGTTTCCTCGCCTTTATCGGTTTTATGATCATCGGTCATCCGTATGCGGCGCTCATGGCTATCTTTACCGGCATCATGCATTTGGTTCCGGTCGTCGGTCCCTGGGTGAGCGCAGCAATCGCCACGGTTCTCGGCTTCATGTTCAGTCCCATGTTGGCGTTATGGACGCTCATCGTGACGATGGTGGCGCAAAACGTCACCGATAACGTGATTTCGCCTAAGGTCATGCAGAGCTCGGTGCAGGTGCATCCCATCATGAGCCTCACGGCGCTCGTTATTGGCTCGGCACTCATGGGTCCCATCGGCATGATTATTGCCATCCCGCTGTGTGCGGCCCTCAAGGGTATCTTCGTGTACTATTTTGAGAATGAGACCGGCCGCCAGCTTGTGGCCTATGACGGCGCCGTGTTTAAGGGCACACCGTACCGCGATGCCGATGGCAATCCGGTCGCCGCCTACGACGCGCTCGGCGACGACGCTTTCATCTACGAGTCCGAGCTCATCGGCAACGAGACTGCGCCCGAGGCCAAGGCCATGCCCAAGCCCGAGCTCGATAATCCCTGGATTAAGCTCTCTGGTCTGCAGCCTGATGCCACGGGCTTCTTCAAGAACCCCTTTGCCAAAGAGGATGATTCCAACTCGGACGACGATACCAATACCGGCATCGACGGCTCCTTGGACGATGATGACAACTAGCGGGGTAATTCGGATTAATATTCATACGCGCTAACATGCAATTTCGCTGAAGGGCCGGCATTGTGCCGGCCCTCTTTTTTGCACTTGCGCGGTGGGATGGTAATATCGTTACGTTTGAACTGTTTCGATGTGAAACCGAGGAGATTCCCTCTATGAGTGCTGACTACCCGTCAATGACTACGGCCGAGATCCGCTCCAAGTTCCTCAACTTCTTTGAGGAGCGCGGTCTTAAGCTCTATCCTTCTTCGTCCCTCGTCCCCGACGATCCTTCGCTGCTGCTTGCCAACGCCGGCATGAACCAGTTTAAGGAGTACTACCAGGGCAAGAAGACCATGAAGGAGATCGGCGCTATCTCCTGCCAGAAGTGCGTCCGCACCAACGACATCGATTGCATCGGCGAGGACGGCCGTCACCTGTCCTTCTTCGAGATGCTCGGCGACTTCTCCTTTGGCGGCGTCTCCAAGCAGCAGGCCTGCGCTTGGGCCTTTGAGCTCATTACCAAGGAGTTCAAACTGCCGCTCGACCGCCTGTACTTCACCGTCTTTACCGAGGACGACGAGACCCACGATGTGTGGCGCTCCCTGGGCGTTGCCGAGGATCACATCTCTCGCCTGGGCGAGGACGACAACTTCTGGGCCGCTGGCCCCACCGGCCCCTGCGGTCCGTGCTCTGAGATCTACTTTGATATGGGCGAGGAGGTCGGCTGCGGCAGCCCCGACTGCAAGCCTGGCTGCGACTGCGACCGCTTCCTGGAGTTCTGGAACCTCGTCTTTACCCAGTACGACCGCCAGGAGGACGGCTCCATGCCGGAGCTGCCGCATCGCAACCTCGATACGGGTATGGGCCTGGAGCGCATGGCCGCCATCATGCAGCATAAGACCGCCAACTACGACGGCGATCTGATGCAGCACCTCATCAAGCCTGTCTCTTATACACATCTCCGAGCCCACGAGACTAAGGCGAATCTCG